>JAZKIH010000056.1:0-168826 GCA_040384965.1 Bacteroidota bacterium | reverse complement strand
ATATCCCAAATGCCCGTAAATCCAACAAAGAAGATTTAAAAATCAGAGAATTGCTCGCTCATCAGTCGGGCGTTACAGCAGTATCCTTCTACCTCAAACTCAAGCCAGAAGAACATAGCTTAGATTCATCACAAGCTTATCCTGTAAAAGTTGCTGATAACTATTATTTTAAATCGGGCTACTTCAAAGATATGTTCTGGCCTGCATTTCTTAGGGCACCTTTAAAGAATAGAGGGACATACCTGTACACTGATATGAATATGTATGTGATGAAGGAGATTGTAGAGTGGCAATCCGGAAAACCTATTGATAAATATATTCAGGATGAGTTTTATAAGCCTTTGGGAATGTATACTGCGGGTTATCTGCCAAGGAACAGGTTTGAAAAAGATCAGATTGTACCTACTGAAGACGAGGCAAATTTCCGTAAAAGCCTTTTGCACGGATATGTACATGATCCCGGTGCATCATTAATGGGCGGGGTGTCAGGCCATGCGGGTTTATTTTCAAGTGCTAACGATTTGGGCATTCTGTATCAAATGTTATTAAATAAAGGAACATACGGCGGGGATAGGTACCTGAAGGCGGAGACTGTCAATCTATTCACTTCGAAGCAATCGGATGTGAGCAGAAGAGCACTAGGCTTTGATATGTACGATCCTGACACGACTAAAGCATACCCGTCAAAACTTGCGACACCCGGAACGTATGGTCATACAGGGTTCACAGGAATATGCGTTTGGGTTGATCCTAAATATAACCTGATCTATATCTTCCTTTCGAATAGGGTGTATCCCAAGATTACTGATAAGCTTTACCAACTTAATATCAGAAGTCGAATTCAGGATGTGGTCTACAAAGCCGTACAGAAATAATTGCATAGACAACAGTAAACGCGTCTTAGATGAGTAGCAAGCGGAATTATAACAAATATTTGTGGTTTATTATACTAATCGTCTTCTCTGCAGTAATTGGTTATTATGTCGGGAAAAATGGTGCCACTTTTTTCTCTCCGGTGCCAAAATTAGTCAAGATGTGGGTGGTGATATTGTTTGTTCCGGCATTCTTAATAGTGATTGGCATTCATGAGGCTGGGCATGCACTAGCTGGGGTTTTGCTGAAATTCGATTTCAAAATGTATGTTGTAGGTCCATTTATGTGGGAAAAAGAATCTGGCGGCTGGAAGTTTAAATGGAATAAAAATGTTAATACCGCAGGCGGGATGGTTATTTGTTTACCCACAGGTACAGAGAACCTGGCCCAGCGATTTTCAATATATGCACTTGGAGGACCAGTCGCAAGCTTAGTCCTTGCTCTTGCCGCATATTTCACCTATAGATCAGTAACATTCCATTACGTCGATCAGGCCATTTATTTGGGTGTTGCAAAGTACTTCTGCCTTATGTTAGCCATCTTCTCGTTCCTAATAATGGTTGTCACGATCATACCACTGCGAATGGGGGGCTTTTCTTCAGATGGCGCGCGGGCTTTGCAGCTTTTATCAGGCGGGGATCGCAGCCGTTTTGAAGTTTTATTGCTGAAAATCATTGGCAGTACAACAAGTGGAATTCGTCCAGGGTTATTAAATGTTGCGGATGTGGCTGAAGCTCAACTATTAGCTGAAAGGACCAATGCGCCAATGGGAGTTTATGTACCTGGGATTTACCATCAAGTAGAATTTGATGGGGGATCTATGGACAAAGCTGAAGAGCAGTTGATTAAGTATATAGATGGGGCAAATGAGATTCCAGACGGTGTACGGAATGCCGTTTGGGTAGATGCGGCATTTTTCTATGCATTTGGGAGACAAGATCTGGATATGGCGATGTCTTACTGGAATAGATTTCAGCAGTCAGCGATGCTGGCGCAAGCTCTTGTACTTGCTGCAGAAGCGTCAATAAGTTTGCTGAATATGGATTATACTCGCACAGCAGAAAAAATCGCAGCAAGCCGCATGGAAATACCCAATATGATGGACAAAGGTTTAGGTATAGCTCTAACCGATAAGCTGAATGAGCTCGAGAAGAGAATTTCTACAATAACAACTTCGCTCTGATTTTGAATAAGTCAATTAGGACTCAATGAATACACTAACACATTCCCAAGCTTGATTTCAGCTATCTGCCTTTTATCAGTCATAGGATTGAGACCGCTAAGAATAAGTCAACCTGTCGTTCGTGACGATAGGAAAGGATGAATTATAAAGTACTGCTGGAGCCTAGCTTAAAATAAAAAGGACCTTGAATAAGGTCCTTTTTATTAGTTTTCTTTCGATACAGGTACTGGAGCTGGTTTGGGTTCCAGGTCTTCACCTGTCCCATCTTTTGCATCCTTGAATTCCTTCATGCCTCTGCCAAGACCGCGCATCATTTCGGGGATTTTTTTGCCTCCGAACATTAGTAATACAACTACCAGAATCAGAATGATTTCCGGCCCACCTAAACCTGCCATAATATTTTGTGTTAAATTTTATTAAAGTTGGGACTAATTAGAATTAAACGTACAACATATATAAATATTTTGCAAACGTCAAGATGAAGTTTAAAGTAACATTTATGACGACTGATCTTTCCCAGAAACAAGTTCATTGAGCCTGTCTGAATGAGTAAGGCTTTCCCCGAATGTGGAATAGCTTCCCATCTGTATCTTTAAAATATCAGATGGAATCACGTTATAATGCATTTTTTGGCCTTGGTCTATGCTTTGTATAATACTTAAAGGAAGAATTCTCGTGAAGTGAAAAAAATAAGTCTCTTAATATTTATTGTGATATCATTATTGAGCAAAGCATCATTTGCTCAAACAGCGAGCCTTAATATTACGCTTTCAGATATACTTTCATTTTCAGTTACGCAGCCTGCGAGTCTTAACCTTGCTTTTAACACAGAAGCAGCTTACACCAACGGTATTTCGGCCTTGGCAGCGGATCACGTGAGTGTTACAAGTTCCAGGGGCTTTATAGTTAAGGTTGTTGCCGGAAGCATTTCAGGAGCTGCTGCTTTGTCTGCGAATTCTGTTAAGCTGACATCGAGCATTGGATCTACAAATGCAGGAAACACAGCGGGAATCACTTATCAATCGGGAGTTGTTTTACCAGCATCAGGTAATGCGGCCGCCACAATAATTACTTCTGCCAATGCCTCATGGAGCGGGTCTAACGCAACCAATAAATTTAATATTTCGTATTTAGTTGGAGCTAACGGAGAGTATGCCGGTAAAATTACCGGGACTAACGTTATCCCGATCATGTACACTGTCACCCAGCCATAATAAGATGTTTTTTTAGGTTAATGTAAGAAGGTCGCTGAAAAGCGGCCTTTTTTATTAGAACAGAGATTGGTTTGTTCACCCTTACTAACGACTGAATAAAACTATTTATGTCCCAGTATTGTTAGATCTTGACGCGGTCTAGTCGTTATATAACATGAAATCTGTAAAATATATTCTGTTTGTGCTTGTCATGCTATTAATGGCATGTAATAGCTCTAAATCAGGAAGAACTCCAAAAGTACCTAAACGCGAAGTGCCAATAGCGATAAACATAAAAGCTGAAAATAATGCTGCTATTAATTTCGTGAATACGGACTATTTTGCACTCCAGCTAATTCAGGACTTGGATCAGTTTCAGGTTGTCAACTTCACGCTGGTCGGTGTGGAAGATAACCCTGAGGTAATATTGAACCTGGACATCAGTAGTTTTACTCTTTGGCCCCGCGACGAAAGAATGACCAGAAGGAGGGTTAGCAGGAATGTTGCCGTTGGAACTGATGCGGCCGGAAAACCTATTTATCAGACAGTAACAGCAAGCGTTGATATTGTTCAGGTTCAGCGTCGTTCGAATGCCAGGTTTGTGGCAAATTTGACTGTAAAAGGTACGCCTGGTCTAAAATTTCAGCGAACCTTCGCACCTAACTATAATTACGTGAATACTTATGTAGACAATGTTCAGGGCGATGCGAGAGCTTTAGATGCGGGTGTCATGACGAGAGGGATAGAAATTGAACCTATCGAGAATGATTTTCTTTTAATACTTGCCAGGCAGGAAATGGTTCGTCGCCTGTCAGCCGAGCTGCGAAAATACTATGATGCTCAAATTACTCCGGCGCAATAAACTTTGTAATATTTTACGATAAGTTAGAATCAAAGGGCACCTTTTCATAACTTCAATATTTACATTTGCGATCTAAAGAGGTTTATGAAGCATTTCCGTATAATTTCAATATTAATTTTCGTATTCGTATCGGTTGCAGCTCAGGCTCAGACTGTTCAGCTCATTGGGACGTCAGAGGAGTTTATTCTTGAAAATGTGAAAGGATATCCTTCGGTTGAAGAGAGAAGTCTGGAACATGAAGAATTTAATATTCTGGTCTTCGAGAACAAGGATGATGAGTTGTCTTTTTATTTCACCTTTTTTCGTGGAGGAAAGGTCTGCAGCTACATTAAAAAGAGTGGTTCACCTTTAGCATTGAAAGAGGACATTGATTACATTAAATCTCATTTTAAAAACACATCAGATAACTTCTGGGAAAACCCTGAAAAAACTATTAGGGCAGAGATCGTTAAACGTGATGGGCTGGAAATATTACTAATGAAAGCCGTGCGGTAGATGAGAATGACTGGTTTGTCAAAACCGGCTATACAGTAAAGGGTATAGTCAACTTATAACTTAGATTTGTTGATTCGTCTGAAAGGCTCAGATTTCCGTTTAATTTCTCAACTAAGTCTTTACTTAGGTTTATTACCTGTTCATAAAGCACCAGATCGGCATTTCTCAATGCAGGCTTGCTGCCTTTGATCTCTATATTCAAACTATTCATTTGCGGTTGAATATTTATATCAAGCTCTACAATTAATGTTTCATTTGCGGGAAGCACGTTAATGGCCGAAGAAATGAGCGTGCCAGCAATTTGTAAGATGCTGCTTTTCTGAAGCGGGAAATTACTTTTGTACGATTCGCTAAGAAAAGTCAATTGGATGCTTTTCTTTTCAGCAAACGGTCCGTAAAGTTGTTCCAGCTTGTTTTTAAGAGTTAGCAAAGTAAAACCCTCACCAGGTAAATCTCTTTCCTCAGAATTATCAATTAGTACATCATCAGTGACTTCGAGTACCAGTTTACTGCTTTCATTAATTAAAGAAATATACTCTAAGGTTTCCTGCACCGAGCCTGCTGGCTGTTCTAACAGGATATCCGAAATTCCAATAATGCCCGCCAGCGGATCACGCACATCCTGAGCTATTTTTTTCTGAGTTTTTAATGCGCCTGACAGATCGTTTTTAAGATTTGCAATAGTGTTATAAGTCCTGAGCTTACTCACTACTTCACGGCCCAATATTTTCAGAAATCCAATACTGTCAGGATTTATAGTTTTAGGTTTTGAATCAAGGATGCACAGCGAGCCAATATTAATTCCTTTTTTTGTTGTAAGAGGTATCCCGAAATAATATTTCAGGTTCGGTGCGCCAGCAACATATGAGCGGTTTTGAAATCTTTCATCTTTTGAAAGATCCACGACTTCAAATGGAACGTCTCCCATTATGGTATATTGACAAACGGATTCGTCTCTGGGCATTGAATTGACTTTAAGCCCGTGGTTTGCTACTGTCCATTGAGTAAAAGGATCTATTAAGTTGATTAACGATACTTCCATTCCCGAAATTTTTGCGGCGAGCTCAACAATGTCCTTGAAATCGTCGTCCAGTTCGGTATAATCTAAATCTAAATCCCCCAGGCTTAGCAACCTTTCAGCTTCATTTTTAGGTATTGGGCTTTTGCTCATCAAAAGATTTTAGAATGTAAATATAGTAGAAGGATGCGATTATTCTTTCTGAAATAAAAATGTTTTTGTGTTGTTTGATAAGCAATAACCTTACATTTGTTAAACGTAAAAATCTTACAGCATTCCCACAACCGTATTGAACTTTTTACGTATACGTGGTAAATAAAGTTGGTATCTGGTATGAAGATTTTGATAGCAGAAGATGATGAGTTGATGCTGCGGACTTTGGAGTTTCGCTTGAAAAAGGACGGACATTCTATTCTGATGGCACGTGACGGAAGGGAAGCTATGCAACTAATAGATTCTCAACAGCCGGATCTGGTTATTACTGACATCATGATGCCTTATTCCTCGGGCATGGAGATCGTAGGGTTTATAAAGCAAAAATATAGCAACAGCATAAAAGTTATTATATTATCTGGGATGGGCCAGGAAAATGTAATATTGGAAGCCTTTCGGTTAGGTGCTGACGATTACATCACGAAACCATTCAGTCCCAACGAGCTGTCTGTTAGAGTGAATCGTTTTGTCGCCGGGATGAAGAATCCTGCTTAGAATAATCTGCTGATTGAATTACTTCGATATAAAAACCCTTAGCTACTATTTTTCCGGGCTTTCCGGTTTGACTGTTGGCACATCGGCATTTGTATTCTTCATACTCGCTCTTTGTGTATACATAGTCGTATATCTCAATATCTACAACCTGCGGGCATCAAAATTTGAACGCTGGAAATTCCTGGCAGACACCCTTATTCGAAATGCTATTTTTTTTGAGGAAGATGAAAGTGCTTCTTCTAGCCATTCACTTTTGAAGGTTCTTGAGGTTAATAGTTTCCCAATTCCAGACAGAGTCAGGAAATTACTGGTTAACCCCCATTTTAGAAATTTATTGATCAGGGAACTCATTGCGGCAAAACAAAATATGAGCGGTCAGGCTGCCTTGAATTTAAAAGATTTGTTTAGGCAATTGGAACTCAACAAGGATGTTGTGAACATGATCGAAAGTAAATCGTGGCACCTGAAAGCTTCGGGCATTCAATACATGGGCGCAATGGAAATGCGTGAACATAAGAATATGATACTTCCTCACACAAATAGCCGGCGAGGTTTGATTCGTGTGGAAGCCCAAAATACTATTGTAAAATTTAGCGGTTTTCAGGGACTGCGGTTTCTCGACGACGCGCCATTTGTAATTACAGAATGGCAGCAGATCAAGCTTCTCGAGGAATTATCACAGCTACCCGCAGAAAATTTCACCGGCATCGATAATTGGCTGAAGTCAGCAAACGATAGCGTTGTGATATTTGCCTTAAAGCTTGCCAGAAATTATTTCAGATTCGAACTTTACGATAATGTAAAGAGTTGTTTAGGGCATGAGAAATCAGAAGTTCGCCGCCAGGCTATATTGACCATCAAAGAACTTCAAACAGCAGAAAGCGCCGCCGACCTCCTCCGATTCTATGAGTCAGAAACTGAAGGAAATAAACTTGAGATCATTAAAGTTTTGCAGGATGTTGGAACTGAGGCTGAGATTCCATTTCTGATGAAGGTATTGAATGAGGAAATTAACAAACTTAAACTAGCTGCTGCAAAAGCCATTGTTGCGATAGGTGATGCTGGGTTGGCGGTGCTTGAAAGTTATTCAAACGCGGAAACTTTTCCTTTCAATCAAATTATACGGCAGGTTAAAGCGGAACGAAAATGAGCTGGCAAACCGTTGCATACGAAGTTATAACTTATGGATTGTTGTCCTATTCGGTATTTTTATTATCGGGATATATATTCATTGGACTTTATTCCATCGGAGAAGTAAAGCGATATAGAAAGAAGAATAGTTTTACCAATTATCGGCTTTTAGCCGCCTCTACTCACACACCCGGTATTAGTATTCTCGCTCCTGCGTACAATGAAGGTGCAAACATTATTGAGAACGTCAGATCGTTGCTATCTATCCATTATAATAACATGGAAGTTATTATAATAAATGATGGCAGTAAAGATGATTCGATGCAGAAGCTGATCAAAGTATACGATCTGTACAAAGCTGATTTTTTTGTTAACGAGCAAATTGCAACCAAAAAGGTTAAGGCCGTTTATAAAAGCCGAAATTTCATCTATAGTAAGCTTATTGTCGTCGACAAGGAAAACGGAGGCAAGGCAGACGCATTAAATGTCGGGATTAATATTGCCGGTAACGATTACGTAGTTTGTATCGACGTTGATTGTATTCTTGAACAGGATGCACTGTTAAAATTGGTTAAACCATTCCTTGAATCTCCTTCGAAGCGGGTTATTGCCACCGGCGGTGTTGTTCGAATAGCTAATGGATGCGAAATTGCCAACGGACGGTTGATTAAGGTTAATCTTCCCGATCAATTCCTGCCGCGTGTCCAAACACTGGAGTATATACGCGCCTTTTTGCTGGGCCGGATGGCCTGGGCTCGTTTGAATGGTTTGATGCTGATCTCGGGAGCATTCGGAGCATTTGACAAAGAAATTGTTATTAAATGTGGTGGATACGATCATAATACAGTAGGCGAGGACATGGAGCTTATTGTTAGAATGCGGCGATATATGGAGGAGCGCGACTTGCCGTATAAAGTCGCTTTTATCCCTGATCCGTTGTGCTGGACTGAGGCGCCAGCTTCCTTTAAAATTTTAGGGCGTCAGCGGAACCGCTGGACACGCGGTACTATCGAAACATTGAAATTTCACAAGATAATGTTTTTCAACCCCCGGTATGGGGTGATGGGTTTATTCAGCTACCCTTATTGGTTTTTCTTTGAATTTCTGGCGCCTTTGGTGGAGTTTGGAGGCTTTCTCTTTTTCATGTTCTCACTATTAACAGGAACGATGGATTGGGCATTCTTCTTTTCACTATTGCTCCTTATTTACACCTTTGGCGTTCTTTACTCTGTTTTTGCCATACTAATGGAAGTACTGTCATATAACCAGTACAACACACGAAAGGATATCTTAAAACTTTTATTGACGGCAGTCTTAGAACCATTGGTGTTTCATCCATTTGTTGTGTGGTCTGCAGTAAAAGGGAATATCGATTTTTTAAGAAAAAAGAATTCCTGGGGTGAAATGACACGCGCAGGGTTTTCTGCACCTAAAGGGAAGCCGGGTATGGCAGCGGATAATATCCCGGAAGAAATTTATGCACCGGAAGAACAGCCGGACTCTCCTGAAGAAATTTTATCTGAACAGGTGCTCCTACCAGAAGAACAACCCGAACTGGTCGCCGAGCATTCGCTTGTAACATCTCCCGTTAGAGAACAGGAAGCGGAAATAGTTCAGGACACTCATCCCTCAAATGGCAGTTTCTTTGGATTTACTGTGAGCGTCCGGTCTTATATAGCCGTCATGGCTGTAGCTTTACTTTTGCTGGTAGTTTTCAGGCTTGCTGAGGTTTCTATAATTAAGTCTACCAAAGATCTGTCTCTGCCGTTGTTGACTATAGCCGGTTGGGGTTTGTGGGCCGATTTTACATTCTGGCTTAAGGCACTCTTGCCCCTGTACTTAATTTACTTCGGCATTGGCCTTGCATCCAAACGGTCGGCCGACATCATATTGAAAGGTGTGATTGTCTTGTTTTTCATTATTCATGCTGGCCTGTCTTTTTATTTTAACACGTCACTGGCTCTTGCAGGTGCGGATGTTTACGGTTATTCCAAAAGCGATATTGTACAGACTGTTGGGGCATCAGGTGACTTAAGTGTGCTTAACATTGGACTCATTATCCTTTTGATTGGGATCATTATTCTTGCTCTGAAATATGTGTCCAAATCTCTGCGGCCGACAGCTTACTTCTCCGGTGCTGTTTTGGCGATATCGTTTCTTTATCTTCTTTTTGGTTCGCCAGCGATTTTTCAGCCGCCAGGCTTCTCCTCAAATATTGAGAATGATCTGGTAGTTAATAAGTCAGATTATTTTTACAATGCTACCTACACATACGTTTTTCCTCAATCGGCTGAAACCGACATATACGCTGAAAGTTATGTTGGAAACTTTGGAGGTAGGGGAAGCGCGGTTCAGTTTGAATATCTGGACGAAACCAACTACCCATTTCTGCACAAAGAAGCCGCTGCGGATGTATTAACGCCGTTCTTCGCACCTAAAGAAAACTCTCCCAATATTGTATTTATCCTGATGGAAGGACTAGGACGTGCGTATTCCAACGAAGATGCTTATCTTGGAAGCTTTACACCATTCCTTGACTCCCTTGCTGATAAGAGCCTGTATTGGGAGAATTTTTTAAGTCAGCAAGGTAGAACGTTTGCTGTCCTGCCTTCATTGCTGGGATCATTACCTTTTGCCAAGAATGGTTACCTCGAGCTTGGCGACGCTATGCCTGAACAGCTTTCATTGTTAAATCTTCTGCAGGCAAATGGTTATCAGACTTCCTTTCATTATGGAGGTGATGGCGATTTCGATAATATGAATACCTATCTGAAGAAAAACGGTGTTAATAAAATATTAGATCAAAAAACATTTCCGGCATCATACATAAAGCTACCGCCGGTTAATGGTTTCACCTGGGGCTTTAACGATAAGGAACTGTTCAGGCATTATTTTGCGACGATTGCAGCTGATGAAGTTAAGCCAAAGTTAGATGTGGTATTGACCGTCTCTACCCATAATCCATTCATAATAAATGAATCATCGAAATATTTAAAATTATTTGAGGATCGCCTGTCTGCACTGAATTTTAACAATACTGAAAAAGCTGCTTACCGAAATTATCAGAACCAATACGCGAGCATACTTTATGCAGACGATGCTGTCAGAGGCTTCATTAACGAATATTCGAAAAGACCTGATTTTGCAAATACGATTTTCATTATCACCGGGGATCATAGGATTCCCGAGATCCCAATGAGAACTAAGATTGACAGATATCACGTGCCGTTAATTATTTATTCTCCTTTGTTGAAAAGAACAGCAAGGATTTCTTCGGTGTCTACACATTTCGATATCGCGCCAAGTATTCTTGCCTATTTGAAAGTTAACCACAAAATGGAATTGCCTGAGCAAAGCAGTTGGATGGGGCAGGGGCTGGATACAACCCGGAATTTTCAGAATATCCATTCTGTGCCTTTTATCCAGAACAAATCAGATATTGTCGATTTTATCTCTGGAGAATACCACTTGAACGGGAACGTATTGTTTAAGCTATCATCAGATATGAACGAAGTGGTTTCTTCTGACGCGCGGATGAAGGCTCAATTAACTAATGCTTTTAACCAGTTTAAGAGGCGTAATTCAATGATCATCTCAGGGAAGAAGATCATCCCGGATTCAATCTTTCAAAAGTATACTCGGCGCTAGTTTCGTTTTGCTTCTTTGAGAATGTTCGTCATCATAGGCCGGTAGAAGTTCCAAAAGAATGACGACCGCTCGACCGGATCGGATTCGTTGTAAAACATCGCTTTAAATAGGCTAATACCCTTAAAATGTGAAGTGATAATCGGTACAGGATTGTCACAGAAATCGCCGGAGAAATAGTAAAAAGTATAGTCGTTTCTCTTATGATAGGTTACTGCCGGGAATGAGGCAGGAATACCGGATTTTCTAAGTTCCTCGAGACCATTCGCGTTGGCATCTATTTTAAAGGTGGCCGCCTCTTTGTTGATTCGTGAATCAATCATTAGTATATCGAACCAGAAAGGGTATTTGATCTTCGCAGGCAGGGAAAGGTTTTGCTGGCCGTAACTGTTGCTGATAATGTGTGGCAAGGGATCGCCCAAATGAGTATCATCTTCCAAAATTATGACCTCATCAGTGATACTTACAAAAGCGATCCCTGCCTTCTTGAACGGCCATTTGTTATCGTGTGATTTTTTATAATTATTGATCAGCCACAACGGAATTTCTTTGTTTAATGCCGTATCAAGTTTGTCAAAAAAACGGCCGGTCCATCCGGTCCATCGTACACCGAAATTACCTTCGAAACGGCTGCGGTTGATGCTGTCCGTTGGTGAGCCGATCGTGTTAAATTCCGCAATAATTAACTTCTTACGAGCTTTCATGAGTTCCAAAAGTTCAATATCTCTGTTGCTCAGGCCGCCATACAGCATGCCCGAACGTTCATTGATATTTTTGCCTATGTACCACTCATTATTAAAGATTCCATAAGTGTCCGTAAAGTAAACAAGATCAGCGTCTGAACTCAGTTGTTTAAGTTGCGACGATGTAAACTGTTCTAGGCCCTTAACCTTAAACTGTTCGTTATTTAGCGGAAAAAAGCCAAAGTAATCTCTATCGATTTTGTATGATTCTGATGATGTCTTCGTGTACCGTTCATGATTTAAGACCCAGTTAAGCGAGATGTGCTCTTGTCCTGAGGTTGTCAGGACCGTTTTATCTATGATGGCCACTACCAGAGTCTTTTTCGGTGTGAAAAACCAAGCCAGCCACATCAGGAGCGGAGCCAGCAAAATCAGGGCAACAGTTCCTAACAGGATTCTTTTAGCCATACTTAAAAGCGCTTTACAAAGCCAACCCCTAATTCAAGCTGGTTCCCTTTGGTATCTTTTAAATATTCCTGATTTTCCAGGGAGGCTTTCAGTGTGAAAATATTTGTGGTATTAAATGATTTCCGCAATCCGAGGGACCCGTTTGTTGATTTCAGTTTGTACGCGTTACCGTTGTTGTACAGAATATTATTACGCTGATTATCCGGAGAAAGACCAGACCCTAACGTTAAACTTAAGTAATCGTCGGCACCGCCAAAATAATAACGGGTAGTCAGTGACAAAGACTGCGAAAAAGAATTGTTCGATGGTGTCAGGTATGTACGTAAATTAAACCAGTAACTTTTGTAGTATTTCCCGACAGCAAAAGTATATATCCACGTTTTTGTTCCGAAGTCTAACATTCTGAAACCCGCGTCGGCTTCGAAAGCCTTTGGTAAATTGGCGTACAAAGAGAATCCTGCACGATAATTAGGAAAAATGCTGGCATTGGAATACCCCCCGCTTATATATGAATAAAAGGTGTTGGAAATGCGGGGATAAGCGTCAATTTCAAACTGAGTTCCGTTCGTTTTGAATCGGTTTGCATAATTAACACGGGCGCTTACTGATCCAATCCCTGTTTGTCGGGTATAATCAAAACTTGTCAGATGCCAGGGATCGGCAAATTGTTTGTCGAAGCTTACGTAGTCATAACTTAGACCTATTTTATTTTTCTGACCGAAATCTCCAATCTTTCCAGCCAGTGCACGCGCTTCGCTAAGTTTAGGATTAATCTTCAGTAATGTGTTCAAGGTTTCATTGGCTTCTTTGTAACGCTTAAGATCATCCAGGATTTTAGTTTTAAGCAGCAAAAGATCTTCAGACTTATCATGATATTTCAATCCCTCTGAGGTGACTTGTAATGCCAATTCCGGATTTTTATTCCAGTACTCAAGATATCCGGCAGCAAGTGAGGCATCCTCATGTCCAGGATTTTTACTCAGAACCTCTTTGAACTCTACCCGAGCGCTGTCTACCTTATCTGTCCATGTATATAATCTGCCAAGGAAAATTCTTATATCGGCATAATCCGGACTAATTTTTAACGCGTCTTTGGTCAGAGCAATCGCTTGTGTATAATTCTTATCATCGAAAGCAAGTTTTCTTGCGTTTTGAAAAAGATCATCCGAGGAAAGTTGAGTTTGAGCAAGCAGGCTGGATGTGCAAAGCAGGAAACTTAAACACAATACCAACCGTTTAAACTGGCGATTTAGTTTGCAATAAATGTATGATATCACACCGAATGAGTTGAGCCCGAAGGCGGTTCGCTATTAAACTTTTGAAAGCGGTTATAGATGCGTAAGTTAAAAAACATCCATAGAATTATTAAAATTTATTAATCAATTGATCTCTGACATTTGCAGGATCGGTGAATTGATCTTTTCGGATTTTATGTAACATAAATATAGAGGTAGTAAGTTGGCTTAAACCCGCGATTGTTTTCATTGTCATACTATCAATGCCGGAAAAAGCCGGGATTATTGTCAAGATTATGATCAACAAAATTATACTTTTCTTCTTTCTCCTGTCTTTAAGCATTGCTGCACAATCCCAAACCGCACGTACGGTTAGTGGTGTCGTACAGGACACTACCGGTACCGGTATTTTTAGTGCCACGGTGAAAATAATTCCGTCGGGCGGAAGTGACACGTTGATGACCCGTTCTGATGTGGATGGAAATTTTACTTTTCGCGGGGTCACAGGTTCAAATTTCAGTGTCGTAGTTACTAGTCTAGGCTATGCTGCCTTCATCACATCTTACACAAACGCGGATGGTTCCTCGGCAATCGTATTACCTAAGATAACTTTGAAAGCAACAAGTAAACTGCTTCAGGAGGTGGTTGTCAATGGAACACCTCCGGTGCTGATAAAGACAGATACGGTTGAATATCGTGTGTCAGATTTGAAGCTAAAGCCGGATGCTGTGGTAGAAGATGCAATTAAAAGACTAGACGGGGCAGAGGTTGATAAGGATGGAAATGTTACGGCCGCAGGTAAACCAGTTACGAAGATAAAGGTGAACGGAAAAGAGGTTTTCGGAGGTGATATGAAGACTATTACAAAGAATATTCCCGCAGATGCCATTGACAAGATCCAAATTGTTGAAGATTATGGGGATCAGGCCAAGTTCACAGGAGTTAAGGAAGGTGATCCGGAAACTATTATCAATATAACCACGCGGCCGGGCCGTGATCACGGCTATATGGTCAATTCAACAGTTGGCGGAGGTACCGAAGACAGATATCAGGTTGGTCTTTTCGCCCAACAGATGAAGGGAGAGAGAATTCTAGGTATAAATGCAAACCTGAATAACAACGGAACTCAAATAGGCGGAGAGAATTTTGGTGGCAGAAACGGAGCCCGTGGTGGCGGCGGTGTTTTTCAAGGCGGCGGCGGTGGTAATGGTATCACCAATTTAGGCTCGCTTGCGCTTAATTATAACAATAAATTCGGTTCCAACCTGCGTCTTGCAGCCTCTTATTATTTCAATAACAGAGACCGAAGTACTATCAGCAACGTATTCCGGCAAAGTGCAAATTCATTAGGTTCAATTCTAAGTACCGAGTTTAGCGATGCGAATAATATCAATACCGGCCATAATTTTAATGGGCGATTAGAGTATAATATCAACAAATCAAATCTGTTAGTTTTTACACCTTTCCTTAGTTTCGGAAGAACTAAGAGTCAAAGTACGGGAACTTTGTCGCAAACAGGAGTAATCAATCAGAATCAAAATACCGTAGCCAGTTCAAAATCCTGGACGCCAAGTGTTAATACAAATCTGTTGTATAATCACCTGTTCGCTAAGGCTGGTAGAAATTATTCGCTAAATCTTAATTTCAGAAATAGTAATCTTGAATCGGATCAGGAGAACGACAATCACATTATTTACAACGATGCCAGCGGAAATACTTTAAAAGATTCAATTAATTTCAGGCTTAACTCAACACAAAATAGAACGTATAGCGCCTCAAGCAGATTGGTTTACAATGAGCCGATTAGTAAAACAGGAAGGTTGCAGTTTAATTATGATGTGAATTATAATAAATATGATAACAGCCGGATATCGAGCCTGGCTAATTCTGCGGGCATTCTACAACCTATCGATTCGCTAAGCAACATCTTTGATTATTCATTTATATCGCATCGTCTGGGATTAAATTACAACTATAGAGACAAGAACAGTGAGCTCTCCTTGGGATTGACAGCCAATCCGACACACCTGGATGGAAGCTCCGCTACCCTGAACACAACAATCAACAGATCTAATTTTTTCTTTGCACCAATAGCCCGTTATCAGTATCGCTTTGGCGGTACCAAATCTATAACCTTTAACTATTATGGCTCGGCAGCTGAACCGCAGTTTTCTCAGCTCCAGCCAGTTCGTGACATTTCTAATCCGCAGCGTCCGATTGTTGGTAACCCGGATCTGAATAGTTCATTTTCACACAACATTGATGCTAATCTGCGACTTTCGAACATTGAAAAGAGAACATCTTTAATGTTCAACTTACAGGCCAATACTATTTCAAATCAGATTGTTCAAAATATAGTTTTAATCCCTGATGTGTTCGGCAGCCGTAAACAGGAAGTACGTTTTGTCAATACTGATGGCTATTATTCATACTTCGGGGGATATAACTGGTCTAAGTCTTTCGCAGACCGGCAATATACTGTGCGGCTTTCCGGAGATACACGTTTTACGCGGGCAGTGTCTCTGGCCGATAACATCAAGAATTATTCAAACAGGAGAAATATAAGCCAGCGAGTGGCATTACAAATAAATCCGGGAGAATGGATGGAGTTAAGCCCTGAATTGAGATACAGCCGTACGCTTACAGATTATACACTTCAAACTAATACAGACACAAAAATTAACACTTACGGATTAAATCTGGATGGACGTTTTCTCTTTCTTAAAGACAAATCTTTAATATTTGGATTTAACGGAGGCAAAACCTTTAATAGTGGTTATATCGGTAACTTTAATACAAATCCATTAGTTATTAACTCATATGTTGAGAAGAAATTCAAGAAGAATATGGCAACGTTGCGGCTTCAGGCTTTCGATATCCTCGACCAGTCTAACAATATTAATCAGACAATAGTTGAGAATGGATTTACTGATAGTCAGACCAATCGTTTGACTCAATACTTCATGCTTACTTTAAACCTGAGGATCAACAAATTTGCCGGCGGTAGTCAACAACGCGCTGAAAGACCTGAAGGAGAGCGAGGTAATTTTGAACGGGGTGCAGAAGGCCAAAGGGGCGGCTTTGATCGTAGTGGTGGCCAGCAAAACGGCGGCGCCGGAATGCGACGTGATAATAACTAGTTATAATTAGAACTGTAATAAAAAACTGGTTCCTTCACCCGGCTTGGATACAGCCTGAATATTTCCATTATGTAGCATCATAATTTGCTTACATAGCGTGAGGCCGATACCACTTCCTGTTTTACGGGTGCTAAAGAATGGAATAAAAATTTTGTCGAGTACGTCCTCGTCTATGCCAACACCATTATCAATGATCTTGATAATGGTTTTTTCATTTGAGCGTTCGCCGCAGAGAATAATCCTTGGATCGCTCACATCTTTTACAGCTTCCATCCCGTTAACCAGAAGGTTAATTAATACCTGTTCTACAAGAGTCAGGTCAGCTTCGAACATTAAGTTGGGGTCTTTGAGAATTATTTCAAGTTCAATATTTTTCTGCGATAGCGTAGGCTGCATTAATAAATGAAGATTCTCGAAAAGATCTCGTACATATAGTGGCTGAAGATTTGGCTTAGTTATTTTATTCAAATTGCGGTAGGTCTCTGCAAACTTTAGCAAGCCTTCACTGCGCTTTTTTATCGTACTGATTCCAAGTTCGAGATCTACAAGGTTGTTTTCGGTATCCAATCGTTTATCAAGACTGCCGAGGCGGTTTTTGATGGTATCTGCTAGTGAAGAAATAGGAGCGATGGAGTTCATAATCTCATGTGTTAAAACACTTAATAATTTTTGCCACGCTTTCGATTCCGTCTCGTCTAAAGCTTCATTAATATTTTGAAATGCAATTAATTGATACTTTATCCCGTTGGTTTGAAATGCCGTGGCAGAAAGGAGGGTTTTGACATTCATTTTCCGGGTAAATATTGTTACAATCTTTGATTCTCCGGGTTTAAGTGATGTGATATCTATGTAGAGGTTTTCATCTCGTTTTGCTAAGGAGTGAATATTCTTTACATAAGGTCTGTCCAGCATGTTTTTCAGTGATTCATTCATCCAGATCACTTCACCGCTATCGGCTTCAAAAGATAAAATACCGGTGTTAACCAATTCCAGGATCTTTTGAAGATATTGATATTGCGTCTCCTTTTCACGCGATACCTGCTGAAATAGCCGACTAATATCATTGAGGTTATTGTAAAGCGGGTTGAGTTCAGAAACTGAGCGAGAATTGAAGTTTCTCGAAAAGTCGCGATAGTAAAGAGCTTTTGAAAACTGATCTACTTCTTCATAAAGCAAAAGCTGCCTCACATATAGATGATATAACTGATATATTATTAACGGCCCAACGGCCAGAAGATAAGTATATTTTTGATTAACAATAAGATATGCGGCCACACACAGGATTAATAGAAGCCCTGTGGTACGGAGAATTATGTTGACCTTTACTTTGTCCACTACAAGTCGTACTTACTCAATCGGCGGTATAACGCCGTGCGTGTCAGACCAAGTTCTTTAGCAGCCTTTGTAATGTTACCTCCATGTTTTTCAATCACCTGCAGTATGGCATTTTTTTCAAGGCTATTGAGATTGAAATCTGTTTGAATTGGCGCCGCGGCATGTGTTTCCAAGGGAGAAAATATAAGATCTTTTGGCTGTAATATAGTATCCTCAGCCATTATCACAGCCCGTTCGATAGTATATTGAAGTTCTCTTACGTTTCCGGGGAAGGAATATTGACGAAGTTTTTCCAGCGCCCTGGCATCAAAATCGGGCGTTTGCTTCATGTACTTATCAGCGTAAATTTTGCCGAAGTGTCTCGCAAGAAGTAGAATGTCATCACCCCGATATCTGAGAGGCGGAACCATCAATTCCATGGTATTTATTCTGTATATCAAATCTTTTCTGAAGCGGTTTTCATTTGCTAATTCGCTCAGGGGAAGGTTTGTTGCACATATTAGACGAATATCTACAGATATAGGCTCATTTGTGCCTAAGCGGATGACCTGACGATTTTGAAGAACACTAAGGAGCTTAGCCTGCTGCTGAAGCGAAATATTTCCTATCTCATCAAGAAACAATGTGCCGCCTTCTGCAGCTTCAAACCGACCAATCCTATCCTCACGAGCGTCTGTAAAAGCTCCTTTTTTGTGTCCAAACAACTCGCTTTCAAAAAGACTGTCAGTCAGTGCACCTACATCCACTTTAATAAACGGCTTTTCAGCTCTCAAAGACGTATTATGGATAGCTTTCGCAATAAGGTCCTTGCCAGTGCCATTCTCTCCAAGAATGAGGATATTGGCGTCAGTAGGGGCAATTTTATCAAGCTTGTACAGGATGTCCCGGATTATTTCGGAATCGCCAATCATTTGAGTGCCATTGTCCTTGCCACTTTTCTTTGACGCTAATGCTTTGCCCTTAGGTTTGATGGCCTCCTTAATAGTTTCTATGAGAAGATCGTTGTGCCAGGGTTTGATCACAAAATCTGCCGCACCTTGTTTTAATGAACGAACTGCCAGATCAATATCACCGTAAGCTGTAATCATGATTACACACAGATCCGGGTGTAATGTCCGTATCCTATTTAGCCAGAAGAATCCCTCATTTCCGGTATTAATAGCGCTTTTGAAATTCATATCCAGTAACACGAGATCGAATTGTTGCTTGCTTAATAGCGCAGGTAAGTTCTCCGGATTCTTTTCTGTTACGATTTCTTTAACAAGAGGCTTAAGGAGTAATCTCACGGCCGTAAGCACGTCCGGATCGTCGTCAGTAATGAGTATGGTGGAGTCTTTTAGGTGCATAGGAAACAGGTATGAGCTATCAGGTATCAGGCATCAACATACAATGTCAGCTCTTTTCAAGCGTAAATTAATGATAAATATTGTTAGTTTTTTAGCATCAAGCATGGGCTGATATCTGAGACCTGATACCTGATTGCCCGCAGCTGGCAGCACCATAAACATACCATTTTATTAATCCCTTGTAAATCAATAGCCTTTGTACAACCTACCTAAACCAACTGTATCATAAGCGAACACATGATGCACGGTACCGTACTAAGTATACCTGTCAATTTTAGTATAACAAACTGTTTTTCAAAGAACTATGTGTTTGGCACAAGATTGTATCACAGGGATCAAACAGAATAGAAATAAATAAAGTGGATAGAGTTATACCAAAGAAGACCTGGACCAGGAAGCGAATATTAATGATCGCAGGGATTTGTGCGATTGTAATCCTGATCGGCACGAGTTACTATTTAACTTCCGGCAAAACAAGACTGAATGTTGAGACAGAACGTATTACGATAAGTGAAATAAAGACTGGAACTTTTCAGGAGTCAATTCCTGTCAATGGAATAGTGTTGCCGGTAAGTACTATTTACCTTGACGCAGCTGAAGGGGGTAGAGTGGAAGAAAAGTATGTGGAAGACGGAGCGGTTATGAAGAAAGGCGAACCTATTCTGCGCCTGTCCAACACAGATCTGGAGCTTAGTTTGGTAAATCAGGAAACATCCGTATTTAATTTGCTTACACAAATGCAGATTTCCAGAAATGCAGCCCGTCAAAATACCATCAGCAAACTTAACCAGATGGCCGACGTGGATAATGCCTTCAAAGAAGCAGAGCGGCTGTACACGTTGAATAAGAAATTATATGACCAGCGGGTTATCGGATCGCAGGAATTTCAGCAGTCAAAAATAGCTTATGATTATCAGGTTAAACGTAAAACCCTGACTGAACAAATACTTAAAGAAGATGAGGTTTCTAATAAACAAGAATTGAATCAGACCGCGCAGTCGTATGAGCGTACTAGAAATGCATTAGCCGTGATGCGTAAAAAGGTTGGCGATCTGATTGTCCGTGCCCCTGTGGACGGGCAATTAACGTCGCTGGACGCTGAAATTGGGCAAAACAAGAATAAGGGCGAACGGTTAGGGCAAATTGATGTGCTGAGTGGTTTTAAAATCCGTGCGGAAATTGACGAACATTACATTTCAAGAATATTTGTCGGGTTGACAGCAGATTATCCTATGAACGGTAAAACTTATGTTCTTAAGATCAAAAAGGTTTATACTCAGGTAACTAATGGTCGTTTCCAGGTTGATATGGAATACGTTGGTGACGTTCCGAAAGATATCCGCCGCGGACAAAGCCTCCAAATCCGGGTAACATTAAGCGACGCTAAACAATCATTGCTCTTACCAAGAGGGGGCTTCTTTCAGCAAACCGGTGGAAACTGGATATTCAAACTCAATAAGGATGGAAGTATTGCGTATAAAACTGATATTCAGCTCGGCGGTCAAAATCCCGATTATTATGAAGTCTTGGGCGGCCTGCAGGCAGGGGATAGAGTTATTACGTCGGGGTATGATAATTACGGGGCGATGGAGGAATTGGTGTTGAAGGAGAAATAAGTAGCGGGCATCAGCTGTGAGCTATCAGGTATCAGCCTCCACAACGATCAAATCGCATTTAGTTTTATCATAAATGCGTACATCATTTTTCTGTTTTCGATAGCGAAATCAGATAGTTCTTTAAAAGTATCGTTAGAGATATAATTAAGTTCTCTCGATAACAAAAGCTGGTACTCCAGTTCAGACGTCGAGCCTGAGGCGATAGTAAGAAAGCGTTTCATCTCTGCATCGCTATTTCGGCCGCAGCCTTCAGCAATGTTTGTTGGCGCAGATGAACTGGACCTCCGCATTTGGGATACCAAACCGTAGAGTTCCTCTTTGGGATAATTACGGGTGATTATGTAAATTTTTAATGTTAATTGATGACATTTTTGCCAGACGATGAGTTCTGAAAAGCTTCTCATATAATATTGATTTAACGAATAAAGTAAATAGAGATTAAAAATAAACTACTAATTAGCTATCGGTCGGTACGTAAGTGCCTGAAACCTGACACCTCAAACCTGAAACCCGGATGATAAAAATAACCCAACTCCAAAAATTCTACCGCACCGAAGAGGTAGAAACTATTGCATTAAATAACCTGTCGTTCGATATTAAACAAGGGGAATTTGTCGCCATTATGGGCCCTTCAGGCTGTGGCAAATCTACGTTGCTGAATATCCTTGGACTTCTGGACGATCCTGATGGCGGAAGCTATCTGTTTAATGGGATAGAAGTAGCTCAGTTTAACGAACGTAAACGTTCAGATTTGAGAAAGCATAACATTGGCTTCGTCTTCCAAAGTTTTAATCTGATTGATGAACTGTCAGTTTACGAGAATGTCGAATTGCCTCTGATTTACACCAAAGTAAAGGCTAGCGAGCGTAAAGAAAGGGTGGAAGCGGTACTTGATAAAATGCAGATTATGCACAGGAAGAATCACTTCCCTCAGCAGCTTTCGGGCGGTCAGCAGCAGCGTGTTGCCGTGGCAAGAGCTGTAGTGAATAATCCGAAATTAATATTGGCTGATGAACCCACAGGTAATCTGGACTCATCAAATGGTAATGAAGTTATGCAGTTGCTCACAGAGCTAAATGAACAGGGAACAACGATCATTATGGTTACCCACTCTGAACATGACGCAAAGTATACCCATCGTATTATAAGAATGCTGGATGGGCAAACGGTGACGGAGAATATACTTGTTTGAGTTGACAGTTGACACCCGATAGCTATCGGGTTGACAGTTGAAAAAAATAAACATTAAGATAGAGATATATAATTAAACGGGGTACTCGCTGACACCTGATACCTCAAATCCGATAGCATATCATGCTCAAAAACTACATCAAAATCGCCTTCCGCAACATCATTCGTCACAAGGCCTATTCGTTTCTAAACATCAGCGGACTTGCTATAGGTATGGCTTGCAGTATTTTTATTTTGCTTTGGGTCAATAACGAAATAAGCTTTGACCGCTTTCATGCGAACGCAAACAATCTTTACCGCTTAACCGTGAGCGTTGGAGATTTCAACGCTGCTGTAAGTCCGGCGGGATTGGCAGAAGGCCTGCAGGAAGGCATGCCTGAAATAAAGGCTGTAGTTAGAACAAGTTCCACAAAAGGCAGGTTATTTGAAGCCAATAACAACAAGTTTGAAGAAAAACTGGTTTACTATGTTGATTCGAATTTCTTTCAGGTTTTCTCTTTTCCTCTGGTAAAGGGGAATGTTAAAACAGCGCTTCTCCGGCCTGATGCTGTTTTAATCACCGAGTCCATTGCAAAGAAATACTTTGGCGATCAGGATCCGATGGGTAAAGCAATGCGAATTGGCAACGAGGAAACTATGATAGTAACGGGGGTTCTTCCTGACAAAAGGCAGAATTCGCACTTTGAGTTTGATTTCATAATGCCTATGTCTGCCTTGCTGCCTACTGATCAGGACTTAAAGACAAAGACATACGGAAATTTCAATTTTTACACCTATGTCCAGCTGCAGGACAAGAAGGATCGTTCTGCCGCAGAAATGGCGTTATTGAATTCAAAAATAAGGGCAGTCTATCTTAATCATAAACCCGATGGCTTAAAGCCAGATTTCAATCTTCAACCCCTTAGAGATATTCATTTGCACTCCAACCTTCAGATTGATAATGCAGTGAAGGGTAATATTCAGTACGTGAATATCTTCTTTATAGTAGCGCTGTTCATAATGGTTGTTGCTTGTATCAATTTTATGAACCTCGCTACAGCCCGTTCAGCACGGAGGGCCAAGGAGATAGGGCTTCGTAAAGTAGTTGGAGCAGATCGCCGTCAGCTGATCCTGCAGTTTCTGGGTGAGTCACTGGTCATTTCATTCATATCTATTATACTTGCGGTATTTCTAGTGTGGCTGCTTCTGCCGGCATTTAATGACCTCGCAGGAAAAGATCTTAATCTTCAATTGTTTGATCTCGAGTTACTATTTACTCTTACAGGAATTGCGCTGATAACCGGATTGATATCAGGAAGCTACCCCGCATTGTTTTTATCTGGCTTCAAGCCCATCAGTGTTCTTAAGGGGAAGCTAAAGACAGGAACCGGTGATCTTATTTTCCGCAACTCCCTGGTTGTAACCCAATTTGTGGTTTCTATAATGTTGCTTGCCGGAACTGCCACTGTTTATAAACAATTGAATTATCTCAAGGACAGGAATATCGGATTTGAGAAAACAAATCTTCTTTCGATGAACATGAGAGGGGATATGTGGGATAAGCAAGAGTCGCTGAAAGCGGCATTAACGGAGGATAAGCTCACCAGCAACTTTTCTATTATCTCTGATCTGCCCACAAATTTAGCTTCTGGTGAGGCTGATGTAAACTGGGAAGGTAAAGCCGAAGATTCACATCCGATCATTCCATCGATCGATGTTGACGACAATTTTATTGATGTGTTTCAGGTAAAAATCCTGAATGGCCGCAATTTCTCTCCAGACTTTAAAGGAGATTCTACCAATTTCATCGTGAATGAAACTGCGGTGAAACTAATGGGAATGACAGTTGAAAATGCGGTTGGGAAACAACTGGACTGGAGTGGAAGTAAAGGAATGATCGTTGGTGTGGTAAAGGATTTCAATTTTAAACCATTGCAGTACTTAATTGAACCTCTTGTATTACGAAAAAATAGGGGCGGCGGTATTGTAGTCATACGGACTTTACCTGGAAGCACTGAATCAACAATTAAAGCACTTGAGACGATCAGCGCGAGACTAAACCCGGCCTATCCTTTTAATTTCAGCTTCATTGATCAGGATCTGGCAAACCTCTATCGTGGAGAACAGCAGATGGGTAGCATTTTCAATCTCTTTGCGGTCCTCGCTATTTTTATTTCCTGTCTTGGATTATATGGTCTTTCAGCATTTACTGCGGAGCAAAGAACGCGGGAAATTGGAGTCAGAAAAGTACTTGGAGCTTCGATTGGAAGCATCGTCTATCTTCTATCCGGCAAGTTTACACGACTTATACTCATAGCAATGGTCATTGCCATTCCGCTTTCATGGTACGCCATCGATAGCTGGCTGCAAAGTTTTGCCTACCGCGTTGAAATAAGCTGGATCGTGTTTGTCATGGCTTCACTGGGGTCTTTGTTTATTGCATGGCTAACGGTTAGCTATGAATCGGTGAAAGCAGCGATAATGAACCCGGTGAAAAGTTTAAAAGTTGACAGTTGATACCTGATACCTGATACCTGATACCTGATACCTGATAAAATAGACATTAAGACAGATAAATATAATTAAACTGGGTAATAGCTGACACCTGATACCTCATACCTGATATCCATCATGCTAAAGACTTACATCAAACTCGCCTGGAGAAATTTCCGCAGTAATAAACTGCATTTTCTGATAAATATAGGAGGACTTGCGATTGGCATGTCAGTAGCCATCCTGATAGGTCTCTGGATTTATGACGAGGTCTATTTCGACCGATCATTTAAGAACTATAATCGTATCGCCAGGGTAATGCAAAGTAAAATCACTGGCGTAGGTATTCAAACAACAAACGTCACTCCATATCCTTTGGCTGAGGTTCTTCGTAAGGATTATGGAAGCCATTTTGACCAGGTAGTGTTGTCATCTGGAATATGGCCGTACACTCTGAGCATTGGATCAAAAAAGCTGTCACAATCTGGTGTCTTTTTTGAACCGAACGGCCCCGAACTTCTTAGCTTGAATATGCTGAGTGGGAAACGGAATGGTCTGGCAGATCCTGGTTCTATTTTTTTGTCTGAATCTGCATCCAAAGCATTATTTGGAAACTCCAGTCCGATTGGCAAAATCGTAAACATTGATAATGCGGGTAACCTGCCTGTTAAAGTAACCGGTGTGTATGAGGATATGCCTTACAATTCAACCTTTTCAGATGTGAAATTTATCGCTCCCTGGAAACTTTTTTTCGATTCAAATGGATTGAAAAACATGGAAGATCCGTGGAGGCCCAACTCGTTCACTACCTATGTTCTGATGGCTGAAAACGCTGACATTGAAAATGTTTCAGCTGCAATAAAGGACGTTCGGTTAAACCATGTAAATAGCAGGTTGGCTCAGCAAAAACCTGCTCTGTTTTTGCAGCCAATGAACAGGTGGCATTTATATGCAGAGTTTAAGAACGGAGTTAATGTGGGGGGGCGAATACAGTATGTTTGGCTATTTGCCACAACAGGCATTTTTGTACTTCTTCTGGCTTGTATAAATTTCATGAATCTAAGTACCGCAAGCAGCGAGAAACGTGCAAAGGAAGTGGGCATTCGCAAGGTGATCGGATCGCAGAAGAGCCAGCTGGTTAAACAGTTTTTTACAGAGTCATTTTTGGTTGTGGTTCTCGCTTTTTCGATCTGTATAATTCTGGTGAGCCTGTCACTTCCGTTTTTCAATGAGGTAGCAGGTAAAAAGACTGCTATATTATGGGCGAATCCCGCATTTTGGCTTATTTGCTTAACATTCTGCACAGTCACCGGCATCGTCGCGGGAATTTACCCTGCTTTTTATTTATCGTCATTTAAACCAATCAAGGTGCTTAAGGGTGCCTTTAGTGCTGGAAAATCAAGTTTCGTTTCAAGGAAGGTTCTCGTTGTCGTACAGTTCACCGTTTCGGTAGTTCTGATTATTGGAACCCTTATGGTATTCAAGCAAATTCAGTTCGTCAAGGATCGTCCCGTGGGTTACAATCGTGCCGGATTGATAATGGTCCGGTTGCCTTCAGCTGAGATACATAACCATTTTGATATCGTACAAAGGGAGCTGCAAAGCACAGGGTCTGTTGTCAGCGTGACAGAGTCAGATGCGCCGGCAACGGAAGTGTACTCCACCAGTACAGGTTATGAATGGAAAGGAAAAGACCCAACGGTACCAGCAGAATTCAATGCGGCTCAGATCTCATATAATTATGGAAAGACAGTTGGGTGGGAGTTTGTAGCGGGCAGAGACTTCTCAAAGGAATTTCCGGGTGATTCTACAGGAGTTATACTCAATGAAACCGCTGCCAGGTTTATGGGGCTGGAAACCCCAGTTGGTGAGAATATTACTCGCGATGGAAAAGTACTTACTATAATCGGAGTTGTCAGAGATATAGTTGTTGAATCACCTTACTTGCCTGTGAAACCTTCTGTTTTTAGATTTCTTGACTATCCTGCCGGAATTCTGATGGTTAGAACAAATCCGGAGATAAACCCGAAAGTCGCGCTCGCACATATAGAAAAAATTTACAAAAAGTATAACGCTAACGAGCCCTTTAATTTCAGTTTTGTTGATGAAGACTACGCACGAAAATTCGGGAATGAGGAACGTGTTGGGACGCTATCTGGCTTCTTTGCAGGCCTGGCTATCTTAATTAGTTGTTTGGGCTTGTTTGGCATGGCGTCTTTCATGGCTGAACAACGGAAAAAGGAGATCGGGATCAGAAAAGTTCTGGGAGCAACAGTAATGGGCATCTGGCAGATGTTGTCTAAAGATTTCGTCAAGTTAATTGTTATCTCCATAGTAATATCAATACCTATAGCCTGGTATGTAATAAATAGCTGGTTACAGAATTACAGTTACAGATCTGAAATACCTGTCTCGATTTTTATAGTGGCCGGACTGACTGCGCTCCTCATTACCATATTAACAATAAGTTTTCAGGCAATAAGAGCGGCACTTATGAATCCGGTGAGAAGTTTGAGGAGTGAGTAGGGCTAAGAGCTTTGAGCAATGAGCTTTGAGCTTCCGCAAACGAAGTTAGAATGAAATTATAGATAAAAATGAACAGAGCTCATCTCTCAGAGCTCAAATCTCACAGTTAGATGCTACGAAACTACATCAAAATCGCATGGCGAAACCTTATAAGGAACAAAGCCACTTCTTTTCTTAACATTTTCGGCCTTGCAATTGGTATTACTACCTGCCTCGTAATTATGCTTTATGTTTATAATGAACTGAGCTATGACCGTTATAACGAAAAAGCGGATCAAATTGTCCGCGTAGTATTTCGCGGTGTTATTGGCGGCGGAGAAATGAAAGAGGCCAATGTGATGGCCCCGGTAGCCAGGACGCTGAAAAGTGATTTCCCGGAAGTGATCTCGGCAACGAGAATTCAAAGCGGGGGTTCACCGCTGATCAGCTACGGCGAGAAAACTTTTAAGGAAACCGACCTTGCTTTTGCCGATTCAAATTTCTTCGAAGTTTTTACTGTTCCACTGATAAAAGGGGATCCGGCTACTGCTCTAAAGAATCCTAATAGCATAGTTGTCTCGAAGGAAACTGCTGAAAAGTATTTTGGGGATCAGGATCCGCTCGGAAAAGTATTGAACTTTAAGAGCTGGACCTCTTCTTACAAGATTACCGGGGTGTATGATAAAATTCCAAGCCAGTCGCATTTTCATTTTAATATGATCGGATCACTGGTTACGAATCCTGATGAGCGGAACGATTCCTGGATGACTTCTGGCTATTTTACTTATTTAGTTTTACCTCGCGGTTATGATTATAAGGAACTCGAAGCCAAGTTGCCTGCAGTAATCGATAAGTATGCAGCCCCGCAGATAAATAAAGCTTTTGGGATGAACATAGAGGAGTTCAGAAAAAAGGGTAATCAAATAGGGCTATACCTTCAGCCTATAACAGATATTCACCTTAGATCAGATCTGAACGGCGACCTCGCTTCTCACGGCGACATTAGTTATATCTATATCTTCAGTGCTATCGCACTATTTATGCTGCTGATTGCCTGTATAAACTTCATGAACCTTTCAACTGCCAGCGCATCGAAACGGTCGAGAGAAGTGGGTATACGTAAAGTTATGGGGTCTTTACGGTCGGACGTTATCAGACAATTCCTGGTGGAATCACTCCTCATTACTACTCTTGCTTTATTAATTGGGCTCGGGTTTCTTTATCTGGTATTACCAGTGTTTAATGAGATTGCGGCGTCAGACCTTTCGCTAACTGTCTTTGTAAATATTTGGACAATACCGATCCTATTGGTTTTTGTGATGATAGTAGGTGGAATCGCTGGTAGTTATCCTGCCTTCTTTCTGTCGTCATTTAAGCCTGTTGCCGTCCTTAAGGGTGCGGTATCAACAGTTAAATCTTCTGGCTTATCGCTTCGCAGCAGTTTGGTGGTGTTTCAGTTTTTTATCTCTGTAGTTCTTATTATAAGCACTCTCGTTGTTCACAACCAGCTTTCCTATATCCAAAACAAAAAATTGGGGTATGATAAAGAACAACTGCTTGTTGTTGAAAATACGTGGCAACTGAGAAATGGTACAGAAGCGTTTAAAAATGAGCTTCTCAAAGACCCGAGGGTGCAGAGTATCAGCAATACTGGTTTTCTGCCGGCTGGAAACACCAACTTTAACAACTTCAGTGTCTATCCGGAAGGAAAAGTAAACCAGTACGTAAAGACGCCCAAGCATGAGATCGACTATGAATATCTGAAAACGATGGGTATTGAGTTATCCAAAGGCAGGAATTTCTCTCCGGACTTTAAAACGGATTCTTCTGCTGCGATAATTAATGAAACTGCCGCCAGAGCATTGGGGTGGCCAAATGACGCGGTTGGGCACAAAGTGGTTGGGATGGTTGACAATGAAGGCACTATGATGACCTATAATATTATTGGTGTGGTAAAAGATTTTCATTTTAAGCCGCTGCACGAATCGATCACGCCAATGATTATGATGCTCGGCGGTGGTGGAAATCTGATTGTGAAGTTCAAGGCAGACGACGCATCCGGACTCATAGCGCTGGCTAAAAGCAAATGGACTTCTGAGGAGCCGTTTGTGTATTCTTTTATTGATGAACGCTACAATAAGACATACCAGGCAGAACAGCGTGTAGGGAATGTTCTAAACATCTTTGCAGGCCTAACCATATTCGTAGCCTGCCTCGGACTATTTGGTTTAGCTACATTCACTGCACAGCAGCGGATTAAAGAGATCGGTATCCGCAAAGTACTCGGTGCATCCGTGATCGGGATAACTGGCATGCTGTCAAAAGATTTTATAAAGCTGGTATTGATAGCCATTGTACTGGCCGCGCCTGTTGCGTGGTACATAACAAGTCGCTGGCTTGAAGATTTTGCTTACCGAGTCGATCTTAGCTGGTCAACATTTATTGTTTCCGGGCTGTCAGCTGTTATCATAGCTGTAATAACCGTAAGCTTTCAGGCTATCAAAGCTTCATTGACGAATCCGGTGAAGAGTTTGCGCTCTGAGTGAACTGCGGTTTCTAAGAATCCACAAAAATTTACATAACATGTTATCTAACCATTTTATAGTCGCCGTTCGAAACCTCAAACGCAATAAACTCAACGCCGTGCTTAATGTGGGTACGCTTGCGCTTGCCATTACGTGCTGTACCTTGATTTATTTCTATGTCAGCTACCAGATGAATTTCGACAAGCATCATGAGCATTCAGCGCGAATCTTCCGTTTGGTGACTGAAGTGAAGCTGGATCAGACTCAGTACGACAAGGGCTCATCAATCGCTATGCTGCAGGCTTTAAAAACGGGCTTCTCACAGGTTGAGAATGCGTCGGTATCAATTAATCGCCAGAGCTTCGTAATTGATGTAGATGGAGGCGTGCGAAAGAGGTACCGCGAGGATGGAAATGTTTCTTTTGCTGATGCGGAATGGTTCAAACTGTTTAACTATGATTTCCTGAGTGGCGGATCAAGCCGTCTTAGCCAACCCGGATACGTGGTGCTGACAAAAAAAATCTCTGAAAAATATTTTGGTAAGGAAAGTCCCGTCGGGCGGGTATTGTCGATCGCAGGCCAGCGCTTTACTGTCGCAGGCCTGATAACTGATCCTATAAGCACTGATCTCAAAGCGGACATGTTTCTTTCTTTTTCTTCATTTAAAGCATTAAATCCACAGTGGGAATCTGGCTATTTTACCGACTGGGGTTTCGGTATGTCAACCCATGATTCCTTTATACTGTTGAAAGATGCCGCACAAAAAAACGCCGTCGAAAAGCAGCTTGCCGGTATGATCGATAAACATATGGGGAAGGGTATGAATAAATGGTTCACGTTCCACTTGATGCCTCTTGAAACTATGCATTTCGACATCCGGTACGCCGGTACAGTTCAAACCTCAAGGCTTGTTGTTTTGGGGATAATTGGCTTGCTTATTCTGGTTGTTGGTAGCATAAATTATGTTAATCTCATTATAGCACAGCAGACACGGCGGCGAATTGAGATAGGCGTACGTAAGATACTCGGCGGATCGCCTGTTCAGATATTTGTCCAGTTCCTCACCGGATCGTTTATCACAACAGCCTTGGCGATAGTAATTTCGCTCGCCCTTATTGTACTTACCCTTCCAGATCTAAATGGTTACTTCTTTTCGGATGAGCCAGTGCGTGTAACGTCTGCCATCAACCTGCTGGGCTTCGCCGGAGCTTTACTGATATTACTTACCTTGATTGCTGGAGTTTATCCTGCCTGGATTATGAGCAGATCCAGTATGTCAAAAGCCCTGAAAGGCAATCTCCCCGGATCCGGTTTAACTTTCGGAAGTAACTCGCTGCTGGTCATACAGAACGTTGTCTCCATGGTTCTGATTATTGGTACAATAGTTATTATCCTGCAGGTTGACTACCTTAAAAAGACCGATAATGGTTTCGAAAGAGCGGGAGTTGTTATGGTTCCGTTCGAAAAGATATCGGAATCGCAGCGTATGTCGCTGGCTAGACGGCTAACCTCGTTACCGGGAATAGAATCTTTTAGCTTTTGCTATTTCGCGCCAGGAAACGACACCCGCCGAAGCGCCACCATAAAGTTTGATAACCGTGATTGGGAGGCGTGGCCGGCGAGTTTTTCAATTGGAGATTCTGCCTACCTTAAGACCTTTAATATTAACATTAAGCACGGACGCACAATTTCAAACGGCCCCGGACGAATCGAATACCTTGTCAATGAAACTATGGCTGCACGATTGCTGCCAAAATATCCTGAAGGGGTAATTGGCAAGAGGCTTTGGGCAGGAGATGCACAGGGTACCATCGTGGGCATAACCAGAGATTTTAATCTAAAGTCCCTGCGCTCCGCAATAGAACCGGTTATATTTATGGATGATAAGTTCCTGACCCGTAACATTGCTGTAAAACTTACCGGAACAGACATACAATCGACCCTGGCTGCCATAAATAAGCAGTATCAGTTAACGTTTCCGGACCAATTATTTACATATCAGTTTGTAGATGATCAGATTGCTGCACAATACAGAAAGGAAAGCTTTCAGCAAAAAATCATATGGGTAGCTGCATTGATAGCAATAACAATCAGTACGCTAGGTTTGCTGGGACTTGTTATATTAACTAGCGTCCATAAAACAAAGGAAATCGGAATACGCAAAGTTCTTGGTGCCTCTGTATCGCAGATCGTAATATTTTTATCTTCAGGTTTCTTTAAAATCGTTGCACTTTCATTTTTTATCGCTTCACCTATAGCCTGGTGGCTGATGAATAAATGGCTGCAAGAGTTTGCCTATCAGATAAACATCAGTTGGTGGATATTTGCCCTGGCGGGAATAATAGCCATGTTGGTCACAATGGTCACGGTGACCTTCCAGGCTGCAAAGGCAGCATTGGCTAATCCGGTGAAAAGTTTACATTCGGAGTGAATTGCTATTTTCAAGGTATTAAGCGTAGAGCCTTAGGTCGGCGTACCTAACTTAAAGCCTAAATAAAACCCAAATTCCTAAACCCGCGTAAACCCAGTCCCGCCAAACCGACAGCTAAGGAAAGTATGGCTTTTAATGCAGCTCTTTTTTAAAAGCGACCCTTAGATTGTGTAATTGCCTCAAAATCCTTCATGTCATCAAGCCAAACTTGCGCTTTTAATACATGATTCACTGATGATCCAGCTCTCTTAAGGAAGGACTTAACGTCTTAAGAATAATTTTTGTGTGGTTTTCTTTGGCTTCGCACCACAGCTTAAGTTTTAACGTGATTGATAGAGGATGAGATCGGATAGAAATCGCCCTGTTTGATGCAGTCAGGTTGCTTAAACTTTGACTATCCCATGTTCACTACCGTACTCTGAGTGTTCGTTTCCGAACGATTAGAATTATTAAAAACTTAATAATGAGTTGATAATTAGGTCTTTGAGTAATTGGCGTTAAGTGTGCACGGAGAAAATTGTAATAAAAGTATATTAAAGAACTAAAATATTAATCGTGTGGTAAATGATACCTCACACCTCACACCTTAAAAATGATCAAACTAGAACACATATTTAAATGGTATAACACTGGCGGCAACCGCACTTTCATTCTCAGAGATATAAATCTGGAAGTTAGAGAGGGTGAATTTATTTCAATAATGGGGCCTTCCGGCTCCGGCAAATCGTCGCTGCTTCACATTCTTGGAATGCTGGATGAGCCTGATGAGGGAACTTACACTTTCCTGGACCATTCTGTATTCGCGCTGAAAGAAAAGCAGCGTTCAGCTTTATACAAGCAATATATCGGCTTTGTATTTCAAGCCTACCATTTGATCGATGAACTGACCGTTTATGAAAACATCGAAACTCCTCTTATTTATCAGGATATAAAGAGCTCTGAGCGGAAGGCAATTGTGGCAGATATGCTTGACAGATTTGGAATAGTAGGAAAGAAGGACCTGTTTCCATCGCAGCTCTCAGGCGGTCAGCAGCAGTTGGTTGGTGTTGCCAGAGCACTGGCCGTAAATCCTAAACTCATTCTTGCTGATGAGCCAACGGGGAATCTGAATACCAAGCAGGGTGAAGAAATAATGGATCTGTTTAAGAAGCTGAATCAGGAAGACGGTGTCACTATCATTCAGGTTACGCATTCAGAGAAAAATGCTGGTTATGGCTCACGGATCGTGCATTTGCTGGATGGACGAGTTGATGAGATCGTTAATGCTTAAATTGTGATGAAAAGATTATCCTTTAGTTTTATTTTTTCTGTGGTATCCTGCATTGTTTATGCGCAGGATACAATTGTGACCAGTTTAAGCCTCGAGCAGAGTATCGCTTTGGCCCTTAGAAATAACATTGATGTCCAGCGGAGTATCATACAATCGGAGAACAGTAAGATTGGCTTGCAGCAGTCGAGAGCAAACCTTTTGCCCGATTTAAATGCCGGCGTAACACATGGGATCAATCTTGGCAGAAGTATAGATCCGTTTACAAATGCCTTCAGCAATGAGCAGGTTACTTATGCTCAGCCTTACCTTTCCAGCAGTGTGACTTTGTTTAATGGCCTTGCTTTACAGAATCTTATTAAGCAAAACTCATTTTTGTATCAGGCGGCAAAGCAGGAAGAGCAGCAGGCAAAGGACAACCTGTCTTTAAATGTTACGCTAGCTTACTTGCAGGTTTTAACCGCTCAGGACCTTTATAATCTTGCTTTTGCTCAGCAGGACGTCACGGCTAAGCAGCTTGAGCGTCTCGATGTGCTGAACAAAAATGGCTCAATAGCACCAGCGGAGTATTTCGACGTGAAAGGGCAGTACGCGGGCGATAAACTGTCGCAGGTTAATTTGGCTAATGCGCTGGAAAATGCAAAAATAGCGTTAACATCATTGCTGAATATTAATTACCGCAAGGAATTAGTTCTTGCACCATTACAGGCGGAACAATTTGCATTAATTTACGATGGCGGAGCTGAGCAAGTTTATCAATCTGCCTTAAGTAACTATGCAGGTGTTAAAGCAGCCGATTTTCGCCAGAAAGGCGCTGTATATAGCGTCCGGGCAAACCGATCCAGGTTTTTCCCCTCGGTATTTTTTGACGCAGGTATCCGGAGCAATTTTTCAAATGCGGCCCGCGATCCACAGAACATGCCCATCAGTTATTTCAGACAGTATAATAATAACATTAGCCAGGGCTTTAGTATTGGAGTAAACATACCCATGTTTAATTCATTCCGAACAAGAAATAATGTGTCTCTTGCAAAACTGGTTCAAAGGGAAAGCGAGCTGATGGCAGAAAATGTACGCATTCAATTGCAGCAGCTTACAAGCCAGGCTTTTTTTAACATGGAAGCGTCCAGAGACCGTTACCGAAATTTGGTTGAGCAAACCGAAGCATTTGCCGAATCGTTCCGTACAATGGAGATAAGGTTCAATGCCGGTGCTATAAATTCGGTAGACTATCTGGTTTCCAAAAACAACCTCGACCGCGCTAAACAGAATTTGGCGAGCAATCGTTACGATTTTATCTTGAGAAAGAAAATTCTCGACTTTTATCAGGGTAAAGCATCTTTTTAAATCATTCGGAGTACAGGTATTGATCAGGAATTAAAGAATGCTTATGATCGCTGAAAGCTCAATCCCATAGTATTATTTTCATAGATCGATCTACTTAACCGGCAAAAAACTACTGGATCATTTCTTCAAATGGTATAGGGTTTGCTTGAGTTGAGTGCATCAATTAAACTTATCTATGGGAACAGATTATAATGATCCTAATGCTCAGGGAGCAAAAGATCAATCCAATCGGGAAGAAAATGAACGATCCGGGAACGTCAATCAAAATCCCGGTTCTGCCGGACAATCTAAGAATCCACCGGATCAACAACCTTCTGCGTCACAGCACAACGAATGGCAGGAAGATCACGGAGACAAATCAAATGGCCGGCAAACACCAGGTCAACGGGAAACAAATGTTAGACCCGATCAGCAATTTAGGGCATCAGAGGACGACGAGTTAGGAGAAGAACAGCCTGAGGATTATCGTCGGGACGAATTTGTCGAAGAAAATCATTTAGAAGCTACAGATCAGGACTTTCGTGATGGAGAAAATCAATCTGGTGAGGATCAGGATGATGAAGACGAATTGCGTAACGGCAAGTAAAAAATATAGCCACATAAATCGAGATTGTTAACTAATAATAAGCCATTACTATGATTTCAATAATTCAAGATCTTCCGTCGCACGTAATAGGCGTTAGGGCAACCAATGAAGTTAATGCTGACGATATGAAAAACATTCTTTTGCCTGCTCTGCAAAAGAAAATTGATGAAGTAGGAGAGATAAATTATCTCCTCGTACTCGACACGGACGTAGGTAACTGGACAGCTGGCGCATGGCTTCAGGATATGAAAGCCGGGCTGCTTCACTTCACCAAATGGAACAGAATTGCTGTTGTAACTGAGCAGGAAGCAGTAGAAAAGTTTACCGATCTGTTTACTCTTGTTGTACCTGGTAAAGCAAAAGGTTTTACTCATGCAGAACTCGAACAAGCCAAAACCTGGGTTGCTGAAGCGTAGTTTTCGATTTAGGTACGAATTGCTATTTGCGATTGTTCTTTAACTGGGCAGAAGGGTGGAAATCTTTTAAGCATTTATTCCTATCTTCTGCCTTTGTTTTTAGTTCATGAAATTTCTGTACTTAACCTTTGTACCCTTTTTTATTCTGGGAATATTTTCTTTACAGTCGCGCAAAAGCTTTGCTCCGGCTGTTTTGAAATTAAGGAATAACACCTCGACACAATATGTTCTGTCTGCTGATTTCCGTGTCCCCGCAACCATTGAAACTAGTGTTGTAGCAGCTGGATTGGACATCCCATGGGAAATAGCATGGGGTCCTGACAACAAGATTTGGATTACAGAGCAAAAAGGTCTTGTGAGCAGGGTTGAGCCTGTAACAGGCAAAAAAGAAGTTATTCTCCAGTTGAAAGATGTTTGGTTTCTACGCACAGCTGGTCTCCTGGGGATGGCTCTTCATCCTGATATGAAAAAATACCCCTACGTTTTCTTGAACTATACTTTTTTGAAGAATGAGAAGCCATTTTCAAAACTAGTACGGTACACCTGGAAGCAGGATACACTGATAAATCCAAAAATTTTGATGGAAATCGCTGCCAATAATGGCCATAGCGGATCGAGACTTGCATTTTCGAAAGGCAAATTATTCTGGGCAACAGGGGATGCGGCCAGTACAACGTTTGCGCAGGACTTTAATTCTCCCAACGGAAAAATATTGCGGCTAAATATTGACGGATCTGTTCCTGCAGATAACCCAGTAAAGGGAAGTCCCGTATGGTCAATGGGTTTCCGAAATATTCAAGGTATGGTATTCTCTGGCACCCACCAACTTTATACTTCAGAGCATGGTGATGCAACTGAAGACGAAGTTAATCTGATTCAGAAGACAAAAAATTACGGTTGGCCGGGAATAGAGGGCTATGCCGACAACGCCAAGGAAATTGAGTACGCAAAAAACATCCCATTTATTGGACCTTTAAAAGCCTGGACCCCCACCATAGGGCCGGCGGGAATTGACTATTATTCGCGGGGAACCATCCCCGAATGGAATAATTCGCTGCTGCTAGTTAGCCTCAAAGGTAAAAGTCTAAGAGCTCTAAAGCTGGACGCGAGCGGTACCAAAATAATCGATGAGGAAATATTCCTCGAAAATCAATTTGGACGTTTGCGGGATATTTGCATCTCCCCCTCGGGTGATGTATATGTTTCAACCAGCAATCGCGATTGGAACAGGACAATGGGCGATCCTTTGCCTGAAGACGACCGTATTATCAAGATATTCAAATCAAGTAATCCGTTAAATCCCGCGAGAAGAAAGACCACCACGACGGTAAGCAATACTTCTAGTTTATATCAGCAATACTGTGCCTCATGTCACCGTGAAGACGGGACAGGGTTAAAAGGCGTGTTCCCGGCGCTAAAAGGTTCTGCACTGGTTAATAAGGGCGAATTGCCTCTGATTAACAAAATCCTTAAAGGTTCTGCGGGCCCCGTTGTAATTGATGGAGTTAAATATGATGCTCAAATGCCTGCCTTTGCTTTTTTAAAGGATGAGGAAATTGCAGAAATTGCGAACTATGTAAGGAAGCTGCAGCTGGAAAAGTATGCTGATATAGCTGTTCAGACTGTGAGTAGTGCCCGTGAAAAATAAATTTTGAATAAAATTATGGTATCTGGCTTCATTAAATCTTTTATAGTTTTTACCGTCTTATCTACCTGTTCAGCCAGATCAATGTTTGCCCAAGAACCGGGTTTAAGAAACCTTGGGCCCCAGATCAAGGCATCTGTGATCCAGGGGAGCACGTTTCTTTCAGATCCATCGGGCAGGGAACTGGTCTACACGGTTGTGAGAGGAAATCCTGCACATTTGCTTGGCTATACAGTAGATGACAAAAAATTAATCGTGGATCAGCCCTTGCCGGGTGCAGATGGAGCCTGGGATCTGGCCGTTTCCACAGATGGATGGCTTTATATACCCGGTGCAAAAGGTATTTTATATCGTCACCGTCCGGGAACTCAGCTGGTAGAGAATCTCGGAATTGTGCTGCCGGGGGAAACTACTGTATGGAACCTTGCAGCTGGTAAAAATGGGGAGATGTTCGGGGCTACATACCCCGGATGCCGGGTTTTTCGATATCACCCTGACAATGGATTTACCGATGTTGGAAAAGGGCCTTTAGTGCAGGGCGAGAATTATGTGAGGAGCCTTGTATATCATGACAGAAGCGAAAAATTGTTCGCCGGAATTGGTTCACATGCAGATCTTATTGAGCTGGACCCTTTAACTGGCGACAAGATATCCTTATTACCCCCTCAACTTAAAACTAAAGAATTCGTCTATAGCCTTGAAATTCTGCAGGGCCAGGCCGATGGCGATAGACTCCTTGCATTGGTTACTAACGGGAGTTTTACATTGGTTTATAATTTACTGACCCGAAAGATCGAGTATCAGATAACTGAGATGGATATGAAAGCAGTGAGCAGCTCTGACAGGAGCGGGAAATTTTACTATACATCCAAATCTGGCTTGTACAGTCGTAACGTAACTAAATCAGCGGACATACCTGTAAAGCATGCCAGTAACACAGGCTCTGCAAACGCGATGCTGACCAAGGGCAGGATCTTATGGATGCTTAATGCTGATGGGGTATTGAGTCGTCTGGATACAGATAATGGGGAGATAATTAATACTCTGTTGGAGATACCTGGTCAGCCAATTTCTATCCAGGCTATAATGAAGGGGCCAGATGGCCGGATTTGGTCTGGCGGGTACCTTGCTGGCGGACATGGCGCTTATGATCCAGAAAAAAATACAACAACCTCGTATCCGGGTCTGCATCAAACAGAGGGTATGACTGTAAGCGGGAAGGATATTTATTTCGGCATTTACCCGAAGGGTATGTATTACAAGTACGATACATCCAGACCATGGGATTTAAAGGCTTCTAATCCGCAATTATTGGGTCAAATACCTGATCAGAGCAGATCTTTCGCAGTATTAAATGAACCCCTCAGTTCGAAGATATTCTTCGGAATGGTGCCGGAATATGGAAAACTGGGAGGCCATCTTGTTTCATACGATACTAAGACAACCGAACTCAAGACTTACGGCCCGGTCAGCAAAGACCAGTCTATAGTAAGCCTGACGTATGCAAACAAGCTAGTCTGGGGAGGCACGAGTGTTTCGGGTGGTTTGGGAATAAGGCCAGCCACTACCGCTGCAAGACTTTTTTCCTGGGATGTTAGTAAAGGCCAGGTCGTGGACGATTTGGTCCCGGTTGCCGGTGCGAATGCCATTACAGCTTTGATCACTGCTCCTGATGGAAATATCTGGGGTATGGCTGGCGGAACCCTTTTTGTATACGATCCAATACTTAAGAAAATCATTAAGTCTGTCGAACTGTACCCAGCCCGGCCGCTTACAAGTCACGTTTGGCGTGACGCATTTCTGGTCTGGCATCCGAACGGCAAGGTATATGGAACCGGCGACAATCAAATGTTTAGTATCGACCCACTTACTTTTACCGTAGAAAAACTGTTCAAACCTGCAAGTCTGCTTGCAATGGATAACAATGGGAGGCTATACTTTCATAGATCGGCTGAACTGTGGCAATACACGATTCCGAATCCTTAAAACATCAACGCTAATTTTATTAATGTGAAAAGAAGAAACTTTATTGCTTTAGGTGCGCTGGCTGCTGCCGGGTTAAGCGCAGGAAATTCGAATGTAATGGCCTCCGGAAAGAGTTTACAGGGCAGATTATTAAACCCCTTGGCTGTGTCGGAACTGAAGGCTGACCTTGTTATCGCTGGGGGCGGGGTTGGCGGATGTGCTGCTGCGCTGGCGGCTCTGCGCAATGGTCTTTCAGTTATTATGACCGAAGAAACTGATTGGATAGGAGGGCAACTCACATCCCAGGGTGTTCCACCCGATGAGCATATATGGATCGAAAGCCACGGAGCTCCTAAGTCTTATAGAGCATATCGCACAGCAGTAAGAAACTATTACAAAAGGAATTATCCTGTTACAGTTAAAGCGAAAGATAAGGAATTTCTCAACCCCGGAAATGCAGTGGTTTCGGAGTTATGCCACGAGCCTCGCGTGTCTCTGGCGGTCTTGACAGAAATGCTGAGCCCCTATGTGAGTTCCGGTAAATTAACTTTGCTTATTGAACATAAGATCAGTTCCGCCGAGTATGCGGGCAGTAAAGTGAAGGCCTTGAAAGCACTTAGTTTGCAAACGGGAAAAGAGACTATTCTTACCGGACCCTATTTTGTGGATGCTACCGAAATGGGTGATCTTCTTCCATTAACCGGAACCGAGTTTGTGACCGGAACTGAATCCCGCATTGAAACCCGTGAACTTCATGCCCCCGAAAAAGCTGATCCGGATAACCATCAGGCATTTACAATGTGCTTCGCTATGGATTATCTGCCAGGTACTAACAATATTGGCGATAAGCCAGCTGAATATGATTTCTGGAAAAACCTTGTTCCTGACATGACTCCGGCATGGCCTGGCAAATTGCTTGATCTTAGCTATTCTAATCCCAAAACGCTTGAGAAAAAACCATTGGGCTTTAATCCTGACGGCAGTCCCACAGATCCATATCTGAACCTGTGGAACTACAGGCGCATTCTTGCCAAAGACAATTTTGCTCCCGGAGCCTATAGTGGGGATATCTCAACCGTTAACTGGCCGCAGAATGATTATACCCTTGGGAACCTCGTCGGGGTAACGGAAAAAGAGTTTGCTCATCATGTTGCGCGGGCAAAACAATTGAGTCTTTCACTGTTCCACTGGCTTCAAACTGAGGCTCCACGACCCGATGGGAAACAAGGCTGGCCTGGATTAAGATTGAGAAAAGATATTATGGGAACAGAGGACGGACTTGCTAAGTACCCTTATATCCGCGAATCGCGACGAATTCAAGCTCGTTTTACCGTGCTTGAAGAACATGTGGGCCAGGCAAACCGTGTGCAAGTGGCTGGCGCCGAGGCTGGTAAAAAGGCGGCAAACTTTTACGATAGCGTAGGTGTAGGTTACTACCACATAGATCTGCATCCCAGCAGCCGTAAGCAAAACTATATCGATTTTGCCTCGCTGCCGTTTCAAATACCTTTGGGAGCCTTGTTGCCGAAGCGCATGGAAAACTTATTGCCTGCCTGCAAGAATATAGGCACTACACACATTACGAACGGCTGCTACAGGCTTCATCCTGTTGAGTGGAGCATCGGGGAGGCGGTGGGATTACTCGTTGCGTACGGGCTTCAAAATGGCTTGGTTCCTTATCAGGTCAGAGAGAGAAGGGAGTCGCTCACAAAATTTCAGGATTTTATTCGCACACAGGGCGTCGAAACGGAATGGCGGGGGTAAACTGGTCCGCCCGGGTTTTATTCGGCAAATTTATCACAAAGCGCTAAGACAGATTCAGAACAGGAGGGACAATCGTTCAGGACAGCTCCTGCGTTCCTCCGGAATTTCCACCGGATTCTGATGGCTGCTCCGGTGGATTTGTTCGGCAAGGCCACGCTTTTGTTCGAGAGTTGTTCGGGTTTTGTTCGGGAAAACACCCTTTTGTTCGGGAAGTCTTCGGGAGTTGTTCGGGAAAAAGGTGCTTTTCTTCGGGAAATTCCCGAAGGCATGTGCATGAAAAGTAATACACAAGCCGGACTTGTCTGCTATTTATCTGGACTTAGTCTTAAACCCTTGGCTTTAAGGCCTGCAAGGCGTGTACAAGCCCCTAACATTAACGGCAAACCATGTCGAAATCTATTTCCGCTTCAAACGTTCTGTTCCATGGAAGTTTGAATCTCATATTCGCCGGTTTACAAGTTAAGTTCGTCTGGATGCTTTCGCCTGGCTTTCCATTGTAAATAGCAGATAAGGCTGTGAACATCGGCTGGAGCAGCTCGCTGGCGTAGTTCTCAACTTGTCGGGCAACTTCTTCATTACGTTCAAAGCCTGAACGGTTACTTTGTTTAAAATATTCGTTAGCCTTGGGTCTCACAATCGTGTGAAATGCATAATCGTCTAGCAAGCGGTGCAAAGTAAACCAGTTTTGTGCAGTCCAGATTCTGGTACGCTGATCCGGATTGCTGATCAGTTTTCGTTCAGCAAGGTGAAAAATCAATCCCTGGGGTAGGGCAGTGCCTATTGTATTTCCAGCTGTGTTCCATGAAGCGTAACTATGAACTTCGGTGAAAATGCGCCGTTTAAGCAAAGCTTTTGTGAACGTAGAATCGCCACCCTGAGTGTTGCCTTTTGGATCAACATCAGCTACCATAACACGTTTTTTATCAGATATATCCTTGTGGATATCTGAAGCGAATGTTTCAGCACGGCCCGTTTCAAATCGAGAAGTGAAAACATAGAAAATAAGGTCGGCTTCACTTTTATTCGTTGTCTCTGATCCGCCCGCCGCGACTATGTTATAACTCACAGTTTTACGTAATGGACGGTCTTCAAATGGCATGGATGAGTTTGCTGCGATTTCCGATGAGTAGCTGACAAATACTTTCGATGAAAACCTATGAAATTGATTTAGCGCCCTTGAAAGTAGTAACATTGAGATTTCGTCGGTTCCGGGCTGAATGATGATTTTGTTGTTAAGACGGCTCTTCGTCACTTCGGAAATTAGCTTCTCGCGGTCTGCAACGTGTATTCCTCTAGGCTTTGCGTCATCTTGGGACAGGATCAGATAATCTAAAGCTCCCTTACTGGCAAGTTTTATAGCTTCCTGGTTTATCGAAAGATTTCGTGCTCTCCCCTGTTTGTAATTAATGAGGGCGTCGGATGGTATTTCTGCTTCAAGCTTTGCGGTTTCGGCTGTATGTTCTGAATAGGGTGAAATGTCTGCCCAGCGCGCTAGCTTTTCCCGATAAGCTTCATTTTTACCGTCACTGGTGGGCGCTAGACGCATGATTACGCTTTGTCCGTATATCGGAAGCTTAGAGGCAGATTTTTTTATCTCCTGAATGATATTAATACGTTGCAGGGCAAGTTCTACGGTAGTTTGATGCACACGCGACGCAACAAGACCTCCATACGCGAGCATATCAAAAGAAATTATCGCAGCAGCAAAAGATTTTAGGTCTTGATTTCGTATCCAGTCAATTATCAAATCAGGTTCCCCGGAGCGGGTGAATTTCCCAAGCAAATCCTTCGGAGGGGAGATTATTTCAGCATTGCCAATCAATCCCATTTTTACAGTAAATTGAAGACTCGGTGGCCTGTCATCTAAAGGAATAAGCAAAATTTTAGAACTTGAATTTTGGGCCAGAGTATTTAAAGAGAAGAGGAAGGTGAGAATTAAAAGAGCTATGATTTGCCGTGGGCTATGCATTTTGGATTTGACATTTGAGATATTTAAAACTAAGAAATTCAATCGCAATAGCCGACTTTTATTGAGGTAAAAAGTGAGGCCCATTACCATCAGGTGATTTTATTTAAAGCTTTTTAAAACGTAAATTATCAAATGTCGTCTGTTGTCTAAGAAGAAATTCATTAGTAAAGAATAAAATCATATAAAGTATATAAATAATTGGTTATGAAAATAATATACTATTGTGTAACAAGCGCTTTTTTGCTAATCTGCCAAACTGTCATCGCACAAAATCAATGGAAAGTTGTCAAAAATGAGTTGATATTCAATGATCCGCCATTCTCTCAATGTCATGCCTCGACCCTGGTTGAAACGGATCAGGGCAAACTCCTGGCTGCATGGTTTGGTGGGAGTCATGAAGGAAATAAAGATGTAAAAATCTGGATGTCATCGAATGTGAATAATGACTGGTCGGCGCCAGTCTCTGTGGCCGACGGACGGATGGTGGATGGAAAAACCTATCCCTGCTGGAATCCGGTTTTGTTTAAGTCTGATAACGGTAAACTCTTCCTTTTTTACAAAGTGGGCCCGAATCCAAGAGAATGGTGGGGCATGTATAAAACTTCCGCTGATAAAGGGAGATCCTGGTCATCAGCTATCAGCCTGCCTGAAGGTGTGATAGGTCCGGTAAAAAATAAGCTGATCCAACTAGCTGATGGTACCATTTTATCGCCGTCAAGCACTGAAAGCAAAACAGAAGTCTGGAAAGCTCATATCGAACGGTCAACCGATCAGGGTAGAACGTGGCAAGTTGTTCCAGTGGATCACGAAACAGTATTCAATGTTATTCAACCAAGCATTCTGATACACCCCGGCGGTCGTTTGCAAATCCTTTGCCGCAGCAAAGAGGGCAATGTAATTGAATCGTGGTCGGACGATCAAGGTAAAACCTGGAGTAAGCTCAGTCGTACTAAATTACTGAATCCTAATTCAGGAACTGATGCGGTTACTCTTAGAAATGGCTCTCAGATGATCGTTTATAATCCCTTAGTTCCCGGCAAGGAATGGTTCAACGGCCGATTTAAGATCAGTGCGGCGATTTCGAATGATGGAAAGAACTGGAAAGATATAGCACTCCTGGAAGATGGAACAAAAGAGGAATATAGCTATCCGGCTGTTATTCAAACTCAGGATGGTAAAATTCACATCACATACACGTTTGACCGTAAGAACATAAAGCATGTGATATTGGAGGAAGATTTATAAAACATAAATGCTCCGGGACGCTGTAACCATACTGGAAACTGTCTTACCGTAAGTTATTTAATTGATGGTTTAAATATTCTTATATTTATTACATCTCAATATGAAATCAACGCTTCCCATTTTTAACTGGTCTCTAAGAAAACTGCTTGATACAGAGTCTGATAATTTCAAGAGGGCCAGAATAAGCATCTTATTTACCATATTAATCATTTCATTAATTAAAGGTTTTGTTGCACTGCCTGCAGCTTTTTATGGAGATCAGCATCTCCAAACGATTAGGACACTGGTTTTGCTTGGTATTTTTGTCGGATTGTTAAAGATCCTTTTAATAGATAAAAAGTACGCTGGAAATATTGCTTTAATCATGATATGGGTAGGCCTCATTTTAACCTGGTCAAACGTATTTATCACAGCAAAAACCGTTAATATTGCTACTATACAGGTTGTTGTTATGATTATCCTGAGCAGTTTTTACCTGGTTAATTTACGATGGGCATTGATCTATTCATTTCTAAGTATTATCCCTATAAGCCTTGTATTGATTGTCGGCGAAAAGATCACATTAACACGAATTGTTACTGGTGAACTCCCGTCACCCTCTTATGAAATTATTATACTGCTAAATTTTCTAACGATAATAATCGCACATTATCTATATTATCAGGCTTTAACCAGAAACGTAAATGAGAAAGAAGCGCTCAATCAGCAGCTTCTGGGGGCTGTTAAGGAAGCTAACAGAGCTGTACAATCTAAAGCAGATTTCCTTTCCACAATGTCTCATGAATTGAGAACACCGCTTAATTCAGTAATTGGCATGACTCAGCTTCTGCTAAATTCACCATACGGAAAAGAGCAGTCGGAAAACCTGAAGATCGTGAATTTTTCTGCAATGAACCTTCATATGCTTATCAACGACATTCTGGATTTTAACAAGATGGAATCGGACAAATTAACTTTGGAAGCAATTGACGTTGACTTGTATTCCCTTGTAAATGACATCTGTTCCGGAATGCGTTTTCAGGCACTGGATAAAGGATTGGAATTGAATGTTTTGATTGATGATGCGATCAAAAAAGTTCACATAGTAACAGATCCTACGAGACTAACCCAGATTCTTCACAATCTCATTGGAAATGCAATTAAATTTACCCATAAGGGATCTGTTACCCTCGAACTAAAAATTGTTGATCGGAGCGATGATAAAATTAATGTCAATTTTTCTGTTAAAGATACTGGTATAGGTATCAGCATCGAGCAGCAGCAACTTATTTTCGAAGCATTTATACAAGCTTCTTCCAGTACAACCAGAAACTTTGGAGGGACGGGGCTAGGTTTAGCAATTGTTAAAAAGCTGCTTAGCCTTTTTCATAGCGTGGTAAATGTGAAAAGTTTAGAGGGGCAAGGAGCAGAATTCTATTTTGATATAGCGTTTGAACTTGCGAACGCGACAGAGAATGTCGTACAGTCCGGCGGAAATCTCACGTATAATTTGGACGACCTTCAGGTGCTTGTTGTGGAGGATAATCCAATAAATAGCCTTTTATTAAAGAAGATTTTAGCCAATTGGAATAATCTGCCCGTATTCACCACTAATGGTTATGAGGCCATTGAGAAACTGGAGAACGATTCGTTTCATGTAATACTGATGGATATTCATATGCCCCTTCTTGATGGCTACGAAACCAGTCGGATGATACGAAATATGAGTGATAAGGTAAAATCAGCCATCCCAATAATTGCGTTAACGGCGTCTGTTTCTGATGATCTTCAAGAGAAAATAAGAGGAGCAGGGATGAACGACTATATAAATAAGCCCTTCAATTCCGACGACCTTTATAAGAAATTGAAGAGTATTGGTTCAAAAACCACTGATGCCCTAATTGAAGAAGCGGGATAGTTAATGTTGTTTCCATAAAAAAATACCCCGCTCTTTGCAAAACGGGGTATTTAATATTAAGGTTGTGATTTTTTAACTTGAAAGCGGCGGACCAACTGGTACAATGATCTTTTGCTTGCCCGTTGGATAAACGTATTTCTTGGCTGTAAAAGTCGACGTAAGGTACTCACCATGGTGGATTTTACCACTCATCTCGTTGCCGTTCACGGTTCCAGAAAATGTGAATGGAACGTTGTCTCCCAGCATTCTTGAAGCACTTTGGAATTTAACCTCATTGCCTTCGATCGTGCCTACCAACTCATTTGTAGTAAACGTTCCCTGATGTGATCCTTTCATGAAATTACCATCCTGGGCTTCGATAATAAATTTGTGAGCACTCTTCTCAGCGAAATAATCTACGGTAACATCCCAGCGTCCTTTCATATCATTGGCAGGGGCAGCCATAGTTTCCACTATCGGGTCACGTTTCATATTCAAGGCTGCAAATATGCGATCTCCAACAATTTTATCATCGCCAGGCTGCATCATCCATGCGGCCAGTGTGACAGAAGTTGTTGGTGTTGCCGGTGCAGTACCTGCAGCAGCACCGCGACCACCGCCACCACCAGCACTCATCGCAATACGCGGTTTGGTTGTAGATAGATAGGTAGCTATGTCGGAACCTGTTGCATTAAATTTATTAGGATCCCAAGACACAGTTAAATTAGGAGTCCGGTTATCAAGCCCTTGCGGCTGGCGTATACTAGTTGTTACGCCGTCTATGGCAGAAACACGTTTAGCAATGTTTTCCAAATACCCTGTCCACGTCTGCTCTTCTTTCGGATGGTCACGTTTTACCCATGCCTCAACCGCAGCTAACATTCCTATTTGTTCTTCTTTACCTACTTTATTATCACGTGCTGGTCCGTGGTGAGGAGCGCTTGCCTGCCACGCAGCCATAAGTAGTTTTTTATCTCCTAACAACAATCCTGCGCTTTGAGGACCGCGAATAGCCTTTCCTCCGCTGTACGCGACAACTGTTGCACCATTTGCAAGGTGAACATTTGGATTTAGTGTTAAAGCTTCAGCAGCCGCATCCACAAGAACTGGAACTCCTTTAGCTTTAGCCACTGCAGCAATTGCTTTAAGAGATAAAGGTCCTGTTGCATCTGGTCTGCCTGACATCATGTAAATCAAGGCAGTACGTGGATTAATAGCAGATTCAAGCTCTTCCTGAGTATTTACAGTTATAACCTTCACACCGACATTACGAACAGCGTGATCATAAACGTTGCGTGAACCTCGTGGAATGATCACTTCATTTTTTTCAATACCTGTCAGGTCAGGTATACGTACCAACTTCTCAGGATTTCCGCCTGTTACAGCCGCAATGGTCACCAATTTCATGCCTCCAGCACAACCAGATGAAACAACACCCCATTCAGCGCCTGAAAGTTCAGAAAGTCTTTTGCCTACACCCATTGCAAGCTCATCAAGCTGTACATAATAGTTGCCCGCGTATTGCATGGCTTCTTTAGCTTCTGGAACCAGAGTAGACGCCCCGATAATAGTGAAAGTACCACGACAGTTAATTACCGGCTCAACACCGATTGACTGGTAAACCTGAGCGCCTGCCTTAAGCGGACCTTCAATTACTGATTCCCCACCCAGCATTCCAAGCAGGCCAACACCTTCAGCGGCACTTGCTGACTGAGTGCTTCCAACCACTCCGCCGGCTAATGGCAGTAGCGTCAGACCTTTAATAACGTCTCTACGTTTCATTTAATTTGTTTTAGGTTATATTGAGATTTTGTTTTTGCACGGATTTTCTCATCGAGTTAATGAGTTAACTAATTTATGTACTTGAGAAAACAAATTATCCTAATATAAGTAGTATTAATGTTACAAGTGGGATCCGGAACAGAAAAACTGACAGATTGTTACACAAGCTTCGTGGATTTTAAACTTGTTGCATGTCAAAACCCGGATACCATTCCGGATAATGGGCGTGGTCGGGCTTTTTACCGGAAAGATTGAACCCTTCGTGTTTCCCAGTGAAGAATAGTGCATTATTCCATTCCTGTTAATACTTCCAATTGCCGTCAAGGCCGAAAGGCTTGGGAAGTGTTTGTTTTTTCTGGTCTGGTATTTCCATGGCAGATTATAACAGAAGCTTGCAAATCATTTTTTTTTCCTGAGTTCTTTTCTTGCTAAGTTTTGCAGTGTGGCTTCGACTCGTAATTTTACTATTTGAGAGATTAGGTTCATTGGCATAGGTTTATCCAAAGGGAATTTAATAGTTGCTTTGCCACTTCTGTATGGCTCCATCTCTTTGTTAAAGTCGGAATCTCCAGCTGGTGCAGGATACACGCCAATATGTTTGGTGAAAACACCGTACGAAAGCATATTTCCATGAAATGTTAACGTAGGCATACCATATTTAATAGCTTCTCCTGCCTCGGGTGCAGCTTTTTTCATTATAGCCCGAATCTCTATAAGCACTTTTTGAATGTCTTTTGGGAAGATGGAGATATACTCATCTACGCTGGTTGGAACGGTTTCAATCATTATTTTTTGGGTGAAGGTTTCTTTTAAAGGTCAATTACTCACTTCTGTGAAAACAGTTTTTCCGCGATGCTCAATCTTAGAGATATGTAAGTTTGATTTGTTAAAATTTAACAGGGACCAATGATCCGGATATTTGATCGTGATATCCTCTTTGATTAATTGTGCCTTTAATTCCTGCAGATTAAGACCTTTTTGTAAGCCGCGATTCACGTAAAACAACTCTCTGCGCCCTTCCAGCTTTAAGTTTACATCTTTTACCCCACCTTCATAAATCTCAACAACTTTACCAGTTATAACGACAAGGTCTTTCTCAGGCAGCATCGGAACTGGCCGGATGACCATTGCGCCTATTAAAACTATCAGCAGCCCTACAACGATCCAATTAATGGCTTTAAACTTTTTAACATTAAGACGGTAAATACTATTCTTTGCCATTCTGATGCTTTGTTAGCGTATGAGTGCGATTACAGCCTCTATATAATTTACTCGTATCGATATTTATTAGCAAGAGTTTTACAGTTCCTTTTCAAAACAAACACTGTTTTCTACGCCCGCATACTGTCCGTAGTTTGCGACAATTTTATAACCGCTTTTGAGATAAAGCGCTATTGCTTCAGGCTGTTTTTTGCCAGTTTCTAAAAGACAGCGTTTATATTTTAGCTCTGTAGCCCAGGTTTCTAACCCACCCAAAACTGTACTTGCAACGCCTTTTCCACGGCTTTTGAGGCTTGTATACATGCGTTTAATTTCCATACTGTCAGGTGTCAATTCCTTAATTGCTCCGCAACCTACTGCCACATCATTATCATAAGCCAGAACAACGTGCTTTATCATATCTACTTTGTTGAACTGAGCGTAGAATGCGTGTTCTGAGCCGTCTCTGATCGCTAGATCCGCATCCAAATGTTTTACAAGTTCTCTAAAGTCGTGATTTTCTGAATTAGTCCGAATAAGCTTCAACATAGGTATTAGTTAAAATCAACGATTCCGATTTGTGTAAAAAGATAGTAATACATAACGGCGATAAACAGTGAAGTAAAATTTCCTATAAGAAAATAATCATTTTTGATTTTTTCGTTTTTATCTATCCGTGTGCCAATTTTTAGAGCACCAAAAACGATAAGGATTTGCGATAAGTTTATCGTAAGGAACAGATATACGATAAATCGCTCCAGCCCCCCTTTGAATACGGAAATAGGAAGGCCTAAAAATGGCTTTGTTGTTTCGTTTTCCTTGTTTGCATCACTTTCTTTGAAATGAAAATAGTTCTTCAGGTAGGGGAAGAAGGTGAAGTTAAGGATGATTTCTCCCGTGACGAAGATTGCTAGAAAAATAAGGATCTGGATAATCATTTTAGATTTTTCATTAGTGTATGAGTTTTTTATCGCAACGAAGTTATCATGAGCATATTTACGAACAGGTTATAATCTTTATGCTCATAATGGTTTCAATAAAGTTAAAATGATATTTTTAATTGTTTCATATTCATGCATATTCAAACTTTTTCTCCTTCGCCATGCACTTGACCGGTCGAGGTTCACTTTTTCTGCTACGATTTTGTAATCGTCCGTTTTGAAAAACTCTGTTACAATAGGATAGTCGTTCAATTTCCATGAATCGACGAAGCTTTGATATATTATAAATGCTTTATTAAGGATGTCTGCAGAATCTATCATTTCGCTCCCCAGTGATATTAGAAACCTCGAATCTTTACCTTTAAGCTCATTTAGGCTATTTCTTGCGTTTGTTAGTCCTTCACCAAGCATTTCATAGGCGGCCTTAGTATTAATTTCGGTATCTATATGGCCATAATTAAGCACATAACGAAGTTTAAGATCGAATTGATTTTTTATGATTATCTCTTCGATTTCGATAATGGTTTTTATTCCGTTGCCAATCGTATCGGTGAGTCCTTGAAATTCGTCTCCGAGTGTAATTGTTAAAGGAGATACTATGTGAGACTTTTTGTTTATTAATCTAACAATTTCCTTTAACTGAGCCATTAAAAGTCTGGAATCTTTTTTCCCGCTGTTAATGATGTCAGCCATTAAGATTGGATACTTCATTTGTTGTGTGTTTTAAACAAAAATACAATTATTGTACAAAAAATGCAATAATATAATTATTTTGTTTTTCCTGCAACAAGTAGATTTTAATAGAGATATACTGTACGATGAAAAATTTATTTGAGCATTTTCCTATCAATCAATGGTATGACCAATTTTAGCCCGGACCAAATTTCATCAACTGAACAAACTTTTACATCCACCAAACCATTTCTTAAAGCCAGATTTCTTATTAGATCCTCTTTGATATCGGTTGGTACCTTTGATGCCATTTTAGGCCAGGAGATCCATAGTATGCCATTGGGAAAAATTTCCTTGCGCAATGAAATAATATTTTGATGGAGTTCTGATGATTCCCGGGTAAAAAAATGGATTAAGTCTTTTTTACTGGTATTATCCTTCAAGAATTCTACATTATCGGGCATATCAGTAAAAAGCTCCAGATAATAGTCCGGCTCGTTTATCAGCCTGACCCGGGAACTTTCCTTTATGCCTAACTTTCGGGCAAGAGGTGTGCCCGAATATCCGGAGAGTAACATCTTATCTTTTATAAAATATATAATCGGTTACTAAAGGCTCCATTCCAATCTGCTTGAATTCGGATGCTAATTGGCCTCTGTGATAGGTTGAATGGTTTATCGCATGAAAAAAAATATCCCTGACACTATTTGTAAATGGTTGCCCTTTACTGTTCTTATATTGAATTTCACTATTCAGATCAAATGTATCGAGGATGCTCAACGATGTTTCATAATTATTTCGATCTATCATTTTCCATTCCGAAACAGAATGGATTTGCCAAACTCCAAAAACTGATTCACTTAATTGTATCCGGCTGTTCCAGATACTATGGGCATTTAAGATGTGGCTCTGAAGTTTAAAGCATTTCTCTGAGATTATTTCGGAATGATCAGTCATGACTGTTATCAGATTTTGATTCATCTCATGGCTGTATTCAAAAAGCTCGTTGAAAAATACCTTCATACTACATATGCTTAAATTTCTGCAGCCATTGCCGGATCACTGATACTGTGCTTTCCAGTTTCAATTCGTCCAGCAAACCGGCTTAAATAGGTACCAGCTGATTTTACCGAGAAGTCGTACCAATTACCGCTGCTAGCTAAAGACCATTCTATCTTTTTGTTTTTTCCAGCTTCGAGCTGGAAAGATGGAGGCACAGTATACCCATAAGCATTCGCTGCCACACTTACATCAAGAGGAATACTAGTCTTATTAATTACCTTCACAGAAATTGACCCTTGTTTGTAATTATAACTTACAAATACCTGCGGCTGCGGCGATTGGATATTTCCTGTAAACTTCTGGAAATAGCCGTTAGGACCATAAATTTCAAGATCGTAAGCTCCGTTATTAGGAGATACGTCCCATTTGTCTGTGAGTGATTTATTCGCTTCCACAGTGTAACGCCTTGGTATCTGATCGAGATGTAAGATGTCATACACATGATATACAGCCCCAGCGAAACCCTTGTTTTCAAAAGACAAGCTGATCTTATTTTCAATTTTAAGTTCCTCCAAATTTGTCTGTAAACGATAAGGCAGTGCTCTTGAAAAACGAGTTCCTTTCTCCTGAAACAGAGCAGAAGGTTCCGAAGGTGCCTCGGCTCGGGGCAATAATTTAGACGCTTCGTCTAATGACGAGTGATTTGAGGTAGTTGGCATTTGTGGAAAAGCCGGATCATTTGGTCTTAGAAAATCAAATGCTGACGTCAGATCGCTGCTAACGGCCCGATGCCATGGACTTATTGCCGGGATAATCACACCAAAACGCTTTTCTATAAACTGCCCCACAGAAGTATGGTCGGCTGTCTGCGAATCGACCCAGCCACCTTTGCTCCATGGTGAAATGATGTACATTGGCACTCGAGGTCCCATTCCCCATGGCCGGATATTTCCAGTGACAGTGTCTCTCTTATCCTGATAGGTACGAGTCTTTGCCCTGTCTGCTGGATTAGGCGAGTCAGCATTAAAAGGATTAGGAAATGCCGCAACTCCCTTATCGTTATTAAAATACATCCCTGCCAAATCAACTGTTGATTTTCCGGCAAGTGAATTATCAAGGTTGTAGGAGGGAACTGCCGGTGCAGGTATGTGATCAAAAAGTCCGTCATTTTCATCAAAAGTCAGGAAAAATGCAGTCTTACTCCATACTTCAGGATTGGCCGTGATGGCAGCGAGAACCGCGTGTGTGAAGTCTGCGCCGCGGTATGGACTGGACGGTGCACCGGGGTGCTCTGAATCCATTTGTGAAGGCAATACCCAGCTTACTTGCGGCAGTGTATTATTTTTGACTTGCTCCTCCAGATCTTTAATTGTCCAATGGCGCATCCCATTCTCATAAATAGAAGAGCCCGGCTTTGCATTCCTAAAGCTTTCGAAAGCCAATGCTCCATGCATTGCACCCGACCAGTTATCATTTGGGTTCTGGTAAATACGCCAGCTTATGCCGGCTTTTTCCAAAACGTCTGGTATAGTAGGCCAGTTAAATGCATTGCCGCGATAAGTATACCCTGGCTCTGGCATTTTACCCTTAATCCAGCATCGCAGATTAACAGGTTCAGAATCCTTGTCTGTACAATTAATACCCTGTGCCCTTTTCTCAGGATTGAAATTCGAGCCCGACCAAAATACTATCCGGTTTGGATCGGTACCGGTTGCAACCGAACAGTGATAGGCGTCGCTTAACGTGAAGGATTCGGCGAGGGCATATTGGAATGGAATTTCTTCACGGGTATAATAGGCCATGGAGTATGGTGTCTTAAACATTGGCCAGAAGCCATACTTACCCTGATTCCAGGCCGCCTGCATATCCGGAAAATCATGGGGGGTTCCATTTATCAATGCGGCATTTGTAGTTTTCTTATTCGCGTGATAGGGAGGAATAATTTTCTTACCATCAGACTGAAAAAATGCACGTTTACCGCCTTCCAGTGGAATAGGGAATCTGTCTCCAAAGCCTCTTACACCACGCATGGTTCCGAAATAATGATCAAAAGACCTGTTTTCCTGCATCAAAATAACGATGTGCTCGACATCGCGTATGGATCGCGTTGCATTGTGCGCTTCAACTGCAAGAGCGTCTTTCAGCCATGAAGACCATATAGCTGTCGCGGCAGTTGCTCCGGCAGAAAGCTTAATGAATTTCCGTCTGTTAACGTCTGGCATCTTATTTCTTATCCATGCTCCATGGAACGGCGCTCGTGCCATTCAAATCCCATACTATCCGGCCATTTCTTATGGTCATTTCCGCTTCGAACTTCTTATCCCCATCAAGTTTAAATCCCGCTGCATCTATGAATCCAAATTTGCCGTTGTTTACTTTTAATACCGCAATGTCAGCAACAGAGCCCTCACTTAGATTACCCAGATCAGGACGCTTGATTGCTTCTGCCGCGCCTGACGTAGCGCGCTTAAGTATTTCTTCCCTGGTCATTCCCATATTCAAGTATTTAGACATCAGGTTTAACATATCTTTCATGCCAGAGTTAACACTATTGTGATGCATGTCGGTACCAAAAGTATTGGGCAACAAACCCTGCTTCACGGAAGGGATTGCCTGATTAAACCAGAAACCGACACCTCCGTGACCCACATCAAATAAAACTCCTCTTTTTTGAGCAGCCAGCACGAAAGGTCTGACATTCCCTTTTTCGTCCACAACGGGCATTCGTTCTGAAACATTCTCATACGCGTGAGTGATAATATCTCCAGGCTTCATATGATTTAGTTGGTCTTCAAGCGAGAATTCTGTGATGTGGCATTCGACAAAAAGGGGACGATTGTTAGCAGAGGCTAAATTCGAAGCAGCAGTGAATGGCATCCAGGATTTGCCTGAATAATGGCCAATTTTCACACCGGCAATAAGGTCAGGATATTGTTTAATTAGTTCATCGGCTTTTTTCAGGTCCATATCCATAGTATCCTGTTCTGCTTTTCCACCGATCATACCGGGGGCAAATACATTCAGGAAAGAAAGGACACGAGTCCTCGACCTGTCAATGACCTGCTCCTTAAATGCAGGAAAACTTTTGTAACCCGCAGTGCCGGCATCAACAACAGTGGTAATCCCGGCCCGGAAAGTAAAGTCATCGGGTTTAACACTGGAAGAACCATTTGCAAATCCGCCAGTCGCTCCTGTAAATACGTGTGTGTGAATATCAATCAGGCCGGGACTAACTATCATACCACTTACGTCAACAACCTTCTTGGCAGAGTTTGCAGGTATATCTTTAGCTACCTTCACTATCTTGCCCTTGCTTATCGCAACGTCCATCTTAGCGTTCAGGTTATTTTTTGAATCGATTACCTGACCTCCTTTAAGCAGAAGTTCAATGTCCTGGGCATTTGCACCTGCAGAACTTATTAAATAGAGAATGGAGAGTGCTAGAAAGGTCTTTTTAAAATGTATCATGATATAAATCGTTTTTTGAATTCACATTATTACGAAGATAGGAATGCCGTAAAATGCACCGTCATTTCCGTACAGATTGGATTGTTCTTATTGACCAGGCATAGCTGGTGCACTTATCGCGTTCAGATCCCAAACTATTCGTCCTTTGCGGATGGTAAGCTCGGCTTCAAGTTTCTGCTTTCCTTTAATGGCGATTCCGTTTGAATCCGAGAATCCAAAATCACCACTTTTAACATTGAATACAGCGATATCCGCCTCCATACCTTCACTTAGATTACCCAGGTCTGTTCTCTTAATCACATTTGCAGGCTTCCATGTGGATGCCGCAATAACGTCCTTTAAAGACATGCCGATGTTTAAGAATTTAGAACCAAGATTTGCCATGTCTTTAAAACCACCATTCATACTTCCCGTATGAAGATCGGAGCTTAGAACATCGGGGGCAAAGCCCTGCTGCATCGCAGGAATTGCCTGGCTCCACATGAAGCTTCCGCCGCCATGACCCACGTCGAAAATTATTCCGCGCTTGCGCGCTTCGAAAACAAATGGTTTAAGTTTTTTCGTTTTCATATCTACGATGGCCTGTTTGTGCTCTAGCATTTTGCCATCTGCGTCAAATTCCCGATCATAACGATATGCGTGTGTAAAAATATCCCCCGGCCGAAGGTGTTTCATAAACAGGTCTTCAATAGGAAGAGGAGGGTTTGCCTTGCCGAAATCAACCATAACCGGGATGTCTGCAATAGTTCCGGCTTCCACAGCTCTGTCCGTCGGAGTCCAGTTATGACCGATGTAGTGAGCAATTTTGACCCCCACTATCAGGCCTTTATATTTATTTGCGATGCTTGAAGTAAGTTTAGCATCCATGTCAGATGTGTTCTGTTCATAAGCAACAATATCGCGCATACCTTCACCAACAATATTTATAAATGATAAAACCCTTGTTTGCGAGGCATCGATGACATTCTTTTTGAAAATATCGAAATTTCTCCAGCCTGCGCCACCCGCATCAACGATGGTTGTGACACCTGAACGGAATGTAAATCCGTCAGGAGGAAGAGCATCAAGGCCATTGCTCAGATAATGATCCGGCTCAGTTCCATGGAAAACATGACCATGGATATCTATCAGTCCTGGTGTGACGTATAATCCAGTAACATTCACAGTTTTCTTAGCTGAAGTAGCAGGAATATTGGCTGCTACTTTAAAGATCTTGCCCGCTATGATCGCTACATCCATCTTTGAGTCGATCTTGTTTTTAGGGTCAATAACGTGACCGCCCTTCAATAAAAGGTCGATTTCCTGAGCCATTGTCGAGGAGGATATAGTCAGGAAAATACTAAGGAGAACAGTTGTAATTATACTGCTCCGCAAATTTCTTTTAGGATAGATTTTATTATGCATTTAACGAGAATTAATTGAATGATTTGATTCCATATAGTCTAATCGTCTTCTAATATAATTAAGAATTTCAGCTTCAAAGTTTAATTATATAAAAGTTACCTAAAAGAATAATCCGACACCCTGGCTTCATTCAAAATCAGTGATTCTATCTGAATCATTAACCGGACAGCGGTATCTTTCACGCTGGTATTCTTTTGTCAAGAGTTGGTTCTCGCTCAAAATTGATATTTGTTACAAACTACTGTTGATATTTTAATTATTTTAGGTCATCAAAACTTAATTTATGCCTGCATATAAACTTCAAATTAATGGTAAAACGGTCCAGGCAGATGTCGAAGCCGACACTCCGCTTTTGTGGGTGCTTCGTGACCATCTCGGACTTGTTGGAACTAAATACGGATGTGGAATCGCTCAATGCGGAGCCTGCACCGTGCATGTTAACGGAGGTGCAACGCGCTCATGCGTTTACCCGGTTTCAGCCGTGGGAAATTCCCCCGTTATCACAATAGAAGGTTTATCAGAAAAAGGAGATCATCCTCTTCAATTGGCATGGGATGAAATTGACGTTGCTCAATGCGGCTATTGCCAGGCAGGTCAGATAATGACCGCAGCAGCATTATTGAAGAAAACTCCCAAACCTTCGGATGAAGATATTGCCAATACAATGCACGGAAATATTTGTCGTTGCGGAGCATATCACCGTATTCGCGACGCAGTTAAATTAGCTAGCACTAAAGCCTGATATTATGGAAAATACAAAAAACAGCAGGCGTGATTTTTTAAAAATGACCGCAATCACGGGCGGAGGATTGGTGCTTGGATTTAACTGGTTTAGCGCGGATGCAGCTCCTGTATTAATACCGGGCTCGGCCGTTGCGGCCGGAAATATTGGATTCAATAGCTACTTATCGATCGCTACGGATGGCATAGTTACTATTATGTCGCCCAATCCGGAACTGGGGCAAAATATAATGACCTCGTTTCCAATGGTTGTAGCTGAAGAGCTTGAAGCTGACTGGACAAAAGTGAAGGTTTTGCAGGCAAACCTCGATAATAAGTTTGACCGCCAGCTTACTGGCGGTAGCGGGGCAGTACCACATTCCTGGAAACTACTTCGCACAGCCGGAGCAACCGCTAAAGCTATGCTTGTACAAGCTGCTGCTCAGCAATGGAACGTACCCGCGAGCGAGTGTTCAGCCTTGATGGGTGTTGTAAGTCATTCTAAATCTGGAAAAAAGCTAGGATACGGAGAGCTTGCAGAAGCAGCTTCCAAAATACCTGTTCCAACTGATGTGAAATTGAAAGATCGTAAAGATTTTAAGCTCATCGGTACAAAGGTTCGAAACGTAGAAAATAAGAAAATCGTTACCGGTAAGCCTCTTTTCGGAATGGATGTGTACCGGGAGGGTATGCTGTTCGCGATGATTCAGCGACCTGAATCATTTGGAATGAAGGTAAAATCTGTGGATTCTGCTGCAGCGAAAGCGATGCCCGGAATAGTTGACGTGGTGAGTTTTAAAAACAATGTAGCCGTGGTGGGTAAATCAACATGGCAAGTTTTAAAAGCGAGGAAGCTGCTCAAGATTGAATACGAAAAAGAGACAGCGACAGAAAGTACTGATGATCATAATAAGTTGTTTTTATCTCTGATGGATACAGGTGCCGCAACTGTGCGCCGTAAAGATGGAGATGTAGAATCCGTATTTAAAAATGCCGCAAAGGTGGTCAAGGGCGAATATCAATGTCCATTCCTGTCGCATAGCCCGATGGAGCCAATGAATTTCTTTGCCCACGTTAAATCCGATGGTGTTGAACTGATTGGTCCAACGCAGACTCCTGCACGTGCGCGTACTCAGGTTTCACAGCTTCTTAAAGTGCCAGAGGACAAAATTACTCTTGAACTTACGCGCCTTGGCGGAGGTTTCGGAAGAAGGCTTCAAAACGATTATGTCGTTGAGGCCGCGGAATTATCCAGCATTATGAAGTCGCCTATTAAATTAATCTGGACCAAGGAAGATGATATGTCGGGAGGCACTTACCGTCCTGCCGTTCGTTATCGCTTTGAAGCAGCTTTGGATGCTTCCGGCAATATGATCGGTTATAAATTGAGAGGCGTTGGAATAAACTCAGGTAATTCTACCCGGGAGCATAATTTTCCTTCCGGAGCAGTTGAGAATGTGTTAATAGATTCAGTGGAACATAAGTCGCCAATAACCACCGGTGCCTGGCGTGCACCGATAACTAATTTCCTGGCTTACGCTGAACAGTCATTCCTTGATGAAGTTGCTCAGGCTGCTGGCAAGGATCCTGTAGCCTTCAGGCTTGAGCTATTAGAAAAGGCAAAAACCAAACCAGTAGGAGAGGTTCGTTACGATATTAATCGTATGATAGGAGTGATTAAGATGGCTGCTGAAAAATCTTCCTGGGGTAAGAATAAAAACGTATCTCAGGGATTCAGTGTTTATTTTTCCCATGCCTCCTATGTTGCTCAGGTCGCTGACGTAGAAGTTCAAAACGGCATGCCTGTTGTGAAAAAGATATATGCTGTAGCTGATTGCGGGCAGGTTGTTAATCTCGGTGGCGCTCGCCAGCAGGTTATGGGCGGTGTGGTGGATGGTCTGGGACACGCTATGTACAGTAAACTTAGCTTCAAAGACGGGGCCGCCGAACAAAAAAATTACAACACTTACCGGTTGATCAGGATGAAGGAAATTCCGGAAATTGAAACCCATTTTGTTGACAACGGTATTGATCCAACAGGGTTGGGTGAGCCTGCGTTACCTCCAACTGGAGGGGCGGTAGCCAATGCCATTTTCAAAGCAACTGGGAAACGCCTGCGAAGTCAGCCTTTTACCGATCAGGATGTTTTTAAAGCGATAAGCTGATCCAAATTTATATCGAAATTACCCTGAAACCGGCTGATTTATCAGACCGGTTTTTTTATTTACAAGACGATAATGGCGTTTTAACCGTTTGATATATATACAATCTGATATACCTTATGAAAACAATTTATAGTCTACGTATATACACTTTAATCGGTTGTTTATTCGTGGCAGCCTCAGTTTCAGGTCAAACTAAAGCTGTAAAGGAAGCTGGTATAAAAAAACTGCTGGAGAGTAAAAATTTTACTTTCGTCGCAGAATCAGCTAGCCCCATGAGCGGTGGCAATATTCGCCTCAATTCATCGGACTATAGAGTCAGCTTCTATAAAGATTCCCTTAATAGTTTTCTTCCATATTTTGGGACAGCTTTTCGCGCTCAATACGGCGCTACGCAGAGCCCGCTTATGTTTGCTTCAGGCGATTTAACTTTCGAGACAAAAACATCAAAAAGGGGAAATCAAACACATATTGTCAAAATTAATACTCCCGATGATCCAGATGAGATGACTCTTTCTATCTCACCGTCGGGATATGGCACCTTGCAAGTTATTAGTGTTAACAGACAGCCCATATCTTTTTACGGTACGATTACATCTAATAAGGAAAACGCTGAATGAGGCACAAAGTATTTTTTAACTTTGAGCGTACCAATATTCATTAAATATGAAATGTCCAAATTGTCAAACAACGTTACTGATTACTGATAAAAAAGGAATTGAGATAGATTATTGTCCCGACTGTCGCGGTATCTGGCTTGACAGAGGAGAGTTGGAAAAGATCACCGAGAGGTCAGCAGAGCACTATTCTAAAAGAGAAAACTACGAGGCCGATTCGCGGAAATATGAGTACAACAAAGATGACAACTACTATCGTGCGAATCCGCACAAAAAGAAGAAGTCATTTTTGGACGATATCTTTGATTTCTAACTAATTTGTATGGCCGCTTAGTTAATGATGAATTGCTTTATGTAAAATTCATCTTTACCTGCCGGCTTATCTTTTAGCAGATCGCGGTCAAATAAGCGGTTTAAATTGTTTCCCGCTAGATCCTCCAACTTTGAATCTACTTTAAGATAGTATATTCCTGCAGCCCATTTTACATCGGGATTAAAAAGTAAAGAGTCTTCCTTATCTTTTACTACTATTTTCCCTTTTACCTTTTCACCATCTCTCCGTATGACTGTGATTGTGTTGGAAAGAAGCGAATGGTCCAGCGATTCGTGGAATGAAATAGAGAGCGCCTGATCGGAGCCAGAGACAGGAACATTTAGTGACCAATTAGCAGGATCGGGTGTTTGAGTGTCCTTTTGAGTCGTGTGAAATTTTTTCAAATAAGGTTTGCCAAGTTTGGAACCCCGAAGATCTGCCCATTCAGGTGAGATAACAAGTGTGTAGCCACTTCCTGCATGCAATGGATTTCCCGCTCTTTCATTCGGCTGAAGACCACGTTTAATGCGGCCCGGATCCAGCCAGATGGTTAGCTGTTTGCCTCCTTCATCCCAGAGTTCCGTATTAAGGTTTAAAAATACGTCCTTGAGAGTATCTCCTTTTCCATCCAGCATGGACATATATTTTTCTGATACATTCTTCCGCATGGGCTTAGAGAAGATCAGGTAGAACTTTAAAAGATTTTCGGGCAAGGTGTCTGCCGACGGGTAAATAGCATTCAGAGCAACATTGCCATTTATCCTTGTTTCCGAAATAGAAAGGCCCGATAATAAACGTCCGTTGAAAATGATCTGGTAATCCGTCCCGGGAGTAAATTCAATCAGCGGAGTGAACAGAATTCCGTAGCGATCCCGTTTGTACTCGCCTAATATATTCTCAGGTTTGCCGGCTATTCTTATGAAAATCTCTTCATCAAAATTATTTTCGTTCACGCCTTCGACCAGGTGTAATGGAATAAATAGAGCAACCGATCGATCCTGCTCCTTAATAACGGTGATCTCGCCCGAGGCCCTATTATCACCGCAGCTGCTGAGAAAGGCCACAAAAAAAACCAGGTTACACAATACGTATAACCTGGTTTTTGATAGTAATATCTGTTTATAAATCTTTTCCACTAATCGTCACAAGGTCTGTACTGCCGGCGGCAGTTTTTTGTATGATGACAACACGGCTTTCATCAAGCTTGTCCATTTGCATAACGTTCTTACGGGCAGATACTTCAAAAGGGACTCCTGCGTAAACTGATGCAGCTTTCTCAGTCAGTGATCCTTGAAACGACTCGATATCTTTGTGTTTTAGCTTTGCTGCAGGCCGGCTTGAATTAGCCATTAGCAAGTATTTTTCACCACCGCTGTTCAGTGTTAAAATATCTACTGGCGTATTGCCATTGCCCATTTCCGCAACTGTGCGACCTTTAACGTGTGTGCCTGCTTTAAGATCGTCAAGTGCAAAAACTACGAGAGGAGTACAGGTATAACTCGCTATAAGATAATTTTTACCATTTATCGCGGTTGTTGTGAATGTGCGTATTGGTGCGTTAGTCTCATATCTGCCATGGGCGGCATGATAAATCTCAAGAGAAGATGCCTCCTGCTGTGAATTGAATGGATATGGAATGCTTCGGAAAGTCGACGCAAATTCCTGATTTGAAATCCCGCTTAACATCAACTTACCGTCAGCGTAAGCAATATCAGAAATTGCAGCTACACGCATAGATCTTCCACGCTGGTCTTTTGCGTCTTCGGCAGGTACATTATTAAGCGCAAGGGAAGAATAGGAAATATCCTTTAGCGAAACAGATTGAAGTTTATCATTTTCCAAACGGAGGATCAGAGGTGTTCCATCACTGTTCTGAACAGCAAAATAAACCTTTTTTGACAAAGGGTTTACAGCCATATCGGTGATCGTGATGTTTGCTGGTGTAGTACCCAGTGAAGCCGCAATCTTCTGATCGATATTCTGTATATCGGCAGTCTGGGCCTGCACATTGCGCTTAGAATCGCGGGTATCTATAGCAAAAACTGTCGCTCCCTGTGAATCACCAATAAATAATACGCCTTCAGGTCCAAACGTTAGCGAGCTGACGGATTTGATAGAAGGTGTACCCGATGTGAAGCCATTCAAAGCACTTTCCGAACGATTAATGGCAGCAATGAGGCCAGCAGCGGTGATGACTGCCCCAAGAATAAAATAATTTTTCTTCATGTTAGTGAGCTCAAGTGATGAATTTCAGGCCAGCGACCCTACATATCAAATATAATTAATTTATAATCCTGAATTGCAATATATTAGAGTTTAGGCCATGCCGGTGAATCCTTTCCGGCTTAATTGACACGGATTAAATTTCCATCAGGATCTGTAAATTGTATAGAAATCATTCCCAGATGGCTTTCTGCCGGGCCGGTAAATACAATACCGCTGGTTTGCAACTTTTTAATTACCTCATCAAGATGATCCGATAAGAAGCTTATTTGGGTTGTGTTCGGCTTAATATGTGTTGATATGTTGAAATCGAGTGGCGAAATGTCTCCCTGAAATACTTTTAATTCAGGCTTATTCACGAATGTTTCCAGTCCGAGAATTATTGAATAAAATTTATGGCTTTGTTCTACGTTTGCTACCCCTAATTCTATTTCGTGAAGCCTTAATTTCATTTTGGATATCGTATAGTGTTTTCTAATTTACTGAATTCTTACATTTGAGCAAAAAGAATGGATAATATGAACACCCAGCAAGCCTATGATATTTGGTCAGAAATTTATGATACAAATATTAATAAGACCCGCGATCTGGAAGCCATGGCGTTAAGAGAAGTTCTTTCTGAAATCAATTTTAAATATTGCCTGGAAGTTGGATGTGGAACAGGGAAAAATACGGAATGGCTTATCACAAAGGCGGACGAGTTAACATCCGTTGACTTATCTGAAGCAATGCTTCGGAAAGCAAAAGAGAAAATTACATCTAATAAAGTAAAATTTCACCAGGCTGATATCACAAAAGGATGGGATTTTGGATCACGGGGTTTCGACATGATAACCTTTAGTCTGATGCTGGAGCACATTGAAAACCTTAATGACGTGTTTAAAAAAGCATCCTCGACTCTGTTACCGGGTGGTTATGTATACGTAGGAGAGCTTCATCCATTTAAACAATATTCCGGCAGTAAGGCACGGTTTGATACTGAAAGCGGTCAGCAGATAGTAACCTGTTTCAATCATCATGTTTCTGATTTCATACAAGCGGCAAAGTCCAGCGGACTTAATGTACTTGAATTAAATGAATATTTTGATGACGATGATCGCTCTTCCATGCCGCGAATACTCACCTTACTGATGCAAAAAAACGATGATTAACCAAGACACTTGCCGGGAACTTGCTCTTTCATTTCCAGAAACAAGTGAGGCTCCACATTTTGAAAAGCCCTCCTTCAGAGTGGCGAAGAAAATCTTTGCAACTTTAAATTTAAAGGAAAATAGAATTTGCGTTAAGCTTTCCGCGATAGATCAGGATGTATTTTCATCATTTGATGACAGTATTATTTATCCGGTTCCTAATAAATGGGGTAAAATGGGCTGGACTTTAGTTGATCTTGGTAAAGTTAGAAAGGATATGCTCGGCGATATTTTGATGGTAGCATACTGTGAGGTCGCTCCAAAAAGACTTACTGATCAGATTAGCCGACCAGATAATTCAACTGATATATGATTGCCAATAAGGATAAAACGGTTTGCATTTTTAACTGGAGCGGCGGGAAAGATAGTGCGCTTGCACTTTATCATTGCCTGAATAACCCGACACTTGAAATCAGATACCTGGTCACGACGGTGAATGACAATGCAAACCGTATTTCGATGCATGGGGTTAGAGAGGAGTTGCTGATAAGTCAGGCTGATTCAATAGGAATTCCGCTTTACCAAATCAGACTTCCTGAAATGCCGGGTATGAAGGAATATGATGACGTTATGGCCAGACATCTTCAAAAGTTTAAGAACGAAGGCGTCACGCATTCTGTTTTTGGTGATATTTTTTTGGAGGATTTGAGGAAGTATCGCGAAGGACGTTTAGCAGAGGTTGGATTGAAAGCGATTTTTCCATTATGGAAGAGAGATACATCTGAGCTTATTAATGAATTTCTTGATCTTGGGTTTCGGACGATGATAGTCTGCACCCAGCATTACCTTGAGGACTTATCCGGTAAGGAAATTACAAAAGAACTTACTTCAACATTTCCCGAAAACATTGACGTATGCGGTGAGAATGGGGAGTTTCACACTTTTGTATTTGACGGCCCTATATTTAAGCAGCCAATACAGATTGAGGTCGGAGAGAAGGTTTTTAAAGAATTTAATGCACCTAAGGACGTTGATGATATCTGTGCCTCAAGCACTACTATTTCCGATGAGAAATCTGGGTTCTGGTATACAGATTTAGTGCCCCTAAGTGACTTACGAAGTCTACCTCGGTTATGAACTTGACTTCGTCAGTCTGATATTAAGGTGAGACTGGCGAAGTTTCCTTCTGGTTGGCTATTAAACTTCGCAAGTTGGGGGACATTAGAAATAAGCCACAGTAGCTATTTTTTCTCATAGATTTTGCGCACCTTTGCAAAATTATTTTGAAGGTGTAGTGCTTTCATATTAAAAGCATTCACATGAAAAAGATAGTTGACTACCGTAAACTTCTAGAAGTAGATAAAAACGCAGATCTGCAAACGTTGAAGTCAGTATACAGAACACTGATGAAAACATGGCACCCCGATAAATTTACTGAGTCGGCTGAAGCTAGAGAAGAAGCTGAAGAAAAAAGTAAGACTATAATTGAAGCTTATCATTTTTTAGTTAGTATTGCTCCTGAAACCCGCAATCAGTCTTTTGCAGAGTATACAATTACGACTACCACCTCTATGATCCTTGATTTTGAATATCAATCGCAGGTTCTCAAGGTGAGCTTCACTGATGGCAATGAGTACGAATATTTTGATGTGCCTAAAGCTGTTTATGTTAAGCTTATAAATGCGGACTCACCGGGCCGTTTCGCGAGAAGACATATCTATAATAACTTCGTATACCGAAGCACAAGCAGGATCGCTGCGAGTGTCTAACCTCTTTTAAGATAATATAGGTTTGGCAGTTCAGCTGCCTAACAAATTCTAATCCGGAGAATATTATATTTGTCGGATTGTATCATGTACATTCCTAAGTTTAATTTAACAACAGACCGTGACGAGATAGTCTCGTTTATGCAACGATTCAGTTTTGCTACCATCGTAAGCATTAAAGATTCTGTCCCTGTGGCTACCCATTTGCCGTTCTTAGTTACGGTTCGCGACGATAAGGTTGTGCTCACTTCTCACTTCGCGAAGGCTAATGATCAATGGAATGATCTAAAGGACGGCAAAACCCTGGTGATATTCAGTGAGCCGCATGCATATATTTCGGCGAGCAACTACGACAAAGACCTGAATGTTCCAACATGGAACTACATTTCGATTCATGCTTATGGGAATGCAACATTAATAACCGAGCAGTCTGCTGCCGTGAAAGTTATAGATTTAACGATCAGTAATTTCGAAGAATCTTACGGCAAGAAATGGGATAAATTTCCGGAAGAATACAAATCGAAAATGCTTAATGGAATTGTTGCTTTCGAAATCGAGGTTAGTGATCTTCAGGGAAAGAAAAAACTGAGTCAGAACAGGAGCCAGACAGAGCAGGCGAACATCATTGATACCCTTTCAAAAAGCGAGGATCCCAATGAGAATCGGATTGCAGAATATATGGGGGAGTCAGAACATAAATAAAACATACTATATGGTATTTATCACAAATCTAATCTACGTGCATGAAGGTCAGGAAGAGGTCTTCGATGAATTTGAGAAAATTGCCATTCCGATAATGTCAAAGTATAAAGGGCGAATGCTTGCCCGGATCAGACCTTCAAAGGATGCCTTTATAGAGCTCAGCATTGAAAGGCCGTATGAAGTCCATCTTGGCGAATTTGAATCTGAAGAAGATTTTAAAGCTTTTCTGGAAGACGAAGAGAGGCGCCAATTCTTTCATTTGAAGGATCGTGCGATCAAATCGACCATTCTCGTTACAGGCAAGCGGAATTAGCGTTGTGGGTAAAAGCTTTTTAAAAAGAAGTACGCGAGATTCCTGCTCACCAGCCATGTTCAGGCCTGCGATTTCAGCTTAATAAAAAGTCTGTAGATATTTTCTGATTGCGTAACAACAGCGAGTACAAATATTAGTTGAAAGACTATCAGGACAGTTTTTGGCGATAAGCCAAAAATAAACTCATCTGCATTTGATAATATGCTGTTCCCGATTAATCCGAAAGCCGTGCCCAAAACGAAAAAAATAAAGGAAACTCTAAAGTTGCGTCGTATTGAACCTTTATATTTTAACTCGGCCTGGATTCGCCGCATTGTATTGTCTTCAAAGTCTGTGAAAGGCATTTCTAATTTGCCCTTTCTCATCAGGCCTGAAAACTTGTCTTTTGATTCCATCATGATTACTAATAAAATTCTGTCTTCATTAACTCGCCCAGCACAATAAACATGTTTTTTCTGCCGCGGTGCAACAATACTTTAGTACTGGATTCTGACCAGCCTGTTATCTCGCAAACTTCCTTAATACTTTCTTCCTGCAAATAAAACAAGCGGAGTGCAAGGCTTTCGTTTCCGGAAAGTTTCTTCAGTGCTTCGTTGATCAAATGTACCTGTTCATCGTGTTTCAGAGACTCCAGTATCGACTCATCGGCAAGTTCTGTGTCATATTCGGCGTTGAAAGACAGGATTTCGCGTTTTAATTTCTTTACACGAGTGAGTGCTTCGTTTACCACTATCCGGTAGAACCAGGTGCTGAATTTAGACTGCTTCTTAAACGAGGGGAGGGCATTGAACGCTTTAACAAATGAGTCCTGAACCAGTTCCTGGGCAATAAATTCATCTTTGACAACAGACATGGCGACTGAAAATGCCATGTCTTTGTATTCTCTCAGGAAATATCTGAAAGCTTCGCGATCTCCGCTGCGGACTTTCTCGATATAGATGTCGTCCATGCTTGAAGTTTAGCTTTTCTTATCCAATTTGTTGGCATAAACCATTCCCAAGCCGCCAACAATTCCAACCAGAGCGACCTCAATTCCCTCGGGCACGTGAACCGGGAGGCGATGTACAATAACCACTAGTATTATGCCGATACTAATAGCAATAATGATAATACCGATGCTTTGCAACGAGTTGATATTACGTTTCAGCTGAGGTTTATCAGTCAAACCTTTTTCAATAAGAAGTAGTTTCTCATTGTGTTTGGCTTTGAAATAAAATATCCCGGAAACGAATATGCAAATTAGAAGGATACCGAAAATCACGATAGCGGCAGACTGAGGATCAATATTGAGCAGTGAATTCATAGCTTTATAAGTTTAACATTTACCCATAGGATATCAATCAAGTTGTAAAGGTTACAACAATTAAAAATAATTATTAAGTGGTAGATTTGAAGTTGACAGTTGACAATGGACAGTTGACAATGGACAATTGAGAGTGGAGAATTGAGCGTTAAGTAATAACAAATATGAAAGGTTTTGATTGGACCTCGTTTACAAAGAAGATTGCAATTAAAGCAAGTATTTCTGATATATATAACGCGTGGACTAAAACTGCCGAACTGGAAAAGTGGTTTCTGGAAAGGGCTGGGTTCTACAACTCGGATAAGGTTGTCGATTCGAATGCCAATGCAGCGGTTGGTTGTACATACGAGTGGATTTGGTATCTGTATGAGGAGCCGATGAAAGGAAGGATAACCGAGGCTAACGGAAATGATTTTTTGCAATTTACCTTCGAAGGTGAATGTATAGTTAATGTTAAACTTTCCGAAGATAAAGGCTATACGATCGTAGAACTGGAACAACACAATATACCGACGGATGACCATTCAAAAAAGTTCATTCGTTTGGGTTGCTCTCACGGCTGGGCATTCTATCTGGTTAATCTGAAATCAGTATATGAAGGCGGAATTGATTTGAGAAACAAGGATTCCAGCCTTGATCCAATGATCAACAATTAGATTATGGCATTTTGTATTTATCCCTGGGAAATATGTTTAACCTAGGAATAAAGAAGCCAGCAAGTAAGGACCTTTGCACACGATGACGTTAAAAAGTTCCATAGATTATAAAAAGCCAAACAATCCGAACATTTTCTCCTTTATTCTTCAATGAACAACATTCTTTTTTTTGGTGACAGCCTTACCGCCGGCTATGGGCTGGGCAATGTAAACGACGAATCTTTTCCAGCCCTGATCGGGTATAAGATAAAACAGGCAAACTTAGATTATACTATTATTAATGCTGGGGTTAGTGGAGATACCTCTTCGGGCGGCCTGGCCAGATTAGATTATTGGCTTAGTCGGCCGGTTAAAGTTTTTATCCTGGAACTTGGAATTAATGACATATTGAGAGGCATTCCACCATCGCAAACCTTAGCCAATCTAGATTCTATTGTAAAAAAGGTTAAAGCCAGATATCCGGACGTGAAACTAGCGCTCATGGGAATGGAGATACCAGCATTCATTCCCGGAGCGTTTGCTACTGAATTCCGGGCAATTTTCCGACGTTTAGCTGACTCACATGAGATGGTGTTAGTTCCTTTTTTTCTGGAAGGTGTAGCTGGACTGGCACACCTGAATATGAAAGATGGTTTGCACCCGTCAGCACAAGGCTATAAAATAATTGCCGACAAAATTTGGCCGGTTATCGAACCTTTATTAAAATAAAAGCTATCTGAAGGGAGACAAGCGATTATCTGGCAAAAAAAAAGGCCCCATTTGGAGCCTTTTTACTTTGACGATCAGTAGATTATATAAAGGAAGTGGAAACACTTGTGATTTTCCATCCGTTGCCAGTGTTCGTTAGGTTCAAGTAGCTTACTCTTGAGAAGCTATCATATTTCATAGTGACCTTAACAACACTAAATGATGGAGTTCCTTCAACAACACTGTAGCTTGTAACGCAATTTTGTTTAACATTTTCGCTAACTTTTAATGCATTAAGCATTTCAGCTTTGCTGTGGCTGATGATTTTTTCGCCTCTTGTTGATGAGAATTTTACATCCTTGTCAAGTACCTCAGTCAGAGGTGCAATATGACCTTCCGTGATTGCTGCAATGTAGGTTTTTAACGCGTAGTTCATTTCAAGTTTTTCTTTGGCCGTACCATCTGCTGCAAAAGATGAAAATGAGAAAGCGATTAATAATGCTGCGGTGATTGTTTTTAGAGTTTTCATAATGTTTGAGTTTTGAGTTTAATGTTTGAGTCTTTTGTTTAAGTATTGTTTTCTGGTTTGTTTCGTTGATCAAATGTATAACGTAAAACTGCCCTGGCATACTGCAATTAGGCGAATGGCGACATCTTTTCGGTGAACGGCGGAAAATACTAGGTGAAAATAGACGGTGATTTTTTCACCGATGCAAAAGGTGATTTTCGCTTATCATCCGGAGCTGCAGCATACGATTTGGCGAATCAGCAATCGCACTTTAAATTAAATTATAAGACGAGATCGATTGATGAAGTACCTTCGACTGACAGTTTGGGCTACCACAGCGTTGAAGATATAATACGATTTAAATTACAGGGGGAACATCAGAAGATGCCTGCTTAATATATATTTAAGAAGAGGTTAAATCCAGGCGTCGAGTTAGTGGGAGCCACCTTCCATCATCTTCCGGGCGTGAAAAACGCCTGGGAGGATAGCTTCCAGTGATTCACGTGCTCCGTTGACACTTCCCGGTAGGGTCACAATAAGTGTATTGGCGATGGTTCCGGCAATAGAACGACTCATCATGGCCAGGGGAGTTCGCATTTGTCCAAAACTGCGCATAGCTTCTGTAATTCCGTCGGCATCCCGTTCCAGTATCTCACGTACTGCATTTGTTGTGTTGTCGCGGGGGCCAAGTCCCGTGCCACCTGTCGTGAAAATAAACTGAACATCTTCTTTTACCCAATCGCTGATCTGATTCTGAATTGTGGTTTTATCATCTGGAAGAACTTTATAATGTAATACAGTCGCCTTTACATTTTTAAGCATTTCTGCTACTAACTTCCCGCTTTTGTCTTCGCGGGTGCCATTTGCTGTAGAATCTGAGCAGACAAGCACCGCGCAAGTTGGGTTGCTTTCAACATAACGGTCACGATCACTTTTTCCTCCTCTTTTCTCAAGCAGCTTAATGTGGCCAATTTCCAGGTTCTTGTCAACCGGCTTTAACATGTCATAAATTTCAAGAGCGGCAATTGAAACAGCAGTAAGCGTTTCCATTTCAATACCAGTACGGCCGATAGATCTTGCTTCCCCACGAATTACAATGCCTGTACGGTCAAAATCAACTAATTCAAACAGATCTGAATGAAGATCCTTATGAAGGAATTCGAACAACATATCCATTCCATCAATAGTTACAGGATGGCAGTGGGGTAGAAGCTGAGGCGTTAGTTTTGCGCCAATAAACCCAGCTGCACGGGCAACATCGAACAAATTTCCTTTAGGCAATGAACCGGACTTAATCAATTCTATTGATTGTGGGGAACAAAATATTATGCCTGCTGCCCTTGCGGTTCGGAGGGTGATCTGTTTGCTGGTGATATCGCGCATTTAACAACAATTGAGATTTAACAACTAATTATTTCTTGTAAGACAGCATAAAGTCCCAGACTCGTTCGAAAGAATTATAATCCATGTTCTTGCCAGACACTAAAGGTTGTCCTGTGCCCCTCAGAGTAGGATGCTGATGATATCCGTTTACGATTTTATATAGTACTACGTCAAACTTGCCTTTATATTCCTGAACCTCAACGGTCGATTTATCATCAGGTTCAATGTCAGGAAGAGTCATAACCTTTGGTTTGGTATTTACCCTGTTTCGCTTAACCCAATACGCTACATTTTGATCACCAGAGAGTATACTTGGTGTCCTAGTCACCTTGATAGGCCCTCCGCTCCATTTGATAACTGTGTCTGCAGTTCCACTGGTTATAATCACCGGCAAAGGCATTGCATTAGGAAATTGTTCAGCCACCTGAGTACTTATTGAAGACACAAATGGCGCTATGGCCGCGATTTTTTGCGGGATGTCTACACTTAGTCGGTAAGTCATCATCCCTCCGTTCGAGCTTCCTGATACATATACACGTGAAGCATCCCCTTTAAAGTCTTTAGTGAACAAATCAATTAAAGCAGTTATATAACCCACATCGTTAACACTGTCTGTGAGAGGATAACTTCCTCCTAATTTATCATTCCAATGTTTCGACATAGCATCTGGATAAACGACGATCGCCTTGTCGCGTTCTGCGCGTGGATGGAACTGGGGACCCAGCACATTTACCCCGATCTGAGCACTGGCACCCATTCCATGCAGAAAAAAGACAACCGGAAGTTTTGCAGTTTCATCGTAACCCTGCGGAATGTAATACATAAACTTACGGGTCAATCCGTCGAATTTTATCACCGAGGAATTGACACCCGGCATTTTGGGGTATTGTGCGAAAGTTGCGCACGTCGCACTGATGAGCAAAACAGTAAGCAGCAGATATTTGGGTTTCATTACAGCAGTTTAGGTTAACAATGATCACTAAAATTTCTTGAATTGAGGCCAAGAGTTCATAGCGTAACAGTAGTGTTGCCAATAATAATTCGCATATGGCTGAGAGATTTTTACCTTAATGAAGTTAAATGATTGGCGTTTTAGATGTCTTATATTTAATATTTTTTCTTAATCAAAAATAAACTATTTTGTTAAAAGTTTATGTGCGGGTTCATGCAGGATTTAATCCTCTTTAATACGGAATATTTATGAGAGTTGCGCTTTTTATACCATGTTACGTAAATCAGCTGTATCCAGCAGCCGCTATCGCAACTTTGGAACTCCTGCAAAAACTTGCAGTTGATGTAAGTTACCCTGCCAAACAAACCTGCTGTGGTCAGCCCATGGCTAACTCTGGATTTGAGCATATGACTCAGTCTTGTAATGACCTTTTTATAGAGAATTTTTCCGGATATGATTATATAGTTGCTCCCTCCGCCAGCTGTGTATTGCATATTAAAGACCATCTTCATTCTCATGCTGATGAAGATGCAGCAACTCAGATTCGCGGGAGGATCTACGAGTTAGTAGAATTTCTTACTGATGTCCTCAAGATTGAAAAGCTTGATGCCCGGTTTCCTCACAAGGTTGGAATGCATCAAAGCTGCCATGGCTTGCGGGGTTTACACCTTGCACAGATGAGTGAACTGGTTGCTGGGGATTTCTCAAAACCCCAGCATTTATTAAATATGGTAGAAGGCATTGAAATGATCACCCTTGACAGAAAAGACGAGTGCTGTGGTTTCGGCGGCTTATTTTGCATAGCCGAAGAAGCTGTGTCTGTGAAGATGGGAAAAGATAGAATTACCGATCATACTAAAAACGGTGCAGAATATATCACATCGCCCGATCTTTCCTGCCTGATGCATATGGAAGGAATACTTCAAAGAAATAAAAGTAATGTGAAGATCATTCACATCGCAGAAATATTAAACAGCTCTATGTCTGAGATATGAAAAGCACAGCAGACCACGCCTCGCTGGCAGAAAAATTTAACAGGGACGAAGAACGAGTTGACTGGCATGATGGTGCACTCTGGTGGATCCGCCAGAAGCGCGACCGATCAGCAAACTTAACTCCTCAATGGGAGGAATTACGGGAAGCAGCATCCGGTATAAAAAGTAATGTTATCTCCAATCTTCATGACTATCTGGTACAATTTGAAGAGAATCTTATAAAGAATGGCGTCAAGGTTTATTGGGCCTCAGATGCTGAAGAACATAACGAGATCGTCTACTCAATCCTTAAAGGAAAGGAAATAACCCAGATGGTTAAAAGTAAATCTATGCTTACAGAAGAGTGTGGGTTAAACGAATATCTGCATGAACGCGGGATTGATGTAATCAATTCTGATCTGGGAGAATATATACAGCAAATCGATAATGAACCACCGAGTCATATTGTGTTGCCATGCATCCACAAAAAGAAGGAAGAGATAGGCGAGTTATTCCACGAACACCTCGGTACTGAAAAAGGTCTGTCAGATCCGACTTTATTAACACGTGTGGCGAGAAAGCATTTGAGAAATGTATTTCTTACCCGACGAGCAGCGCTTACAGGTGTGAACTTCGCTGTCGCGGAAACAGGTGAGTATGTTGTTTGTACTAATGAAGGGAATGCTGACATGGGAGCCCATCTTTCAGAAGTGCAGATCGCTTCGATGGGCCTGGAAAAACTCATTCCCGAGAGGAAACATCTGGGCGTATTTTTACGGCTTTTGGCCAGAAGCGCTATCGGGCAGCCAATAACAATTTACTCCAGTCATTTTAAGAAGCCGCGGCCGGGGCAGGAGATGCACCTTATTCTCGTTGATAAAGGCAGAAGCAGTTTGCTTGCACGACCGGATTTTCGAGATTCATTGAAATGCATTAAATGCGGAGGCTGTATGAATACTTGTCCGGTGTACCGGAAAAGTGGTGGATTGAGTTATCATAATACGATTTCAGGACCAATAGGGGCAATCCTTGCGCCAAATCTTGATATGCAGCAGCATGCTGATCTTCCTTTTGCCTCTACATTATGCGGATCTTGCTCCAATGTGTGTCCTGTAAAAATCCCTATCCATGATCAGTTGTATAAATGGCGTCAGGTAATCGTGAAGGAAGGTTATGTGGCTAACCGAAAGACATTGAGCATGAAGGCAATGTCATTAACTTTTGCTTCACCTGACATATATCGTACTGCAGGTATGACCGGACGGTGGATATTAAACCATGCTCCATTTGCCGTTAATAATAAATTTAATCCCTGGTATAAACAGCGGGATATGCCTGATAGTCCAAAACAGTCGTTCGGGGAGTGGTATAAAAAGAATATAAAAGACAAAAGCAAAGGATAATGAGCAGCAGGGAAATTATACTGGCCGCGGTTAAGCGGAACCAACCTCCTTTATCGCAGCTTCCAGACATATCGATGTTTAATGTAGTGGAAGTCGATATCGCATCTAAGTATACAGATACATTTACAGGTATTGGCGGACAGGTTATTGCATTTACTGAGGTGGACGCTATAAAGAAAATAATTCCGGAGCATTTTGATATCTCAAAGCGAATAGTTACCACACTGCCTGAATTGTCTGATGTAGCTGAACTAATAGCTGTTGATGTTGATCCCCATAGTTATGAAGACGTTGAGTTAGCGATCATTCAAGCAAGGTTAGCGGTGGCAGAAAATGGTGCAGTGTGGCTTACGGAGAATGTTATGGGCCAGCGTATAATCCCATACATCTGCCAGCATCTGGCTGTCGTTGTTTACGAAGATAGTCTTGTATCAACAATGCATGACGCGTATGTGAAGATTGCTTCTGAAGATTATGGATTCGGCGGTTTTATTGGCGGCCCTTCCAAGACAGCGGATATTGAGCAAGCACTGGTGTTAGGTGCACATGGTCCGTTAAGCATGACTATTTTTCTTATTAAATAAATTTCAGTCGCCCAAGGCGCACAAAAGCGAAGCATATCAATGAACAACCTGAATATTATTATCCGCGATAATTTGAACAAAGCGTACAATGATGTTTATACATCCGACGCTCTTAGCGCTTTGTCGCACATGGCACATTTTAACAAAGATGTAAAAGAGCTGATGGATAAGAGGATAAAGAGAAGATCCGACCGTCAGAAGAACAATCAAAGAATTACATTCTATGATCCGGAAACTTTAATACCTGGTACTAAGATAAAAGTACAGGATGCCAGAGATGGCAAATTTGAAGGTTCAGTAATTCCAGCAGACCTCCAAAGGCAATGGATACAAGGTACTGGTCCGGCGGCGAAACCTAATGCAAGTTTAGAAAGCAGTATACGAAACGTAGCGTACGCTCTATTATCCGGGGCAGATGGGTGGATGTTTGATGGCGAAGATGCTTTGGGACAAATAGATAGCATGTCACTCGATAATCAACGTAATCTCAAACTGGCTATACGTAAGGATCCTGTTTTTATAAAGGTCGCTGAAGAAGTTGCAGGTGAAATGAACCGCTGGTCAGAAGGATTTCTGGGTTATCCAATGGTTAAAGACTGGAAATCTCAACTTGATTTCACAACAAAGATATTCCGGTGCCGCGGACTGCATCTTGATGACCGTCATGTTCGTGGTTTGGACGGAGTTGCTTTGGCGGCGTCTATAGCTGATATGACTTTATACGTTGTAAATAATCATCAGGCGCTGCAAAAAGCGGGTTCTTCAATAGTCTTATACTTACCGAAGATTCAGACTGCGGAAGAAGCGGCTTTATGGAATGAGATGCTGACGGCTCTGGAAACCTATCTGGGTTTGGACGAGGGAACTATCAAGGTTTATTTATTAGTCGAGCAGTTCGAGGCTACTCATATGTTGATGGAGATACGTGCCGTACTCGGTAAACACTTTGTAGGTTACAATACGGGAAGATGGGATTACATAAACAGCGTTTCAGATGCAATGGCATGGGATAAAACATTCATAAATCCCAACATAGAGTCAATAACCATGACCTATGGTTATATGCGAAATTACGAAGACCGTGTGCGAAGAGCTGTAAATACACCTGATGTGAATGGAAACTTTGCCCTTTGGCAGGGCGGTATGGAGCCAAATATTCCTGTTGGTTCCGCGGAAGGCGTTTCATCAAGCATGCAAAAAGCGGTGGCAGGAGCAGAGCGGGAACAACGTGAGGGTGCCAGCGGAAAGTGGGTTGCCCATTGGAAAATGGTAAACATAGTCAGACCGGTGTGGGAGAAAGCCGGGCAGCCAAATCAGTTAGGCCGGAAATTTCCTGCCTTAACCTACACCCAGGCGGATGCTGATGGCTTAATTCTAATTGAGCCAGCCCCTATAACCATCCGGGGAGCGCGAAATTTGCTGAGTGTTGCTCTGCAGTACGGCAATGCATTTGGACAGGGGATGCAGGCTGCAGCACTTAAAGCTGCAGATTATTTTGGGAATGACGATATTCTTTACCTTATGGAGGACATGGCCACCGGAGAGATCAGGTTAAGCATAATATGGGAATGGCTTAGTAAAGGCGCGACTTTCACAGAAGATGATCCGGAATCTGGTGTTAGAGCTGGGGATAAATTTACCACAGAATTGCTTGAACGTTTGATGGAAGAAGAATATGCTAAGCTTCTTAAAGCAGGAAACAAAGATGTCTATGATGCGTCTAAAACTACTACGCTGCCAATTTCAAAAGAAATCGCAGATATTTATGTTTTCAATAAGTTTAAAATTCCCTGGTTTATAGACCTTCTGAACATAAACCTGAATAACTCTGATCTGGCTACTGCAAAAAGTCGCATCAAAAGCTATACTGAGGCTTTCGAAAACGGTGGAAAGAGGATCACAGAAAACCTTGATTTCGTACAATAGAAACTGACTACGACTCCAATTAAAATTAGTTACTACAACAAATGAAAAAGTTAATCCTCCTGATTTGCCTGTCGCTTTCTATTCAATTAGTTTTTGCTCAATCAGCAAAAGACATTCTCAAACAGAAAACTGAAAGGCAACTGCAGGATATTGTCGACTCTTCCCCCTTTTTAACCGGGATAATGGCAATTGATCTGACAACTGGTGACAGTTTTGCAATTAATCAGGATATAGTTTTTGCACAGGCCAGTGCTATTAAAATTCCGATCCTGATGGAAGTTTATAAACAGGCAAAAGAAAACAAATTTGCGCTTAAGGACACAAGGCCATTAATTGCTTCGAACACTGTGGCCGGTTCGGGCATCCTGAACACAATGGTTGATCCGGTAGAATTGAGCATTCGGAATTACTGTATGCTGATGATAGGTTTAAGTGATAATTCAGCGACCAACACCTTGATTGAGCTTGTTGGTTTGAAAAATATCAATTCCACCATGCAGTCTCTGGGCTTGAAGAATACGCGGGTTCAACGAAAGATGATTGATCAGCCAGCATCGCTTAGGAATGAAGAAAATATTTCAACTCCGGCGGAAGCCGCTAAGCTTCTGAAACTACTTTACGATGGTAAATTTATTGATAAGGCCGTTTCAGATGAAATTCTTCTGACCCTTCAAAAAAATCCGGTTGAAAATAGCAAACTCGCTAAAGGTATACCTTCTAATGTGAAAATAGCTTTTAAGCCCGGTGGAATGGGAGGGGTATCGACAGAATGGGGTATTATTTATCTGGCAAAGAAGCCTTATGCCGTAGCGGTTATGGAAAATTATAAAGCAGGTACCGCATCTCAGGATGCCATTAGTAGTCTGTCAAAAGCTCTTTACGATTACTATTCGCGAATAGCGAAAGCTACCAACTACGGGGTAATCTTCGAGTAAAGAACACTTACAAGCTCCGTTTCAGTAAGTGTGGAAAGATAACGCTTTGTTAGTCGTCAATTACTTAGTTGTTTCCACGATAACCTCCGGGCCGGTTATTATAGTTTCCTGGGCCATTTTGGTTGTCCGGACGTGGTCCCTGACCATTTCCGCCGAATTTCCTTAACGTCATATTGAGCGATAGCATGAAATACCTGCCTAAGCGGTTCGTCTGCCTGTCGATAATGATATTGTCAAATACATCTCTGGAGATTCCCGTGTTCTGATCGAGTAAGTCAAACGCCTCAAAGCGAATCCGGGCTGCATTGCCTTTCAGAAATTGATATTCTGCATGAGCACCCAGTATTGTGGGATTTTGTATAATGGAGTTATCAAAACCGCTATTCACTGTCTTACTCAGGTTATAGCCTATCGTGAGGTCTTTGAAAAAGAAATTACGACCTCTAAGCGTGTACCTCATGGAGTTGGTTCTGCGGTCATCAAAGTTTTCCTGTGAATACTTTGTTGTATTAATTCCGTAAGAAGTTTCAAATTCCACATCAACCACATCTTTGATATCTACCTCAAATTCCAGCTCCTGTCTTATGTTAAAGTTCTGAGCTGTATTTTTGCTGTTGTCTATAAATGCAACGTTGTTGTTCAAGTATGCGTTCCCGCTATAGGTGATAGTAAATTTCCTGTCAGCAAAAGGTTTTCCGTACGAATAATCACCGCTCAAAGTGTAAAAACCATCAGTGTTGGTGTAGCTTGTAACTTGATTGATTGTTCCAGGTATTAATACTTTTGTTGTAACTATCTTATCCTGTGTCTGATTGTAAGAAAGGTTTGCCGTCAGGAAATGCCCCATATTCCAATCAGTTTGGTTATACCGTGCATTAATGGCATGAATGAATTCCGGGTTAAGGTTGGGATTACCGGTAACTACATTCTGAAGATTTGAATTGTCGGAGATTGGCTGGAGCTGCAGAAACCCTGGCTGATTATTTCTGCCCCAATAATTAACCTGCAAGGATTGTTGTTTAGTAAAATTATAAACGAATCTCGCTGAAGGAATGAAGTTAAACGTACTGTTTCTGGTATTGATATTCTTACTTAGATTTTGACCCGTCAGTAAAGCCGGTTGTGCATTCAATCCCAAAGTATAGTTGTATTTCTTTTCAATGAAACGATAATTCAAACCAAATCGATTGGTTACAAATTGGTATTCATATTGATTGCTCAGGTCCGGATTGAAAACCTGAACGCCACTGAGGATGTCGTTCGTGTTTCTGTCGGTACTTGAAACAGAGCGATTCCAGTTATAATTAAACTCAATATAATTTCGCTTGCCAAGTGGTTCCATGTACGAGAAATTCGCACTCGTAGAGAAGTTTTCATTCGAATTGTCAATTAGCTGGTTTTGCAGGCGCAATGAATCGAGTCCGGCTTGCGTAATTACATAGTTATTAAGAACATCCCGGAAGCTTTCACCATTAGAATAATTTATGTTACCCCTTAAGCTGATATTTCTGCCCTTTTTCCGAAATTTGTGATTGTAAAAAACGTTGGTAGAAATATTAGCCGACGAATTGTCATTGTATGTTTGATTATTTCTTTTCGTCAGTAGATTTTCCTGGGTTATCGTATAAAATCCAAGATTATCTGATTCAGCGGTATTGTAAGATAATCTTGGCGATATTCTCAAAAAGTTAAGTGAGTCTCTCCGATACTCAAGATTACCCGACAGGTTATGACTGTAATTATCACTGTCATTGGTTGTCGCTTCGTCCTGAAGACGTGTAAATGTTTCAAGAAAATTCTGAGTGAATGCTTTTCCTATTGTTATATTTCTTCTGTTGTTGAAGCTATAGCCGGCATCTGCTGAAAGCTTTTTATTCCACTGGTTTTGGTAGCTTAAGCCCGCCGCATTCGTCGAAGTGATGCCGCTGCCGCCGCCGCCACCGCGATTAGCATTCGTTACTGTTCCATCGAATGAAAACCGCTCTTCACCTCTAAAAACATTTCCTCTTATGCCTGTATTGTAACGGTCTTCGTTCCCAAGTCCAACTCCGGCACGTACAAAATATCCTTTGTTCTTGTCTTCTGCTATGGTAACATTGAGGATTTTTTCCGGCTCCCCAGTTTTAATACCGGTCAAATTCGCCTGATCACCATAATCGTCGATAAACTGCAGATTTTTAATGATTTCAGCAGGCAGGTTTTTTATCGCCGTAGCAACATCGCCGCCAAAAAAATCCTTACCGTTCACGCGGATCTTAGTGATAACCTGACCCTGATTGGTTACATTTCCATCAGCGTCTACTTTTACTCCTGGAAGCTTACGGAGTAATTCATCTACAGCATCGCCTTCCCGTACAGGGAATGATGATGCGTTGAAGGAGACGGTGTCTTCACCTACTTTCATGGCAGTAACAGCGGTAATTATAACCTCACTCAATGAGTTTATACTTTCCTTTAAGATAATTGGAGGAACGTTGAGGCTGGTACCGTTTTCGATCCTATATTGTTTTATGAAACTCTGAAATCCTATAAAGGCTGCGGAAAGCGTAAAGTCTGGTGATTTAACATTATTAAGCGAGAACTCGCCATTGACATCAACCGAGGTTGCTATACTGTCGTTCACCCATTTCAATTTGACTAAAGTACCTGTAAGCGGCACACCAGCCGTGTCCTTCACACTTCCTTTTATCGAATAGGTTTGACCGAAGCTGGCTGTAAAAGTTAACAGTAAAAATGTGGTAAATATTATTCTAAACATAAGATCATAGTAACAAGCAAGAAAAGCTTTCAAATTCTGCTCTCCCCGTTTTAACTATATGTGTCCGACAGGGCGGCAAAACCAAGTGCCAAAGATATGCCAAGACCATAGTCAAATCGTCTAATGATCAGTAATGTTACACTTTTTGATTGTCACAATTTTGGGGTACATCAGGTGATGCAAATAGTCTACGAAATATCAAAATTGCTAACAAGATGATGGAGAGAGATAATGATGCATTATCCGAACCTTCATTCTTTTTGTTTACGTACACGAAGCATCTAATTCGATGAAATTACTTTTCCGATCAGCTATATCGTATTAAAATAATTGTATTTTAGTTGAACAAATTCTTACGAGGTGTTAAGATAGACATGCGAGCAGCACAAATTATTTCAAGATGAAAAGAAGGCAGTTTATGTCCAGTGCCCTTATGGCGGGTCTGGGTACCGTTGGTGTTGCAGGGTGCAATGTTATAACAGCAGGGTCAGCTGGATCATCAAATAAGAACTATGCATTTAGTAAAACCAAACTGAATTTGAACATTTTAGATCTCCGCGATAAATACCGGACTGATCTGTTTAGCAAGTTCTTGCCGAACATGGATAAGTTCGTAATTGATCATGAGTTTGGCGGTTTTAATTGTTCTGTAGATATAGTAACTGGTAAGCAGCTGAGCACGAATAAAAGCGCCTGGTTTGAAGGCCGTGGATTATGGACATATTCGTTTTTATATAATAATCTGGACCAGAATCCAAAGTATCTTGAGATTGCCAAAAAATCGAAAGATCTTATACTCAAACTAAAGCCGGCCGATAATAGTTTCTGGCCTACATCCTTTACGCGAGAAGGCAAAGCACTTTCTGGTTCTGGCGATATTTATACGGGTTTATTTATTGCTGAGGGACTAGCAGAATTTGCAAAGGCCGCCGGACAGCCGGAATATACAGAACTTGCCAAGAAAATTGTCATGGCCTGTTTGTCGCGCTTTGACAGCCTGAATTACGATTATTATGTAGCGTACTTGAATTCGCAAGCACCTAAGGTCCCGGCACCGCGAGTGGTCGGTCATTGGATGGTTTTCTTAAGGGCTGCTACTCAAATGCTTGAGAATGGTCCAGACCCAGATATAGAAAAACTTGCGGATCGTTGTATGGATGCGCTGCTCAATCACCACATTAATCCTGAATATCAACTGTTTAATGAGGTTTTAAACCATGACTTTAGCCGGCCTCAAAATGAGTTTGGCGATTTTGCCTATATGGGTCACGGGATCGAGACTTGCTGGATGATGATGTTTGAAGCAGCCCGTCGCAAAGATCAGCAACTCTTTAACCGGACAGCCGAAATTTTTAAAAGGCATGTCAACGTTGCTCATGATAATGTCTATGGCGGCTACTTTAGGTCTTTGGATAGCGTAGTTAATAATGTTTGGAAAGTTGACAAGGTTTTATGGCTTCAGGAAGAAGTTCTTATTGGTACCTTGTTTCTGGCTGAACATACGGGTGACAGTTGGGCTCAAAAGTGTTTTTCCGAGACGTTTGAGTATGTTAACAAGAATTTTGATCGACCCGGATATGCGTTCTGGCCTGCCGGCGGAGATCGGTACATGAAGGAGCATCAAAAGAATCGTGCAGAACACTATCATCATCCGCGTCATCTAATGCTTAATCTCCTCTCATTAAACAGGATGATTGAGCGAAAAGGTAAAATCTCGGAATTGTTTGGATAAATGAATCTTACGACATCTCACAATGGATAACATAAGGCGGAACTTCATCCGGAAGAGCTCACTATCTGGGTTTTCATTTTTAACTGGTGGTTTGGGCTTGGTGATGGATCCAAAAAGTGCGTATGCAGGATCGGCCGGCTACAGCAAAATAATTTCGAACATAAAGGGCTTGAATATTCCGGAATTGAAAGATAAATACCGGCAGGCGCTATTCGAAAAATTTATCCCCAATATGGACGAACTGGTCGTGGATCACGAATATGGCGGTTTCATGTGCTCAGTAGACATTGTTAATAGAAAAACCTTGAGTACTAACAAACGGGCCTGGTTTGAAGGGAGGGGAATATGGATGTATTCATTCTTATACAACAACTTTGAAAAAAATCCGCGTTATCTGGAGATTGCCACAAAATCAAAGAACTTTATACTAAAACTCTTGCCAGAAGATGGCAGCTATTATACAACCAATTTCACCCGGGAAGGTAAGCCAATAGGTAATGTTCCCGGCGATATTTACGGAAACTTGTTTGTTGCTGAAGGTCTTGCGGAGTATTCCAAAGCCAGCGGAGACAAGCAATATTTGAATCAAGCTATTGAGATTATCTTAAAAGCTGTAGATCGGTATGATCAGGCCGATTTCCAATATGCTTATAAAGCGGAAACAAGAATTTCGGGACCCCGAATACTGGGACATTGGATGATTTTGCTAAGTGTATCCACCCAGATTCTTAAACAAACAACCGACGATAGGATACAAGCTTTAGCAAAGCGTTGTGTTGATGCAATATTAAACCATCATATAACAAAAGAATATGGGGTGCTAAATGAAGCATTAGCTCATGATTTGAGTCCGCTCTCTGATCCGGTTGCATCACGATACGGTGATATAGGTCATGGTTGCGAAACTCTGGCCTTCATAATGAATTACGCGGTTCTAACTAAAGATAAAGCGCTTTTTAAAAGGTCGTCAGAAGAATTTAAGCGCCATGTTGAGATAGCAAAAGACAACGTTTTTGGAGGGCATTACCACGCGTTTGAAAACATTCCCGCCAATACTTATTTACTGACCAAAGTACGCTGGCTTCAGGAAGAAATACTTATTGGCGCACTCATATTGATCGAACATACTGGCGATGAATGGGCCTTAAAGTGTTTCGCTCAGACCGAGGCTTACATACGAGAAAAATTCGTGCGGTCTGATTATGCTTTTGTGATAGATACTGGCGACCGTAAATTAGAGAAGTATTCAACGGTGCGTGCGGAACACTATCATTATCCGAGGCAACTGATGGTAAGTCTTCTTGCATTCGACAGAATATTGAAACGAAATCAAAAGCCTTCCGGCATCTTTTTATAACCCGGTCTTAAATAATTATTTTACATGAAATCTAACCCAAAAATGTCAGGAACTTCTTTTTTAAAGTTGCTCTTCCTCCCGTCCTTATTAGTGTTTTCAATTTTTTGTAGTGAGAGTATTGCTCAAACAAATTCCGCTAATAAACCTAATGTACTGTTTATTTCAATCGACGATTTAAATGACTGGATTAATCCGGCAGGCTTTGGGGGATTACCGGGACTTAAGACACCTAATTTTGACCGACTCGCTAAAATGTCAATGAGATTCACAAATGCACATGTACCTTCTGCCGCTTGCGCACCTTCCCGTGCAGCTATCATGACGGGTGTTCATCCAGCTAAATCAGGTATTACGGGCTGGAAGCACCCAAAATGGAGAGACGTACCTGCTTTAAAGGATGTGCAGACTATTGAGCAATTTTTCAAAGGCAAAGGGTATACAACTCTGGCAGGTGGGAAGATTTATCACACACTTGCACCCCCACGTGCGGCAGTAAACCAGTCTGAAGGTAAGGGTTGGGATTATTACTACCCAAGTCTGGCGATACCAATTCCGTTTCAGGTTAGGGCACCATTAAAGGAAATTGATCCCAAATTGTTTGTTGGAAAGCAGCCGGATTACTTTACCTGGGGACCGATTGACCTTGGTGATGAATATATGGCGGATTACCAAATCGTAGACTGGGCTAATTATCAACTAGCGCAGAAATATGACAAGCCATTATTTCTGGCTGTTGGATTAACAAAACCGCACGATCCATGGGAAGTACCGCAAAAGTATTTTGATATGTATCCTCTTGAAACAGTGCCGAACATTGCGATTAAGGAGAATGACCTTGAGGATGCTTTTGTGCACGGAAGAAGACCACTACATAAGTTTATTGTTGACAATGATCAGCAAAAGAAAGTTGTTCGGGCATATATGGCAACTATATCTTTCACAGATGCGATGCTGGGTAGATTACTAGATGCGTTTGAGAAATCTGCCTATAAAAATAATACCATTCTGGTCTTATGGTCTGATCATGGGATGCATATGGGAGAAAAGGAAAATTGGGAGAAATTCACCCTTTGGGAACGATCGACAAGAACACCGCTTTTTATCATGGCACCAGGGATCACAAAAGGAGGATCAGCTACTCACAAACCAGTTGGTATGATTGATATTTATCCAACGCTGGCAGAACTAATCGGCGAAAAAGCGCCCGATAATCTTGACGGCGAAAGTCTTGTTCCCATGTTAAAGGGACAAAATTTTAGTCATAAGGGTGTAGTAACAGGGTATGAGCTTAGAGAGGCTCCAAAGGCCGTCGGAGGAGACGCCTATACTATCCGAACAGACCGCTACAGGTATATTTATTATCCCTTTATTAATCTGGAAGAACTTTATGATCATAATGTAGATGATCATGAGTGGGATAATATTGCTTATAGGCCGTCGAGTAAAAAGATCATAGAAGATCATCGCAAGCAATTAGTTGATCAGGTTAGTCATTTAAAATGGCCCGGAGGCCTGCCTAAAGGTTATAGTATTTCTAAGGAAGGCATTGTAAAGAAGGACAATTACCCATTGTTCGAAAGTTTGAGCGGGGCTACACAGTGGTTTTAATAGTATAAAATTTAATAGAAAATGAGAAACTATTCCAGACGTGATTTTATCAAACAGAATTCATTAACGGGCCTTGGAGTTTTTGTTGGAATGGCAGTTCCGTCAATTCTGATAAGTGAAACTTTATTGGCTCAGGATAAAGAGCCGATAATTGACATTCATCAGCATACCAATTATGTCAATCGAACGGATGAGCAGCTTCTTGCTCATCAGCGCGCTATGGGCGTAACTTTAACGGTTCTCCAGCCAGCGGGCCGGCCACTTGATTATGGATCGACTTATTATGGCGTTGGAAATGGTCTTCAGGCTGAAGCAACAGGTAACGAAGCCTGCTACAATTTCTCCAAAAAATATCCAAAAGAATTCCTTTTTGGCGCTAATGAAGTACCGGATTTTCCGGGAGCAATAGAAGAAATTGAAAAGTACCTTAAGCTAGGCGCACCCTTTATTGGCGAATCTAAATTTAATGTGGAATGTGATTCGCCCGAAATGCAAAGGATATATGTTTTAGCCGATAAATATGACGTGCCCATTTTAATGCACTGGCAGCATAAAATGTATAATCGCGGATTGGAACGGTTTCATACTATGCTCGAAAAATATCCCAATGTGAAGTTTTTAGCACACTCTCAATCCTGGTGGGCCAACATGGGCAAAGAGCAGGTTGACCAAAACAACATTTATCCTAAAGGGAAAGTAACTCCAGGAGGTCTTGTTGATGTGCTTCTGGGTAAATATAAAAACCTGTATGCAGATCTATCGGCACCATCTGGTCTAAATGCTATTTTAAGGGACGAGGAGCATATGAGGGCCTTCATGGAGCGGCATCAGGACCAGATTGTTTTTGGAAGTGACTGTCCGGATGCTTTTGGGCATGGTGATAAATGTACCGGCGCCAAGATCATAGCAGGTATAAAGCGTGTAGCACCCAGCAAACAGGTAGAACGAAAAATTCTTTATGGAAACTCAAAACGACTTCTTAAGCTATAAACTATAATATAATTTACAATGATTTCTACATTCTTTAACAGGAATACCAAACTGGTGTTTTTAATTCTTTTTCTTTCAATTTCTTCACAAGCTCAGGTAAAAACCGGCTGGTATTCGGAGGGGAAAGATTATAATCCTGGCCGGCGCATTAGGATAACCGTAACTAACCCTTTAAATATTCCGGTTAAAAGTAGTCCGGTTGTTGTTCCACGAAGCAGTCTGCCGTTCCAAAATATTCCCGAACGATGGATAGGCATAGTTGATCCAGCTTTACCCTCAGATCCGGAGCCTACAGTAGCACAGCTCAAAGCGATGAGCGGCTACGTGAGAAGAAAGGAAACGAATGGTCACTATGTGGAACTTCAAGTTGATGACAAGGATACCGACGGTATTTGGGATGAAATATTTTTTATGACAGATCTCGCCCCAAAAGAAAGTCGTGATTTTTATATTTATATAGATGCATATGAGAGAGGACTTTATGAACATCAGGTTCACGCGTCTCTTTCTAACTACGGAAGGCACACCGTGCCACTCTGGGAGTCAAAAGATATGGGCTGGAAATTATGGTATCCGCATGATGTAGATCTCCACGGGAAGCGTGCGCCAATGCTGACTGCGTATTATGAGTATTCGACTAATAAGTCAGGCTATTATATGCCATGGGAAATGGGTACAGATATCATGACGGTAGCAACAACTTTTGGTGCGGGGGGGATGTGTGTTTTTGAAAATCCTGCGGATATGGAGAGCCCATCACGTGCTTATCATTCTCCATTCAAAAACAAAGGACCTTTTGAAGATACCCGTTATGCATTCTCACAGGTTTATAATGGACCTTTGAGAAGTATGATTAAGGTTACTACCACTAACTGGAATTCTGGAAAAGGTTTTTACGAGCTGGACCAATATTACACCGCTATTGCTAATAAGAGCTGGAGTATAGTTGAAACTAAATTCACAAAATTTCTTCCACCCTCTGCAAACGCGAGCTTCGGGGCTGGAATCCGGAAAATCATGAATGAATATAAAGCGGTCAATAAAAAGGGCATTGCAATCTCAATGGGAAAAGATGTGGATGCACGAATCCCTGATGAGGATATTGGTGATGAAGTATTGCGAGTCCCATGGCAGGGGATCGGTCTTGTAATAAAAGACAAATACCAACCCGAATATAAAGCCATAAAAAACTATGGGGAGAATCACGTATTTAAGATGCCTGTAACTTCAGACCTTTCGTATGAATACATGATCGTTGGGGCATGGAGCTTCGGACAAGTAAATAATAACGAAAAAGACTTCGTAAAATATATAGACGACGAAGCTCTGAAATACAACAATCCGCCGGTAATTACCGTGCATGACTATGAGGTAAAAAAATAACTTTTGATAACTTGCGTAATCTTAATAAGCTGAAACTATTTTTGGCTTATTAAGATTTTTTCATTTATAGATGCTATGCATAACAAGAACGACGATACCCGATTTTATAATATACCGTTCGAAATCAGGGATTTCAATGGGATGCCATTCCGCGCCCTTGGTACATCGGGCTTAAAAGTTTCCAACGTTGGATTAGGCACTTGGAAAATGGGGTATCCTGAAACTGGTGATGGCTCAAGAATCGACGAAATCACTTCTATCCAAATATTCGACCGGGCAGCAGAGCTCGGCGTAACCTTTTGGGATACTGCGAACAGATATAATAATGCGTCCGGAAACTCTGAAAGGTTAATCGGGTCATGGTTTAAAAGCAATCCTGATCAGCGACGAAATATTGTTCTTGCCACAAAGCTTTCGGGCGGTATGGATGGCATTACACCAAATCATTGCGGACTGTCAAGAACTAATATAATGGAGTCGGTTTATGCAAGTTTGGAACGGTTGCAATCAGATCATATAGACCTGCTTTACTTTCATTCATTTGATCCTTCCACAACTGCGGATGAGAGTCTGCTTGCAGTTGAGGATTTGATAAAACAGGATCTTGTCCGGTATTTTTCAGTATCTAATTTCACAGCAGACCAACTCAAATCCTATCAATCTATTGGCAAGCAATTGTCGTCACGTGTAAACATTCTGGCTGTTCAGAATCAGTTTGATATTCTCAATGGAGAAGGGTCTGGATTTGAAGGCGCCAGGGAATATGCTGAAAATGCCGGAATATCATATATTGCATGGAGTCCTATGGCGAAAGGCTTGCTGACAGATAAATATTTGGATCCCTCAGCGGCAAAACATGGCGATAGATTATTTGATGAAGGTTTAGTTGGAGATAAAACAGACGCTCCAGTCTTGCATAAACTTCATGAGCTCGCCAGAGTTGCGAGAGAAATGAATATTGAACTTAGTCAATTGGTAATAGCATATATGTTGTCGATTCCGGGTATGGGCTCTGTTATACCGTCTTCATCAAATGTCAAGCAGCTGGAATCAAATGCCAGTGCTGCTAACGTAATAATTAGTGAAGAGTACAAAAGGACAATAAATGAGATTCTTGCTTAAAATAACAATATGAAAATCTTTAAGATAGTTGGTTTTGTTTTTTGCCTTGCTTTCTTCGAGTATGGGTTTGCTCAAACCAGCAAATTGAAATCAGATGCGAAATCGGCAATGATGCGCGCAACCCGTTTTATGGTGGAAAAAGTCAGCACGAATGGGGGATACGTAGCACAATATTTGCCGGATTTGTCTCGCCGCTGGGGTGAATTAGAAGGTTTTGATACTCAGATTTGGGTACAAAGTCCGGGCACGGTAAGTATGGGAAACATATTTCTGGATGCATATGATGCGACAGGGGATGAATATTATTATCAGGCTGCAGAAAAGGTGGCTGCCGCTTTAATATGGGGACAGCAAAAAGAAGGAGGATGGAATTATATCATTGATTTTGCAGGTGAAAGGTCGTTAAAGAAATGGTACGCAACAATTGGGAAGAATGCCTGGGGATTTGAAGAGTATTATCATTATTACGGTAATTCTACGTTCGACGACTTGAATACCACAGAGCCTGCCGAGTTTTTGTTGAGACTTTATCTCATAAAAGACGACGTTAAGTACAAGACGGCAATTGATAAGGCAATTCAGTTTGTCCTGGATGCCCAATATCCTCTGGGGGGCTGGCCGCAGCGCTACCCGCTTAAATACGATCATCCTAAGGGCAAACATGACGACTACTCATCTTTCTATACTTACAATGATGATGTGACATCGGCGAACATTGATTTTCTTATCAACTGCTACATGAAATTGAATGAAGGCCGTCTTCTTGACCCCATCCGCAGAGGTATGAACTTTTATATAATTACGCAGCAGGGTAATCCTCAGGGGGGATGGGGGCAACAATACAATATGGATTTGCAGCCTTCCTACGCACGGAGTTATGAACCTGCAGCGCTACTTCCCGCATTGAGCTACCAACATGGTATGCTAATGATTAAATACTACCAGCTAACGGGTGACCGAAAGTTTATAGCTCGTATACCTGATATAATCGATTGGCTGGAAAGTTCAAAATTGCCCGCAGACAAAACTGAGAACGGTACAAGGACGCATGCTACATTCATAGAATTGGCAACTAATAAAGGTCTTTATGCGCATAGAACTGGCAGCGGGGTTATTGACGGTAAATATTGGTACGATTACGACGATAAGAATCTGCTTGCGCACTACGGCGGTAAGGCCAATGTCAACATTAAAGCCTTGCGAGACGAGTACAACAGAGTTAGCGAGATGAGTGCAGAAGAAATATCAAGAAACGCTTTTTTAAAGCCGGGCAACACTGCACCATATACAACTATGATAAACAATTTGCCAAAACCCACTGACGAAGTTGTGAAGAACATCATCGGATCACTTAATAATGATCGCTGGCTGGTTAAGCACGTTCAAATCAGCAGACCATTCACCGTGACGGCTGATGGTGTTGAAAGCAATACAGCCAAACTTAGCGATGAAAACGGTAAGGGAATAGTCGACGCCAGCGAGCAAGAATACATTTCGACCAGGGAGTATGTAAAAAATATGAACCTTCTGATCAATTACACCAAATAGGCCTCTTTGCAGGCCTCTTTATTTCTGCTTGTTTATTACTTTTATAGCTTACAAGCAATCAGCACTGGCTTGCTAAATTGAACTTAATGAGACACATTTCCTTTTTCATGTTTTCGATCACCGTGCTATTAGCTGCGGGTTCAGGATGTACCCAATCATACACTCATAACGATTCAGAAACTACTACAAAAAAAGTTGATATCATACCTGGAAAAATGGTCTGGATTCCTGCTGGCGCATTCAACATGGGTGCAACAGAAGCAGCGTTTGCAGATGCGCAGCCGGTACACTCTGTTACAGTTTCAGGGTTTTGGATGGACGAGCACGAAGTTACAAATGCTGAATATGAACGCTTTGTCACAGCAACGAATTATAAGACTGTTGCTGAGCAGCCCATAGATCCTGCTGATTTTCCGGGAGTTCCTGTCGAGAATCTGGTTCCTGGATCAGGCGTTTTTACACCTACTGCACAGCCTGTAACTTACGAAAATCCGCTGGCGTGGTGGGCTTACGTTCCCGGGGCAAGTTGGAAAAATCCAAAAGGTCCCCAGACTTCAATAGTTGGTCGGCCTAATGATCCGGTTGTACATATTAGCTTTACGGATGCTGCTGCATATGCGAAATGGGCAGGCAAGAGGCTTCCGACAGAAGCTGAGTGGGAATATGCTGCACAGGGCGGCAAAGGGCAGCAAACATATTACTGGGGAAGTGAACTTAAACCTGGCGGTAAATGGATGGCAAATATTTATCAGGGTAATTTTCCGGATGCAAATACTGCAGAAGATGGCTTTGACGGAATTGCGCCGGTAAAATCATTTCCGCCGAACGGTTACGGCTTGTATGATATGGATGGCAATGTGTGGGAATGGTGCAATGACTTTTACAGAGGTGATTATTACGCTAAGAGTCCCACAAAGGACCCCAAAGGTCCGGTGGATAGCTTTGACCCGGATGAGCCCGGACTAGTTAAGAGAGTGCAGCGCGGTGGCTCATTCCTTTGCAGTGATCAATATTGTATCAGGTACAAACCCGGCAGCCGGGGTAAGGGTGAAGTTAATAGTGCCAGCAACAACCTTGGTTTCAGATGTGTCAGGGATGCTGAGGCTACTCAAAAGAAATTATAAAGATATACTTATGGAAAATTCACGCAGAGATTTCGTTAAAAAAACACTTATCGGTACAGCCGCAGTCTCATTTGGAGGTATTCTCCCGGGTTTTAGCGCAAAAAGCTATAGTCGTATTATGGGCTCTAACGAACGATTATTAATCTCATGTATGGGATTGAATGCGAGAGGATTTGCTGTTGGAACTAATTTCGCAAATCAGCCTGACTGCGAGGTTGTTTATGCCTGTGATGTGGACAAAAGGGCTGCAGATAAGTTTATAGAAGCTGTTGGTAAAATTCAGACAAAGGCTCCCCAAGCTGCTCCGGATTTTAGAAGAACGCTTGAAGATAAAGATGTCGACATTCTTATGGTTGCGGCACCCGATCATTGGCACGCTACAGCCGCAATTATGGCTGTTCAGGCTGGTAAACACGTTTACCTTGAAAAACCAGCAAGTCACAGTCCGGCAGAAGGGGAGATGATTGTGGAGGCATCACGCAAATACAGCCGAAAGATTCAGATGGGTAATCAGCGCCGTTCCTGGCCAAATTCTGTTGGTGCAATCGCAGAGATACAGGCCGGGGCAATTGGCAAGCCATATTTAGCAAAGACCTGGTATACGAATAATAGAGCGTCAATCGGGATCGGTAAAAAAGTGGAAGTTCCCTCATGGCTTGACTACGAATTATGGCAGGGACCGGCTCCTCGTCGTCCGTATCAGGATAACCTGATCCATTATAACTGGCATTGGTTTTGGAATTGGGGGACAGGAGAAGGGCCAAATAATGGAACTCATACTGTTGATCTTGCACGCTGGGGTCTCGGAGTAGATTTTCCAGTTAAAGTAAATTCATCAGGCGGTCGGTTCCGTTATCAGGACGACTGGGAAACGCCCGATACGCAGATAATGAATATGCAGTTTGCCGATAATAAGATGATCAGCTGGGAAGGCCGCAGCTGCAATGGCCAGCCGGTAGAGGGTGGGGGCGCTGGTGTAATGTGGTTTGGTGAAAAAGGATCGATTCTGATCGGCGACAGTACTTCATACAAGGTTTTCGATCTAAGTGGTAAACTACTTCGCCATGTTAAAGGAGATCCTGTTGTAACAGACGCAAGAAGCCTGTCGACGCCATCACAACAGCTGGATGCCATACATCTTAGAAACTTTTTTGATGGTATAAGAACCGGAACTAAATTAAATTCGGAAATTGCTGAAGGACACAAAAGTACACTGCTTCTACAACTTGGCAACATTGCTCAGAGGACTGGCAGGTCGTTGGATATTAATCCTGAGAACGGGCATATTTTAAAAGATAAGCATGCAAACAAATTGTGGACCCGTGAATATCAGAAGGGGTGGGAGCTAAAAGTATAGAGCGAATCCCGCAGTTAGTTTTATAATTTTTCGTTTGATCTAATTCTAATATGTCAAGAATATATTTTGTGTTATTTGTTCTCGCCGTCCTGATAATCAGTTGCTATCCGAAAAAAAAGACTGCGATAGATCAGACTAACTCCATTTCAGCAACACAGATAAATTTTGCTGAAGCTCCGCTTGTCTCTCCTGAAGAGTCAATAAAAAAGATGACGCTCGAGGATGGTTTTAAAATAGAACTCGTTGCGGCTGAACCTGACGTTAGCGCACCTGTAGCGATGAACTTTGACGATCGGAATCGAATGTGGGTCGTTGAGATGCAAGGTTACATGACCGATTCTGACGGTACTGAAGAAAATCAAAAAAATGGCCGGATCGTCATTCTGGAAGATAAGAACAGAGATGGCCGGATTGACAAGCGTAAGGTCTTCATAGACTCATTGGTACTACCAAGAGCTTTGTGCCTTATTGAAAACGGCATTCTAATCGCCGAGCCTCCCCGGCTATGGTTTATAGAAATCAAAGACGATAAGCCTGGTAAGAAGATTCTCGTTGATGAAGCTTATACGGAAGGAGGAAACGTCGAAGCACAGGCAAATGGGTTATTTCGGGCTATGGATAATTGGATCTATAGCGGTGGATCTGAAAAACGCTATCGTAAAGCAGGGGATAAATGGCTGACTGAGCGTACGCACTTACGAGGACAATGGGGAATCACCCAGGATGATTACGGCAGATTATATTATAACAACAATTCACAAAATCTGCTCGGCGATTATTTTCAGCCGGGCCTGGGTGCAGGTAATGAGAATCTTCAACGGGTTCGGGGATTTAATGAGAGAATCATCTCGGATAACAGGGTTTACCCGGCAAGGCCAACACCGGGGGTAAACCGGGGTTACAAAGATAATGTTCTAGATAGTGCAAAGCGCCTGATAGCTTTTACTGCTGCATGTGGGCCGGCTCTGTATAGGGGAAATCTGTTTGACAAGCAATATTACAATAATGTATTTGTAGCTGAACCTGCCGCTAACCTAATCAAACGGAATACTTTATCAGGAAAAGGTTTTACTACCGAAGCTAAACAAGCTTATCAGAATAGGGAGTTTTTAGTGAGTGTCGACGAAAGGTTTCGTCCTGTAAGTTTGTACAATGGTCCTGATGGCGCTCTGTATGTCATTGATATGTACCGGGGCATCATTCAACACAAATCCTTCCTCACTGATTATCTCAAAAGTGAAATTAAAAAGCGTGATCTAGAGAAGCCTGTGAACTGCGGAAGAATTTATAGGATAATTCCGAAAGGGCAGGTTGCGGAGAGCGTTCAAATGCCTTCTAATCCATCGAAGCTAGTGGAGATGCTTGCGCATCCGAATGGTTGGGTAAGAGATAAGGCACAGCAGATGATTATTGATGGGAAATACGCACAAACTGCTGCTAAACTCCGTAAACTGCTGTCCATGGATTCGGGAACTATTGCGGGAATTCATGCTATGTGGACCATGGAAGGGCTTGGAATACTCAATTCTTCAGATGTGCTTCCTTTACTCCAAAGTAGCGACTGGAATGTTAAAACACAGGCTCTTAGTGTGTTGCCTTCCGTAATCGATAATAGTAATTATTTACAATACAAGCCTGTTATTGAACAGTTAGTAAATCAGACAGACACATTAATCGCTCCATATCTGGCATTTCAGATTAGCAGTTTTCAGAAATTCGATAACAATACAGCTCAAAGTCTGTACAAAGAGATTGTAAAAAAATATCCAAATAACTTATACGTCACCGATGCCATTATAAGTGGCTTGAAAGGGAAAGAAGCAAGCTTTTATAAACAGTTGCTGTCTTCCCGGCCGGATACCGCGCAGCTGGTTTATGCTCAGCTTCGACAGGTAATATCAAATATTAAGAGTAATGAAAGTAATAAGGACGCAAATCTATTAAGAAAGCAGTATCCAAGGGGCGCAAGTTTATTCAGATCTACTTGTCAGCCCTGCCATGGGGCCGACGGTAACGGAGTGCGTTCCCTGGCGCCTCCTTTAAATAAATCAGAATGGGTCACTGGAAATAAAGAAACGCTCATCGCTATTTTATTACATGGTTTGAGTGGCCCGGTAACCGTAAATAAGAAGCTTTATCAAGCTCCGGAAATAAATGGTGATATGCCTGGAATTGGAAGCAATAAGGATATAGTCGATGAAGATATAGCTCAATTATCAAGCTTTATACGAAATTCCTGGAGCAATGAAGCCGAGAAAATCAGCCGGGAAGAGGTAATTAAAATTCGCAAGAAATTTGAGAACAGGCAGGGCTCGTTTACCGTAGCTGAGCTAAACGGCTCGAAATAAAGCGATTTGGACTTTGTAAACACAAATTATGTCACACATCGAAACGGGCGAAGACTGGAATATTGGTAATCAGGAACCACTCAATAGCAGACGTAATGCAATCAAAGCATTCAGCCTCGCCAGCATTGCTGCGCTGTCGGTCGGCATTTCAAATAACGCCTCTGCAAATGCTAGTCAAAAGCTGTCCTCAAAAAAGATGGTTTACCTCATTTTTGGAACGGTCGGAGAATTAAAGTCGGACCGAACTTTAAAAGACAGTTACGTGGTACGAACAATGGGGTTTTACACTCCGGGAGATGGTGGGGGTGCAGAATATATCATTACCAGCAGTGAAGGTGAGGAAATGTCAGGGATGATTATTCTTAGGGATAATTTGCGCGCTTCGTTAATCAATGTCGCAAGTGTGAATTACAAGATGTTTGGTGCAGTTGGAGACGGTCAGAACGATGATGGCCTGCAGATTAAACAAGCTCATGACTACGCGAACCGGTTGAATATACCGGTTATCAATACTCACGGAGAATTCTGGATAAAACAAACCAAATTAATTCAAATACTTACCAGTGTTCATTGGGGGCATACAATTTTTCATGTGGACGAAAAATTCAATTCCCTTACTGAAAATATTTTTATCGTATCGGATCGGGAAAAGCCGATAAATCTTGAGTTTGACGAAGCGACAAAAATCAAGCTTCTTAATCAGATCAGGCCGGGAGCCACAATTATTCCTGAGCTTGCGCCGTATAAAAATTATCTCATTGTCGTTACAGACAATAATGATCGTGTGGGAGTCAGGAGCGGCGAGGTATATGCTGGGAGGTCGACAAAGGCACGGGAAGAATTTTTCTTTGTCGAAGAACATGGAAGAATTATCGGAGATCTTGCGTGGGGTTTTAAGGATTATACCAAAATTATGGCCTATCCCGGCAGTAATAGCTACCTGATAATGGATGGTGGAACGTTCTATTTTTCCGGCGAAAGCTCTAATGTAGGTGGCGGTTCTTATTTCAGCATGGGTATCACAATTAACAGAAGCCGCACTGTCATCAGAAATCAATGGATCGGATTGGAAAAAGGGAAAGTTGACGTAGCAATGGCTCCCCGAAAGGGCTTTTATACTTTTTCTTATGTCTACGATGTCTTACTTGAAAACGCCACACTTATACCCTGGGAAAAAGATCGTCCCGGAACGGGAAAGGATGTCCCTAACGGAACTTATGGCATCGGCGGGAGTTATGCGTTGAATGCAACTTTCAGAAATGTTACCGCTGAAGGCAGTCCTATTCACTGGGGTGTATTTGGAACAAATCTCTTCAAGAATTTCAGGGTTGAACAGTGCATGCTTAATCGCATCGATGTACACTTTTACTGCTGGAATTTATATATCAAGGATTCAAAAGTTGGGACAAACGGTATCACCATAACGGGGGGAGGAGACTTGTTTATCGAAAATACAACCTGCCGAAGCAATAGTTTTGTGAGCTTTCGCAGAGATTATGGCGGTAAATGGGACGGTGATATAAGAATTAGGAACTGTAAACATGTGCCTACTGGCATGGGGGAGACGGCGCTGTTAACGATGGCTGCCGACGATATAGATTACAAGTATCCAATTGGGTACGGCCGTACCATTAAGGTGGAGGATATGGTGGTTGATTTTAGTACAGTTCCTGAATCTAAAGGTATCGCCTGGTTAATGCGTTTGTCTCCATTCTCAAAAGCAACCTATGGTGGTCGGGTGTTGTTCCCGTCTCACATGGAATTTAAAAATATAGTAGTTGAAGGACGTGAGCAGGGAATGCGTCTCCTTAACATCCCTGATCCGCAAAATTTTATGCTTGCAAAAGTTGGATCATATGATGGGGTACAGATTCAACCTAACAGCAAAATGATATTTGAGGATATTCATCTGGAAAAATTGCCAGTTGCTGATGCTCAGTCGGCTGATCAGGCACATTTAGTATTGAGAAATGGTTCCAATGATGGCTCCATTGATGCACATGGCTTATATCCTCAGATCCGGGTTGCCCGCTGTAACGAGTTTGCTGCCCACCTCGGTGGAAATAAAGTTGAAATGACTGTCGACCACTGTAAAATTGTGCGTTTTACTGGAATGAATAACGATTCAGTGCCAGGGTCTTTAAGTTTTAGCAATTGCAAATTTGAAGCTTCAGTGAGTAGCGCAGAAAAACCGTTTTACACTCTCAAGGCCGAACTTGGTACAACTTTAGTGAATTGTATCATATATTCTCCCCGGGTCAATGACATTCCACAACCGGAACTACTGGACAAGATTGGTTTTCTAAAACTAAATAAGGCTGTTTATTATAATCAAGTCAATACACGGCTTGGGAATGATATTATTAAATATCAAAAAAGTGTTGGTATCAAGCTCAGCGAACGATTTATTTCGATGCTTAAAGCACATCATGAGCTCGAGTCGAATGAAGTGTAATCGTTCAGCATCCGATTTGCGATAATTTTAACGCTTGTTCATCAACCACTCCCGTCCAGGGAGATCTGTGCGAAAGCTTTCGATATTTCCCTGGTCCTGCATGGTCACATAAACCGTTCTCCCATCTTGTCCTCCAAAGGCAACATTAGATGGTTTCTTTCCTGTTAAAGTAACTTCACGAAGAATTTTCCCGGAGGGAGATAATTTTACAACAGTTCCTTTGCCGGGTCTGGAGATATAGAGATTACCTTCGGAATCACTTCGCATTCCGTCCATCCCAAAGTCAGGGAATTCAAAAAGAATTCTTTTATTGCTTATTCTACCGTTTGAAAGGTCATACGCTAATACTTGCCGTGCATGTGTAACATATAAAGTTTTATTGTCGGGACTTACTTCAATACCATTTGTTGTCGACATGCCGCTTTCAAGCAAAGTAACTTTTCCTTTTTTGTCTATCGTCCAGATCTTGCCAGTTCTTGCTTTCCAATCCGGATCGCTGGCATAAAGCCGTCCTTTATTGTCTATGGCAATATCATTAGGCTGCGCCATGCTGGGTTCATTCGCATGGACTGTAATAGCCTTCGTTTTCATATTTACTTTCAGGATATTATGCATGGTATAATCTGCAATGAACATTTCCCCTTTCTTATTGAATCGGATTCCATTGCCAATACTGCCTGCCGGTAATTCTACAAATAGACTCGCAGAACCAGTTGGAGTAACCATTCCAATAGTTCCTTCCTTCGCGAAATTCACAGCATATAAAATTCCGTTTCTGTCAACGCCAGGACCCTCAACGCCAGATGTAAAGCCTTTAACTGGGGTAAAAACGCTAGCAGTAAATAGCACATCATTTTGCTGTGCGTATAAAGCATTAACCGTAATAAGGCAGATGAAAGTTAGTTTCGCAGGTAATTTAGTCATCATAATATTTTCGTTTTATTGAAAGAGAATTAAAGATACTATTCTTGTTAAGTTTAAAATTATCGAATACTCGTGTTCAATTTAGTCGAAATAACCTTACTTTTCCATATCCGGTTTTTAATTTGTTTTACTTAATAAAGTTAGTACATTCGGGTACGTAACCGCAAAGCAGATAATATTTATATTTAAATCCTATTTTAATGAAGAGAACAGGCAACGAAACTACTACAGCTATTTCCGCGGACAAAAGTACCTGGGGCAAGGTAAAGAATATTTTGCTCTCACTTGGACCCGGAATTATCATTGCAGCTGTTGTGTTCGGACCAAGTAAAATGACAATTACTTCTAAGCTTGGCGCGCAATATGGCTACTCATTACTGTGGATTGTTGTTATTGCGATGTTCTTTATGACTGTATTCACCATTATGGGGGCACGGATCGGTGTGGCAACAAAACAATCGCTGCTGACGACAATCAGGGAAAAATGGGGGAAAGTAGCCGCGATAATTGTTGGGTTAGGAATTTTTATCGTGACCACATCATTCCAGGCAGGAAATTCAATAGGAGTAGGTATTGCAATCGCAGAAGCAACCGGTACTACTCCGGCCCTATGGATCATCCTTTTTAATCTTATAGGAATGGCTTTGTTATTCTTCAGGGGATTTTATAAAGTTTTGGAGAAGCTAATGATATTTCTTGTAGCATTGATGCTTTTCGCATTTTTGACTACTTTTTTTCTCATTAAGCCCGACTTTTCTGAAATAGCACGAGGATTTATTCCAACACTTGCGCCCGGATCCTTAGGACTGGTGATCGCTTTTTTTGCGTCTACATTTTCAATGGTAGCTGCTTTTTATCAGTCGTATCTTGTCCAGGAAAGGCTAAAGATCAATCCGGAAATAAAGGAACAAAATAGTAACAGCATAACCGGCATTTTTATCCTTTGTTTAATGAGCGCAATTATCATGATCTGTGCCGCTGCAATTCTACATAAGCAGGGGTTGAATGTAGTTAACGCGTCCGATATGTCGCGTGCACTTGAGCCGTTGTTCGGCCACTACGCTTCAACTCTTTTCTTAGTTGGGCTTTTCGGTGCTTCATTTTCGTCACTTGTGGGAAATTCAACAATAGGTGGTACTTTAATGGCTGACTCACTGGGATACGGTAGTAATTTGAATTCCGGTAAAGTGAAAATATTTATAGCATTGGTTATGATTTTCGGGGGGATCATTGCCTTGAAATTCGGTAAACTTCCGCTCGAGCTTATAGTTTTTGCTCAAAGCATCACAATATTTCTAGTGCCTTTTATAGGGCTTGCTATGTATGCTGTATCAAATGATGAGAAGATAATGGGGCAGTATAGAAATTCCCCTGCGGTAAAAATTATCGGTTTAATCGGTTTACTTATTCTAGTCGTGCTGGCGGCCAGTAACGTTAACGAATTGTTTTTAAAATAACATGTTAAGTTGGGTTATAACCGGCTAATGGATCAAACCCATATATAGCCGTTAACGTACACTTTTATTATTTACTATATTGCTGACTATAAAATATCTCATAATTAATAATGAACGACAATAGATTAAAAATATTTAACGCCCGCATTATTACTCCCTACAGGATTCTTGAAAATGCAACGGTACTTGTAACCGATGGTAAGATAACCCACATCACACAAGAAAGTGTAGACTTTACTGATGCTATTGAGATAGATGCTAAAGGCAAATATGTTTCTCCAGGTTTTATAGACATTCATGTTCACGGCGGGGGTGGTCATGACTTTATGGACGGTTCTGAAGAAGCTTTTTTGAAAATCGCTGAAACTCATGCAATATATGGGACAACGGGCCTGATGCCTACTACCTTAACCAGTGAATTGGATGAGCTTTATCATACCCTGGATTTGTATAAGCAGGCAGATAACAATAATACTAAGGGAGCTCAGTTTTTGGGGATGCATCTGGAAGGTCCATATTTTTCAAAAGCCCAATGCGGTGCTCAGGATCCGCGATATATCCGAAATCCGGATGTAAAAGAATACATGGATATTTTATCCCGTTCGTCGGATATCAAGCGCTGGAGTGCAGCTCCGGAGCTTCCGGGAGCTATTGAGTTTGCCACTCACCTTCGTTCAAAAAATATTCTGGTTGCAATGGCTCATACCGATGCAATTTATGAAGAAGCTCTTGTTGCATTCGAAGCTGGTTACACTCTTGCAACACATTTTTATTCATGTATGTCGGGCGTGTCGCGCCGTGAATGCTTCCGATATGCGGGAGTTATCGAAACCGCCTATCTGCTGGATGAAATGGATGTGGAGATCATAGCTGATGGAATCCATCTTCCGGCGCCGTTATTAAAGCTTATCTATAAAATTAAGGGGCCAGACCGGATTGCACTAATCACCGACTCAATGCGTGCAGCTGGCATGCCTCCGGGGGAGACTATCCTGGGAAGCAAGCACAACGGGTTAAAAGTGATCGTTGAGGACGGTGTAGCCAAGCTCCTTGATCGTACGTCATTTGCCGGCAGTGTAGCCACGTGTGACAGGCTTGTTAGAAATATGATCAATATGGCCGATGTTCCATTGCTTGAAGCAGTTAAAATGGCTTCTTTAACCCCGGCAAACATTCTGGGCCTTGGCAATACCAAGGGTTCGCTTATAAAAGGAAAAGATGCTGATATCGTGATTTTTGACGAAGATATTCAGGTCAGCACGACAATCGTCGGAGGAAATGTTATATACAATAAGAACTAGTATATACCCCAGGTTGCCCTGTTTGTGAAATGAAATTTTAGGAAATGAGAGAATTTAAAAAAGAAAAACTAAACGTTAAAGTATTTGAAGACAGGCCAGCGCTGGGTTCCGCGGCTGCGGAAATCTTTGTAAGTAAAGTTAATGAACTGTTAAAAAATAAGGAATATGTTAATGTGATCTTCGCGTCGGCTCCTTCGCAGAACGAATTTCTTGCCGAACTGAATAAAAAAGATTTGAAGTGGAACAGGATTAATGCTTTCCACATGGATGAGTATGTGAATCTGGATAAGGATTCTCCCGCGGGTTTTGGTAATTTTCTTAAGGATCGTCTGTTTCAGAATGTGACCTGTAGAGAAGTACACTATATGAATGGTAATGCACCAGACATTCAGGAAGAGTGTAAAAGGTATGCTGATCTTTTAACGAAGTATCCTACGGATATTGTAATTCTTGGGATAGGAGAGAACACCCATCTGGCATTCAATGATCCCCATGTGGCAGATTTCAACGATCCTTTGATTGTTAAGGTGGTGGATCTGGATCAGGACTGCCGCATTCAGCAAGTGAATGACGGATGTTTTGCAGCAATTGAAGAGGTTCCTACACATGCGCTGACTATTACAATGCCTGCGTTGTTTAAATCAAACTTTGCCTATGCAATTGTGCCGGGATCGTTCAAGGCGACTGCAATTGCACACACTATAAATAGCGATATCAGCGAGCTTTATCCATCTACAATCTTGAGGAGGCATGATAATGCCACACTTTTTATAGATGAAAATAGCGCAGCTCAGCTTTAATTTTTATAGGATTTAGTATAAATTGAATAGAAGTACATCAATATGAAGAAAAATACCACTGTTGCAGCTGGTTCTTTAAGCCAGAGAGATACCGTCACCGGAATGATCATTATCGGGTTTATGTTTTTTATGTTCGGATTTACGTCCTGGATAAACGCCATATTAATTCCGTATTTCAAAGTGGCTTTCGAATTAACGCACGTAGCATCATACCTTGTTACATTTGCATTTTACATTTCTTATCTGATATTTTCTGTTCCTGCTTCTTATCTCCTTAAAAATGTGGGTTTTAAGAAAGGGATGATGATTGGCTTTTGGGTAATGTCTGCCGGCGCCCTTTTATTCGTGCCCGCAGCTATTACCATGACCTACGGACTGTTTTTGCTAGGGTTATTTTCTATCGGTGCGGGTCTTGCGCTTCTTCAGACTGCAGCTAACCCGTATATAACTATTTTAGGTCCTACAGAACGGGCAGCGCAACGTTTTAGCATTATGGGTATCTGTAATAAAGGTGCAGGTATTCTAGCCCCGCTGTTGTTTGCCGCAGTTATCTTTAGGGTGTCAGATAGCGACATGTTCGATAAGCTTTCAATGATGAGCGAGGCGGAAAAAAATGCCGCGTTACATGAATTAATCCAGCGGATAATTGTTCCTTACGCTTGTGTTGGTGGATTTCTTTTTCTGCTGGGCTTATTTATTCGCTTTTCCCCGCTGCCTGAAATTGACACGGAGCATGAAGATAAGGATCTGGCCCTTGCTAATTCGTCTAAAACCAGTATCACGCAATTCCCACACCTTGTTTTAGGCGCAATTGCTATCTTTCTTCATGTTGGAACCCAGGTTATTTCGATAGATACTGTGATCAGTTATGCTGGAACAATGAACCTGAATCTGATTGAAGCAAAAGTATTTCCATCTTATACATTAACAGCTCAAATATGCGCCTATTTCGTCGGAATCATATTTATCCCGAAATTCTTTAGTCAGCTGACAGCACTTAAGGTAAGTACGGTTTTCGGACTTATTTTAACCCTGCTTATTATTTTCGCTAAGGGGCAGGTTACCATCCTCGGGCATACCACTGATATTTCACTCTGGTTTGTTGTTATGCTGGGCCTCGCAAATTCCCTGGTTTGGGCTGGTATATGGCCACTTGCGCTGGATGGTTTGGGCCGTTTTACTAAAATAGGCGCTTCCCTAATGGTAATGGGGCTGGCTGGTAATGCAATTCTGCCTCTAATTTACGGTTACCTTGTAGACGTCTCCAGCGCCCGCGAAGCATATTGGGTATTGTTTCCTTGTTATATGTACTTGATATTTTATGCTTTCAAGGGCTATGCATTAAGGCGTTGGTCTAAGTAACAAAGCCATTACCTGCTTTCTGGTTATGGGGGTAATCCTATATCTCAACGCACTTGATAACTGTGAACTTCCCTGAAGTTTTTCAAATATTGAGAATTGAGATTAACACACGAAAACTATTGCCATGAATAAATTTTTACTCCCTTTGCTGGCATGTGCCAGCCTGATGTTAAGCCGGGCAGAGGCTCAGCCAAAAATACCTTACAAGCTGGTAAATGATTTTGAGTCTGGTGAATTATATGGTTGGGAAACCTATCCGTATGCTCAGGATATTGGATTCGATGCGCTTTACTTCGCCAGTAAAACACCTACACATAACAACAGTAAATATGCACTTGCGAGGCCTCTTAAAGCACATGATACTAATGAACTATATCAGGGCTTCACTAAAAGACTAAACTTTTACACTACAGCTGATACAAGGATCAAAGCTGCCATCTATTTTCAGAGTGACCGTAATCCCGAATCGCTCGAACTTTCACTGGGGACTTTTGAAGGAGCGAGGTATATGCACACAATCGACAAGCCTGCGGCGAACACTTGGATTGAGTTAGACCTTCCCATTTCAGCATTCAGCATAAAGGGTCAGGCGCTTAAACCGAATGAGCATATCCAGGTTGTTACCCTAAAAGGATCTTACTCTGTCGTGAATTACTTGTTCACTTACACCATTTTAATGGATGATTTCCAAATAAATGGAGAGCGCGACCGTTCATTTACTGCTTCAGAGCCCATATCTACAAGTTTCGAAATGTTTGACACTTCGATTCTGAATAGACATTTTTTTTATGGAGATAATATAAGTCTGAAAGTTGCACCGGAAGGTAATATTTCGCTAAAACAAGCGAAAGGTACGCTTGTCGACAGCAAGGGCAATGTTGTTAAGGATAATTTATCCTTGAAACAGAATGGAGCTATTTGGGAAAGTGGATCCATTTATAAAGTGGGAGCTAAGGACGCCCGTGGACAGTGGGAGTTTCGTGTTAAAGGACAGGACGAGAATGGTGGAGAATTGAATCAGGCTTTCCGCTTTCTTGTTCCAGGGAATAAGGTTAGTGGTCACCCGCGCTTGTTTTTCTCATCAGAAGAACTAAAAGAACGACTTTCTAATGAAAAATCATCTGTCGCCAAAGGTATTCTTAAGCACGCCCTTGAAGAAAAGAATTTCATGAAGGTGAATGTTGAGGCTATAAAAGAAGGCATTGACCGTACTGCTGAAAATCTGGTTGGTGGTCCCTATGCAAAGAATTCTGTTGGATATAATGCATATGCCGAATGGAATGGCCCTAACGCAACTTTGGGAAAAGTTATTGAAGAAGGCAGTTTCCATTACGCTTTTACGGGAGACAAAGCTGCTGGTGAACAAGCTAAAAAAGCCTTGCTGAAACTAGTCTCTTTCAGCAAATGGAATAGTGACTGGATGCTAGAACGTAAGTTCTGGACATACTATCCGGTAGGTTATGCTATCAAGCCTGTAGCTTATGGTTACGATATGTTATACGATCTGCTGACTAATGACGAAAGGGCTTTAGTAAGAAATGCGATCGTAGAAAAAGGATTGAAGTTATTCCACCGGGATATGGTCGAGATGAACCGTATGCCTTCGGGGCAGACAAATCATATTGCGGTTATTGTAGCCGGCTTTGGCATTGCGGCTACAGCGATCTATGGTGATGATCCTTCTAATCCGTACCTTGAGCCCTATCTGTCAGGTATCCTTGCTAAAACAAAAACTTTTATCGATCGCACCTACTACGAAGACGGCAGTTATGGCGAGCCGAAGAGCGGATATATGAACATGGCTACCAAGGATATAGTTGAAGCCCTTGCTGCATTTGAACGAAATTTTGGTGTGGATTACACTACAACAACCGCGCTCCCAAATTATTATAAATATCCCCTTCAGGCTAGCGCATCGAATGGCCTCTTACAGGATTTTGGAGATGGAGGCGGCCCGCAGGGAATTGGTGTTGCTTTCGGACCCCAGGTACATGCGCAGTGGCTTGTTAACCGCACAAAAAATCCATACTTATATAACTTTGTAAAACCATATTGGGAATCAGGAAAAGGAGGATTTCTGGGATATCTTTGGTATCGTGACGATATAACGCCAATAACCAGGGAAACTCTTCCATCGTCAAAAGTGTTTTCAGCTCAGGGAATGGTCATGCGTTCGGGTTGGGATGAACCAGCAACTATTATTACAACGCGTGTCGGCCCGAACTCTAATCATTATCATTACGATCAGGGAAGCTTTCAAATCCTGACAAATGGCGAAGCTTTGTTAACTGATCCGGGGGTGGGATATTTGGGATACTACGCAAACCTTGATTACCTCGGATACAATGTTAATTCAATAGCCCATAACGTAATGCTTATAGATCACGATCCTGAAAGCCAGGCCCCAGCTCATTACGACAACGGCATCAAGGCTCTCACTGACTGGCCACGCATGGTACATACATTTAACGGTGAAAATGCTGATGCTCTCGTAAGCGATTTGGCAACTGTATATAAGGGAAAACTTGATAAATATACACGTACACTACTTTATACTAAAACCGGCCCGATATTTCTTTTTGACCAGGTTAAAAGTAAATCTCCAAAAGGGCACGGTTACGACTGGCTATTTCACGCACCAGCGAATGAAGGAAATGCAAGTTCCATTACCTATAAAGATCGTCGGATGGTTATTCAGCGCCCGAATGCCAGGCTTACTATGGACGTTATAGCTCCGGATATCGCAAACTCCAGAATTAGAGACCGGTTTTCAAATAAATCCTATTCTGAAAGTTTCCTGAGCCTCGAAACCAAACAAGATCTGACAGCTAGTAACTTTCTTGCGGTACTTCTTCCAGAAGCAAAGCCAGCGGGCGGAGATTACGTTTCACCAACCACAACACCTATAGATCTGCCAGGGTGGCAAGGCGCCAAAATAGTGCATAATATGGGGTCGGATATCGGACTATTTAAAACAGCGTTGGATGCTGGCACAAATGCCGGTGATTTCACAACAGATGGAGAGAGGTTCACCGCTTCTTTTGATAAAGGCGGAAAATTTCTTAAAGCATATTTCGAGGGGAGTTCGTTCTCTGGTCAGGGAGTTTCTGTAAAGTCAACCAGTCCGCTAACCGGAACTGTTTTACTTTCAAATAACAGTACCAAGATGCAGCTGCAATCCGTAAATGCTAATACCATAAATATCGGATTGGCTGAAAAACCTGCTAGCGTTATGGTAAATGGTAAAACAAGCAGCGCCTGGCAGTATGATCAGGCGGGTAAGTCTTTAACATTGAAAATAAATAAGGGAATGTCTGATATAGCATTCATGCACGGAAAGTAAAATCATAGGAAATCTAAAATAAAATCCACTCGGATGAAAAGATTATCAGTCATTTTTGCGGCTTTACTATTATTTACAGCCACTAAAATTCATGCCCAGCTACAAACTGCGTTTTCCTCAAATCCGGATGTAGTACTTGAAACCTGGACGTATTCAGAGAATTTTGAAGATCGTGAGTTGGGGGCTTGGGCATCATACCCTCATTGGCAGGATATCGCTTATAACCAGGACTTTCGCCCAAATGAGATGGTGCCGGGTGACGCAAATATATCAGTTGTGCAAAAAATTACGGCTTTCACAAACGTTGATGCGTATGCCGGAGCCCAAAAACTGCTCGACATGTATTTAACTTCGGATTCAAAACTAAGTTTTAGATATTATTTAAAATCCAATACTGCTGCCGAGTCCTACAAAATTAGGTTCGCAGCCGGGGAATATGGTAAGCTGGAATACACCATAAATAATCCCGAAAGAAATAAATGGGCTACAGCGACAATTAATTTCAGGGATATCGCAGGGGAAAATCCATCCGTTTCCGGTAAAACCAAAATCAGGATATATGCCCTGGCTTTTATTGCGAAGTTTCCTTCGGCAGACCCTAATATGCCAATCTATTTCGGAATAGATGATATTAACTTAGTTGCTGCCCGTGAATCAAATTTCAAGTTTTCAACACCTGAAATGTTTAAGCTTCCTGAATATGCTACATATATACCTAAAAAGCATTATAACCAGAATGATAAGCTTCAGATGACCGGACAATGGGCGGTTGAGGCTAAAAAAGTAAATCTCGAAATTGTATCCTTTGCTGATGAAAAGAAGTCAATCCACAAAGCTAACCTAATTAACAATGGAGGCTCGTGGTCGCTTAAACCACTCACACTTTCATTTCCAGAAGGGTTGTACATAGGAAAACTTAGGGCTTACAACAATAATGAAAAAAAGATAGCTGAAACTGACTTCTCTATTCATATCGCGCCTAAGGATATTGGTGGAAAACATCCAAGATTAATGTTTGATGCAGATGGGAAAAAAGCGATTGACGAAAAACTGCACAGTTCGGAGTTTAAGAAAGTTTATGACGATATAATCAACTCGGCAAAACGTCAGCGGGAAAACATACCAGTTAGTACGCTTATTTACGATCTTGATCAATTTCCGAAGGAAGACTGGCTCCCAACATGGAATGCATGGGGTAATAAAATTTATCATACCGGTGAGGCATTACGCTTCAACGCCCGAGCTTATGCCTTTAATGCCGATAAGGAAGCTGGGAAATATGCAAAAGATGTATTATTGAAGCTCTCTGACTGGCCCGACTGGACACATCCATGGCAGACTAACCGTGGTCGTTACAGTGAGCATCGTACCGGCAGCTGGGCACATCGTGTTGCTGAAGCGTATGATCTGACATATGACCTGATGAGTCCAGAAGAGCGAACTAAAGTGCGCAAAGCAATAATGGCAAACATAGTTGATGGAGCACACAGGACCTATGTTTACAATGATGATATCACAGCAGCAACTTCCAATTGGCTGGCTATGATTCTTGGCGGATCGCTAATGAATATGGCCGCTATTTTTGACGATGGTCCTGAGACAAAAAATATTGAGCCGTATTTCACGGGCGCGATGTTGAAGTACTACAAGTTTATCAATAGGGTAGTTGATTCAAAAGACGGCGCGTGGGGTGAGGGGTATGGATACAACAGCTACTCTTTTTCTAATATGTCCTATAGCTTGCCGTCGCTCGATAATGTTTTTAATATCGATTTGACAGCACCGCTGGAAGGGACCTACAAAGAATTTATTTACGCCGGAAATATCAAGAACAAACTGTGGTTTGAATATGGCGATTCCAAAGGGGAAATGACTCCCGCTAATTTCTGGGGATTTCTGCTTGAAAAGAGAAGAGAACCAAGGTTAAGCTGGTTTTACAACTTCATGAAAACCGGAGAAACTTTTGAAGATGCATTGTTCGATATAAAAGATATTCCCCAGGATAGCCCATTCGATGAAAATCCTGTCAAGGCTTTCCGCGAGATAGGTACTACTGTATTTAAGAGTGGATGGGAAAAAGACGATTTTTCTTTTGTGATGCGTACTGGTGCGTTTTATAATCATCAGCACATTGATCAGGGCAGCTTTTGGCTAGCTGACCACGGACAGATTTTCGTTGAGGAGCGTCATTTAAAAAACTCAACTTATTACGATGACCCAATATATCAGCCGAAGCTTATTCAGCCTGTCGCGCACTCGACAATTTTGATTGATGATAATGAACAAAGTCAGCGCACCGGCGACCACCTTAATTTTGCTCCTGGATTTAATGATCATGCTTTTATCGCAAATTTCCTCGATGGCACAGATGCCGCATTTTCATCCGGAGATATTGGCCGGGTGTATTTTGACAAAGTTAAATCTTTGACAAGGAATGTGGTGTTCATCAAGCCCCGCACAATACTCATGCTGGATACAGCAATTCCATCTGCAAAAGATGCGAAAATTTCCCTGCTCTATCAGACAGCGGAATTAGCGGGCATAAAAGCCGGCAAAGACGTTTCGACAATCACCAAAAACGGTGTTACCTTAAATTTTATACATATTTCACCTTCAGCAGTTGAAACGAAGGCGGTTGAAACTCCTCACTATCTTTATACTTTACAAAGAGAGCGTCATTTAAAGAAAGAGGGAATGCTGACAGTTTCCTCTAGTACAAAAAACGGTGAACCGCTGGTTATGGCAAACCTTCTAACTACTACGAAAGGTGCTGCTACAGAGGTGATTACTGAAGATGGGGATGGTTATGTTCAAGGTACAGCATCCGGAAAGAGATTCGCATTTAGTACCCGGCCAGGTAAGGTCTACAAGACAAAAGACCTCGAAACCGATGCAGTCGCAGTAGTTTGGGGTCAGGACAGGACTTTTGTCGCGTTAGCAAAAATATTCAGTACAAGTGCCGGAAATTTTTCACTTTATTCTGACAAACCTTTAAGTTTTGAATTTTCAACGGAAGGGTTGAAATACTCTGTTAGTGAGGCTGCAAAATTAAATATTTCAAGTACTTCGAAGCCTTCATCAGTAGAATTGAATGGAATTGCAACCAGGAATTTTACTTACAATAATAATAATAATAAAAGTATCGTGCTGGAAGTTCCGGCAGGAGAAGGATTAATAAGTTTTAAGTATTAAGTGTAAGTTCTAATTTAGCAGCCGAAACGAAGCGACCTTCGCGTACGATTATCCCATTTACAACTACATAAATAAACATACTATTGCTATGAGCGAATTCTCCCTGGAAAATAAAGTAATCATTGTCACTGGAGGAACCGGTATTCTTGGTAAATCATTTATTCAAGGAATCGTGAACGCTGGCGGAATTGTCGGTATCCTTGGCAGAAACAAAGACGTCGCCAATGAGCGGGCAGATATTATCAATAAAAATGGTGGGAAAGCAATTGCTCTAATTGCAGATGCGATGGATGAAACTCAGCTTATAGATGCGAAGAATAAAGTGCTTGATAAATTCGGTAAAATAGACGGACTTGTAAACGGAGCTGGCGGCAACCAACCTGAAGGTGTTTTACTTCCAGGAGCCGACATTTTCAAAATGAATATCGAAGGGATGAAGAAAGTTATGGATCTGAATACATGGGGTACATTAATTCCCAGCCAGATTTTTGGTGAAGCTATAGCGCAAACAGCCGAAAAAGGCAGTATAGTAAATATTTCGTCCATGAATTCAAAAAGGGCTATTACCCGAGTGTTGGGTTATAATATGGGTAAAGCTGCTGTTGATTGCTATAATCAGTGGTTTGCTGTAGAACTTGCCAACCGGTATGGTGATAAGATTCGAATGAACGCCTTGGCTCCGGGCTTTTTTCTAACAGAACAGAACAGGAATTTACTCACAAATCCAGATGGTTCTTTCACTGAACGAGGTCAGAAGGTAATCACGCAAACTCCGTTTAAAAGATTCGGACACCCGGATGAACTGCAGGGCGCGTTGGTTTGGCTTCTTAGTGATGCGTCCAGGTTTGTGACAGGATCTATGATTTGTGTGGATGGTGGTTTTTCAATTTTCGGAGGAGTATAATGGGTACAGACATAAAAATTCCCGTGAATTCGCTTATGCAACAAACTATGAGATGGTATGGACCAAGAGATCCTGTGAGTCTCTCTGATATACGGCAGGCAGGTTGTACCGGTGTAGTGACAGCTCTTCATCATATTCCAAACGGTCAGGTTTGGACGATTGAGGAGATTGAAAAACGGCGCATTGAAGTTGAACAAGCAGGCATGATCTGGAGCGTTGTAGAAAGTGTTCCGGTTCATGAAAATATCAAAACGCAAACCGGATCATATCTGGAGTATATCGAAAATTACAAGCAAAGCATCCGTAATTTATCAACGTGCGGAGTCAAATGCGTCACGTACAACTTTATGCCTGTACTTGACTGGACGCGCACTGATTTAGCCTATACAGTTGAAGATGGATCGAAGGCACTACGATTTGAACGAGCTGCATTCATTGCTTTTGATCTTTACATATTGCAGCGTCCGGACGCTGCCAAGGACTATAGTGCTGCAGAAATAGAAAGGGCAACACAGCGGTTTTCTGCAATGTCGGATGATGAAAAACACAGGCTAACGCGGAACATTATCGCGGGTTTACCTGGAAGTGAGGAAAGTTTTACCATCGGGCAATTTCAGGAAGCACTAGATACTTACAAAGGAATTGATCGCGAAAAGCTGAGAAGTAATTTAATCTATTTTTTAAATGAAATTATTCCTGTAGCGGAGGAAACTGATGTGAATATGGTTATTCATCCTGACGATCCGCCAGTTCCCATTCTTGGTTTACCGAGAGTTGTAAGTACGTCCGGAGATATTGATGCGTTAATAGCCGCTGTGCCCGCCTTAAATAACGGACTATGTTTTTGTACCGGGTCTTTTGGCGTTAGAGATGATAATAATCTTGCTGATATGATTAGTCGTTATGCTGATCGGATTAACTTTATACATCTCAGAAGTACCAGAAGAAATGAGTTCGGCGATTTCTTTGAAGATAATCATCTTGAAGGCGATGTCGATATGTATGCTGTCGTGAAAAAGATTGTTGAGATCTCTAACAAAAGACAAGTGTCGATACCAATGAGGCCTGATCATGGCCATCAAATGCTTGATGACCTTAAAAAGCAAACCAATCCAGGCTATTCAGCAATAGGTCGCCTTCGTGGATTAGCAGAATTACGCGGACTGGAATGGGGTATTGTAAATTCGATATACGCAGATAGATAGATTATTAAGAGTATAACTCAATCCTGCAGTGGCTTACTGGCTGCATTTGATTGTTACTTCCCTTAATTCCGTAAATTCATTATCTTGGAGGGTTGAATCTATCCATAGATGAAAGATCGGGTATATGACGGAAGGCAATTTCAGCAGCAAAATTAATAATGGTGATATTAAAGCATTCGAAGATGTTTTTAAATCACATTACACTAAGCTTACCCTTTTTGCCAACAAATTCTTAAATGATCTTAGTATTTCTGAAGAAATCGTCTCAGAATCGCTGACCTATCTCTGGGAGAAGCGCGAATCAATTGTTTTCTCGTCATCGATAACTGGCTATTTGTACAAAATGGTGCAAAACAGGTCGATGAACTATTTGAAACATCAGAAAATCGAAAATGAGTACGTCAGCTATTTGATTAGAAATAAACTTGTAAATGAGCTTCCGGAATATGAAACTGATCCCTATCAGGAAAAGGAAATGGCTCAGCAGATCATGATCGCAATCGATTCACTCCCCGCAAAGTGCAGAGAGGTATTCATAATGAGCAGATTTGAATATTTAAAAAACCGGGAAATAGCTAAAAGGCTTGATATATCCCAAAATACCGTTGAGCGTCAGATTACTATCGCACTTGATAAGCTCAGAAATAGTCTTGAATATATCCTAAGCGCAGTTCTTCTTTGGATTCTTTGATAAACTAATAAAAACTTAACATTTTTTTAATATCCCTTTGGGGGTATAATAGGTAGCTAGTTGTCTTTAAAATAGAAGCATGGACGAAAACGACAAAATTCTGATTGTAAAATATATTACCGGGCAGGCTACCGATGAAGAAGTGGCTATGGTTAAATATTTGATAAGCAGCAGCAGCGCACATGAGGATTTTTATGTGCAGTATTATGAAACATGGCAGAAGTCATTGCATTATGATCTCGATGCAATCAGTCCGGACGAGGCATACAAAAGCTTTTTGTCATCTATGAAAGAAGTTGTGGAGCCGGTAAGAAGACCAGTAATTACACTTGCGCGTCTCGCGGTAGCTGCCTCCATAGCATTGATCTGTGTAACAGGACTGTATTTTTATCAAAATAACAATGCACTTGTGCCCACACAGACTTTGGCAAAGAATGAAATTAAAGTTCCAAAAGGGTCAACTAAGAAAACTGTACTGCCGGATGGGACGACAGTCTGGATAAATGCCGGGACATCTTTGAAGTTTGAAGATGACTTTGGAGAGAGGTCTAGAACCGTTTACTTGGATGGAGAGGCATACTTTGACATCGCGGATAATAAAGTGCCATTTATTGTTAAAACCAATCGGCACACGATCAGGGATATTGGCACTATATTTAATGTTAAGGCATACTCAGACGATCTTGAATTTGAAACCGCAGTTATCCAGGGAGAGGTGTCAATAGAAGGAAAGTTATCTCTTAATTCCGATAAAGCAGAGATAGTTTCGGTCAAACAGCAGCAAGTTCTGAAGCTTAATTATGCTCCTACAACGGTTAGCGGGCAGGCTACCGAAAATATCACTGATCTCATCGAAGCTAAAGTTCAGAAAGTCAATCATTCACAACTGGAAGTTTATACAGGCTGGACGGAAGATCTCCTTGTTTTTGAGGGAAAAACTTTTCAGGAGATATCGAAGATAATGGAAAGGAAGTACGACGTAGAAATTGTGATGAACGATGCAAGGCTAAGAAATTATGCTTTTACAGGAAGTTTTAAAAAGGTTGATAAGGTGGAAAAGGCCTTGCAAATTTTGAAGGAGACAACAGATATAAATTATGAACAAAAGGGAAGGATCATCACGATCTGGGGGAACGAAAATTTAACCACGGAAGGCTTATGAAATAAACGAAGACCCTGAAAAAAACCGAAGATGCGCTAACATCTCCGGTCCTGCAATCAATAGCTAATACCCAATGCTTTGGGAAGCCAGTATTAACTAAAAACAATCAAAATTATGATTATTCTTTATCAAAAAACAGTATCGGCGGAATTTCGCCGAAAAACTATCCGCGCGATGAAATTAATAGCATTATTAACTTTTACCGTGATCATTCAGCTTCATGCAGAAGTTCATTCTCAGTCGTTTAATTTCAACGAAACTAATACGACAGTGAAGCAAATGTTCAAGCAAATCGAAAAAAATAGTAAATATTCTATTTTCTATCGGTTAGATCAGGTTAATCTTGACCAGAAGATAACTGTTCTCGCCAGGCAAGGTAGTATTCAGAATGTCATGAGCCAGGTTCTTCAAAATCAGCCTTTGACTTTTGAAGTCGTTGACGAAGTTGTGGTAGTTAAGCTGTCAGAAGTTCCTGAATCCAGTTTAAAGGATATTGTGAAGGGACAGGTTACTGACGGCACAGGGCAGGGTCTGCCGGGAGTAAGTATAAAGGTAAAGGGCAGCAATATTGGGACGTCTACAGACGCTTCCGGGAATTATTCGTTCAACTTTCCTGCAAACTCCACTCTCGTATTTAGCTATATCGGATTTGTAACCCAGGAAATAGCGATGAATGGACGTGCAGTGATAAACGTTTCGCTGGCTGATGATTCACAAGCTTTAAGCGAGGTAGTGGTAACCGCTCTGGGTATTTCCAGAGATAAAAAAGCTTTAACCTATGCACTGACTGAAGTTAAAGGTGATTCATTCACTCAGGCACGTGAAAATAATCTTGGAAATGCTTTATCGGGTAAAGTCGCCGGTGTCAACGCAAGCAGTACGGCTACAGGTCCCGGCGGTTCAAGCCGGGTAGTTATTCGGGGAAATGGATCGTTTTCCTCTGACAATCAGCCATTGTATGTAGTTAACGGTATTCCTATTAATAATGCTAATAATGGTACTCCGGGAACTTTTGGAGGACGTGACGGCGGAGATGGTCTTGTCAGTATCAACCCTGACGACATTGAAACGTTATCTGTTTTAAAAGGCGGCCAGGCAGCTGCACTTTACGGGTCACGAGCGGCTGCGGGAGTTATCCTTATTACAACAAAATCCGGCCGCGGGTCACAAGGCTTAGGTGTAGAGTACAATACAACTTACACAACGGATAATGTTATCACTGTCCCGCAATGGCAATACGACTATGGACAGGGAAGTCTGGGTCTGAAACCAACAGATGCTGCTCAGGCTATGTCTCAGGGCAGGTTATCATGGGGACCAAAATTAGATGGCTCGAGTGTGGTGCAGTTTGATGGCGTTAGCCGTCCTTACTCTGCTCAGAAGGATAATAACAAAAACTTCTACGATACTGGTACGACATTTTCAAATAACGTGGCGCTTACCGGAGGAAATCAAACGACAAACTTTAGGTTTTCGGTATCGGATATGAAAAATGAGGGAATTGTACCTAATTCTTCAATGCAGCGAAATACATTCAATCTAAATGCCAATGCGAACATATCCAAAAAGATAACTTTTGAAGGAAATGCTCAATACAATATTGAAGTTAATAAGAACAGAACTAATATCGGCGATTTCACCCAAAACCCTAACGCTTCTGTTGGAGTAATGGCTACAAGTTTGGATGTCCGCTCTCTCGATCCAGGGTATAATCCGACAACCTTGCGGGAAGTGCAGTGGGCAGATGATCCTTTTGTGGCAAATCCATACTTTGCTGTCAACAAACATCAAAATCAGGACGAGCGTCGCAGGATCTTAGGCTCATTCAGAAGCCGATGGAATATAACAGACTATCTTTATGCGAGAGCAGGAGCGGGGATTGACTATTATAATCGTGAAAACTGGATTATTGGAGCGACGGGTGCTTTAACCAATCTTGCAGGAACGTATGGTAAAGGAAAAAGGATAGGCTTTGAGACGAATTTGGAGGCTTTACTAGGTTTTGATAAAACATTTGGTAAGTTTTCTGTCAGTGCATTTGCTGGTGGAAATAAGATGTACAACACGCGTACTCAAACGGATCTTAACAGCGGCGACTTAAATGTGCCGTACAATTACTTCATCGCAAACGGTAAAAGTCAGTCGTTTACTGACGATTTTTCAGAATCTGCTATTAATTCCGTATTTGGGTCAGCAGATATTGGATTCAATAGCTACCTATATCTGACCCTAACTGCACGTCAGGATTGGTTCTCCACGTTGTCACCAACCAGCAACAGTATATTATATCCATCTGCAGGATTGAGTTTCGTCGTTTCCGAAATATGGAAATCGAAACCCGGCTGGTTAGACTACGCTAAAATTCGGGGATCGTGGGCAGAAGTAGGTGGAGGAACACCAGGTCCTTACGGATTGGATCTTACTTACACAGCTGGTGCGATAACGCATCTGAATCAACCCTTAATGACTATCAATGGCAATACTGTGCCGAATCCTCTAAAACCATTTACCTCCACTACTTCTGAAGCTGGAGTAGAATCAAGGATGCTGGGCGGACGTTTGGCCCTCGATCTTACTGTGTATCAAAAGGTAACTACTGATGACATCGTAAACGCCACAATCCCTAACACAAGCGGATTTACTTCTGTAAGGCTTAATGTCGGAGAAATGAGAAACAGAGGAATTGAGATGTTACTGTCGGGTACACCGGTTAAATCGGCTTCAGGTTTCAACTGGGAAACCAGCCTGAACGTCGCCTATAATGAAAATGAAGTGGTTAGTATCGCCCCAGGTCTGACAACCCTTGCCGGAGGTTCTCCAAGAACTCAAAACGCTTTTGTAAATCATTATGTTGGTAAGCCCTTTGGTATGGTGTCGGGTTATACTTTCAGAACTGATGCTGCAGGTAAGACCATGTACAATAGCGGAAGTAGTTTACCTATGCAAAGTGCTTCAATCGTTGATCTTGGACGAGGCGTTCCTCCATTGACAATGGGTCTGTCTAATAGCTTCAGATACAAGAACTTTTCACTTGGCTTTCTTGTAGACGGGAAATTTGGAGGAGTTCTCTACACTTCTACGAATGCTTATGGAACAAGCTATGGACTGGATAAACGTACTGCAGAAGGCGGTGTGAGAGAAAACGGTGTTGCCCTTAATGGTGTTGATCAAAATGGTGCTCCGTTTGTTAAGACCATTCCTGCACAGCAATATTTCCAAGGCATAGCATTCGCCATTACCGACCAGTTCGTCTATGATGCCGATTTTGTTAAGCTGCGTCAGCTTACCTTTGGCTACAACCTGCCGAAATCATTGATCGCAAAAACACCGTTGCAATCAGCAAGCTTGTCTTTAGTAGCCAGGAACCTGTTTATGCTCCACAATAATGTTCCGAATGTAGATCCGGAATCAAGCTATAGTGTGGTGGGTAATTCTTTCGGACTTGAAAATTTCGGGGTTCCAGCTACTCGTAGTTTTGGATTGAACCTGATGGTTAAATTCTAATTAGTAACAGAAAGTATTCATTGTTAAAATTCATATTATGAAATTTATAAAACGAACATTAACAGGATTGACATGGAAAATTGGAGTGCTTGCAGCATTGCTTTTGTCAGCCTGCGATAAGGGATTTGAGGAGATGAACAAAAATCCCAACGCATTTGTTGAGCCTGTAATTCCTTCACTTTTTTCTGCTTCAATTATGAGACATGCAGGTGTTGGAGATGGCAATACGCTATACCCTAACTCGAAGCAAGCAGGCTCGCTAGTCCAGTATTTTTCTTCCTTGAATGCATTTCAGTGGACAGGGGTAAAATATCTCTATCAGGGCAAAGCAGATTATAATAATGGTTTATGGAACACTGCTTTCAGCACTGAGCTGAAGGAGGTTCAACAAATTATTACGCTTACAAAAGGTAGTGCCGATATGGTAAATCAGTACAATATCGCTCGGATTCTGCGGGTTGATATTTTGCATCGTGTAACTGACCTGTACGGTGATATGCCTTATTCGGAAGCTGGCAGGGCTCTGGACGGGGTTTTTAAACCTAAGTATGATAAACAGGCAGATATTTACGCTGATATGCTGAAGGAACTTGAGGAAGCTTCTAAGGCGCTTGATGCGTCTAAACCTTCCTACGGTGCCGCTGACTTTGTATACAGCGGTGCTCCGGCCAAATGGAAAATCTTTGCGAATTCACTTATGCTACGTTTAGCGATGCGCATGACCAAAGCAAATCCAACCCTGGCTGAAGCCTGGGTTAAGAAAGCGATTGCCGGCGGAGTTATGACCAGCAATGCCGATAATGCTAAAGTTCCTCATACAGCAGCTTCGGGAACTAACTGGAACTGGAACTCTCGCCAAATACAAACTGTGGAAGGAAATCCTGCGTCAGCACAGGGGTTAGGTTTCTCTAAGCTCAATGAAGCTCTTATCAACCGTTTGAAGGCTACAAATGATCCACGGCTCCCGTTCTATTCAACTTTATGGCAGGGAAATATCAATATTGCCAATTTAGCTGCTGAGTCGACACAGGCCAAGGCAAAAGGCTTGCCCGGCGGCTTTGATTATACATCAATTGCTACGGCCGTCCCTGGTTGGAATGCTAATATGCAGCGCGATTATTCAGAAATGAATCAGCACACGATCGCACATTTGGAAGCACCAACACATTATCAGAGCTATGCGGAAGTGGAATTCTATCTGGCTGAAGCTTCACTTCGCGGATGGGGTTCGGGAACTGCGAAAGAGCATTTTGATAAAGCTGTAACAGCGAGCATAACGTCGGCTTCATTGTATCCTAACTATACTATTGTGATGCCTAACCCAACCGCCGCTGCTGCCAGCTATTTAGCTGCCAATCCATATACTGGTGGAACAATGGCTCAACAAATGCAGCAAATCCATACAGAGCTGTGGGTTGCCTTATTTGGATACATGAATAATATTGAATCCTTCTCTAACTGGAGACGTACAGGATACCCAATCTTAGTTCCGGTCAACTATCCGGGTAACGAGACGGGCGGTGTCATTCAGCGACGTCTTCGTTATCCCGCAGCAGAGCAAAGTATAAATACGGATAACTATAATCAAGCAATCACTAATCAAGGCCCGGATAACTTCCTTACAAGAATTTGGTGGGATAAACCTTGATAGTTTTAATATAAACCGATAAGGCAAGTCGAAATGAAGCATAAAAAAAGCTCTAGAACATTATCTAGCTCATCGATCAAAACCAAGTACTCTTCCGGTAAAGCCGCAGCTACACAGAGTCTCGCAGCAGCCGATGGTGCTGAAGTATACCGGCAAATCGGCGTTGAACCAGTGATTAACTGTAAGGGAACTTACACCATCATTGGCGCGTCTGTAGAATTGCCGGAAGTGCGTTCGATAATGGATTCAGCATACAAATATTTTGTGCAGCTGGACGAATTAGCCATGGGTGTTGGAAAAAGGCTTTCGGAGCTTTCCGGGGCGGAGTGGGGTATGGTATCATCGGGCTGTGCTGCCGGATTGAAACATGTTACTGCTGCCTGCGTTACAGGGGGCAATCCTGAAAAGCTGGTTCGTATTCCAGATCTTTCGGGTTTTGAAAAAACAGAGGTTATTATTCCAACATCTTCCCGCAGCGTATATGATCATGCTGTAAGGAATATCGGGGTTAAGATCGTCATGGTCGATACACCTGAACAATTGAGGAATGCGATAAGCTCACGCACGGCAATGATTTATCTTTCCTCCGGATCAAAGGCGCCTCTAACTCTTGAAACAGTAGCTGGAATAGCTAATCCTGCCGGTGTTCCCATTCTGGTAGATGCAGCAGCTGAGATCTTAACGTTAAATCCAAATGTGCATCTGGCAAAGGGAGCAACCATAGTCGCTTATAGTGGTGGAAAGGCCATTAAAGGGCCGCAATGTGCTGGATTATTGCTCGGTAAAAAGGATATTTTGCTTTCTGCCTGGCAGGCAAGCTCACCTCATCACGGGCCTGGTCGGGATAATAAGGTGGGGCGTGAAGAGCATATGGGTATGCTTGCTGCTGTTGAAGCCTGGTCTAAGCGAGATCACGATGGGGAGATGAAAACATGGAATATCTGGCTGGATAATATTTCGAAGCGCGTTTCGGGCATTGATAGTGTAAAAACGGAGATCCGCCAGCCTGCCAATCTAGGAAACCGCACACCATCGCTAACTATTTCCTGGGATCCGGATAAGCTGAATATAACCGGATTGGAAGTCGCGAATGAGCTGGCTACAACTAAACCGAGAATTGCGTTGAGCTATGGCAGATCTGCCGGAGGACGTCCGGCGACCGCAGCAGCAGCAGCAGCCGCGGCAGAAGGAATTACAGTGGATGGCATGACGAATGTTTCAATTTCATCCTGGATGATGCAGCCCGGAGACGACAAAGTTGTTGCCGATCGAATCTTTCAGATCCTTTCGCGTAAGCGTAATCCGGTAAACCGTGATTTACAAGCACCTCAGGAAGACATCAGCGGACGCTGGGATCTGGTGGTTAAATTCTTTAGCAGTGAAAGCTCACAGCAGCTTTATATCGAAAAACAGGATGGTAATTTCTTTCAGGGATCGCACAAAGGGGAGTATAATACCCGTGAAATGCTGGGAACTATCGAAGGTAATGCTGTCAAATTCTTGTCGAATAGCAGCATTCCCGGCGATCACGTAAATTATACTTTTTCAGGAACAGTCTCCGGCAATAACATGTCGGGAGATATTCATATGGGCGAGTATCTTACAGCTAAGTTTACGGGCAAGCGGTATATATATCCAACAAGTAAAAACAAAATAATAATTCCGGTTGGACCTCCGCTGTCGAGTTAATAGATAGTTCCTTTTTTATTATTAAGCCGTCTTACAATTCCTTGTAAGGCGGCTTTGTCATTTACTTACTGGCATGTAAGGGTCGCATTCACTAACTGTAAAGACATTTCATTATTAATTTCCTCTGAAAATTCACAAAGTTCACGCAGAATTAACTATAGGTTGTTTATCAGGAATGTTTTCTGCGAGAATATCTAACTTGGTGTATGTGTTTTAATGCCCGTAGCTGCTGGTAACGTTTTTGATCCCATATAAAGTTTGCGAGCTAATTCCGTTCTAAATTCATTTTTTTTTCATAGACTTATAAACTGATTTAAACTATTCTTTAACCGTCTATTTTATGAGCCTGCAGGGATTCTGCAGCCAAAATTTTTATAAATCGAAAACCTAAACTAATACACTAAACTTTATGAGTAAGACTAAAACCAATGAAATTCTCCAAAGTCCGGCTTTTAAAAAGCTGGTAAAAAACAGATGGAACATTTCCCTGACATTCACCTTTTTGATGCTTTTCGTCTATATCGGGTTTTTGATGATTGTTGCTTATCACAAAGACACCTTGAAAATGCCTGTTGGAGATTCTCTAAATCTTGCAATTATCGTCGGCATCGGCATAATTATCTTTTCGTGGCTAATTACCGGTGTTTACGTTTACTGGGCAAATAATTATTACGATGCCGCGGTGAAAGAAATAAAGAAAGATCTCTAATTAATTCAATACTCAAATTTATATGTCTCTAAACATACTTCTTCAGGCTAGTCCTGCCGTAACAACTTCGACATTGGGTACGGCTAATCCGGTATCCATTGCAATCTTTTTCCTCTTTGTTGTGGTGACGCTGTACATCACATACTGGGCTGCGAAAAAAACTAAAACAGGTTCTGAATTTTACGCCGCGGGCCGTAATATCTCAGGTTTTCAAAATGGTCTTGCCCTTGCTGGTGATTACATGAGTGCTGCATCTTTTCTGGGAATTGCAGGCATGGTTGCCACCAAAGGATATGATGGATTAATTTACTCTATTGGTTTCCTTGTAGGCTGGCCCTTAATCATGTTTCTCATAGCGGAGCCGCTGCGAAATCTTGGTAAATATACTTTCGCCGACGTGGTTGCATACAGGTTGAAACAAAGGCCAATTCGTATTGCTTCGTCTGTTGGCTCGCTCCTGACCATATCTTTTTACTTAATCGCTCAAATGGTAGGTGCAGGAACGTTGATTAAAACGTTGTTTGGACTGGATTATGAAATTGCTGTGGTAGTGGTCGGAATAGTAATGACCTGCTACGTACTTTTCGGCGGTATGATCGCTACCACCTGGGTACAAATTATAAAAGCGGTACTATTGTTATCAGGAGCAACTATTCTGGTATTTCTGGCGATGTCGCATTTTAACTTTAGTCCGGGCGAGCTTTTCGATTCGGTTAGAACTCAGTACGGTTCAGATATGCTGGCTCCGGGAGGATATATCACTAACCCGCTGGATGCCATTTCCCTGGGATTGGCACTTATGCTAGGAACAGCTGGCTTGCCTCACATCCTTATGCGTTTTTACACAGTTCCTGATGATAAAGCGGCAAGGAAATCTGTATTTGTTGCAACTGGATTTATAGGTTATTTCTATATCCTAACCTTCCTGATTGGATTCTCTGCAATGGCCTTAGTAGGCAAGCTTCCAATTGAAGGCCTGGACAAAGGCGGCAACATGGCGGCACTGCTTTTGGCTGAACATGTTGGCGGAAGCGCCTTCCTTGGCTTCATCGCGTCAGTGGCATTTGCTACAATATTAGCTGTTGTTGCCGGCTTGACCCTTTCAGGTGCGTCGAGCATTTCACATGATCTTTATGTACATGTCGTTAAAAAAGGAGTTTCTGATGAACAAGGGGAGATTAAAGTTGCCAAGAGAGCAACCATATTTCTAGGTTTACTGGCAATTGGCTTAGGTCTGATATTTAAAGGGCAGAACGTAGCGTTCATGGTTGGCTTGGCCTTCTCTATTGCTGCAAGTGCCAACTTCCCTGCTTTACTTATGTCTATCATCTGGAAAGGATTCACTACATCCGGTGCTGTCTGGAGTATTGTTGTCGGTGCAGCGCTTTCCTTGATACTCATTGTATTAAGTCCGACTGTTTGGGTAGACGTATTTGGTAATGCCGAAGCGATATTCCCATTAAAAAACCCTGCGTTGGTGTCGATGACATCGGCATTCATTGTAGGCATACTTGTTTCCTTGGCTAAGCCGGATAAGGAAGCTGCTGATAAATTTGAAAGCGAGAAATTAAGAACTTATCTGGGCGTTGGTTCAGAGAAGTAAGAATTGATAATATAACACATGATGAAGAGAAGAGACCTTATCAAAGGACTTACCTTATTGCCACTGGCAGGAGGAGCATTGACGGAAACAGCACAGGCTGCAGTTGCCTCAACGGGAGCGGCGGCAGCAAAAAGAGATCTTTATAAGGAACTTGGGGTGCGTACGTTTATTAACACTCGGGGAACAATCACGTTTATGACCGGTTCTCTGATGCATGATGAAGTGGTGGAAACAATCAAAAACACCTCCAAATCGTTTTGTATGATTGACGAACTACAAGATAAAGTAGGGGCAAAGATTGCAGAATGGACTCATGCTGAAGCGGCAACAGTAACCTCTGGGGCATTTTCAGCTCTTATGTTGGGAATGGCAGGAGTGTTATCCGGGTTAGATGCTAGAAAGGCCGCTATGATCCCAAAGCTGGAAGGCACAGGGCTGAAGACAGAGGTTATCATGCAAAAAGGCCATGAAATCGGATATAATGCAGCTCTAACCAATTGCGGAGTTACTGTTATAAGGGTTGATGGTGTGGAAGAATTGGAAAAAACTATTTCCAGTAAAACTGCATTAATGCATTTCTTAAATGCCAACGCAAACGATGGCAAAATTCAGCATGAAGAATGGGTGCGCATAGCCAAAAAACATAACATTCCAACGATGATTGACATGGCGGCTGATGTGCCGCCCGTTGAAAACTTATGGAAGTTTAACGATATGGGATTCGACCTGGTGTGCTGCTCAGGCGGCAAAGCGATCCGTGGTCCGCAAAGTTCAGGAATACTGATGGGCAAAAAGGATCTGATTGCAGCCGCAAGGTTAAGTGCGTCGCCCAGGGCAGATACAATAGGACGTGGGCATAAGGTTAATAAAGAGGAAATTCTGGGCTTATATGTCGCACTGGAACGCTTTATTAAAACTGCTGATGCCGAATGGAAGCTATGGGAAGATCAGATTGCCACGATTGACGATACTGTCAGAGTGCTCAAAGGAGTAACAACGCGTAAATTCGTTCCGCCATTTGCTAACCACGTTCCAACTCTCGAAGTGAAATGGGACCCGGCAGTCGTTAAGTTAACGTCGCAGCAGATGACACAAAACCTTAGAAATGGCAATCCTTCAATCGAAATTAATCCGGGCCGTAACAGTATGTCGATCGCGACATTTGTAATGATTCCCGGCGAAGAGAAGATTGTGGCGAGAAGATTGAAAGAGGAGTTTACAAAGGCAGCAGTTTAAGAATTGGTATTAATGGAAAGCCCGGTAACTGATGAGGTTACCGGGCTTTTTTGTTGGGGTCTGAGGTCTGAGGTCTGAGGTCTGAGGTCTGAGGTCTGAGGTCTGAGGTCTGAGAACGACCGATCAAGTTACGAATTTCCGACCTGGTACGATTCCAACTGTCAACCGTCAACTATCACCTGGCCCGCGGCATACTCTCACCTCATTTAACCACCATATCCGAAAACGGTATCACATAAGCCTGCAGAAATACCAGTAATCCAACTAATGCCGCCAGGGCGATACTGTGGAAGAATACATAGCGGAGGATCTGACCTTCATGCCCATACCAGTTAGTTGCTGTACTGGCAACTACTATACTTTGGGCATCCACCATCTTGCCCATAACACCGCCTGAACTGTTTGCAGCCGCCATTAAGATGGGACTAACATCCGTTTGTTTTGCAGTTATAGTTTGCAGGCTTCCGAAGAGTACGTTGGAAGCTGTATCTGATCCCGTTAGGGCTACACCAAGCCAGCCCAGCATAGTTCCAAAGAAAGGATAAAGCACACCAGTTTTGGCGAGCGCCAATCCAAGAGTTGCGTCGGCACCCGAATATTTGGTAACGTAGCCTAGTGCAAGCATTGCGGCTATTGTGATCAGTGAAAACCTTACCCTCCATAAGGTTTGTCCGTATATTTTAAACATTTCTTTCAACGAATAGCCAATGGCGAAACCTGCTATAATTGCAGCCACAAGAATACCCGTACCGGTTGCTGATATCCAGTTTAGTTTGAATATAGCATCTTCAGTTTTTGCAGGCTTATCCGCTGTAGGTTCCGGTGCAATTGGAGGTGTGCGCTTGACCAGGTTGTGCAGATAAGCTACTTTATATTCCGGGGCCGAAATTTTGTTCAAAGCCGTTTTAACAGTAGGAACGCCCCATGCAAAAATGAAAATAACAAGAATAATCCATGGCGTCCATGCCCTTATCATGTCCTTTCGTTTTACAACTGCAGGCTCTTTGTCTATCGCTACAGTATCTTCCGCAACCGGTAATTCCCATATGGTTTTAGGCTGCCAAAATTTCAACAGTACGATAATAGATACAATTGACGCAATTGAAGCAAAAATGTCAACCAACCAGGGGCCATGATAGTTAGAAACGACGTACTGCGTAACAGCGAACGAAAGCCCCGCGGTTAATGCTGCTGGCCAAACGTTTATCATGCCGCGAAAGCCCGCCATTGCCGTGATAACCCAAAAAGGTACTATTAATGAAAAGAACGGAAGCTGCCGTCCAACCATGGCGGAGAGTTGCAAAACATCAATTCCGGTAACGGCTGATAAAGCAATAATAGGCGTTCCTAAAGCTCCAAAGGCTACAGGGGCGGTATTTGCGATAAGCGAAAGTCCGCAAGCCGCGAGCGGCCTGAAACCCAACTGTATAAGTATAGCAGCTGTGATAGCAACTGGAGTTCCGAAGCCTGCCGCACCTTCAAAAAAAGCACCGAAGGCGAAGGCTATAAGTATAACCTGAATCCGGGGATCCGGAGCAATTGTGGACAAATGCATTCGTATCAGAGTAAAAAGACCCTTATCTACCGTCAGTTGATACAGAAAGATGAGGTTAAGGACTATCCAGCCAATCGGGAAAAGCCCATAGGCGCTGCCATAAAGCGTCGTGGCAGTTACTGCCTGCACTGGCATTCCGAAAATGAATAAGGCAACGGCTATAGCTACTACCAGCCCAAGTATTGCAGCGAGATGAATTCGCATGTGAAATACGGCAATTGAGCCTAAAAGCACAATGATTGGCAGCGCAGCGAGAATTGTTGAAAGCCAGGGACTGTTTAAGGGGTCGTAGTTTTGCGCCCAGATTTGTTCCATTTGTTAGGTGTGAGGTTAGAGGTATAAGAGCGAAGTATAGACACAACCGAAAAAAGGCAAATATCTATACGTCAATAAATTCTACTTAAGGGGATCTCCAGGGGTATTTGCCAGTTCAAATAAGCATTCGATCTCAACAGGGATATTGTCGGGAAGCGAGCCAAATCCAACGGCGCTTCTTACTCCAATTCCATTTTCTGGTCCCCAAACCTTAGCGAAAAGTTCGCTGCAGCCGTTTATAACCTTCGGATGTGCCTCGAAATCGGCAGTGCTATTGACCATTCCCAGCACCTTTATCACTCTCTTGACTTTATTCAAGCTGCCGAGATTAGTTTTTATCGTAGAAAGAATAGTTAGCCCTACTTGCTGTGCAGCGAATTTACCTTGCTCCAGATCCATATCTTTACCGATCCGGCCTCTGATAAGTTGCTTATCGTTCTGTACAGGGCCATGGCCTGAAACGTACAGATACTTGCCGTCAATTAAATATGGTTTATAAACACCAATTGGAGTAGGGGCAGGCGGCAGGGTTAATCCTGTCTTTTCAAAATTTTGGTCCGGAGTTAATTCTTGCATTTCGTGTTGTATTAATTTAGGAACTAAAATAGGAATTATTTGCTAACCGATGGACTGTGGACATATGACAATATCAACCTGACCAAACACTTGATTACTAATAATCCTATTACGCATCACTTCTTCGGAAGTGTGATTTTCCAGATCCTGCCGCCGGCAGAACCTTCTGCTCCGTGTTCTACAACATAAATTTTATTGTCATGAAGAACTGCATCAACAGGAGCATTGAAATTATTGACAATGCTGGTGGTTTTCATGTAGAAGTTGTCGGCTGTAGCATCATATTGCATTTCCAGATGAAGCAGGTCTTTTCCACCTTTTCTAAGCAGATTCGTTCCGGGACGATCTGAGCCTCCGCCATACCTGAAAACAAATCCGTCGCCTTTAAACTCAGGGGACAGAGCGCTCTTTGTGTCGAAAACAAGGCCAAGAGGCACACTATGTGCGTTAAAAGTGCTAACAGCACGGCCAGTCACATCGCCGTCAACAATTTTTCCAGTAGCGATATCGCGATACTCATTCGCTGCCGGCCCGATGTTCTGAACCCCAGCGGAAAATTTCACTCCCTTCCGAACCTTTGGAAACTCGGGATCATTCCTGAAATATTTCACAACCCATGCATGAGCGCCGGGGCTGATGAACGGATCTGTCGCCGGATCTGGTACCCAAGGAGAGAACTGCTGCGGATTTTCGACTCCAGCCATCTGCCATGGAAAACCATAATGGTGGCCTTGCCTGATCCAGAACATTTCTTCAGACTGATCATAATCGCCAGAGTTAACAACACCGAAAAGATTTCCGTTACTGTCAAATGCCATATCATAAGAATTCCGAATACCTTCGGCATAAAGATATCCCATCGTCCTTAGCTTTTCTGTTTCTGAGGGCAACAATAGATTCTCGGCGTTTACTGGAAACCGGAAGATATTGGACGTCAATCCATTATCACGGGCGTTGGGATATGCGCCCTTGTTATCCTGCACTTCGCCATGATCCGTGCGTGCACCGGAATTTACAAAAATGTATTTTTTGTCAGGGCTGATTTCAAGAGCATTCCAACCGTGGTCAAACGTTGTGGCATTTGTACCGTACTCAACAGTGTTGAACACCTCTATAAGCGCTGGTTTTACCTTGGAGACATCATATTTTACCATCCGGCCTTTCGTTCCCTTACCGCCATTGGCACTGATATTACCGCATAAAAAAAGTGTGTTATTTAAAAAAGTTGCACCCTGTAATCTAGTAATGCCATGATCAGCGGCTGAGAATATTTTGTGTTCCGCAGCTTTAGGTGTGTCAAAATTGGAAATCCGGAATACATTGCCATCGAATGTCGAATACCAGAATTCTCCCGTTTTTGGATTCCTGATAAGCCGCACTCCCAGCGGGCCGATATCCATTACTTTTTCTATATAAATATCCGGTCGTAAAGAAACAGGGGTTTTGATAGGGGCTACCTGTCTAGTAGGAGCAGGCGCCGGTGGGGTAGTTGATTGCGCCAGTGTATTAAGTGAACATGACAAAAACAGGGCTAAAAGCCCTGTTTTCTGTAAATTGCAATGAAAGAAGATCATTGGTGGTATCTGAATTAGTTGTTAGTCTTTAAATGTGATTTAAGGTCTTTGTGCGCCATCGGCTGGTCTCGGCCTAGGTGGGGCTTGGATAATATTAGGTTCCGCTATTGCATTTAAATTGTAAACTATTCGTCCTGCTCGGATAGTCATCTCCGTTTCCAACCTCTCTTTTCCTGCAATCTTACCGTCGCGTGCATAGTAGCCGAAATTTCCTTTACGAAGCGTGAATATAGCCACGTCTGCATCAGAACCAATAGAAAGATTTCCCAATTCAGGTCTTTTGATCTCCTGAGCCGGATTCCAGGTAGAAGCTTTCACCACGTCTTTAAATGGCATTCCCATCGCCATAAATAATGACATGATATTCGGCATGTTTTTCATCGCGTTATTCATACTTCCGGTGTGAAGATCAGTGCTGATTGAATTAGGATAAAAACCGCTTTTTATAGCTGGAATACCTTGCGAGAACAGAAAGCTTGAGCCGCCGAAACCGATGTCGAAAATAACACCTCTTTTTTGCGCCTTTATTACGTAATCTTTTACCTTTTTAGTGCTGACATCAACAATAGATTCCCTGCCACTTTGTGTAGTCAATCCTACCTGAGGCTCGCCGCCGAACGCATGAGTATAGATATCGCCAGGGCGGAACTTCACATTGAACAGTGAGTCAAGAGGAAGATACGGAGTGGCGGATCCGAAATCCACCATGATCGGGATGTTTGCAAGCCTTCCAGCTTCCAGCGCTCTATCGGTTGGAATCCACGAATGGGCGAGGGGCCCGCGGCCGCTAAAGTGGGCTAGTTTTACGCCTACAATATGCTCCGGATATTTCTTTGCCATATCAGCAGTGCTTTTAGGATCCATGTGCTCGATATCGCTTTCGTTACGGCTGTCCATTCCCTCACTTACTATGTTTAGCATAGCTAAAACTCTGGTTTGAGACTGATCTATTGTTTGTTTCTTATACAACTCGAAGCTCTTCCAACCCGGGCTGCCAGCATCCACTACAGTGGTAACGCCTGCCGGAAATGTAAAGCCATCGGCTGGTAACCCTGCGCGCGCGTTCATATATCCTGAACCATCCTGTCCCCAGAAGAAATGCACATGCAGGTCAATAAGCCCCGGTGTGATATACATACCCTTAGCATTAACTAACTGCGTGCCCTGTGTTCCATCAATGCTTTTTGCTATGGCGGCTATTTTGCCATCCTTTATGGCGATGTCCATTACAGCATCAATATTATTCTTAGGATCAATGATGTGACCGCCTTTAATCACAATACTGTACGGTTTAACCGGCTCTGCCTGCTGAGCCATAACACTTATGCCCAGGACTAATAGCATAAACAGGGGTAATAGTTGTTTTCTTTTCATTGTAAATAGTTTAGGTATTTATTGAGATTGATTGATTGCAGGGTGAAAATACGTTGGATTTATAGCATTATTTCTCGTCCGGAGCTTTAATTATATCTTATTTTAGTTACACTACCTTTAATGAGTATAAAAAATACTTTTCCCCCTAGTGTGTATAAAAATATTGGTATCTTAATATTGGTTTTATGCATTTTTACACATCTGATATTAATGGCTTAATTCAATATGATCGTCTGTTAAGAGCAGGTAAACGAAATGTTATATTTTGAATATTAAGTTTTTTTAGATAGGTTTAAACTTCGTATGGCTGAGATGATATTACTAGAGGACACAGAACTGATGGATCGTTTGCGTGCAGGGGATGATCTGGCCTTGAAAGTCATTTATAAAAAATATTGGAATCAGCTATACACCTCTGCCTTTAATATGCTGCAAGACCAGCAGGCATGTGAAGACATCATTCAAGAGCTTTTTATTAACCTTTGGAACAAAAGGGAGCAAATAGAGATTAAGGCATCACTCAAGTCATACCTTTTTGCATCCGTGCGGTATGAGGTGTACCGTCAAGTTCGCCATGGTTCGGTAAGAGAAGATATTTTTGAAAATATTCAGGATCGCCTGCAGACTCCATCCGAATATGGTAATATTGAACACAGGGAATTACTTTCTTATATCAATTCCATTGTGAATAATCTTTCGGAAAAATGCAAGGTTGTATATAAGCTGAGCAGGGAAGAGCAATTGTCTCACAAAGAAATTGCAAGTAAACTCCATATTTCCCCAAAAACTGTTGAGAACCATCTTAATAAGGCACTTCGTCAATTAAGGATTTCTCTCGGTCTTTGGTAATCCTCTGAACTTTCTTTGAACAACTGCTTTGGATTGGCAGTAATCCATTTATTTCCACAGCGGAATTTTCTTATTGTGACACCTTCTTTTTTTACTAATAGGGAAAAGGCGGTGTGAATACTTTTAATTTACCATGACTTGAGTGGTGGCTAAATATTGCAGTTCAGCCCGTGACATTCACAGGTTCTGCAAGGGTTCTGATAGGGTACTTGTTTGGGTCTTTCTTGGTTCTTTGTGCCCAAATTAGACTTTTACCTATACAAGACCCAAAGAAGACCCAAGCAAAAGGCCTTATTTATACTTAGGCGTCCCTTGGTTCGTAAACCAGATTTATTCAGTGTTACATAACCTTAGATTTTCTGAGTAAGATTCGACGTAATGTCCCGAGTGCACTTAGTGGCTTGTATTCAGATTTACCGTTAACTTTCTTTAAATACTTAAACTGGGATTTCGGGTCGCTCGATTGTCTTCACCCAACCCTTACTTGCATTGGTGGTGTATAAGCTATCGATTTTAGCCCGTGTTTTTTAGTCAATCGAAAATCGACTATTTCCATGTAAATTCAATTTATGAAAACACAAAGAAGATCAGTATTAAGAAAACTATTCGCTGCAATTATTGGTGTCACAGGTGTTAACGGTCTGGCCAGCGCGAAAACAATTAGCGGAGAGCAGCAACACTCCGATGAGATGATAAACTTCCAGAATGCTCCCCTATACCCGGGCTGGACCAAGATGGGAAACCTGGTATTTATTTCTGGCACTGGAGCCGACGCAGCATCCGTACACGATATTAAAAAGGATACTGATTTCGTACTTAAGAAAATGGAAAAAAGGCTAATAGATGCCGGCTCTTCAATGAATAAGGTGTTAAAAGTTACTGTTTTTCTTCAGAATATGGATGATTTCGAAGGTATGAATGAAGTCTATAAAGGCCGGTTCGGAAGTAAGCCGCCGGTTAGGTCAACAGTTGCTGTAGCTAAGGGTGGTATCCCCGGTAATTCTATTCTCGAAATAGATTGTATCGCATATATATGATGCTCGTTAGTGGAATAAATCTTTTTGGACATGCATGGCGTCTTATTGCCATAACTTGCGCCGGAATAATTACAAGTGCAGTATTAGGAATGTTCTTCTCTGATGTGAAATCATAGTTCTTGCACTTATACGAACATTCTGCTTATGAGCCGATTCTAACTATGACACACTAAATTACCCGCAGGATCGAAGCCCAATCAGTTGTATAGTCAGGACTCAAATATCTTCTCCTCATACTCCATTTTTTTTCAAAACCTTCAGCGGCTAATCTCAATGTTCCGCGACCATAGTGCCCGTTGAGCTTGTCCATGAGCGCGCTTACTTTGTTGTTGGTGCTGCCATCATAAGTCGAAAATAAATTTAGCTGTACTTCCGTTTCCGGGATCAGCCCCGTAGCGAAAACTTCAACTTTAAGAAACAGGTAGCCGGTACGGTAGACTTGCTTTAGACCTTTAATTGCATGAGCAACAAGCTCAGCGGTATTATTGGTAGGGTTGGGGAGGGTAATGATTATGCTCTTGTAATACTGCGCCGTTTCTGGTTTGTGGATATTAGTAATTAACCGGATGGAAAGGAGTGAGGCACAGCTTTTATCTTTCCGGAGCTTTTCAGCCACACGCGTTGCATATGAAGCCGTAGCTTCTTCGATAAAGACATAGTTATTTGTGAGCATTCCAAAAGAACGACTAGAACGAATCCCCTGTTTTCGCTCTGTGACGGTGGAAAGCGGCATGCAGCTCTTGCCGTGCAGTTCATACCACATGCGAACTCCCTGGATGGTGAGATGCTCCCGAACCCATTCGAGCGGCTGGCTTCGAAAGTCCCCGGCAGTGTGAATATTAAAACTATTGAGCTTTTTGCGATACTGACGCCCAACTCCCCACAGGTCATCGATCTTAAAGTCGGCAACTGCCTCACTCACCTTATCATGGCTATCCAAAATGCAGACACCATTATGTTTCTTTGCAAGCTTATTAGCCAGCTTGGCCAAAACTTTAGTGGGAGCCACACCAACAGATATCGGTATTCCTGTATTACGTATTATGCTGTGACGCATCCTCGAGCAATATTCTTCAAGGTTTGAAAAACCTGCAAGTGAGACAAAACATTCGTCAATGCTGTAAATTTCCACATCTGGAGTGTAACGGGCAATATTATTCATAACTCTCGCGCTCATATCGGCATAAAGAGTATAGTTGCTGCTAAAAAGCGCGACCTCTTTCTGCAAATGCGGCTCAACCAGATGCCAGGGGCCAGCCATACCCACACCCAGATCTTTGGCTTCCTGGCTTCGCGCTATAATGCAGCCATCGTTGTTAGAAAGCACAACCACCGGCTTTAGTCTAAGCTCAGGCCGAAAAAGGCGCTCGCAAGATGCGTAGAAGTTATTGCAGTCGATTAGAGCGAACACTTTTTAAGTTAAGTTAGACGATATAATTTGTCTATTATCAATTGAAATAATACCTTTTACTCGGAGATGATAACACCCCGAAAGTCAGTTTATGTTAAACGCTAAGGTCTGAGTTTTCCGCTTGCTAACATCTGAGGGCTACAGCTCCAGCTCACAACACCCCAGATTAATATCCCAGCGTCCATATCTATGATTATAGGTATTTCATTCCGCTGTCCAGTGATTAATTTTTTCACCCCGTGTAGATCTATCAGCTGGCGTACGAGCCAGCTGCCGTCTACCCATGTTACCACGATGTTTCCGCCACGCGGAGTTATCGTGCGGTCAACCACCAGCAAGGTTCCCTTCCGGATGTCAAAATTCTGCATAGAATCAGAATCAACCTCGAAAAAGTAGGTATTTAATGGGTCCCTGATAAGTTTTTCCATAATATTCAGCCGCTCTTCTTTGTAATCATCGGCAGGTGATTGAAAGCCGGTGACGACAGATGGGTCTGCGATTGGTGCAAGGTCAGGCAAGTTAAGTGTGGTGATCGGTCTAAGCATAAATGATCGTATTAGGCGTCAACAATAATACTAACATTTTTAGTATTATGTTTTGGGAAATGCGAATTAAATAGCAAAACGTTGGAGGATAAGGGGTTTTATTTAACCTTCGCACACCTAATAAGCTTTAAAGGAGAAGAGCATCAACCTAACGTGAGCACTTGCTCATCGAACACCTGCTGTTGTTGAATTACTGTACTTGTCGTCAGAAGTATCGCTTACGCGAAGCCTCAGTTGCTCAGAAATGATAACAAAAATGCAGAATGAATTTCCTTGTAGATAAGGTTGAGTTTTCGCTTTTGGAAAACTCAACCTCAATGAATTTTTGCCGGTAGAATAGCCGACTAATTAATGGTTCTGGCTACCCTTTGTAAAAGATATTCCAAATCGAACGGCTTTGCGACAAAACCGTCTGCCTGATTTCGCTTCGCATGGAGATCGTGTGCAGCTGATATCAGGAGTATAGGGATGTGTGCAGTCTCTTCATTATTTTTCAGCTCGTCGCACAACTCCCGGCCATCGTATTCTCCCAACATTATATCCATGAGAATTAAATCGGGATTGATAGTTAGAACATCGGAAACTAAGTTATTGCCTGTTGGGTGGGAATGGACGTCATAGCCCGCGTCCTGAAGAATGATGCCGATTACGTCGGAAACCTCTTCGTTATCGTCGACAATTAATACTCTTTTCATGTATATGACAGTGGTTTAAGTTTCATAACTGAAAAAGCCCGCACCAAAGCAAGCCTCTGAATTGCATAAGTATATTGAAAATCTGCACAACTAAAGTGCCACAATAAATTAACATACTCTTTTTCTGATAAGTTATTTGATACTGCTGTTTCTTCTAAGATTCAAAAAAATAATTTATTGTACTAGGGGATACCTTCAATTTTTAACTCTCCTATTTAAAATCATCTTATACTTTGGAAAAAGCAGCGTTTAATAAATTACTGGATAAGTATATTTCTGGTGAAGCTTCTCTGGAAGAGGAGCAGCAATTGCTTAATTTTTACGGCAGCTTCAATAAATCGGATGTGAGCTCTGATACAACCGATACAGATTTACTCGATGAGAAAATGTACAATCGTTTAATTCAGGATTTGGATTTAGATGAGCGTGTCAGTAAAGGCCGTTTTATTGGTTTTAGGAAACTTTCAATAGCTGCAACAGTAATAATCGCAGCCGCAGCCTCTCTGTATTTTTACACCGCTAAGGAGAAGACAGAGCCTGAAGTTTTTGCCGAAATAGATGTCAAGAATGACATAGCTCCCGGAAATAATAAAGCGATATTAACGCTTGCAGACGGGTCAAGAATTAGTCTCGACGATGCCGCTGATGGGTTTGTTGCCAGCCAGGGAAACACTTCCATTACAAAAACTGAAGATGGGCAGATCGTTTATGAAAAGAACGAGGAGGGGATGAAGAGCATGACAAGGTCTTCCGCGGCAAATACTATCCAGACTCCAAAAGGCGGACGGTATACTATCAGCCTTCCCGACGGAAGTAAAGTGTGGTTAAACTCGGCTTCGACACTCACATATCCAACTACATTTGCTGTTTCTGAAAGAAAAGTGAAACTAATTGGTGAAGCGTATTTTGAGATCGCTAAGAATAAAAAGGTCCCTTTCCGCGTCGAAAGCAACAATCAGACAGTTGAGGTATTGGGAACTCACTTCAATATAAATTCATATGAAGATGAAGCTTTTATCAAGACGACACTTTTAGAAGGTAGCGTACGTATTATACTTAAATCTTCAAATCCTAAAGGACAGCTGCTAAAACCTGGGGAGCAATCACTTACGAGTTCCTCCCAGTCTGATATTAAAATACAAGGTACCGATATTGAAAAGGCCATTGCCTGGAAGAATGGGTATTTTAAATTTAAAAACACACCGATTAAGGATATCATGCGCGAAATAGAGCGATGGTACGATGTAGAGTTGGTTTACGACGGGAAATTAGCCCCTGATGAATTTACTGGCTACATTTCTAATGATGTGAAAATCTCGAGCGTATTGAACATGCTTGAAGAGAGCGGCGGTATCAAGTTCAGTGTAAAAGGAAGAAAATTAAAAGTTAAATCAATTCAATAACCAAATCAATTCACTATGATAAAAAAAAATACCAGTTAATTAGAATTGAGAAGACTTGACAAAAAAAACCGCCCCGGATTGCGCCCGGAGCGGAGAATAGCTGTTAAGGTTCTTTTCTAAAAATCCGCTAGTACGAAGTTCTATTTATTAACCAAAACAATCTTAAAATGTAAAAGTATGAAAAATGTTTTACTACGCGAATGGGGTAGTTCCGGGCTAACCACTGGGAATATTCCTAAACTGAGACTCGCTACATTCGTCTCAAATCAAACATTAAGAATCATGAAGCTAACTACCATTTTTCTTTTAGTGGCTTTTATGCAAGTAAGTGCTAAAGGCTTCTCTCAAAATGTTACGTTGAATGAAACGAATTCTAACCTGGACAAAGTTTTCACTGAGATCAGAAAACAAACAGGTTATGATTTCTTATACAATACCAGGCTGCTTAGAAATACAGTTCCGGTTACTGTTAAGACAAAGAATTCGTCTTTAGAAACAGTTCTGGCGCAGGTTTTCAAAAATCAGCCATTGACTTACTCTATCACAGAAAACACTATCATTCTTAAAAGGAAAGATGAGCGGTTTATGGAGGAGGTGTCGAAATTCTCTATTATGCCATCTGAGCGTGATTCAAGAACTTTTTCTGCAGGCCAGTCAGGCGGGAGCGTTTCAAACTTCGCAATCCAGGGTCAGCGTGTGGATGTAAGAGGTAAAGTTATTGACGGTGCTGGTGAGCCTTTAATTGGCGTTAGCGTACGTGTAAAAGGGTCACAAGTAGGCGCTTCAACTGATGTTCAGGGTAACTTCACGTTAGATGCTCCGGCAAATGCAACTCTTGTATTTACCTATGTAGGTTATGTAACCCAAGAAATTGCTGTAAATGGCAGAACGAGTGTCAACGTAACTCTTGCTGAGGATCGTCAGGCGCTTAGTGAAGTTGTTGTAACTGCTTTAGGAGTTACCAAAGCTAAAAGAGGCTTAGGTTATTCCGTTCAGGAAGTTCGTGGTGATGAGTTTACTGAAGGTCGTCAAAATAATGTGGCTAACGCTTTAACAGGTAAAATAGCTGGTGTTGACGCGACACAGGCAAACTCCGGTGTTGGAGGTTCGTCACGTATTATCATCCGTGGTAATACGTCGTTGAACGGTAACCAACAGCCGCTGTATGTTGTTGACGGGATGCCAATCAGTAACTCAAACAAAGGACCTATAACAAATTCCGGTGCACTTAACGTTGACCGGGGTGATGGTATTTCGAGTATGAATCCTGATGATATCGCTACGATATCTGTATTGAAGGGTGGCGCCGCCGCCGCTCTATACGGCAGCCAGGCTGCAAATGGTGTTGTGCTTATAACAACAAAAAAGGGGAGTGCTCAAAAAGGAGTTGGCATCGAGTTAATCTCAGACGCTAATTTTGGCTCGCCCTATGTATTTCCTGAATACCAATATGAATACGGATCAGGAGATCTTGGTACAAAACCTGCAGATAGAACTCAAGCTCAGGCATGGGGACGTTTATCTTACGGTGCTAAGCTGGATGGATCGCAGGTAGTTCAGTTTGATGGCGTTGCTCGCCCATATTCCGCAGTGAATGTTAAAGACAACATTAAAAACTTCTATCAGGTACAGCAAAACTTTACCAATACTGTAGCATTTAATGCAGGAACTGAGAAACTACGGATGAGATTGTCAGCAAGTGATCTTCGCGCTAAAGACCAACAGCCTAATTCTGAGTATTACAGAAAAACAGCTAATCTTAACGTGACTGGTAAGATGGGTAAAAATGACTTCCTTACTGTGGAAGGTAGTGTTCAATACAATAAAGTGGATGGTACCAACCGCCCCAATGTAGGTTATGCAGAGCTTAATTCTGCATGGGCTGTTTACCTGGCGGGTAACAGTGTCGATGTGAGAAATATGGCTGGAACAGATCCTGAAAGAAAAGGTATAGACGTTGGTTCAGGAAACGAACTTGGATGGAATCCAGTTCCGGCTGCAGTTAATCCTTATTATGTAGCCTACCAGTTAGGAAATAGTGATGAAAGACAACGGGTAATTGCGAGAGCAAGTGTTCAGGCTAACATCTTATCGAACTTGTTTATCAGAGGAACCGTAGCCAAAGATTACAACGATTACAATGAGATGAATTATGTCCCGATGACAAATTTATTCACTCCGGAAGGATATTACAGGTCCGGATTTGAACGCGCAGATAAAACTAATTTTCAAGCTATTGCTAACTACAACAAACGTTTCCTAACTGATAAAATTGGTTTAAATCTACTTGTTGGTGCTCAGAGAGAAAGAGACAGAAACAGAAGCAATACTGTGAATGGAACAAAATGGGTTGTTCCTAATTTTTACAGCCCAACTAACTTAGTAAACAGAGACCTTGTAAACAGCAGACAAACTTTGTTAGATGGTACCGGTAACAGTGGAACGAACTCTGTGTTCGGGGAAGCAAATATCGATTACAATAATATCCTCTACTTAACTGTAACAGGAAGACAAGATTGGTTCTCAGTGTTAAACCCAGGGTTTAATTCTATTTTCTACCCTTCGGTTGGAGCTAGTTTCATCCTTTCTGATGTAGTAAAGATGCCTAAGTTTATCAGTTTTGCCAAACTTCGCTCATCATGGGCTGAAGTGGGTAGCGCGACTGTAGGAGCTGGAAGTATTAACCAGACATATTCTGTGAATACGAATAATGCTTATGGTTTACCAACTTTATCAAATCCAAACTCGCTAAATAATCCAAATATTCGTCCTGTAACAGTTCAAACAGTTGAAGGTGGATTTGATGTTCAGTTTCTGGATAATCGATTAGGATTAGATGTTAACTACTATTCAAGAAGAACAAGAGACGACATCTTGAGTCCTCCGATCTCTGCTGCAACGGGTTTTGCACCGGGTAGACAAAATCTTGGTTTGATCACCAATAAAGGTTGGGAAGTTAGTTTAACAGGAACTCCGATCAAAAAGGACAACTTTAGCTGGGATCTGAATGCTAATTTCGGCTATAATCAAAGTAAAATCGTTGAGTTAGCTGCAGGTATAACGTCGCTTACAATCTCCACAGGTATTGGTGGTCCTCAAATTATTAACGCTGTTGGCCTTCCTTACTCTACGGTTAGGGCGTTTGTAATGAGAAGAGATGCAGCAGGTAACCTTGTTTATCTGGCTAACGGATTCGAAGATAGAGTGGAGCAGGACCTTGGTGTTGGAAATCCTCCAACTCAAATTGGACTTGGAAACAATTTCAGATATAAACGTTTTAGTTTAACTGTTGACCTTGATTCTAAGTGGGGTGCGGTTGGTTACAGCAACCTGATCCAATATGCAACTCGCTTCGGTTTAACAAAACAAACTTTACCTGGTCGTGATGTTGGCTTGACAGTCAACGGAGTTACTGCTGCAGGAGCGCCGTATACAAAAGTTTGGCCTGTTAATCAGCAGCAACAATACTACAACAATTACGGTAACGTTTATCCGGGCATGTGGGTTTACAATACTGACTTTATTAAGTTAAGACGTGCAGTTCTTAAGTACAACCTTCCAGTTACAGCTCTTCAATTCATGAAAGTTCAGCAAGCTTCTATAGGTATTACAGGTCTTAATCTGGCAATACTTTACCGCGATAAAAGAGTAAAGGAAGCCGGTCTTGATCCAGAATTTCAGGAAACAGTTGGAAATGGACAGGGAACTCAAGGTGTGGCGATGCCGCGTACCAGAAATATTGGGTTTAACGTGAATTTAAGATTCTAATTCTAAAATCTAAGAACATGAAAAAGACATTAATTAAAATACTATACGCGGCTGGGACTGTTCTAATGGTTTCGATAATTGCTTCATGCGATACTGAAGCCCTTACTGACCTTAACAAAAATCCAGATGTTATCGAAACTGCCATTCCGGATTATTCGTTTACAGCGGCCGTTCTTAATAGCTATCCACCCGATAATTATCGGGCTCTGGCACAGGGACTTCAATATTTTTCATCTTATAAAGAGGTGCCAGCGGTTGGGGATAAGTTCACCAGCTTTAACAACATGACTGGAAGCTTTGATGTTTACAAAGGAAACAACGATGGGTCAGGTACGAGCCTGAACAGACTTGTTCAGCTTAAAGAAAGAATTCCAGGGCCAGAAAATGTAAATAAAAGAGCAGCTATTGACATTCTTTCAGTTTTCCTGTTCCACAGGGCTACCGATCAGATGGGCGATCTCCCATACAGTGAAGCAATGAAAGGTATTGGAACATCAACGCCGAAATATGATACTCAAAAAAGTATCTATACCGGGATGCTGACAATGCTTGAAACAGCTTTAACATCTATGGATGCAAGTAAACCAAACGTATTTGGTGCTGCAGATCCGTATTATAAAGGAGACGTTGTTAAGTGGAAGAAGCTAGGATTTACTCTGATGGCAAGGTTGGGTATGCGTCTTTCAGAAATTGAGCCAGCTACGGCAAAAACATGGGTTGAAAAAGCATCTACGGGTGGAATGATGACTGCTTTCGCCGACATCGCATATGTTAAATTTGCTAATACCGCAGGACAATTTAATCCTAGAGTCAATGGTTATATCACAGGCGACTTTACTAGCCCAGGCGATGATAACGTGGAAGGAAGTAAGTGGTCTAAAACATTTATTGATCATTTGAAGACTACAAATGACCCGCGCTTATCAGTAATCTCTGTAGTTTGGGTTAAACCTGCCGGTTCGTCTGTTTATAGTCCAGATAACACGCCAGCGCTTCAACGCGGGATGCTTAACGGTTCCTTGAGAAGCAAACCTGCCGATTTTGATTCATATTCTGAACCATCACTGTTATACATTGATCGCGGATCACCAATTATAACTATGGGTCCTGCCGAAGCTTATCTAATCTTAGCGGAAGCTGCGGCGAGAGGATGGAGTGTGGGTACAACAGCAAAGGCTGCTTATGATAATGGTGTTCGTGCTGCGATGGCACAATGGGCTTTGTGGCCTTCGATCGCACCGCATAATCCCGTGATCACTACGGCTCAAGCTGATGCTTACCTTGCTGCGAATCCTTATACGGGAGGAACAATCACACAACAAGTACAGCAAATTTCAACTCAGAAATGGGTTTCCCTGCTGGGTGATGATTATGAGGTTTGGTCAAACTGGCGTCGTACAAAATTCCCTGTCTTCAATTATGCTAATTTTGTAAATACAAATGGTACTTTAAGTTCATTCCCTGGTAACGTTACCCTTGGTAAAATGTTTAGAAGAATGGCGTTGCCTTTTGCTGAAAATAGCGTGAACACTACTAACTATCAGGATGCTGTTAAACGTCAGAACTTCACTGACAATACTACAGACCTTCTACAAGGAAGAGTGTGGTGGGATGTTGGCCCGGGAACCGGACAAAGTAACACGAACTAATAGTAACTAATATGTTATACATCCTATGTTAATAGGAATATGAACAGTCATTTTATATATTAGCTATACAATAAGGGGAGATTAGAATTAATCTCCTCTTATTGTTTAAAACAGATTCAACATAAACTAAAATAATATGAAACGCAGAGATCTAATCAAATACCTTTCTGTTGCTCCAATTGCCGGGGCTGCTGTAGGAACAGGTATTCCCTTTGCTGCTGAAGCCGCTGAAGCTGCTCCTGCAAAGGCAAAACGAGATGTAATAAAAGAATTAGGATTGCGCACCTTTATCAATGCTGCAGGTACCTACACTACCATGACGGCGTCTTTGATGCATGAGGAGGTTGTTGATACAATCAATGAATCTGCGAAGCATTTCGTCATGATCAATGAAGTACAGGATAAAGTAGGTGAGAAAATTGCCGCAATTTGTCATGCTGAGTCTGCAATGGTTACGGCCGGATGCTGGTCTGCGCTTGTTTTAGGTACAGCAGGGGTTCTGACCCGGATGGATAGAAAAAAGGTGGGTTTGTTGCCGGATGTCAGCACTTTTGATAAGAATGAAGTAATCGTACAAACCTCACATAATGTGGGATATGTGCACGCGCTGACTAACACAGGTATCAAGCCTGTGGTCGTTACTACAGCTGAGGAGCTTGAAAGGGCAATTGGTCCTAAAACGGCTATGATGTATTTCCTTAACGCAGTTGCGCCTGAGGGAAAAATTCAGCATCAAGAATTTGTTGCTATTGCTAAAAAGCATAATATTCCAACACTTATTGATATTGCTGCTGATATTCCGCCAGTGGAAAATCTTTGGAAGTACACTGATATGGGCTTTGACCTGACATGTATCTCTGGTGGTAAAGCAATTCGGGGACCGCAAAGTGCAGGATTGCTCATCGGTAAAAAAGACCTTATTGCTGCAGCACGTTTGAGCGCACCGCCGAGTGGTGGTAATATTGGCCGCGGTATGAAGGTGAATAAAGAGGAAATATTGGGGATGTACGTGGCTCTGGACAAGTATGTTAACCAGGATCACGATAAAGAGTGGAAAGAATGGGAAGCACAAGTTGCTACAATTACCAGCGCTGTAAAAAAGGTTAACGGTGTTAATGCGGTAGTATCTGTGCCGGAAATTGCGAACCACACACCTAAAATAGCTATATCCTGGGATCAGTCGAAAGTAAAAGCAACTCCAAGACAAATAATGAAAAACCTTCAGGATGGAAGTCCGTCAATTGAAACTATGGGAGGACGTGATACCATAGATATAACCGTGTTTATGCTTAAACCGGGAGAAGAAAAGATCGTAGCTAAACGTCTTCAGGAAGAGCTTTCGAGAGCGGCAGTAAGCTAAGGAAACGAGAATCCAGAAATGAGCTTTGAACGATTACTTTGGTCGTACGAAGCTCATTTCTTATAGCATTATTATTCCTTTTTTAATGACAATATGAAAAGAGCTATACTTTTATTGCTTGCGGGAACAACAGGGATATTTTTTTCGACTGTTCCTGGTATAATGGCTCAGACTCCAGCCGGATCTCAAACACCAAGGCCGTACAGCATTGTGATAAAGGGAGGCCATGTTATAGATCCCAAGAATAACATCAATGAATTGATGGATGTGGCAATTAAGGGCCCTGTTAGTGCCGTAAATGGTCAGCCTTCCCAAGACGCCACCATAGCTCTAATTTCCAAGAGTATTGATACTGCTATGGCACTCCAGGTGGTCAACGCCAGTGGAATGTATGTTACACCTGGATTGATCGATGTTCATGCCCACGTTTTCTACGGCCCACATCCGGAAAATTACCTAAGTAACGGTTCGATCTCAGTTTTGCCGGATAGCTATACTTTCAAAACCGGGGTTACTACCATTGTGGATGCTGGCGGCGCTGGCTATAAGTCTTTTGCGCTGTTTAAAAAGAATATTATTGACCTTTCCCGGACCCGGGTTCTTTCTTTTCTGAATATAATTGGTGAAGGAATGAGGGGCGGGGCCTTCGAACAGAACCTTAACGATATGGATGTTCAGCGAGCCGTTGATACAGCTCTGGCGTACAAACAGCATATAGTAGGTTTCAAAATAGCCCATTTTACAGCGCCGGACTGGACGCCAATCCAGCGAATCACAGAAGCAGGAAGAAAGGCAAACATGCCCGTGATGATCGATTTTGGCGGTGGGAAGCTGTCAATAGAGGAACTTTTTACTAAATATCTTCGTCCTGGTGACATTTACACTCATGTATATACGGAATTGCCATTAAGGGATCCTGTAGTAGATTTTCAGACAAGACAGCTACGTCCTTTCGTACTACCTGCTCAAAAGAAGGGGATTCTTTTCGATGTGGGTTTTGGCAGCGGAAGCTTTAATTTTCGTCAGGCAATTCCATCGATAAAAGCCGGATTTTATCCCAATACCATGGGGACGGATCTTCATTCAGATAGTGTCCTGGGATCAATGAAGGATGAAGTCAATATGATGTCGATATTCCTGGCTATGGGTATGGATATTCCTGCAATAATCAAAGCTGCCAGCTGGGGATCTGCTCAGGCCATTAAAAGAGAAGACCTGGGCAACCTTTCTGTGGGTGGCATTGCAGATTTAGCAATTTTAAATATGCGCCAGGGTAAATTTGGTTTTAGGGATATTGCTGGCAACAGGCAGGATGGCACGCAAAAGTTTGAATGTGAAATGACCATTAAAGGCGGCCGTATAGTTTACGACCTGAATGCTATTGCAACTCCCGTGCGGAAGTGAATTTTTTGTTTTACACCCTATCAGATAAGCTGATCCGTGCTGTGTTACTTGAAGCGGGAGATGTTTGATTGACGATGAAACTATATTTCTTAATTGAAAGACGACCCGTATTGGAGCTTTATTCGCACAACGCGTTAACGATAAGCTATTATTAGAAAACTAAACTTATATGAGACAATCAGTATCCCTTATTTCGACTTCACTGGTAATATTATTTGGGACAGCCTTATTCACAGGATGTTCTTCCAAAACAACTTCTGAATCCGGTTCAATACATTCTGATAGTCTTACCGCCGATTTTAGGATCCAGCCCCAGGGTGACACGAGTATAACGAACCGTAATTTTGAACAGGTTCCTGCAATAGCTGCGAGCGCCGATGGGAAAGTTATTTATGTAGCATGGTATTCCGGAGGAGCTGCGCCTGGCCCTGGAAATTTCGTAACTGTATCCACAAGTCAGGACAACGGCGAAAACTGGGTTAATGACCAGCTGGTAGTTTATCCCAAAACTCGTACGACACGATTTTTTGACCCTGCTTTATGGCGAGATAATGACGGACAGGTACGCTTATACTATGGATCCGCTAAAGATAGTCTGCTATGGGACGGTTTTGGAGGTGTTAATTCCGTAGCAATCGATATGAAAGGTTCAAAGATTGTTTATTCTGATCCCCAGCGAATTACCGATGGTGTAATGAGCAACAAACCAATTTATATCGACTCGAAAAAACTGACCTTATTGCCCGTTTATATTGATAAATCGCCTAAAGCTGACAGCGGAGACGTCAAGTACCCCAAGACTGGCGCTTTTATTCTTTCAAGTGATAAAAACGCGGTGAGCTCCTATTCCTCTATAGTATTGACGGATTCTATTCGCATACACGATGAACCTCAATTAGTGGAAGTATCCTCAGCTGGAGAACTTCTGGCGCTGCTGAGGACAACCAAAGGAATATATTCTGCAAGCAGTTCAGACTATGGAAAATCTTGGTCTGAGCCCAAACCGTTTACTGCATCCGGGCCAACCACTTCAAGCCGCTTTTATATTGGGAAATTAGCCTCTGGCAATCTGTTGCTTGTTTCTAATAATAGTACGACTAGAAATAATATGACTGCGTCTTTATCAAAAGACGGTGGTAAAACCTGGCCATACCAACTTCTGCTTGATGCAAGAGAAAATGTATCGTATCCTGACGCAGACCAAACCCCGGATGGAAATATTCACGTGGTATTTGACCGGGACAGAACAGGAGCAAAGGATATTCTCTATTTCAGATTCACTGAAGATGATATTTTGAAAGGCTTAAAAGACAATGTTTTTAAACGGAGAGTAAATAAGTAACGGCCGTAAATAGGTGATCGCTGACTAGATCGGACTGATTACAAAAAGGGTCGTGTAAAAGTTTAAAAAATCAAATCAGATTTTAACATACCGGGGTAGAGGCGGATGTTAACTTGACTAGTATAAAAACAAAATAACTACGAACTAACAATAACCCATAATGATAAAAACCCTCCTCTGCTGTGATTGGGGAACGAGTTCCTTTAGATTGCGGCTTGTGGATACATCTAACTACGATATTCTCGCTGAGCATCAGTCGAATGAAGGAGTAGCAAAAACATTTAGTTCATGGCAGGCGGAAGGATCTGGAAACAGATTTAAATTCTACGCGTCCAAACTCGAGTCGGCTATAGGAGAACTGTCTAAAAATACGCCTATGGATCTTTTAACTATCCCAATAATAGTCTCAGGTATGGCGTCTTCCAGCATTGGTATGGAAGAAATTCCTTATGCTCCGGTACCATTTGCGTTGGATGGAAGTGGAGTTTCATCGGCTAGATTTCCAAATTTCAATTCGGCAGGCAGCTCACTAACGCTCGTTTCGGGTGTTAAGAGTCACAATGATGTAATGAGGGGCGAAGAGGCTCAGTTAATTGGGTTATTTAACTTAGAAGAGACCATTGCTTTAGATAAGGAAGATGCGTTATTTGTTTTTCCGGGCACACATTCTAAGCATATGAAGGTGGAACGAAAAAGCATCGTTAGTTTTCAAACCTTTATGACCGGCGAGATTTACAATATTTTGTCTCAGCATAGTATTTTAAAGGATTCGATTAAGCCTGGTGACGATTTTCTAAATCCTGTAAATCAAACAGCATTCGTGGCCGGTGTGGAGATGTCAGGATCGTCGGAGCTCTTGAACACTTTGTTTTCAGTGAGAACTAATCAGTTGTTTGCGAAATTCACGAATGAGCAAAATGCTTTTTACCTAAGCGGACTCCTGATAGGCACAGAATTGAGACAACTTGCTGATGAATCTTACCGTCAGTTGATCATTTGCAGCGGCAAACATTTATACGAACATTACAGGCTTGCTGTTGAGACTTTGAGTTTAACGGAAAATATTACTTTTATTCAACCAGAACTAATTGATAAGGCTACGATCGCTGGTCAGGTTCAAATTTTTAAAGCTTTAAATAACTGATATGGATAGTTCGGTATTTTCTTGGGATGCATTTAAAAGTGTGCCTGTTGTAGGAATAATAAGAGGGCTTACATTCGATGAGATAAAGGAAATTTTGCCGGTTTACATCTCTTCAGGACTTACCACCATCGAAATAACGATGAATACGAATGCCGCCGCCGAGATTATTAAATATGCGGCAGTTAATTACACAGGTCAGCTCAATGTTGGAGCCGGGACTGTCTGTGATGAAAAAGGTCTTCATGAAGCGACGTCTGCTGGAGCACAATTTATAGTTACACCGATTCTCAATGAGGGCGTAATTAGATCCTGTGTAGAGCAAAAAATACCCATATTTCCTGGAGCTTACACGCCGACTGAGATTTATCGAGCCTGGGAATCCGGCGCTTCCATGGTCAAAGTATATCCTGCCACCTCGTTAGGATCGGGGTATATAAAAGATGTTAAAGCTCCGCTCAATCACATAAAGCTGATGCCCACCGGCGGTATAAATAAGGGTAACATAGCAGAGTTTATGAAAGCCGGAGCAGATGCTTTAGGTGTAGGTGGGCAATTATTTGATAAAGAACTTATTATGAATAAAAATTGGTACGGATTGGAAGATCACTTTAATGAGTTTGTGAACTACTTCAGGAGTTGAATATGACGAAATATTTTAAATTAGAACAACCACTCAAACTATAACCTGGGAAAAACTAAATGAAGATTAAAAACTATCGTTGGATTATCGTCACTCTGCTTTTCACAGGCACAGTAATTAATTATCTCGACAGACAAGTTATTGGTTTGTTGAAGCCTACACTCGAAGTTGAATTCAACTGGTCGGAAACAGATTTTGGTACCTTGATGTCGGCATTTTCTTTTGCTTATGCGATAGGCTTGCTGATTTCGGGTAAGTTTATTGATAAGGTCGGGACGAAAATAGGATATAGTGTGGCTGTTGTTGTTTGGAGTATTGCGGGAATGCTGCATGCGGTTGCGAGGTCCGTTACAGGATTTGGCATCGCAAGGGCTTCATTGGGAATAGGGGAGGCAGGTAATTTTCCGGCGGCTGTAAAAGCCGTGTCAGAATGGTTTCCTCGCAAAGAACGGGCATTAGCAACAGGTATATTCAACTCAGGCACAGCCGTAGGAAGTGTAGTTGCACTTATTCTAGTGCCGGTAATTATGCAAAGTTACGGTTGGAAAGGCGTGTTTGTTATCACCGGTGCCATGGGATTTATCTGGCTGGCTTTCTGGCTGGTTCTTTATGAAATCCCATCCCGACAAAAGCGACTCACCAAAGAGGAGTTATCATATATTGAAGGAGACAAAGAAGATCAATCCGGCACTCAAGTTACGGGCAAAAACTCGCCATCATGGTACAAACTATTTTCGTTGCGGCAAACCTGGGCGGTTATCACAGGTAAACTTTTGATCGATCCCATTTTCTGGTTCTTTGGCATTTGGCTGCCTTCATATTTCTCTGCGGCTTTCAATTTAAACCTGAAGGTTATCAGTCCGGAACTAATGACTATCTACGCGGCTACCACCATCGGCAGTATTGCTGGAGGATATTTTTCATCTCTTCTTATAAAGAACGGGTGGCCTACCCTTAAAGCCAGAAAAGGTGTTTTATTACTGGTAGCGGTTCTCGAACTGGTAATTATGATAGCGATAGCCAACTTTGTCACTGACAAATGGGTAGCTGTAGGTTTAATAGCAATTGCTGTTGCAGTGCATCAGGCCTGGGCTACCAATGTGTTCACCATGGCTTCAGATATGTTTCCAAAGGAAGTTGTTAGCTCAGTTGTTGGTATAGCGGGTATGTCAGGTGCTGTTGGAGGTATTCTTTTTCCTCTGCTAGTTGGAAAAATCCTGGACGTTTACAAATCTGGAGGCAATCTTACGGGCGGTTACAACGTCATTTTTACTATATGCGGCGTTACTTATCTCGTAGCGTGGGTAATTATTCATTTGTTAACCAAGAAGTCCACTAAAATATCATCGCTCGCGACTTGATTTGCATGTAAATTTTATGTTTATGAAAACAAACTTTATTCAGCAGTTTAAAAGCTACAGGCAAAGCTTTTTGCCAGCCTTGGTGCTTGCCGTCCTGTTGTTCAGTCAATCAGCAAAAGCACAACTTTACAATTTCAGCGAGGAGCAGATGACCAGCTTCACGGCAACGAATCCTTTCGGACGGTTCCTTGGTGGCCGCCCAATGATCCCGGAAGCGGTGCTGGATACATTTCGGCAGATGCAGATTCAAGTTGTTGAGGCCGTCGGTTCAATTCCAAGAGAATATGCTAATCAATACGAAGCTGGATGGAAAACTCTTCAGCCAGGTAAAAAACTTTATGGACGGGCGTTTACTGTTCAGTTTATCCCGTCCAGACCAGATCTTGTTGCCGGCATGCAAAGCGAGGCTAAGAAGAATAATTTTACGGGATTGAGAAATCAAACAACAATCGATATGCTTCAAAAGAACGATTTGGTAGTTGTTGACCTTTTTGGAAAGGTGCAGGGCGGTACTTATGTTGGTGATAAGCTGGCCTATTACATCTGGAAGACAACAGAAACAGGGGTTGTTGTTGACGGAGGTATTTATCTGCTCGAAAACATGGCCCAAAGCGGGATGCAGGCTTTTTATAGAGGCACGTATCCGGGTCCTCTCAGTAATGCTACTGTTTCGGGAATAAATGTTCCAGTAAGAATTGGAAATGCCATTATTATGCCGGGAGATTTAATTATAGGTGATCAGGATGGAATACTAGCTGTCCCGCCACAGTATGTTTCAGCTGTGATCAGGAATGTAATACGCGATCGGCGCCGGGATGTGTGGATGAAAAAAGCTTTCGATCTAAAACGCTTTAAATCAAGTGACATTTACGGCCGTCCAAAAGATCCGGAATTGCTGAAACAATTTGAGGAATATTTGAAGACAGGTGACGCGAAATTGCTGCCGAAGTAACGGAGCATTTTGTGCCGCAACGATCAGTCATTCCATCGACAAGTAAATTTATTTGGTAGAACAATAAGTAAACGCACAACTTAATAATGAAAGCTTTTAATATCGTCTTTTGTATCTTATTTATAATATCGGCTGGACTACAGTATAATGATCCTGACCCGTATTTATGGATTCCCATTTATCTATACGGAGCGTTTATTTGCTTTAAAGCTTATCAGGGGAAATTTTATCCAAAGGCGTGCCTTGCGGGCATGCTGATTTTCTTAATCTACGGTATTTACCTGTTTTTCGACAAATATGGAGTGCTTACCTGGTGGAATGACCATGATGCCGAAAATATTTCTCAAAGCATGAAAGCAACAGCCCCATGGATTGAGGAAACCCGGGAGTTTTTTGGTTTGCTTATCCTTAGCATAGTTTTGTTTATAAACTATACATCGTACAGAAGGAAGAAACGGTTCTGATTTGATAAAGAATAATTCGCTGAAAATATGAAACGCAGTATCGTTATGATCGCAGCCATGCTGGCAATGTCGGTAAGTCTTGTTGCCCAGCAATCTGACGAAAAACTAGCGCCATTATTGACTGTGCCGCGGTCTTATAATATAATTAAAACATCCCAGCCGTTAAATATTGATGGTAAAAATGATGAATCTGCCTGGTCAAAAGCAGCCTGGTCTGAACCGTTTGAAGACATTGAAGGCAAGCCTGAAAAACAACCGGCGACATCAACCCGGTTCAAACTTTTATGGGATAATGAAAATCTATATGTGTATTGCAGGTTCGATGAAGAGCACATATGGGCAACTCTAAAGGAGCACGATCAGTCAATATTTCAAGACAATGCACTTGAGATGTTTATAGATCCAGACGGTGACACCCACAATTATATGGAGTTTCAGATTAATGCATTTTCTGCTGTTTGGGATTTGCTTTTAAACAAGCCGCCCCGCAATGGGGGGCCAAGTATTACCGATTGGGATATAAAGGGATTGAAGAAGGCCGTTTTTATCGATGGTACTCTAAATAATCCAGCAGACAAGGATAAGTTTTGGGGTATAGAATTAGCGATCCCCATAAGAACATTCCGTTTTGGAGGCAATAATTCCATACCAAAGGTTGGCAGTACGTGGAAAATGAATGTTACACGTGTACAAAGGGAAGTTGATATAAAAGACGGGACTTATGTGAAACGGTTAGGTACTAACGGAAGGCCTGTTCAACCGGGCTACAGCTGCTGGTCAGTACCGGGGTTAATCAATTTTCATTATCCCGAAAGGTGGGGAGTTGTTCGATTCGCTGATGAGCACCAAACTGATCTGCAGTTCCTGGATATTGAAGCGGAAAAAATGAAATTGATAGTCTGGAAATATTATTATTTGCAACAGGATTACAAATCTAAAACTGGTAAATATGCTACCACTTTCGATATGCTTCGACAGGATTTTCCGGCCGTTAATTTTGGCGATAGTCAAAGCCTAAACCTTGTCGCAACTGATTTGCAGTTTACAATTAAGGCAGAGAGCGCCAAACTAAAATTTGCAGTTTCAGTTGACCACGATAGCAAATTTGTCGTAAAAATGTTACCATAGAATTTTAGAGCTCGTTCATCAGAGCGCTTCAGAAATTATTTCAAAAAAAAATAATGGCCTTTATTTTTTTCAATATGCTGTAATACAGTATGTTGAAAATAGATTCCGTACCAAATTGTCATCCATTTAGGGACTTTTGTAAATATTTGGCATAATGAAATAAATGTTTAATTTAGGAGTGCGTAATTATATCTAAGCTCATGTGAGCGTTATGTAGAAATGACGTGAAACAACAAATTTTTAAACCTAACACAAAAAAAGTTTTATGATGAAAAAATTTTACAAGCTAGTCGTGTTACTGCTACTTTGCCAGACCTATGTGTTTGCGCAAAATATCAGTGTTACCGGTAAGGTTACCGACTCTGACAATTTGCCTCTTCCCGGCGTAAGCGTTAAGGTTAGTGGTTCGGCTCAGGGAACAAGTACTGATACCAACGGTAACTTCTCTCTATCGCTACCTTCTAACTCATCTATTGTGTTCACCTACATTGGATACGCCAGCCAAACGGTTGCTGTAAATGGTCGGACATCTTTAAACATTGTCCTCGTTGATGATGCAACTGCATTAAGCGAGGTCATAGTAACAGCCTTAGGTATAACTAAAGATCAAAAAGTTCTGAGTTATGCTACACAAAAGGTTGATACCGATGGCTTTCAAAAAGCCCGGGAATTAAATATCGGTAAATCTTTGATCGGACGTGTTGCTGGTCTTGATGTTGCCGGTACTTCTTCAGGTCTTGGTGGATCAACCCGCGTTGTACTTAGAGGAGACCGTTCAATCACTGGTAATAACGGAGCTTTGATAGTTGTCGATGGTGTACCAATGGACAATTCAAACTATAGCCCTGGTACTGGTAACGGTGGACGTGATGGTGGTGATGGTCTTTCAAGCATTAACCCAGACAACATCGAATCAATGACTGTATTGAGAGGTGCATCTGCAACTGCTCTTTATGGTTCACGTGCTGCAAATGGTGCATTGTTGATTAGTACTAAGAAAGGAAGTGCTCAAAAAGGAACAGGAGTTTCTTTCAATAGTTCTTCTCAATTAGAATCAGCAATGATGCTTTACGATTTCCAGAATGAGTACGCTCAAGGTGCTGGTGGAGTTTATAACAGAGCTCAGGAAGGTTCTTGGGGTCCGAAAATGACTGGACAATCAGTTGCTTTATGGGGTGGTGATCCAGCGGACGCTACAAAAACTTATAATCTGACTCCGCAACCTGACAACTACAAAGATTTCTACTCTGTTGGAAATCAGTTGTCTAACACATTAAGTTTTTCTGGTGGTAACGAAAAAACACAAACTTACTTTGCATACACTCGTGTAGATGCAAAAGGTATTGTTGACAACAATAAGTTAACGAGAAACAATCTTAACTTACGTATCACAGGTAAAGTAAGCCCTAAATTGTCTTACGACTCTAAGGTTACTTACTTAAAACAGGATATCGATAACAGACAATACACTGGTGAAGCTTATCAGAATAATCAGCGTCACATTCTTCGTATCCCTCGTAACATTTCTTTGGATCAGGCTAAGAAGTACGATTATACTGATCCTTCTTCAGGTAAAGTGTTACAGAACTATTGGAATCCGGGATCTAACGGTGGTGAAAATCCGTTCTGGACAAAAAATCGTATTATATCTGACGACATAAGAGACCGTGTAATGGGATTTGGATCTTTAACTTATCAGATAACTCCAGCATTGAGCTTAATGGGCCGTGCGGGTATAGATAAAACCATTGATGCTTTTGAAGGCAGATGGCATAATAACACCTATACAATTGCTGACTTTGGTAACTTTGTGACTGAAAACAGAGATGTGACTGAAACTAACTTCGACATAATCGGTATTTTCAAAAGAAATATTCTTGAAGATTTAACTATCGATGCAACTTTTGGAGGTAGTTTACAGCATCTTGACAGAGCTTTTTCATCAACCAATACAAATGGATTGAACAGGGATAACTTATTTATTCCATCTAACGGGCGTGGTCCAACAGATAGCCGTTCTTTCGTTCAGACAGAAAAGCAAGGTGCGTTTGCAACTGCAGATTTCACTTACAAAAATGCAATTACTGTTTCTGGATCGGTTCGTAATGACTGGTCATCTACACTTCCGAAAGAAAACCAATCTTATCTATTTGGTTCAGGAGGATTCTCTGCTGTACTTTCAAACATCTTTACTATGCCGGCTTCAGTATCTTTCGCAAAACTGAGAGGTTCTTATGCTACAACTGGTAATGATGCAGCTCCATACCTGACTACGCAGTTATATAACTTTGCTGCTGGTGGTAATAATGGTTTCATTAGCAGAAACGGTGTAAAACCTTTCCCTGATTTGAAGCCTGAGTTAACAACTGCTAAAGAAATAGGTTTAGAAGCAAAATTCTTCAATAACCGTTTAGGTTTTGATTTAGGATTCTATACTTCTGATACTAAAAATCAATTATTCCAGGTTTCTCTTCCTCCAGCTTCTGGATGGAGTTCTGAGTATGTGAATGCAGGTTTAGTAAATAACAAAGGTGTTGAGTTGACTTTAAACGGTTCGCCAATCGCTACAGGTTCATTCCGTTGGAATATTGATCTGAACTTTGCTAAAAACACAAATAAGGTTATCGAATTATCACCGACATTAAAGACTCTGAATTTAACTCAGGATTTCATGGTATTCCAACGTGCGATTGAGGGTAAGGCATTGGGTCAGATGTTTAGTAGAGGTTACCAACGTGATGCTTCGGGATCTATTTTAGTTGGTGCTAACGGTTTACCGTTAATCACTGCAGGAACAACTGTTGATATCGGTAATTCTCGTCCAGACTGGACAGGTGGTATCAACAATTCATTTAATTACAAAAACTTCAGCTTTAGTGCTTTAATAAGTGCACGTGTAGGTGGTACTGTAACGTCATTTACTAATGCAATTATTTATTCTGATGGTCAGGTAGCTGAAACTTTAGATGGAAGAAGTTCTATGATTTTCCCAGGCGTAACTGCTGCTGGTGCTGCAAATACTGTTACAACAACAGCAGAGCAATACTGGAAGTTTGTTGGTGGACGTAATACTCCAGTAGGTGAGGTTTGGGCTTACGATGCAACAAACGTTCGTTTACGTGAAGCATCTTTAAGCTACACATTACCAAAGAGCTTGCTTTCAAAAGCACCATTCCAGGCTGCTTCAGTTTCGTTGGTTGGTCGTAACTTATTCTTTATCGTGAACAAAGCGAAAGGTTTCGATCCGGAATCTACTGCTGGATCAACAAATACTTCTGTTGGTCAGGAAGGTTTCTCATTACCAACAACTCGTCAGATCGGTTTGAATTTGAACTTATCGTTTTAATATTAAAAATTAACAATTATGAAAAAATATAGATTATTTATCATCGCATCCGGTTTCGTCTTCGCCGCGGCTGTTGGTATCTCTTCTTGTACCGACAAGTTTGAGGAGTACAATACTGATAAAACCAGGTTAACGGAACTTGATGGATCAGCCGTCGGTAATGCATTTGCTGCGGCACAATACCGAAGCTTAACGTTCTCATGGCAGACGTTCCAAAGTTTGTTCGACGATTTATATGCGCAATACTTTGGTAATATTGCTCAGAATTTCGACTCTGACCGTAACGTACCCGTTGGTAACTGGTTGAACGGATCGTTCAACGCATTTTACAACAATGCGGTACCACCACTATTAGGAGTTTTGGAGAACACAAAGCCTGGTGGAAAAGCTGAAAATCCAGCAATTTTCGCAATGGCGAATATCTGGAAAGTTCGTATGTTCCAGCCAATCACAGATCATTGGGGACCAATTCCATACTCTGCGGTAGGAAATGGATTGAAATCGGTTGATTATGATGCTCAGGATGTTATTTACAAAGATTTCCTTGCACTTTTAACTAAAGCAACTGCGGATCTGGCTCCTTACAAAGGTAAAAACGTATTAGGAAGCAATGACCTTGTATATGCTGGAGATGTAGATAAATGGATTTTGTTTGCAAATACTTTACGTCTTCGTATTGCGATACGTATAGCTGCTGTTGAGCCTGCATTGGCAAAAACCAACGCAGAAGCTGCGATAGCTGGAGGAGTCATGGAAACTAATGCTCATGACGCTTACCTTAAGACAACAGCTAACAACATCAATACAATGAATCAGGCAACCGCCTGGAATGAGTTCCGTATGAGTGCTGCGATGGAGTCAGTTTTAACTGGTTATGAAGATCCGCGTTTGTCGAAATTCTACGCTCCTATCGAAGGTACAACTGCTACCTACAAAGGTATCCGTAACGGTTATACTCAGGTGGAGTTAGGTTTGCCAGCAAATCAGAACACAAAGTTGTCTAATGTGAACGATAGATTTTTGCCAGCAAATCAAAACTCCAATCCATTTGAAGTTTTGATGGCTACTGAAGCTTGGTTCTTAAGAGCTGAAGGTGCAATGAAAGGTTGGGCTATGGGTACCGGTACTGCAAAAACTTTCTACGAAAAAGGTATCGAAATATCTCTTAAACAATGGGGTATTTCTGATCCAGCAGCGATTGCAGCTTACACTGCAAGTACTAAGAGACCAATTGCGGTTACAGGTGCAGTAGTTACTCCTGCATTATCCGATATCCAGGTAGTTTGGTCTACTGATCCTACTAAACAGTTGGAGCAGATCATTACTCAAAAATGGATCGCTTTATGGCCAAATGGTGTGGAAGCTTGGGCTGAATACCGTCGTACTGGTTTCCCTAAACTATATCCAAGAATTAACTCTTCCAGTACTTTTGTAGCTAAGGATCAGGTTATGCGTCGTCTGCCTTATCCACTTGGCGAAAGTCAGGTTAATGCTTCGGGTCTTGCTACCGGTGTAACAAAACTTGGTGGTCCGGATACTGAAGCTACCCGTTTGTGGTGGAATAAGTAATTAGTCTATTTTTATAAGATAAAGCCATTCCGGATTTCCGGAATGGCTTTTTTATTGAAGTCTAAATTAAGATCTCAATTAATTGTTTAACACTTGTCTCTAGTGCGTCAGCGATTTTTATGAACATCGTTCTGCTAGTTTTCAATGTGAGGATGGCAATTGATTTTATTTCTTATATTTAACGTTAAAATTTGCCTTTAACTGCTGAATTAGAACAATAAATGTCTACTGGTATCTCCTTTAGAAATCTTCGCGTATTAGCGAAACCACCCAAGTTTAAATCACACAGATGTTAATGAATTCCACGATCTTCAAAAAAATTGTTTTAACCTCGATTGTATTACTCTCTTGCGCTTGCGGAACCGATCAGTCGAAGCTCTTCACGATATTAGAAAAAGGTGAAACGGGCATTGATTTCAGAAATATGCTTGCCGAAAGTAAAGAATTGAACGTGATGAACTATTCTTACTTCTACAACGGTTCAGGTGTCGCTATTGGTGATATCAACAACGATGGACTTCAGGATGTTCTTTTTACCGGTAATATGGTTAAAAACAGACTGTTCTTAAATAAAGGAGATTTTAAGTTTGAAGACATTACAGAAAAGAGCGGTGTTGCCAAACTTCAGGGCTGGTGTACTGGCGCCACTATTGTTGATATAAACGGCGATGGAAATCTTGATATTTATATCTGTCGCTCCGCGGATATAGATCCTAACAGAAGGAAAAACTTGCTATTTGTTAATAACGGAGATCTTACGTTTACTGAAAAAGCGGAGGAGTACGGCCTGGCCGACAAAGGTTACTCTACTCAGGCTTCGTTTTTTGACTATGACAAAGATGGAGATCTTGATATGTTTCTTATAAATCATTCATTGCAGCAATACACTACCGGCGTGCAGGAAAATGTACAATTAAGAAAGCAACAGAACCCCGATTTTGCAAATAAGCTATATCAAAACGACAATGGTCGTTATACAGATATCAGTGCTAAGGCTGGTATAACGTCTAATGTTCTCACGTTCGGCTTAGGCCTCGCCATATCTGACGTTAATAATGATAGCTGGCCGGATGTTTATGTTTCTAACGATTTTAATGAACCCGATTACATGTTTATTAATAATGGTAATGGAACATTCACTGACAAGCTATCGGAAAGTATGAGTCAAATTTCGATGTATTCCATGGGCTCTGATCTGGCAGACTATAATAATGATGCTTTACCCGACCTCGTCACTCTGGACATGCTGCCTGAGGATAATGCAACTCAAAAAATGCACTCGGGCGCGGAGAATTTTGATAAAATGCAATTTCTTTTCCAGCGTGGCTTTTATTTCCAGTTTAGCCGCAATATGCTTCAAAAGAATAATGGTGATGGTACGTTTTCAGAAATTGGACAGTTAAGTGGCATCTCAAATACAGACTGGAGCTGGGCTGCGTTATTTTCAGATTACGACAACGACGGTAATAAAGATCTATTTGTTACTAATGGATACGTAAAGGATTATACTGATATGGACTTCCTTAAATACACCATGGACCAGACAATTCGTGCGCGCCAGGGAGGTAATAAAGTAGTCGCGTCCGATTTTATTTCGAAAATGCCAACAATTGAAATGCCTAATTACATTTTCCGAAATGCCGGAGGCGATCGGTTTACAAATAAGAATGTTGAATGGGGATTGGATAAGAAAGGAATATCAGCAGGTGCTGCTTATGCAGATCTCGATAATGACGGTGATATGGATTTGATTGTGAGTAATACAAACGACTATGCTGGCATCTATAAAAATAATAGTGACAAAATTGAAAAGAATAACTTCTTAAAAATCAAATTTAAGGGAGATGCTAAAAATTCCTATGGAATAGGGTCTAAAGTTATTTTATACTGCAAAGAGAAAAAGTATTTTCAGGAACAAATGCCTGTGCGAGGCTTTCAATCTTCAGTAGACCCGATTCTAAATTTTGGAATTGGCAAAAATGCTGTTATCGATTCTGTGCTGGTGGTTTGGCCCGATCAAAGGATACAAAAAATCACTAATGTGAAAGTAAACCAAACATTGACGGTCGAATTAAAGAATGCAGAATCAACTCGCAAATACGTACCCATTCAACCATCAAAAGCATACTTCGCAAACGCAAATTCGCTGGATTACAAGCATGTTGAAAATCAATTTAACGACTTCACCGTACAAACCCTTTTACCAAATTATTTGTCCAGGCAAGGGCCGTGTATTGCGAAAGGAGATGTGAATGGCGATGGACGCGAAGACATCTTCATCGGCGGGGCTGCAGGTCAGCCAGGGGCTGTATATCTTCAAAATGCTGGAGGAGGTTTTGCTTTAAAGGCTTCAGCGGCAATTTCTGCTGATCTTAACTATGAAGATACCGCCGCGGAATTATTAGATGTGGATGGAGACAATGATCTTGATCTTTATGTCGGAAGTGGTGGATATGAGTTTGAAAAGGACAGTCAACTTCTAGAGGATAGAATATATATAAATGATGGTAAAGGCGGCTTTTCGAAGAGTAAGGCGAACCTTTCAACAACCAGGATTAGTACGGGGAGTGTCAAATCATCCGATATCGATGCAGATGGAGATATTGATATTTTCGTTGGCGGGCGCGTGGTTCCAGGCATGTATCCAAGCACTCCGGAAAGTAGATTATTGATTAATGATGGAAAAGGAAATTACTCAGATGGCACTAGTAAGATCGCACCAGCCATAAAAAATATTGGAATGGTTACGGATGCCATTTGGATCGACGTGAATAATGACAAACGTGAAGATCTTATTGTTGTTGGAGAATGGATGCCGGTCAAAGTTTTTTTAAACAAAAACGGGAAGTTAGCTGATGCCTCATCGACATATATCAAATTTGCGTCTACCGGCTGGTGGAACCGAATCTATGCTGATGATATGGATGGAGACGGCGACAAGGACCTTATAATTGGCAATCTTGGCTTGAACGCTCAATTTCATGCAAGCGAAAAAGAGCCAATGGAGTTGTATTATAAAGATTTCGACGAGAATGGCTCTATTGATCCAATCCTTTGCTATTATATCAAAGGAGTTTCGTACCCAGCTGCGTCCAGGGATGATCTAATGGAACAACTTCCAAGCCTGAAAAAGAAATTTTTGAAATATCACAAATATTCTACCGCAACAATTACTGATTTGTTCACTCCCGAGCAGTTAGGGGATGTGAAAGTGCTAAAGTCTGAAATATTGGAAACTGTTTATCTCGAGAACACCGGAAAGGGATTTAGCTTGAAGAAGCTTCCTGTAGAAGCTCAGTATGCCCCAGTTTATGGAATTGCAGCCCTTGATGTAAATAGCGATGGAAAGAAAGACTTGATTTTTGCTGGGAATAATTCATGGACAAGGATTAAATTCGGTCACTTTACGTCGAGTAATGGAACTCTTTTAACTGGAACTGGAACTGGACAATTTAGCTATGTCCCGCAATGGAAGAGTGGTTTAAAAATCCGAGGTAATGTACGTAGTCTTCAGGTTGCTCGGTCTGACAAGGATACCCGCGGGCAATTGATCTTAGGAATAAATGATTCTCCAGCAATGACAATTCGTTATTAAGAAATAGGTAGGATAAGTATATAATTAGATGAATAAATTTTCTTTTATTGTAGTAATTGGTTTGCTGGCAGGGTCCTGCACAAGCCGCAATGAATATAAGACAGCTTTTAGTGAACCTGCTTTGTATTCTAAAACTGTCGGAGCTTTAACTGATGTTATTACCCATGATATTTTCTCTCCACCAGTTGCCAGCAGAATTTATGCATATAGTCATCTCGCAGCTTATGAAGTCATGGCTTCGAAATCTTCGAAGTATAAATCACTTAATAAAAAGTTAAATGGACTAGGCGAATTGTCAAGTCCGAAGCAGCCGGTAAACATTGAGCTTGCTTCTTTATTAGCCTTCATGTATGTAGGTCAGGAGCTTACATTCTCAAAAGATTCCACCCAAAAAATAATTGACGGGTTTATCGAATTAGCAAAGACTAAGGGCATGCCTTCAAAAATGATTGAAAATTCGCAGAATTATGCCCAGGAGGCCGGTAAGATGGTATTAGACTGGGGCAAAAAAGACAATTATAAACAAACGCGTTCTGCAGTAAAGTACACGGTTAATAATGATGAAAGCCGATGGACGCCAACTCCACCGGCCTATATGGCTGCTATAGAGCCAAACTGGATGAAACTTCGTCCCGTTCTACTGGATTCGGCGAGCCAGTTCCTTCCAATGCCTCATTCTCCATTCAGTAAGGATAAAAACAGCAAATTTTATAATGTCGCTACTGAGGTTTATAAAACTGGAGTGGAATTAAGCGATGAACAGAAAGCCATCGCGGACTTTTGGGATTGCAACGGCTTCAAAATGAATGTGTCCGGACATGTTATGTTTGCTACAAAAGCAATGACGCCAGGAGGGCATTGGATGGGTATAACAGGTATTGTATGTAACAATGAAAAGGCCGATTTCAACAAAACTGTTTTCAGCTATACCGGGGTTTCTTTTGCTATCATGGATTCATTCATAGCTTGCTGGAATACCAAGTTCACCTATTCGCTGCTTAGACCCGAGACATACATTAATTTATATATCGATGAAAATTGGAGACCATATCTTCAAACGCCGCCGTTTCCTGAATATACCAGCGGGCATTCTATCATATCCAGCGCATCAGCAACAGTATTAACTCACATTTTTGGAAAAAATACTGCTTTTGTCGATTCAACAGAAAGACGCTGGGGTTGGCCTGACAGAAAATATGCGAGCGTAAACGATGCAGCTAAGGAAGCAGCTATAAGTCGCTTATACGGCGGAATACATTACCGTGAAGGGATGGAAGCGGGTTTTAGCGAAGGTGCAAAGATTGGCGACTTCGTATTCAACAAAATGAATTAATTTTAAGCTTTCTGAATCTTTTTATATCTCAGACTGTTGCTTAGAAAGCGGTCTCAGCAAACGTGCGTATCATAGCGTAACTTAAATGTTGAAAGCCCTTTTATTTAGATTAAAGTCGTTTTTTTTATATAAAATTGCAATATCATCTTCATAAACATTTTTTTACTATTTACTTGTCAGAATGAAACAGTTTTTAATCCTTGGGGCTTGTGCCCTTTTTGTTGCATGCGGAGCTTCGACAAATGAGCGCGGAATTACCGTCACTACTGCCGATTCAACAGCTTCGGGAAGCGCTTATAATAGTTATGATGGGTTTGCTCCCGCAGCACCATCCACTTCAGTCGCAGTTCCTGCGTCAACAGTAACCACGCCAGTATCGGTTGCAGATTCAGTAGTTACGGTTAATCCTGCTGCTACTACACTACCAGTTGTTAATCCTGTTGCTGCTACAGCTCCGGTTGCAGCTTCTAAACCTGCTGTCGCTGATGACAGCGCTGATATTAAAAAAGGGGAGGCTCTGATATCTAAATCTGATTGTTTCGCGTGTCATAAAGTTGATGTAAAAGTGCTCGGGCCATCATATAAAGACGTTGCTGCAAAGTATCCAAATAATGCCGCTACAGTGAATCAGCTGGTTGATAAGGTTAAAAAGGGTGGTAGTGGTGTTTGGGGAGCTATTCCTATGTCACCACATCCAGCTCTCTCGGATGACGATACCAAAGCTATGGTCCGTTATATTTTGTCTTTAAAATAAGAAACTCGAAAACCGGCTCTGCGCCGGTTTTTTTTATCCGTGAAAAGCAAAATGTTGGAATAACATATGTCTATAAAAAGCCGTTATTCCATAGTGTAACATAATCACTATGAAATTGCTCGCGACATCAAAGAGTCATATATTGCATGTAATATATTTAACTGCGGCGGGTATTTCCCGTGTTTTTATTCATTATTAATTCTTCGATACTTTGAAAGCTATTGATATTGTACGCTTTAAGTTCTCAGTCAAAACTGCAGCATTAACTCTTCTTTTATCTTCTGGTTTATTAGCGTGCCAGGCTCAAAATTCAAATTCAGAACTTTTCAAGACATCAACTTTTACCCCTTTGAAAAGTTTTCCAAGTGGAGTTGAAGGACCTGCTGTCAGTTCGGCGGGTACAGTGTATGCGGTAAATTTTGGTAAACAGGGAACCATAGGCCAGATAACTCCGGGAGGAGATGCCAGCCTGTTTGTATCATTGCCCGCTGGAAGTATCGGCAACGGCATTCGCTTTAATAGCAAGGGTGAGATGTTTATCGCCGATTATACAAAACACAATATTCTTAAGGTGAACATGCTTACTAAAGAGGTGAGCGTTTTTGCTCACAATCCAAAGATGAGCCAGCCTAATGATATCGCGATTGATAGTAAGGATAGATTTTATGCAAGTGATCCTAACTGGAAAGGTAACGCAGGGCGTATTTGGAGAATAGATACCAACGGATCATTCACGCTTCTTGATACTATGGGCACAGCCAATGGTATCGAAGTCAGTCCTGATGATAAATTGCTGTACGTTAATGAATCCGTTCAGCGTAAGGTGTGGGTTTATGACCTATCAAGGGATGGAAATGTCAGCAATAAGCGTCTTTTTCACGAATTCCCTGATTTCGGGATGGATGGCATGAGATGCGATGCAGACGGCAACCTTTATATATCCCGCCATGGAAAAGGTACTGTAGTTAAACTATCACCAGCCGGAAAAGTAATGCAGGAAATTACACTTATTGGTAAACTGCCAAGTAATGTTGCTTTCGGTGGGAGTGATGGCCGAACTATGTATGTAACATTGCAGGATAAAGGAAATCTGGAGAGCTTCAAGGTAGATAAGCCAGGCCGGGAATGGATAATGCAGAACAAGAAATAATCATATTAATCAATTCAAAAGAATATAAAATGAAAACAGAAAGAAGATCAGTACTGAAAAAAATATTCGCCTCTGTAGTAGGTGTTACCGGTATTAATGCTGTTGCAAACGCCAAAGTCCTTGATATTGCGCCTGAAAAAGTATCTGGGAATATTACAGAATACAAAGCTCAACAGCTTTTTGCCGGTCATACAATCCATAATGGGTTAGTATACATCGCTGGGAAAGGTGCTCATACCGATCCTTTCGATATTAAGTCTCATACTGAGATCGTGTTGAAGGAGCTTGAGAAAGAACTCGTTCGTGCCGGGTCTTCAATGGAGAAAGTGCTGAAAGTCACGGTTTATCTGAATGATATTGCCGACTACAAAGGAATGAATGATGTATACAAAGGTCGTTTTGGAGCTAAACCTCCTGTTCGTTCTACCATAGCTGTTGCTAAGGGGGGTGTCCCGGGCGATTCTCTAGTTGAGATGGATTGCATCGCTTACATATAAGAGATTCATGTCGCTGAGCTTCTCGGCTTGGTACTTAAAAGTTACGGCTACTTGAGTAATTCATTATGGCTGTAACTTTTTCTATAAAGATTTGTATCCCATACGAATTGGGAAGTCAATCATTCGTTAAAATAGTGGAGCAGAGCGGTAACACCGGACTTTCCATTACAATCAAGTTATATTATATTATAAATGAGAAAAATAAGATTTTACGGAGTATTAGTGTTAAGTGGGCTAGGTATTTTTATATTATCTGCATCAACAGATTACAAGAAACGGGGTACGGGGTCGAAAACAAGTTTGTCAACAACTCTCGCTGATACAGTTGCCCAGGAGGCTTTTGTTGCCCCAGCCTGGGCGGATACTATTAAGAATCCACTCGGTAATTCTCCCGAAGCAATTGCAAAAGGAGAAGAAATGTATAATCTATATTGTTTTGCATGTCATGGTGAAACAGGGTATGGAGATGGAGCTGCAGGTGGTGCAATGGGAGTTAAGCCCGCTAATTTTCACGATCCGAAATTTTCAAAGCAAAAAGATGGAGCCATCTTTTGGAAACTAACTAATGGTAAGGGGAATATGCCTCCGTTTAAGGAGATTTTGAAGGAAGAGCAAAGGTGGCAGCTTATTGCTTATCTTAAAGAATTTGGTAAACAGAAATAAGTCCTATGCGCTCATTAAAGTTTATTATCTTATCACTGGCCAGCATTACTTTAACTCCATTAGTTGGACTAGCTCAACAGACCGGCACAGCACGAGCCCCTAGACAGGCACCTGTGGAGACAACTCCGGTGGCTTTGCGAACGGACATCAAAATCGAACGTTATGTGACAATTGGTCCTAAAGCTGTGCGATTACTCGTACAGCCAGGAACAGGTACTTTTTATTACACAAATTTTGACGGTGGCGTATTCAAGGTCAACACATCTAGTGGAGCACCGGTTTCAGAACAAATACTTTCCGCTTCTGACCACGGGATCACTCGTCTGCAAGGCGCCATATTTGCCGGCAATAATTTATATCTCTGCGGTAATATAAGCGTAAACAATGGTAAAGGTAACAAAGGCCGGATGGTTCGCTTCAACATAATCTCGTCGGGCAAACCAGAAATGACAGTCGTTTTTAATACTGTTGAATACGGAACAAACGCCACAACATTTGATCATGGATGGAATGCTTTGGAAGTAAGCCCTGATGGAAAATATATCTATGCAAATACAGGAGCTCGTACAGACCATGGTGAAGTTCAGGATAATCGGGGAGCTTACCCTAATGCCCGAGATAATGCTTTAACTTCTAAAATATTCAGAATTCCGGCGGATGCCAGGGATCTGATCTTGGAAAATGATTTGGCTAAGCTTAAAGCTGATGGATTTATTTACGCGGAGGGAATAAGAAATGCATATGACATCGCTTTTGACGGGTCTAATAATCTCTTTGCAGTAGTGAATTCGTCTGATTATGATCATAATGAAGATATGTTCTGGATAAGGCAAGGTCATCACTATGGATTTCCATGGGTGATGAGCGGTATCGAGAATCCTCAGCAATATGCAGACTGGACACCAAATCCCGATACTGACCCATTCATCCCACGCAGTTCTCATGCCTGGGCAGTAAAGTATTTCCGCAATGATCCTGAGTTTCCAAAAATCCCGGCAGGGGTAAAGTTTACGGCAGGTGTCCAAAATGTAGGGCCGGATGCAAATGAATATCGTGGACATTCGGGGAAGATTATGGATGGAGATAATACAGGAGTTACTACGAGCACTTTCACTCCTCACAGCTCACCTCTTGGTTTGGTATTCGACAGGCAAAATATGTTGTCGGGTGATTTTAAAGGCACTGGATTTGTTTTAAGAAATTCCCTGGGCGCCCGTTCAAGTATGATGAAGCCATTCACGGAACAGGGTAGGGATTTACTGCATCTCCAGATGACTTACAACCCATTAACAGATAATTATTTTGTTAAAACCACGCGAATTGCAGATACATTCAATAATCCCACTGATGCAGTTCTGGTAGGCAATGAGCTTTACATTATTGAATATGGGACCGTTCAGGGTAGTATTTGGAAATTAACACTTCCCGGAAAATCCAAGTCTAAGAGTAAAAAATGATTCCAAACTCGGTATTGAAGCTCGAGACGAAGGCAAACTGATGTTTTGTCGAATAAAATTTGTTTATTTATAATGTTAAAGATCTAAATATGAGACTAAAAAATGCTTTGCTGGCTTCATTAAGCTTTTGTTTTTTATGCACCGGATATTTGTCGGCGCAAACAATTTCCAAAGAGGAGTTAACATATCTTACGTCCGAATGGAAAGGTGAGCGTTTTCCGGATGGACGACCAAAAATCGCGGACGATCTTCTTGCGAGAGCGAAAAAGATCGGAATTGATGACGCCTGGACGGTGTTGAAAAATCTCGGTTATACGAACCAGTTTGAATTAGGTTGGAAAACTGTGAATGATCTTCCCATAAGTGGAAGGGCTATGACAGCGATGTTTATGCCTACGCGCCCGGATATTGAAAAGAATATAAAAGACCGGGGCGCAAAGCAAGGCCGAATTGGAAATACGAATGCTTGGCCTATAGATGCTTTAACCAAAGGTGATATCTATATTGCTGATGGGTTCGGAAAGATAGCGTCAGGAACATTGATGGGCAGTACACTGGCGACATCAATATTTACAAAATCTGGCAATGGAGTTGTATTTGACGGAGCAGCCAGAGATGTTCAGGGTCTTGCAGAAATCCAGGGGTTCAATGCTTTTGTTCGCGATTTTCATCCCTCATTTTTAGAGGAAATGCTCCTTATGGGATTGAATACCCCTATACGTATTGGCAAAGTGATGGTTATGCCTGGAGATCTTGTTATCGGGGGCAGAATCGGCGTACTTTTCGTACCCGCGCACCTTGCTGAGCAAGTCGTTGCCACAGCGGAATTTGTCACTTTGAAGGATAAGTTTGGATTCGAAGTAATTAAATCAGGAAAGTATACAACTGGTCAGGTGGATAGTCAGTGGACTGATGCTATCAAAGTTGATTTTCTGAAATGGCTGGATCAACATCCAGAAGAGGGTAAGATGACGAGAGCGCAATTGGATGTGATGATGAGCAAGAGAACTTGGTAAAACCTAAATAATCATAAATAAAACCTAAACCTTAAAACTTTGAAAGAAAACATTTACAAAATTGCATTGGGGCTTGCTGCTCTGCTGCTGCTAATTTCTCTTGGATTATTTTTCACTGGTAACGTTGACACTGCGGGTCCCCTGTTAATTGCGTTTTTTCTGGTGTTAGCACTGGGTTTCAGTGGTTACGATAGTTTAAAGGGGTTTGTCTACACGACAATTATTTTTGCCGCGGTAACTATGGCGCTCTACTATCCCCAATATTTTCTTAGTGTTGGAGATTTCAAACTGACAAAAACCATCACACCTCTTATTCAAATTATCATGTTTGGAATGGGAACATCTATGAGTGCCAAGGATTTTGTCGCGGTCATTAAGACACCGAAAGGAGTACTGATAGGTGTTGTTGCTCAATTTATGATTATGCCTGGTATGGGCTACTTGCTTGCATCATTAACTAATTTCCCCCCCGAAATCGCAGCGGGAATTGTGTTGATCGGATGTTCTCCAAGTGGATTGGCTTCTAATGTGATGTCCTATTTAGCTAAAGCAAATCTTGCACTGTCTATCACTATCACTTCAATCGCTACGCTTCTTGCTCCCGTGTTAACACCAGCATTAATGAAACTGCTTGCTGGTGAGTTTATTCAAATTGACATGCTGGGAATGATGTGGGATATTGCTAAGATGATTATTATTCCTATTGGCTTAGGATTAATTGTTAACAAGCTATTAAGTGGTAAATCAAAATGGTTAAACGATATCATGCCACTAATTTCGATGGCCGGAATAGCACTGATTATAGTGGTGATTACAGCTGCTGGAAGAGATAGCTTACTTGATATTGGGGCCGTATTATTATTAGTAGTTTTAGTACATAACCTTTTCGGATATACATTAGGCTATTGGTTCGCACGCCTCTTTAAAATGCCGGAACGCGATTGTCGTACAGTTGCAATCGAGGTTGGTATGCAAAATGGTGGACTGGCATCTGCAATTGCAAATTCACTTGGAAAGATAGCTACAATGGGCTTGGCGGCCGGAATATTTGGCCCTTTAATGAACATAACAGGATCAATACTTGCATCGTACTGGCACAAAAGACCGCCAGCTGGTTATGTTGCGCCGGAAACAGAAGAAGTAGTTCGATCTCATTAACAACTGAATATAAACCCACTAAAAAAAAGAATATGCTAAACGTTAGAAATTTTTTCGGCTTGTTAGTTTTGCTTGCAGTAGTAAGCTGCGGCCAGAGTGAGAGTACCAATAATTCGTCAACCAGCGACACAGTAGCAGTCTCCGCTAATACCGCTTCTCCTGAAGATGAACGGGCTGTGGCGACTGCAGTAGATAGTCTTAACAAGGGGATTTTAGATCCTGAGAAAAATCTATTAGAGAGTGTTGCTTCTGAAGCTTTATCTTATGGCCACTCCGGTGGAAAGATTCAAAACAAAACAGAGTTTGTGGATGATTTGATCAATGGCCCTTTCGATTTTCAGACTCTTAATATAGAAAACCAAACGATAAGTGTTCATGGCGACGATGCAATCGTCCGTCATACTATTAACGCAAAAGCGACAAACGCAGGCGCTCCTGTTGACCTGAGCCTTGGTAATCTTCTTGTTTGGCGTAAAGAAGGCGGTCAATGGAAACTAATTGCCAGACAGGCATTTAAAGTTCCTGAGCCTGCTAAAAAATAGTTTTTATATAGATATATCCAAATGCGCGGGAACTCTCGCGCATTTTTTATGCGCTTAAATTTCCTTTTTAATCACTATTTAGAATGACGCAACCCGATAGCTTGATATTTGACATGGACGGAACACTTTGGGACGCAGTTGACTCCTATGTAATGTCATGGAACGAGGGTGTCAAACTTGAAAATATCAACCGGGTTTTCAAACGTGAAGACCTTGATCATGTTATGGGATGGGAGCGGGGTAAAGTATTACCTTATATGTTTCCTGATAAAACTACAGCAGAACGAGAGCGAATCTACGAGACAATTAATAAATGTCGGGCAGAAATAATTCCAAAACATGGGGGTGTACTATACCATGGCGTTCGGGATGGAATAATACAACTGGCTTCTAAATATAAATTATTTATCGTTAGTAACTGCCCCAAAGGAATGATCGTAGAATTTATGAGATGGGCCCATCTACAGGATTATTTTACAGATGAAATGGCTCATGGATTTAACTCCCAGCCTAAAAATCACAACATTAGATTTCTTATAGATAAACATGGGTTGAAAAATCCTGTTTATATTGGCGATACTGACGGGGATAGCCGGGACAGCAGAGCCGCCAAAATTCCATTCGCGTTGGTTACCTATGGGTTCGGAACAAGTGATGATTTTGATCTGAAATTCGACAATTTCACTTCATTGCGTAATTATTTTATGGATTTGTAGTGCCTGCTTTCACTCAAGATTGTATTTTAATTTACTGGCGCTCAAGTCAGGTATAGTTCTTGTGTAAGTGTTTAAAACATCTTTTAGTTTTTGGGGTTGTAAGGACATTCA
>JAZKIH010000055.1:0-4006 GCA_040384965.1 Bacteroidota bacterium | reverse complement strand
TTAAATGGCCATTGCCTGTTCCCTGAATAGCATATAAGATCTTCATTCGATATCCAACGCTAAGTTATAAATTCCAGTACGTATATAACCATCGAAACTTACCGATGTTTACGAAAATGAAACTTTATTAACTTAGAAAGTATACCGAAAATTAAGATTGCTTAGAAACCGGAGTATTTACAATCACAGGTTCCTCTGCTTCGACTAACGAACCTTCTTTTGCATTTTTGAACTCCTTTATACCTTTTCCAAGGCCCCGCATAAGTTCGGGTAATTTCTTACCTCCGAAAAGAAGAAGTACTACCACCCCTATCATAATCAATTCCGGTCCACCTAATCCCATAATTTTGCTTTTTAGTATGTAAGCAGATGTACGAGGAAAATACAACCGCAGTTTTACGGCACGTGAAGAAAAATTTATCCATATCCGATAAATCCAGGCCGATATGTTATCCGTATATATTTATTAAACTCATCAAATATGGACGTTGTTACTGAAAATAGACGGGTAAAAGCCGTCCAGCGCTATTTAAAATTCAATGTTGACCGGGAAAAAGATCTTCAGGAAATTGTTATGCTGGCTTCCGTAATTTGTCAGAGCCCGATAGCTTTGATAACGCTGATTGATTATGACATTCAACTAATTAAGGCCGGGATAGGAACAAAACAGACAGTAATGCCCAGAAGTTCATCATTTTGTACGCATGCGATAGAGAAAGATGAAATAATGGTGGTAGAAGATGCAAGTAAAGATCAGCGATTTGCAAATGCCCCTGTTGTTACTAATGACCCCCATATTCGGTTTTACGCCAGTGCTAATCTCAAATCACACGATGGATATAATGTTGGAACTCTCTGTGTGTATGATACGCAACCAAAAGAATTAACTCAGCAACAGCAGGAATGCCTCGCCGCCCTGGCTAATCAAGTGAGCCATATCATGGAACTTGACCGCAGCATGAGGCAGCTTAAGAAACAAAATGAAGTTCTTAAAGAAGTGGCGAGAATAGAATCACATGAGTTAAGGCAACCAGTAGCATCGATAATGGGCTTGATGATGCTTCTTAAAGAAAATCCATATACTGAAGAACCCGAATACCTTGAACTTCTTGATAGATCAGTTAATCAGTTAGATGAGAGAATCAGAAGAATTGTACGCCATGTGAATAATTATCCTGATTAATTTTACTTCAGAATATTTCTATTTTTACGCTTTAGAGCAACATAGATGATAACAGTAAATGAATATTTTGGCGGGAATGTAAAGTCCCTTGCGTACGAATCTGCAGAAGGAAAATCAACAATTGGGATAATTGAAAAAGGCGAATATCAATTCGGGACGTCCCTGCATGAAACCATGACTGTGATCGAGGGCTCGCTCACTGCATTACTACCTGAAGAAAAGGAATGGAAAGAGTTTAATGCCGGTGAGTCTTTTGAGATAGATGCTAACAAATCTTTTCAAGTGAAAGCTGATTCTCAGGTGTCATATCTTTGCAAATATAAATAAGCAAAAACTCATTTATAATTAATAAAAAAGGCCACCTTAAAAGGCAGCCTTTTTTATTTTAGCTTATATCTTCCTTAAAGGATAAGAATTAATACTAAAAGGATGATGATGATAGCTCCTACTGAAAGATAAACACCACCACTCATTGCTTTCGCTTCTTTTTTCATCTCAAGAACTTCATTACGAAGTGCTTTACGTTCAGCACGGCTAAGTTCTGATTTATCCATGCTCTTGATTTCTTCAGCTCTCTTTGAGATTTCCGCTAAACGAACCTTTTGAGTTTCAGTCATATCAGGTTTAGCTTTCGAATCTTTCGCCATAACTGCTGGGGCTGAAAACATTAACATCAATGCTGTAGCCAGGAAGTAAATTTTCTTTTTCATTTCGTTTGTTTTAAGGTGTTTTTGGATTAACAGTAAGTTTTAGAAAATGTTTAAGAATTAATATACCCGGGTAATACAAATATTATTCCACACACATAATTTAATGAAAAAGAAAGAAAATTAATTTCCAGCCAGAATGTTTTGCAATTCGTATGACTGGTTATCAAAATTGATGACTTTTTTGGGATGCTTCAAAGCATGATTTTGAATCATGTTTCTGATGTATTCATTTGAAGGATGTTTTGTTAATTGATCTTTTAGCTGCGAAATGTCGCTTATCTGCTGATCCTCAGCGATAAAGCCCATTCCATAAAACACTCCTTTTTCCATCAACACGCAGCTCTTTTCAGATAGAGTTCGTCCTTTGTCGATAATTGCGAAACTCGGCAAAACATTACTGAGGTGAGTAGTCGAATTAATAACCCGGGCATTATAATCTTCTTTTAACTCCTGATGTTCACAAGCCCCAAAACACGAACTATCCTGAAATCCTAAACACTGGTCATTATTTCGTTGGATAAAGCACAATTTAGGACACAAGTTAAATTCCTTAACAAGGTGTTTTATCAGTGCATAGCCTTCAAAAATTGAATTAAACGTATAAACTGGCCTCGAGAATTTTGATCTGCGGTCAACAGCCAACCGTAGATAGCCATTTTGATCCTCAAACACATAAAGTCCATATGCATGCTCAAAACGCTTAAGCGCCCGGTTATGTGCAGGCCATAAACGCTTTATCTCCACAGCCTCCATGATCAATGAGATAAGCTCAGTAGCACATTCTGCAAATGTAATGTGATGAATATCTCGTAGAAAATCTTGTTTTTGCCTGCCGGGTTTATTATTTGAGAAATGGCTATTTACTCTTTTTCTAATATCAATGGCTTTACCAACATACACCACCTTCGCCTTGCTGTTATGAAAATAATAGACTCCGGGAACTGAGGGTAATTTATCTATATCTTCTTTCGGTAAATGCGGTGGAAGTGATTGTTCTTTGGAACGCTGGTTAAGAGCTTTTAAAATGTGTCCTTCAGTATCCTTCTCAAGAAGCATGCTGAACAGGCAGGCTGTGGCCGCCGCATCTCCCATCGCCCGGTGTCTGTCAACCAGATCAATCCCTACCTGCTTGCAGAGTTTCCCAAGGCTGTATGAACTATAGCCAGGCATAATCTTCCTGCTGAGCCTAACAGTACACATTTTCTTGGTTTGTAAAGTGTAGCCAGCTGCCGCCAAATGATATCGTAGGAAGGAAAAGTCAAAATTAACATTGTGGGCAACAAATATCTTATCCTGCAGCAAGCTGAAAATTTCTTCCGCCGCTTGTTTAAATGTCGGCGCAGAACTAACCATTTCGTCATTTATCCCGGTTAGCGCCTGGATATAGATTGGAATGGGAATCAGCGGGTTAATAAGCGTGCTAAAACGCTGCGTTACTTCTCTGCCATCGTGAATCAAAATAGCTACCTCAGTGATACCATTTGCACTGGCATGACCTCCGGTAGTTTCAATATCAACAATAGCGTACATACGTGATTTTTTTTACGAGATATCAAATATAAAGCAAAGGTTTTAAAACTAATAATTTTAGCAGAGAGTTTGTCGCTATTTTTTCAATGGCTTCAATAGATACTCGAGGCCATTCAGCTTGATTTCGTACATCGTTGATAGCAGTATGCCTATCTTACCTGCCGGAAAGCCATTGTTCTCATACCAGACCAGATAATATTCAGGAATGTCACATATAAGCTTCCCCTTATATTTGCCGTAGGGCATGTACACGCTTACAATATCTTTAAGAATTTGCGGATTCAACGATTATGGCTTTGCGTTTGAAGATGAACTGAAGATAAAGGAATGCAGCTAATGTTAGTGCAGCAGTGATATAAAATATTGGCGGGATCATTTCCACATCACTTATGTATAATGCTCCAGCAAAAAACGCACCCAGCCCGATCCCGGCTTCAAGTGCTATATACATTGTCGCCACCGCTTTTCCGCGATGATCCGGATGACTCATATCAATAATAAATGCGGTGAGGGCAGGTGAAAGCATTCCGGTAGCTATGCCGTAAACTGCTGCCGCACACATTAGATAAAAGGGCGAGCTCGC
>JAZKIH010000054.1:0-45617 GCA_040384965.1 Bacteroidota bacterium | reverse complement strand
GTTTCGATCTCGATCATACGGCCATCGCCCAGATCAAATGATTTTTTTATTACGTTATAACTCATTGGTTTATAGCGGTGTACTTTTCCTCTTTAGAGCACACCTTCTTTTATATTGGTTTATTTCTAATAAAGTAAAAAAGCCATCCCAAATAAAGGATGGCTTCGCAATGTTTTGCTAAGATTATTTTATAATATCTCTTAACTCTAATGCTTTGATAATAGCACGATACCTGTTAATATCTTTCTTGTAAAGATATGCCAGCAGGGCGCGGCGTTTACCAACCAGTTTCTGAAGAGATAATTGTGTAGAAAAATCCTTCTTGTTTTTTTTCAAATGCCCGGTTAAATGAGCAATACGAGAGGTAAATAATGCTACCTGTCCTTCTGCAGAACCTGTGTCTGTAGCACCTTTTCCGTGCTTGGCAAAAATATCTGCCTTGTACTCTGTACTTAAATACATTACCTGAATAATATTAAAGCGTGAATGATTAAATTAATTGGATGCAAAGATAAGATTAAGATCGGTAACTTCAAAGGGAGTAAGCGAATTGAGTAGGATTTATAGGATGATAGGATGTCGTCCTTCCGAGCATAGCAAGGAATAACATTTCCAAATCCCAACAATACCCTTTAATTTCGTCCTCAATGGAAACTTCCTCAAAGTATAGCAGCTTCAAAACCGAATTTAAGGTTCGTCCTGACGATATAGATATGTTTAACCATGTTCATAACAGTACTTATTTTGATTATGTCCTTGCAGCACGGTATGAACAAATGGAAGTTTTCTATAAAATGCCGATGGAAACTTTCCTTGAGCAAGGTTATGGATGGGTTGTGCGGACAGCCCATGTTGATTACAAGCGACCATTAGGACTGGGAGATACATTCACAGTTGAGACCGGAATTGAAATTATTAATCCTAAAGGCTGCAGAGTTAAGTTTGAAATAGTAAATCTCAAAACCAGTAAAGTTTCCTGCGATGGCTGGTTTGACTACGTTATGATTGATACTAATACCGGAAAAGGCGTGAAAGTATCCGAAGAAATGATTGCCCAGTATTCTATATAGTGGAAAGTTGAAAATTGAAAGCGGCAAATCGCATAGCTCAGCGTGTAGTACACTTTCACATTTCAATTTTCCATTTTCAACTCTCTAAAGCCTTCTCTATAAGTTCGCCATAAAACTCGCCAATATTCATACCTGCAGCTTTCACTTGCTGAGGAATGAAACTTTGCGCTGTTTGTCCGGGTATAGTATTGATTTCTACGAAATAAAAATCACTGGTATTATCCTGCAGGAAATAATCTATTCTCACCATGCCGCGACAATTCAATTTGATATATACTTCCTTTACGATCCGCTCTACATTAGCCTTCTCCTGTTCGCTCATTCGTCCCGGGGTAATTTCTTCAGTGGCACCAGGCGTATACTTCGCTTCGAAATCAAAGAAATCATTTGAAGGAATCACCTCGGTAGCCGGGAGAACCGTAATCCCATTTTTCCCATTATAAACACCGACAGAAAATTCTCTTCCCTGAATGAACTCCTCAACAAGAACCTGAGTGTCCTCATTAAAGGCTTTATCCAGCGCGCCTGGCAGTTCTGCGTAAGATTTAACTTTACTCATCCCGATACTGCTTCCACCGCTGTTGGGTTTAATAAATAAGGGAAGGGTCAATGTACTTGTTAAAAGCTCGGCTGTCTTACTTGTATTTTCAAAAAGCTGTACTGATTTGGCCACGTGCAGTCCTGGAATTCCATCCACTACCGCCTTCGTATAACCTTTGTTCATTGTTATGGATGATGTAAGAGCGTCACAGCTGGTATACGGTATACTAAGCAAATCAAAATATCCCTGAAGCTTACCATCCTCGCCCGGTGATCCGTGAAGCATAATAAATACTGCATCAAAAGTTATTTTCTTACTTCCAGTTGTAATACTAAAATCATTTCGATCAACGGGATGCTTTACCGACTGTTCGTCTTCATAATACCATTCATCTTGCAGTATCACTATTTTAAATACATTATATTTTGTCTTGTCTAATTGCGACTCTACGAATGCGGAACTTTTAAACGATACAACGGACTCGCCTGTAAATCCACCAGTTACTAATGCTATAATCTTGTTCATCGCCCCAAATATATTGTAAAAAACAATCGGACTATAAACCGCCTTAATTTTTATCTTCGGTAATTGCTGAATTTTGAATTATTTTTGGGTGCTAAATGCTGTATTTGCAAATAGCACGTTAACGATAAGTTATATCTTAAAAAACTAAGCCCAGTTATTGATGAGTAAATTTTTTGATTACTTAAAAACTAAGACCTTTCGCAAAAATTTAATAATTGCGGCAGTATCAATTATTGCCTTTTTGCTTGTAATCTTCTACAGTCTTGGGTTTTATACTCATCATGGTGAGGGCATGCCGGTTCCAAAATTAAAGGGGCTTAGCATTGAACGTGCTATTGAGCTTTTGGAAGCAGATGGCCTGCGGTACCAGATCAACGATTCGGTTTACCTGATTGACAAACCTCCCGGCATTGTCGTAGAACAAGATCCGGATCCTAATACGAATGTTAAGGCTAACCGGACTATATACCTTATTATTACCCGTGATGCACCAAATATTAAATTTCCTGATATCGCAGGCAAGACCTACCTGGAAGTACGATCAATCCTCAATAATTATCAGTTAAAAGTGGGTGATACTTCCTATGTATCCGACGTGGCACGGGACGTTATTATAAGCTCTTCTTTCGGAGGAAATACGATATCCAAAGGACAACAAATTCCCAAGGGATCAAAAGTAGACCTTGTTTTGGGTGATGGCCTAGGTGCCAGCGAGGTCGATATTCCAAACTTATTAGGCCTGGATCTTAGTGAAGCAAGGATGTCGCTTTTAGGCGCTTCTTTAACGTTAGGACAAGTGACTTTTGAAGGCGTGGTCAGAGATTCATTGAGTGCGAAGATTATCCGGCAATTCCCTGCAATAAGCGATACCTTAAATAAAGTTAATATGGGTACGCAAATTGATGTAGTATTAAGCAATTAATAATTCGATGGATATTTCGGCTGCGGAATTCAGTTTACGTAATCAGATTGATGCGCCTTTGATAATTATTGATGTTCGTGAACAGTTAGAATATCAAACTTATAATCTCGGCGGGACAAATATTCCACTCGGTATGCTTATAAGTACGATTGACGAGATTGATTACGAAAAAGATGATGAAATAATAGTCATCTGCCAGAGAGGATTAAGAAGCGAAACAGCGAGACGAGTGCTTGCCCATAACGGATTCAAAAACGTTCGGAATTTAAAGGGTGGGCTATTGGCCATCCAAAAACTAAAAACTAAAACAGCTGCAAAATAGAATGACTACAAGCAAAAACAGTAAACTTAGCTTCAAATCCAAGGTATTTATTGCTTTGGGGATATTGTTCGTTGTTATGCTGGCGGGAACAGCATTTAACTATTATCTGAAATACTTCGGGCCAAATGTGACAGATAATACCGAGTACCTCTACATCAAAACAGGCTCCGACTTTGATGATGTATATGAAACCATCAGGAAGGATGAAATTGTAAAAGACAGCGTATCGTTCCTAAACGCCGCCAATAATATGGATTATCCTGGTAGCGTGAAGCCTGGCAGGTACCGGCTCAAACAAGGTATGAGTAACCGGTCATTCATTAATATGTTGAAGGCTGGCAATCAGGAACCTGTTAAAATATCTTTTCAAAACGTGCGGCTTAAACAGACTCTGGCAGGAATGGTAGCTAAGAAGTTGGAAACAGACTCTGCTTCAATAGGCAGTTTGCTTGATTCGGCTTCCTTCGTCGGCAAATATGGATTTAACACCGACAATGTATACACCATGTTCATACCAAATTCTTATGAGTTGTACTGGAACACGTCAGCGGAAAAATTCTTTATCCGGATGCATGATGAATATCAAAAATTCTGGACCCCTGAAAGAAAAGCGAAGGCCGCGAAAATAGACCTCTCTCCTATCCAGGTGAGTATACTTGCATCCATTGTCGATGGCGAGGCATTGATGGACAAGGAAATGCCAACTATAGCCGGGCTATATATGAACAGGTTAAAAAAAGGGATGAAGCTCGAAGCAGACCCCACCGTGATATTTGCCGCAAATGATTTTACTATCAGACGGGTTCTTAATAAACACTTGCGCATTAGTTCACCGTATAACACATACATGAATACCGGCCTGCCTCCAGGGCCCATTAGTATGCCGAGTATAAATGCTGTTGACGCTGTACTGAACTATGCATCTCATGACTACATCTATATGTGCGCAAAAGAAGATTTCTCAGGCTATCATAATTTTGCGACAAATCTGGCTCAGCATTCTATAAATGCCAGAAAATTCCAGCAAGCGCTGAACGCACGAAACATTAAGAAATAATGTTTGTTCACTCCACGAAGATTCGCGTACGGTACGCCGAGACTGACCAGATGGGCTACATGTACTACGGCAATTATGCCGCATTTTACGAAGTTGGCCGGGTAGAAATGTTGAGGAGCTTAGGACTCACCTATAGCTCAATGGAAGAATCCGGGATAATTATGCCGGTTGCAGAACTAAAATGCAAGTATATTAAACCAGCACGTTATGACGAAGAGATTACAGTGAAAGTGATAATGGAGAATATGCCGGCTGTTAGAATACACTTTCGCTATGAACTGTTCAATGATAGAGAAGAGTTGATTAATATTGGCGAGACAACACTGGTTTTTATAGATCAGAAAAAAAATAAACCCTGTTTACCTTCAGAAGATTTCTTAAGCAGAGTTAGAGTTCACTTTAAATAAAATTCATGCGCTGGCTGCACAAAGTCCTTTTAAACTTCAAACCTTATCACCTGCTCGTCGAGTGGACTAAGGTTATGATATTGCCTGGATTTAGTCCCCTGCCCGTTTACACTGTAGCGACCTTTTTTTTCCAGGAGATTGGCAAGGATGAATTGATTAACAAAGCATCTTCCCTGGCTTACAATTTTATGCTGGCCATATTCCCAGCGATTATCTTTCTTTTTACTTTAATACCATACATACCCATACAGGGGTTTCAAAATCAACTGATGAACCTGATTGCGCTGGTACTGCCGATCGAAGCATATGAGGCCGTGAAAACAACTCTCCTGGATATCGTCAGTAATCAAAATTCCAGATTGCTATCCTTCGGTTTTCTGTTAGCTCTTTTTTTTGCAACCAATGGTATCCACACATTGATGCAGGCATTTAACAAGTCGTCCCTGCTCATTGAAACCAGGCCCTGGCTTAAACAGAGGCTGGTAGCTGTGTATCTGACGGTATTGATTTCATTTGCTTTAATATTCGGCCTGATCATCATGACTATCGGTGAATATATTTTTGGCCTGCTTAAAACCGAATTACGTTTCAAAGATTCATTTTGGTTATATCTGCTAAACGCTGGACGATGGTTGATCCTGATTGTAGTGTACTTCGTAACCATATCCATCCTTTATCGATATGGTCCGGCGCACCCTAAGAAATGGAAATTCTTCAGTGCTGGTTCCTGGATGGCCACTATTCTTGCAGTGCTAACCTTCTGGGGATTCTCGTTCTACATTAACAACTTCGGCAATTACAACAAGCTTTACGGCTCTATCGGAACTCTGATCGTTCTCATGATCTGGTTATATCTTAACTCGCTTATTATCCTTGTTGGCTTCGAACTAAATGCCAGCATTGATCTTTCGAAAAGAAGCATCCGCATTGTCAGGCCAAAGTTCAACACTTTTAAGGCGCCTGTTGTTGAAGAAAAACTGGAAAGTAAAACCTAATACTTATTTTCCTCAATACTTTTTGCGTTCACTCTCTGCATGTTATAAACAGAAATTCAAAAAATGAGTTTTTTGTTTGCAGATTAACCCGGAGTTTGTACTTTTGCCCCCGGAGAGCTGGCAGAGTGGTCGATTGCGGCAGTCTTGAAAACTGTTGAACTGTTAAAGGTTCCTGGGGTTCGAATCCCTAGCTCTCCGCACACAAAAACAAAAATGCCTCACTAATTTAGTGAGGCTTTTTTATTCCATCTGCCAGGTGGAAGTCCTGTATATACTAGCCATTATCTTCCCCCTCCCAACTTTACTATCTGTACCACATTTCCTTCTATCGGTATTACCGCCACCTGTGTACTCCCTTTTGATACCTGGAAAAGATATGCACTGTTTCGACCCATTATCTTCACCTGACGGTTTTCTCCATTGGCAAACGTAATCTCATGGTCGGGCATAGTTTTGCCAGCTTTAAGTTGTTTCCCGTATTTACTTCCCATTCCAATTCCTAATCCGAGGTAAAAAAACAGAACCATTATTGCCGCTGCAATCCCCAATTTATCCGGAGTGATAACTGCTGCGTCCGCCCCTTGAAATTTCGGCAAAATCCATTTAATGTAGACAAATAATACAACAAAGCCGGTCAGCAGCGCATACACAATAACTACATTCCGGGCAAGGAGCTTAATAGGCGACAGTAAGACGTCCGAGAGGGACGAATAATCCATAATATTTATCCCGATAAAGTTGTAATAAAAAACTTCTGTGAGGAGTCCTAACAATATCAAATAGATATAACCCAGTGAAAGATACTCCTGAAAACTTAGTCTGTTAATAAAATTGCTTGGTTTGTTCATTGTTTCCTCAGCCACGTTGTTACGTAAAGCCGGGATAATATAGGTATTTCTGGAATAATTAGATTTGTTTACACGGTTATGTTGTTGCGCTTACCCCTGCGCTGTCAGAAAGTTTTTTCGTCAGCCGAAGGCCCATAAATCGACGGGACTGCAATATCATTTAAACGCATATAAACGGTTAATTGTCCGCGGTGATGGACCATATGATTTATACTGGTTGCTACGTTCTCTTTTTTAGAAGTTTCCATTAAGATTTCATCACCTCGTTTAAGAATAAACCGTTCCTCGAGCGTTCCTTCTTCAACGGCCGACAGAGCCTTTTTTGCGGCAGTAACATTGTCTTTGAAATTTTGAACCAGTTCATCAATACTTTTTGGCTCCATATGTTTGAAAGTGAGGAAGTCGATAACTCCATCAGTAACTATGTGAGCAATCCAAAGCGGGATCTCGGCTACAAGGCAGGTTAAATAACCCATTTCCATTGATTTTTCGTGAGGTTTCCAGGAGAAAAGATCCATATTAAAACGCTCAACGCATTTTAAAGTCGATGCAAATTCAATATCCAGTTCTTTGATAAATTCTGCTGCTATTATCTTGTCATTCATAATTTCTGCTTTTATTTATTAGTAACAAGAATGTTCTTAAATGGTTCATACCTGATCATGCACCTGAGTCGTCCCCTGCGATATCGGCAGACTTAGTCAAGCCCTTAATACTTAATTGAAAATTAACATTATTAATTATCGATAATGTTTAGCATTTTGTATCATAATTCAGTCTTAATCAAGCACAAGCAGTATATGAACCCTAAATTACTCTTTAGAACTCTTCTCATTCTGGCACTTCTTTCCTTAATTGGTTTCAGCCTTTTGTATCTGCTGGGCTATCCCGGAGAAGCGGGCATATTAGTGGTCGTATTTTTTGTCTTTTTGCTTTCGGGCATAAACGGTTCTGAACTGCTGAAAGGATTCGCTTTCACCCTGTGGGTAATTGCTGCTGCTGCTATCAGTATGATCTTTCCGCAATACATCACAAATATCGGCGGTTATAACACTGAAAATGCAATCGTGCCGCTGATTCAGCTCATCATGTTCGGGATGGGAACCACCATGGGACTAAAAGATTTTGCCGGAGTTCTAAAAATGCCCAAGGGTGTTTTAATAGGATTGTTCCTGCAATTTTCTATCATGCCGCTTATTGCTTACAGCTTAACTCTCATATTTAAGTTTCCTCCGGAACTCGCTGCTGGAGTGATACTTATAGGATGCGTACCTTGCGGCGTTTCTTCTAACATTCTTAACTTCTTGTCCAAAGGAAATCTGGCCTTATCAATCACGCTTACTTCGTTTGCAACCTTAATGGCTCCCTTGATCACACCTTTATTAATGGAGAGGCTCGCCGGACAGTTTATTCCTATCGACGTCCCTACAATGATTCTCAGCATCAGTAAAATGATCTTCCTGCCTCTCATTGCAGGTATTATATATAACCGCTTCCTTGGTAGCCGGAGTGCCTGGCTTAATGCGTCAATGCCTCTGATTGCAATGGCTGCCAATGTTTTTATAATCGCTGTAATCGTTGCCGCAGGGCGGGACAACCTTTTAACAATGGGCTTCCTGCTTTTCGTTGCTGCATTTATACATAATGCCATGGGCTACCTGCTCGGATACTGGGGCAGCAGGCTTTTTAAACTCAACAAACGCGATAGCCGGACTATAGCTATAGAAGTGGGTCTGCAAAACGGCGGAATGGCTGCTGGTATTGCTCAGGAATTAGGCAGAGCAGCTACCATGGGACTCTACCCGGCAATTTTTGGTACCTGGATGGATATCTCAGGTTCTTTCCTCGCCAACCTCTGGCGGAAGAATCCGGTAGACCAGGATCAATCGGAAGCTGAGCAGGAGGAAAACTTCAATCCGAAACAAATGGCAGTCATCGATCCGGATTGAAGTGATTTAAAAGTCGTTTACTATTTTTTAGATTTTTCTATACCAAATAACCCTTCCCGGATATTATAATATTTGAACCAGGTTGGATTAATCGCGGTGGCTCCCGGGCTGTCTACTGAAAGCAATATGGAGGCAAATGGCTCATATGCTGCTCTTGGTGCAATAGCCCCTTTAACAACAAGCATCTTCTGGCGCTCCACATATACGCCGTTAGATGTAAAGATATGGGCACTGTTAGGACTCGCCCGCTCAGTTGTCAGCAATAAAAGATTAGGCTCATCTAAGGTCGATCCTTCAACCTGGATTACCGCAGTATGTCCCATATTCCAATATCTGCCTCCTCCATGACGCACTTCTGTTTCCAGATATCTGCCCACATTCAAAGATCTGACCTGCCCTTTTATCCTTACGGGTTTACCGTGCAGCGCATCTGTCTTTCCTCCCACTTCAAAATCGAATGAGTTGCCAACTCCTGCTTTTTCTGCGATCTTATAGGCTGCCGGGTCAGCAATGACCATAGCCCAGCCCTGAGCACCCTGCTTTATCAGCTCTTCGAGAAGAAATGAGCTGTCCCCGGTTGACCCACCGCCTATGTTATCGCCCATATCAATTAAAATTACCGGGCGGCCTTCATGTTGCATCGCTTTCTTAACAGCATCGGCTGGTGTGGGGTTATTAATACGGGTCTCTTCACGGGTATCCCATAACATCGCCGACAGCCGGTTAGCTTCTTTATCCGCCAGAGCCTTATCATTATCTGTTACTACAACAATAGAAGGGCCCATCCATGGCACATCTCCATACTGGTAACCTCCTGAAACGCTTACAGCCAGTATTTTAGGGTTTTTCTCCAGTTCCTTACTTGCAGATACTATCGGTAATAAGGGTTTAGCGAAGGTGTTCTGAAACGCAATGTTATAAACCATTGGAGTCTTCACAATAGTTTGAACTGGCTTAACTTTTCCGCTCACCATTTTTGAGATAATTTCCGCTGCCTGCAAACCTCTGTCGTAAGTATCCAGATGTGGGTTCTCCTTGAATGTAATGAGCACATCAGAGTACTCAATCATTTTAGGGGTAATATTTGCATGAAAGTCATGGGTAACAACAATCGGCATTGCTTCGCCAAAAGCTTCTCTTACACGTCTTACAATTTCCTCGTCGCCGCTCGGATAACTTTCCACGATCATAGCTCCATGAAGGTTCAGCAGAATGCCCTGCAGCTTCGGCCCCGCCTTCAGATCACTGATTATATCTTTCATCATGGCATTAAAAGCCTGATCAGTCACCGGGCCTTTAGGTGTTGCGCCCGTAACTATTGTCGGGTACAATTCCAATCCGTGACGCTTTGCTCCTTCTATATAGCCGGCGCTGGTGGTTTTGGAATTGGCAGCCGCAAAAAACTTCTTCGCTCTCTCTTTAACATCTTCACCAATCTTTACACTGAAATCTTCAATTCCGGTTTTATCAACGTTAAAGGAATTTGATTCGTGGGAAATTCCTGCAACGCCTATATAAGGCTTGACTTGGGAAGATCCCGAAACGGGCATTAACAGTATCACTGCACTCAAAAAAATTAATGTTCTGATAATCATATACTAGCGTTTAGTTTGGGTCTTTAAAAATTAAATTTAATAACTTAAATGATATAAACAACCAGAATACTCTTCTACTCTAAATCCCTGAATTGCATCCCATACCAGTCACCCGGGCGTCATAATAAATTTCTTGGGAAATTTTAAATACCTTGGGTTCATTTTCTACGTAAGTATTTCAAAAACTAAGAATGTATAAACTCAAAAATATATTTCCCGCTATCTGCATGATGTCTCTTCTTGCTGTGGCGTGCCAGCCGAAAGCTGAGAAGCAGGAAACTTCATCCTCTGCTACGGTAGCTCCTGCTCTGGATAGTAATGGTTACAACAAGCTAACTGCAGAACAGGAAGCAGTCATCGTTGGAAAAGGAACGGAAAGGCCCTACAGCGGCGAATATGTAAAGGATATGGGTGAAGGCCTGTATGTCTGTGCCCGTTGCAATGAGCCTTTATACACTTCCAAAACCAAGTTCGACGGGCATTGCGGCTGGCCTAGCTTTGATGGGGAAATTGCCGGCAAAGTAAAGCGCTTACCGGATCCTGACGGAATGCGTACCGAGATCCAGTGTGTAAAATGCGGCGCACATTTGGGTCACGTCTTTTTGGGCGAAGGGTTTACGGCAAAGGATACACGCCATTGTGTGAATTCCGTTTCTTTAAAATTCATCCCGGCCGCTGAAGTGAAAAGTAAAACCAAATCGTAATAACATGAAGAAGATCATATTTATACTGCTTAGCATTGGTTTAGTGAGTGCAGGGGCATATTCTCAGAATAAGCCAGTGTTGAAAAAGGCAACTTTTGGAATGGGGTGCTTTTGGTGCACCGAGGCTGTGTTTCAGCGCATCAAAGGGGTAACTAAAGTGGAATCCGGATACATGGGCGGCAAGGTTAAAAATCCAACCTACGAACAGGTAACCACCGGAAGAACCGGGCATGCCGAGGTTTCTCAAATTACATACGATCCAGCAAAAATATCTTTCTCGGGTTTGCTGGAAGTGTTTTGGAAACTGCACGATCCTACTACGTTAAACCGTCAGGGGGCAGATGTGGGAACACAATATCGCTCAGCCATATTTTATCATGATGCTCAGCAAAAAGCTGAGGCTGAAAAATACAAAGCCGAAATCAGTAAGGCCAGGATCTATCCAAACCCTATCGTGACGCAAATAGTTGCCGGGCAGACTTTCTACAAGGCTGAAGATTATCACCAAAACTATTATAACCTGAATGGCCGCGAGCCGTATTGCAGAATGGTGATCCAGCCAAAAGTTGATAAACTGGAGAAATTATTCAAAGACAAACTTAAATAAGACATACCGCTTCAGCCCAATTTCTCATCAATTGTTTGGACCAGCTTTTTGATTTTGATCCGGATCACATCTACAGGCAGATCAGCATCCGGATCAATTCGAAATGATTCGTAGATATCTTTCGCTTGCAACCCAGCGGTCACTGGCTGTACTCTCTTATCCAGGCAAAAACCGATCATAAGCTTTCTGCCGTTTAACCATAGATACGCGAGTTTTTTATCTCTGTATTGAAAAACCGGAATTTGAAACTTTCGCTCTGTAGTAATTAACGGATCGATAGACAAAATCAGGTGCCTGAGGGCAAGCAAACAGCTTTGAAAAGGCTCAGCTTTGCTTATATAGTAGCTTTCAAGTGTTTTCTCTTTCATTCACAGATGCACTGCGGGCATGGATCATTTGTTCTTGGCGGCATATTTCCAATGCCTTATTTTCCCCTCTGCCATCCATTCAATAGCTGTATCCAGCCTGGATTGCCGTGTACTTTCTGTTTTAGCGCCGGTGATCCACTCCACATATTCTTTTTTATTTGAAGGACTGAAATTATCAAAGGTTTGCAAAGCCGCAGGGTTTGCTCTCAAAGCTTCAATAATATCTTCGGCTACTATACTTTCTTTTTTGGGCTGTTTTTTGGGCTTCGCAGCAACTTTTATCCCTTCCCTGTTTAGTCTGGCAGCTTCTTTAATATATTCTCCAAGAATTGCATCGGAAGGCAGATCGCGCAGATTATTTATCTGGCCCAAACTACCCATAGCAGTTTTTCCAATGGTCTGCAGTAAGCTATGAGGATCACTCAGTAGCGAAGCTTTCCAGAAACCAAATGAACAATGTTTTTTGAATGAAGCCATACTGCACAGGATTTCACCGCCACATTCAAAATGCGGAAAACTCCATTTCATGGTTTCAGTAGCATCCGGGCAGCTCTCGTGAATTAGCTCCCTTAGGTGAATCAAAATAGGCTGCGCGAAAGTCGCAGATTTAGCGATGTACTCATCTATTCTTGCGTCGCGGGTATTCATATCGATTGCTTTTTTTCTGCCTTTATCTAAATATCGGAAATTACTATCAATCTAATTGAATTATTCCCGGGCACTTAAAGCATAATTCTTACTTATTCCCGATCTCCTCAAAAAAAAAGCGGACTCCTTTCGAAGCCCGCCCTTTAACCAAAACTAAACTAAAACTATCTTAAACCGTTTCTTCTTTTATTTTCTTTCCAAATAAGCCTTTAAGTTTTCTCTTATTTGAATCTGCCAGAAGCAGCATACATGGAACAAGAATAAGAGTCAGGAATGTGGCGAAACTTAGACCAAATATCATAGTCCATGATAAAGGTCCCCAGAATGCAACGTTGTCCCCTCCAAAGTATAAATGTGGATTAAACTCGCTAAACAGAGTGGTAAAATCCATATTTAATCCCACAGCTAGTGGAATAAGTCCCAGCATTGTTGCTGTGGCGGTTAGCAAAACAGGGGTCATTCGGGTACGGCCTGCTTCTAGTATCGCATCACGGACCGTCATACCCTCCTCGATCATGAGTTCAAAGAACTCAACCAGGAGTATACCGTTTCGTACAACAATACCGGCGAGTGCGACAATACCTACCCCGGACATAACTATCGACATATCCATCCTGAAAATAGTTACTCCAAGTAATACGCCGATTATACTCAAACCTATTTCACTCAGGATAATTAATGGTTTGGAAACAGAATTGAACTGTGCTACCAGGATGATAAGGATTAAGCCCATCGATATCATCAAAGCTGTTCCAAGGAAATTCATTGTTTCCTGCTGCTCTTCCTGCTCACCAGCCATTTTTACTTCTATTCCGGCAGGAGGACTGTACTGATCGATTTCACTTTGAATATTAGCGACCACTTCATTGGGGTTATAATCGCCGAGCACATTTGAAGATAAAATAATGATTCTTTTCTCTTGTTTGCGTTTAATTCCGCCATAGGTATTCACATAATCAATTGATGCAAATGAGGACAAAGGAACCTGGCGAATGACGCCTCCCATTCCCATATCACGGTAAGTCATTTTCATGTTCCTTAACGCATCAAGGTTATTCCGCTGCTCTTCAGTTGCACGAAGATTGATTTCGTAGTCCTCATCGGCGTCACGGAATTTAGAAACTTCCTTCCCGAAGATTGCGGTACGAAGATCCATACCTATTTGTCCGGATGAAATACCCTCCCTGTTTGCCCTTTCACGGTCAATATCGAAAATGATCTCAGGTTTATTATTCTGGAAATCTGATTTTAGCTCTTCAACGCCAGCAATTTGTTTGGAAACCAAATACTGCTTTAATTTCTCCGAAGTTTTAACCAGTGAATCCAAATTGTTCCCTGTAATTTCAATACTAATCGGCTTTGCTGTCGGCGGACCGCCCTGCTCCTGTGCTACCGTAATTTCAGCTCCGGGAATGCCTTTTACAGCCTTTCTGATCTTGTCAAGATAAACGGCCGTACTTTCGCCCGTACGCTTACCAAACTCTACAAACGCTACAGTAACCTTACCCATGTTGGTATATTGTCCCTGATCCTCACTTTGCGGATCAGTTACACCGATAGTAACATTTGATATAATTGATGATACGTCTGCATTATTTCTGCCGACAACTTTAGTGACATCATTCTCAACCTTCTTAACAACTTCATTTGTGAAGGCCTGATCAGTACCAACCGGTAAATGAATATAAACGAACACGAAGTTGGGATCGCTGCTTGGAAAGAACACGACTTTTGGCGGCACGACCATCATTAATCCTATGGTAAAGAAGAATAATGCGACTGTACTCCAAAGAATTGCTCTCGGCCAGTTTAATGCCCAATCAAGGACCGCTACATATTTATTCTGTATTCCAGGCCAGGTAACTGTTTGGAACTTCTGTATGCCTTTCGCCAAAACAAAATGGTGCAGCAAATACAGCAGGGCGAGGAACACTACGAAATTACCCAGACCAAAATCAATCAGATAAGCCAGCAAAGTTACTCCACCGAAAATCAGCAATGTTTTCTTAACGCCCTTGTCGAATTTGGGCTTAACAGGGCTGTGGTCTTCCGGCTTCATAAAATCAACCGCAAACACTGGATTTATAATGTATGCCACGATGAGGGAAGCTAATAAAGTTATGATCAGCGTCATTGGCAGGAAGAACATGAATTCTCCAATAACTCCCGGCCAGAATAACAATGGAACAAAAGGCGCCAGAGTCGTCAGAGTGCCCGAAAGAACAGGAAGAAACACTTCTGCCGCTGCTGCTTTTGCTGCCTTCTTAATCGGAACTTTGCCGTTCTCGAATAAGCGGTGAGTGTTTTCAATTACCACAATGGCATCATCTACAACAATTCCTAATCCCAAAAGGAATGAGAACAGCACCATCATGTTCATCGTAAAACTGAAGCCGAATAGACTTCCCAATGCCGGCATAGCCATAAAAGCAATAAACATGGAAAGAGGCACTGATAATGCAACAAATATCGCATTGGTTACTCCCATGAAGAACATGAGGATCAGGGTTACAAGGATAAATCCAATGATGATCGTATTGATTAGATCATGAAGCGTAACCCGGGTTTTATTCGACTGATCACCAGTAATGGTAACATTAAGATTTTTGGGCAACGTAGTCGCCTTGAGCTCTGCAACCAGATCGTTGATCTTATCCGATGCGTCAATTAGATTCTCTCCGCTCCGCTTTTTTACGTTAAGCGTGATTACATTCTTACCGTATAAGCGGGCGTAACTTTCCTGTTCTTTGAACGAATCCTTTACTTCCGCAATATCCCTGAGATAAACTGATCCGCCAGTAGGAGTTTTAATGATAAGGTTTGATATCTCATCTGCACTGGAAAACTCCTTTTTTACATTTAGCGTCCTGCGCACACCATCCATCTTGATAGTACCGCCGGAAATAGTCAAATTCTCGTAACCCACAGCCCGTTCAATATCACCAAAGGAAATTTGAGCAGCGGCCATTTTATTCAGATCAGCATTAATCTGGACCTCCTGATCAAGAGCACCTACAATATCAACTCCTGAAATTTCCTTCAGACTTTCTACCTGGTCCTGAATATCTTCAGCGTACTTTTTCAGACTTTTAAGATCATAATCACCTGAAATATTAAGGTACATTATGGGAAGGTCCGAAAGGTTAATGTCCATTACGTTAGGCTCATTCGGAAGATCCGTAGGAAGATCCTGACGAGCTTTGTCTACTGCATCTTTAACCCGCTGCTTCGCATCTTTGATGTCTACATTTGTATTGAATTCAGCAGTAATAATCGAAAAATCCTGGTATGAATTTGAGGTTATCTTCTTCAAACCCGACGTCGATTTTAATTGTTTCTCAATCTGTTTAGTTACCAGATTCTCCATATTCGCCGGAGAAGTTCCCGGATAGACCGTTTGAACGAAAATCTTTGGAATGATTACCTCGGGAAAGTTTTCTTTCGGGAGGCCTAAATATGATGAATATCCAATTATAGCGATGATGATGGTCAGCACGTAAATTGCTGTCCTGTTCTCAATCGCCCAACTGGACGGTTTAAATTCCTTGTTAATGTCTTCCATTTTATTTCTGATTATACTCTCTTAGAAAGCAGGATGATATTTTATTAGTTAGCTTTTACGATGTCTCCTTCACTTAAACCATCGGTTCCGGCAACAAGCACCTTATCACCAGCTTTAAGTCCTGAAAGGATCTCGGCTTTACCACCAGATACTTTTCCGGTTTGAATATTAACGCGTTTAGCTTTTCCATTTTCGGAAAGGAACAGGTAGTCACCATTTTCAGCTTTCTGGATCGCGTTTACCGGCACAACCAATGCTTTATCATTCTTATAATCAATGATCTTAAGAATGCTTAACATGTTCGGACGATATCTGCTGTTAGCCGGAAGTTTAATTTCGACGTTAAAGCTTCTTGTTACAGGATCAATGGTTTTGGAGGCAAAAGATATCTTCGTATTGATAGAATCAGGTACGTCAGGAAGAATAACCTGAACATTATCACCCTGGCTGACACGTCCGGCATAAGATTCAGCAACCTGCGCTTTCGCCTTCAATTTACTTGCATTTATGATCCTTATAGAAGACATGCCCGGAGAAGCTACTGAGCCAACCTTCATGTCCATTGCATCAATTGTTCCTGATATCGGAGCCTTTATCTTATACATCGCGATCTGAGATCTCAGCGTAGCAATACGACGCTCGGCAGCTTCCTTCTGAGTTCTGGCGTTGATATACTGAACCTCAGTTCCAATTTTCTGATCCCACAGATTTTTTTGACGCTGGAATAAGGTAGTTGCCAGGTCCAGCTGAGTTTGAAGCTCGGAAATGTTTTGTCTTAAAACTTTATCATCAATTTGAGCCAAAACTTGCCCGCGGCCAACATTCTGGCCAACGCTGGCATAGACAGCGGTTACCACACCTTGTGCTTCAGGACTAACCTGAACGTTATCTTCAGCATCTATTCGCCCCTGAACTTCAAGATAATTACTGAAAGTGCTTTCCTGCACCTCTAAAATGCTTACGTTCTTAACGTCTTCAGCAGCCTTTGCCGTTCCAACTTCAGCTTCTAGTGCCGTTATCTTAGCATCGATTGCAATTCTTTCTTTTTTCAGAGTTTCAAGCTCAACCTTTTTATCGGTTGTTTTTCCTCCGCATGCTGCCAGAAAAAGGGCAATACCTACAAATAGTAAATTTTTCATGGAACTTTTGTTGTTGTTTGAGTTTAGATTAATCTGCTCTTGAGTGCCAGTTTTGGCAATATTTGGAAGCTGATTTATATTTGTGATGATCATCTCGGATGGATTTATTCGATTATGTTTAATAGTTTATTTTACCTGTGGCTTTTTCAACGTTCACTCTGTTGATCATAAGATCGTATAAGGCATTGATGTAATTATTTTGCGCCTCTTTCAGTGAAGTTTCAGCGGTTGTAACTTCGATGCTTGACCCTACACCCTGCTCATACTTAATCTTAGATACTCTCAGAACTTCCTGGGCCAGTTCCATGTTCCTCTTTTGATTATCCAAAGATTTAAGACTATTCAAATAGGTTGTTTGGGCCTGGTCAACTTCAAGGTTTATCCCGTTCTGAAGATTTACCAAATCGTTTTGAGTTTTGAGGATAGCCAGCTTAGCATTACGAACCTGGTTGATCTTTATCCCTCCTGAAATAATTGGTACGGATAATCGCAGCCCAATTATAGTGCTCGGGAAATTTGTGTTAAACAACTGTGAAAAATTGTTTGACTGAAAGCTTTGTGATGTGCTGCCAAACGCCGATAACGACGGTAGAAACTGGCTTTTATAACGCTTAAGATCAAATTCGTTTAACTTCTTTTGGGTTTCAAGTAAAGAGTATTCAATCCGGTTGCGATAAGCGGCAGTATCGGTTGCTACTAAGGCCTGATCTGCCTGCAAGCTTGCTATCGAATCAGTTAAGGTTAATTTGCTGTTCACGGTCATCCCCATCTGAAATTTCAAAAGGTTTACATTAAGAGCAAGCAGGCGTATTACATTTTCACGTTCTGTTTCCAGATTATTTTTTAACACGGTTAAACGGTCAACATCAATCTTCTCTACAAAGCCATTTTTAAACATCGCTTCGGTATCGTTTAACGATTTTTTAAGCCTTTCAAGATTAGCATCAACCAGATTAAGCTGTTCATTACTAACCAACACTGAATAATAAGCTTTCGTGACTGCAACTGAAGTCTCAATACGGGTTCTTGTCAGATTCTTATTAGATAGTTCCTTATAAGTTTTGGAAGCCTGAAGACCCACCAGATATGATCCGTCAAATAAAAGCTGATTTAATTCAAGTCCTACTGCCGATTGGTATTTAACACCAAACTGAACCGGAATCTGAGTGCCAGGCTGGCCAAAAAACTCTCCGGGCAACAGGCTGGTTGGTAGTTTGATAAAATCCTGAAAGTTAGCGTTTCCACCTACCTGGGGTAATCCTATACCAATAGTCTGCTTGACTGTATTTTTAGCAATGTCTTCATCAATCCTTGCGTTAAGGATGGAAACCTGATGATTTTGCGCGTACTCGATGGCTTGTTTAAGGCTGAATGCTGCAACTGTATCGGCTTGTTGTGCTGTTGCTGAAAGTCCGAAGCAAAAGCATATTATTAAACTCAGATATCTGTATTTCATAGTTGTATTATTCTTCTTCTGTTATCTCTTTGTATTTATTAATTAATTTATGCCCCTTTAATGAGCATATACCATATAGGAAATGCTCAGTCAACTCGGCCATAACCTGTGCGATACCATATTTACCGTTTGTATATTCAGAGCTGTTAGAAAAAATCAGATCCATTTGCTCAAGCCGCATTTGAGTCAGGATGTCGCACTTAATATCACTCCTGTAATAACCTTCTTTTATTCCTCTAAGCAGATTGCTGTAAATTGTTTCGTAAACACTTGTTTGACGAAATTTTTTAAAGGACTGCCATGCCTGAGGGTGGTACTTCTGAAGGTCATAGAACAAATTCGGGTTTAGGTTAGAGAGAATTACCTTCATGTTTGTTACAGCGAAGAACATTTCGTGTACTGCATTTTGCGCACTTTCTGTCCCCTCCTGGATCAAACATTTCTGACCATGAAGCTTATTCTCAATAACCATATTTACGATCTCGTTCTTATCGCTAAAATGGGTGTAAATCGTCTTTTTGGACATACCAAGGTGTTTTGCCAGGTCGTCCATCGTCACACTTTTAAAGCCATGCTGGCAAAAAAGATTGTCCGATTCAGAGATTATGTATTCTTTAACTTCCAATTATTGTACTCCTTGTTTTATGCGTGGCAAAACTATGGAAACTTTTTTCAATTCCAAAGTTTCCATAGATAATTTATTTAATCTATCCTTAAATGACATTGAAATGAAGATGACTTGAATTTATTGATCATCGAGATTTTCTTTACGTGTAAATGATGAGTGTAGTTCTAATAATTTCAAAAAGCTTAACTTCGCAAAAATCTTATATAAATGAATTTGTCGCCATTATCAGCCATTTCCCCCATTGACGGACGCTATCACAAATCAACATCAGAGCTTTCAGGTTATTTTTCGGAAGCCGCTCTTATTAAATTTCGGGTGTATGTAGAGATAGAGTATTTTATAGCACTTTGTGAACTGCCTTTGCCGCAATTGGCTGATTTTGACAAGACAAAATTTGATTCCTTAAGAGCGATCTATAATGACTTTACCGAGAACAGTGCTGAAGCAGTTAAAGAGATCGAAAAAACAACTAATCACGATGTAAAGGCTGTTGAATACTTTATCAAGGATGAGTTTTCTAAACTTGGGCTGAACGATCACAAAGAGTTCATCCACTTCGGTCTTACATCACAGGATATAAATAATACTGCAATACCGCATTCCTTTAAACTTGCAATAGAAAATTCGTATTTGCCTGCATTAAAAGAACTTGTCAGTCAGCTAAAGGAAAGAGCCTCTGAATGGTCTGATATTCCAATGCTGGCTCACACTCATGGACAACCGGCGTCTCCTACGCGTTTAGGTAAGGAGCTTCAGGTATATGTAGAGAGGTTGGAGGTACAGCTAGTGCAATTGAATGCGATTCCATTCTCTGCCAAGTTTGGCGGAGCTACGGGTAACTTCAATGCCCATCTTATAGCTTATCCTCAAATTAACTGGACGGAGTTCGCCAATAACTTTGTTAACAAAAGCCTCAAATTAAACAGGTCTCAATATACCACCCAAATAGAGCATTACGATAATTTTGCTGCTCACTGCGATGCGTTAAAACGTCTTAATAATATTCTCATCGACTTAAACCGGGATATCTGGTCTTACATTTCGATGAATTATTTTAAACAGCAGATTAAAGCTGGTGAAGTTGGATCTTCGGCGATGCCTCATAAAGTTAACCCGATAGACTTTGAAAATTCGGAAGGTAATCTTGGTTTGGCAAATGCGTTGTTTGAACACCTTGCTGCGAAACTGCCAATTTCCAGGCTTCAACGTGATCTGACTGATTCTACCGTTCTTCGTAATATCGGAGTGCCGCTGGCTCATACCCTTATTGCGGTTAAATCAACCATGCGGGGACTTAAGAAGCTGCTGATTAATAAGGATGTTATTCACAGAGATCTGGAAGCTAACTGGGCTGTAGTAGCTGAAGCTATACAAACCATACTCCGCCGTGAAGGTTATCCAAATCCATACGAAGCCCTAAAGGAGCTTACAAGAACAAACACTCAGGTAAACGAAACTACAATTAGTCAATTTGTAGATACACTCTCAATTTCTGACCAGATTAAAGCCGAACTTAAGTCGATAACACCATTTAACTATACGGGATTGTAGGTAGTCATACACATGTCATAACTTTGAGCACTGCCTGAGTAAGTTTAAAAATTAGTAATTTTGTATATATTTTATTGACATGAGCACTGCAACATCAACAACAAACGTCTATACCGAAAGTACCCCTAACCCGGCTACGCGGAAATTTTTAGTTAACAAATTACTAACTAATAACAGCGTTGACTTTCCGACAAAAGAAAGTGCTGAGAAGTCGCAGTTTGCCCGTGAGCTGTTCAAATTCAATTTTGTAACCGGCGTTTTTTTCGCAAGCAATTTCGTTACTATTACTAAATCGGAAGGTGCAGACTGGCAGGATATCGAGCCAATTTTAAAAGAGTTTGTTAAAGGCGCTGTTGAGTCTGAATTAAATATAGTAGAGAAAGAAGAAGCAGCCGCTAACTTTGAAGGAACAGAAACAGAGATTAAAATTCAGCAGATCCTTTATGATTATGTCCGTCCGGCTGTAGAGCAGGATGGCGGGGCTATTAGTTACAAATCTTATAATGAAGGTGTGGTTACCGTGGAATTGCGCGGATCTTGCAGCGGATGTCCTTCGTCTACAATTACGCTAAAATCCGGGATTGAGAATTTATTAAAAAGAATGGTTCCCGAAGTTACTGAAGTTGTTTCAGAAGCACTGTAAAGAATCACTAATAGATATAACAGCCCCTTTTATTCCCGTAAAATTTCTATTTAATCAGATCAGGTTCCGAACGCTGCACTCGTTTTGTAGTGTTCTGGCCTAGGGTTCCCTCGGCTTGATTACATTCCGTACTTCATCAGCCCACTTTACAATCTCTTTGCGCTGAACATCGCTTAGTTTTGCTTCTTTGTGGGAGATCAGATATGATTTCAATGGCATTTCTTCATTTTCGACTAGTTCCATAACCTCATCCAGCTTGTGAGATTTAAAACGGGCATTGAACGCGGCGAATTCCGAAAAGTTCAATTCTCCTTTACCTTCCTCGATGTGATGATCCAACCACCATGTTACTGGCTGAACTTCGGCATACCAGGGATATTTCGTGTTATTAGAATGGCAGTCATAGCAAGAAGTCTTAATCATCGCCTTAATACTATCTGACGCTGGATAATGATTAAAAATATCGTCCGGGGTGGCTGCAGTTGAGATGTTTTTTTCCGGTCGTATAAACTGGATCAAAATGAAAATTACAAGCAGTCCGATTAAAATCTTCTTTACCATAATTACTTAAGATTATTAGATTAAAGCTTACTGAACAAACTCCTTACGGATCTCGTCAAGAAGTTCTGACGAAATAAGACCATTTGTCGCTATAATTTCCCGACGGTCGAAACAGTCGTTGCCACCGGTGAAATCAAAAGTTTGTCCGCCAGCTTCTCTAACCAGAACCATGCCAGCAGCAATATCATATGAGTTGAGATTATACTCAAAGTATCCATCGAACCTGCCGCACGCAACGTATGCCAGATCTAGCGCTGCAGAACCAATCCTGCGAAGGCCGTGGCACTTTTGCATCAGCTTGCGCATGACGTTCAAGTATTTCTCCATTTTAGAAAATTCATAAAAAGGAAAGCCCGTTGCCAGCAGGGTATTCTCAACCTTTGGTGCATTTGAAACTGATATCCGCTTTCCATTCAAATAAGCCCCACCATTCTCCCACGCGTAAAAACATTCGTCACGGTTGATCTCGTAAACCACCCCGAGGATTAGTTCATCTTTGTGCTGGAGTGCGATGCTAATGCAAAATGAAGGTACACCGTGGATGAAATTGGTCGTTCCATCAAGTGGGTCAATTATCCAATTATAATCATCCGAAACAATAGTTGTAGTTTTTTCTTCGGTGATGAAACCAGCTTCCGGGAAGATGAGAGTCAGACCTTTTACGAGATCTCTTTCAGCCGTTTTATCTACGTATGAAACCATATCGTGAAGTCCTTTGTACTCGATATGTTCACGGTCAAAAATCAGTGATTCACCGCGTATAAACTCCCCTACCTCCTTAGTCAGGGACACTACCTCTTTAGTCAGCGCTGAAAGATCCATAATTATTTAACAGGAATACTCTCCGGATGTTTCTTTGCTTTATTCAATGACCAGAACAGGCCGGCAATACCCGTTAAAATCATGATAGTTGAGATCAATTCAGCCTGCGTGAAGCCCAGACCTGCAACATGATATTTCGAATTTACACGGATCGTTTCAATAAGGAACCGTTCAATGCCGTTAAGAATAAGGTATAAAGAGACCATTATCCCTGGTATTTTTATGCGATCGCGGATCGACCACAAAAATGCGAATATGGCTAATCCCATTAGGACCTCGTAAAAAGGAGTTGGATAAACCGCTACAGGAAGCTCATTGCAAAAATTACCAACACATCCGGGAATTGGCACTCCCTCGTTTACTACGTTATGCGGATACTTGAAAGACCAAACCCAATCCGGAGCCCAGCTGAGCCAGCCTGGCTTTGCTGCGGTGTTTTCAATTCCCCAATCTCCATCTCCCGACAGGTGACAGCCGATACGGCCAACAGCATAAGCAAGCATCAAACCCGGACCGGCAATGTCAACCATATGGATCCACTTGATACCATACTGTTTAGCCTTATAAAGTACTGCTGCCCCTCCTACCAATAAGCCTCCGTAAAATGTTAAGCCGCTGAATGACAAAAGTCCGCCGATTGGGTCCTTGATAAAATCATCCCAATATTCAAGGTTGTGGAAAACTTTAGCTCCTATAAACCCTCCGACTGCTGCCCACATCAAAAGGCTTCCCATCACCTGATAAGGGTGTACTACTTCTTTGACAGTTTTAGGTTTGGCTAAAGCTTCCTTCTTCTTTTCAGCATACGACCAATAAACAAAAAGAGCACCTAAAAGAATTCCGCCAAGAATATTACCACGCCCGGATAGAATAAACGTTTGCGGATTTTCTACGAAATCAGAATAATGCAACAGACCTTCAAGTAATTTGAAGCCCATAAGAAAGCCAAAAAAACCATTGAAAAACAACTCAGCTATTGAAGCAGGCTCTCCCACTTTTACTTCTCTGGTAAATGGATGAACAAGGCCGAGTTTTTCCTTTCTCTTAAATTCCTGTGAAAGTGCCCAGTACCCTGCTGCGAAAGCAAGCGCAACAAAAAACCCGAATGTTTGAACCGGGAGGGGAATGTGGATTCCTGTTAAATACTCTATAAGGTGGGTTATGGTTGGAAACATAGGTCAAATATAGGTGCTGGTTAGAAAAAACAAGGTAAGATAATTAAGGCTGAAATCAATTGCCTGGCGAGGTCAGTGTACAAATACTTCTGTATTTTCACAAATTTCCATATCACCATCAGCCGCAATATTTTCAAATGTTACTGATCGCAGCTCATTTACTAACAGAGGATCGTAAGGAGTTCTCACCTTGACATAGTTACGGCTGAATCCATGCATGAATCCTTCTTTGTGATCTGCTTCAAAAAGCACAGATGCCGGCTTTCCAACCTGTGTCTCATAGAACGCCCGGCGTTTCTTATCAGAAAGTATGTGGAGCATTTTACTTCTGTCAGATCTTTGAGAACCTGGTACTTTACCTTTCATACTCGCAGCTGGTGTGTTGTCACGTTCTGAATAGTTGAACACGTGCAGATAGGAAATATCAAGCTCGTTCAGGAAATTATATGTGTCAATAAAATCTTCTCTGGTTTCTCCCGGAAAGCCAACAATCACATCCACTCCAATACAGCAATCCGGAATAAGCTGCTTTATTAACGTAACCCTCTCCGCATATAATTCCCGCTTGTAACGGCGGCGCATGAGACCGAGTATTTTATTTGATCCAGATTGGAGTGGGATATGAAAATGAGGGACAAACTTCTTTGAGCTGGAAACAAACTCAATAATATCATCTGACAATAAATTGGGCTCAATTGATGAAATCCGAATTCTATCAATGCCTTCAACTGTGTCCAAAGCCGTCACAAGATCGAAAAAACGATCTTCTCTCTCCCCGTCACGAATTCCAAAATCACCCAGATTCACTCCGGTCAGAACTATTTCTTTAACTCCTGACGCTGCTACTTCGTGTGCACGCTGCATCACATTACTAATTGTATCGCTCCGGCTTTTACCTCTGGCTAGGGGAATTGTGCAGAATGTGCAGAGATAATCGCATCCGTCCTGTACTTTTAAGAATGTGCGTGTTCTGTCTCCAAAAGAAAAAGAAGGAACAAACTCCTTAATTTCTTCAATTGGCTGATTATAGATTTTTGTCCTGGGCTCTTTAGTGAGATCGCTTATATACTCGGTAATCCTGAACTTTTCAGCGGCGCCAAGCACTATGTCAACGCCCGGAATTTCAGATATTTCCTTTGGCTTCAGCTGCGCATAACATCCCACGATAGCTATATAAGCGCTGGGAGAATGTTTAAGGGCTTCCTGTACAACTTTCCTGCATTTTTTATCTGCGTGATCTGTTACTGAACAGGTATTGATTATATAGATATCAGCATTATCGGTAAATGAAACTGTATCGAAACCAGCATCCTTAAACTGTCGTCCAATGGCAGAAGTTTCGGAGAAGTTTAGCTTACAGCCGAGTGTATAAAATGCAACCTTTTTGTTCATAGAAGCCGCAAAGATACAAAACGAAAATTTAATTGAACGTTGATGGTATCTGGTATAAAGTTACCGAAACGTCACTATCTGGTGTGTTGACAACGATCAGGAAAGAGATTTAATTGTCTTTACCCCAACGGAAGGATTGATCCTCGAGCCCCATGAGGTCTACCACCCTGCTGACCACAGTTCCGGCTACTTCTTCGATAGTCTTAGGCAAACTATAAAACGACGGTGTGGCCGGGCAAATAATGCCGCCGGCTTCCGTAACAATCTTCATATTGTTTATATGGATCAGGTTATAGGGTGTCTCTCTGGCAACAAGAATAAGCTTACGTCTTTCTTTAAGGATCACATCAGCGGCGCGTGTGATCAGATCGTTGGATATACCTGACGCAATACGGCCTAACGTCCCCATTGAACACGGACAAATTACCAAAGTATCAAAACCGGCTGACCCGGACGCAAACGGCGCATTGAAATCATGCTTGTCGAAAAACCTGAGGTCGTATCCCTCATAAGAACTATTGCCTAACTCATGTTTCCAGACATCTTTAGCATTATCAGACATGACAATCCCGACCTCAGAAATTTGTGATTTCAGCGATATAATTTTGTCAAGCAATACTTTTGCATAAACAGATCCGCTCGCACCAGTAATGGCAATGGCTATTTTTCTTTTCATAATTATATGCCTGTAGGATCCCAAATAAGAGTATCAAATACAGTATTCAAATATCTCTCTATTATGTGGTATAAAAAAGGGCCGAATACAAGTATTCGACCCTACATCTACCTATGAAAAACATGCCCTTTGAAGGGCATAACAAATATATCAATACTGCTGTGTTTCGCAAGAGTTATAAAAAATAAGTTTAGCGCAGCTAAATTTTACAGGTATTTCCATTAGCGACATCGCCTTAACGTTCTCCAGGGTATTTGTTTCCAAAAGCTATTGATCGTAACATTTGTATTAATGATTTAAGTATGACAATAATAACCATTCAAAAATCTTTAATTTGCCGACCGAATGAACGTTCAATTAGATAACCCAGAAAAAAAAGACGCCATACTGAAAAGTACGTTAGACCTGATTGGTACTAATGGCTTTCATGGATCTCCCATGAGTCTTATCGCAAAAAATGCCGGCGTTGCTGCAGGGACGATATACCATTATTTCCCCTCTAAAGAAGAGTTGATTTTTGAGCTTTACGCCCACATCAAGTCAGGTTTGCATGCTGCGATGTTTAAAAATGATGATGAGAATAAATCCTTTCAGGATCGATTCTTCAATCTCTTTATTAATCTCTGCTCGCATTATATCAAGAATCCGAACGTACTGACGTTCCTGGAGCAGTATACCAGCTCTCCTTTTATTAAATGCAATCCCATACATCAAAAGAAGAATTTTAATCAGGAGATGATTGAATTTTTCAATTATGGCGTAGAAAAAGGACACCTAAAGAAAATTGATGATCATCTGCTTGCTCCCGTTTTTCATGGAACGATCATCTCGACTGCAAAACATCACATTACCGGCCGTTACAAATTCACCCAGGATTCCTTACTAAACGTGGCACAAATAATATGGGATGGAATTAAAGTAAATAAATCCTGAATTGTCTGAAACTATGAAACAAATAAAATATTATCTGCCAGTCTTACTTTTCATTGCTTGTCATTCTACGAATGTATCTGCACAGCAATCTGGCGCACCCCTCCCCGCTACCTTCACATTAGTTGACTGCATAAACTATGCACTTAAAAATCAGCCATTAATTCAGCAATCATTCATTGATGAAGAAATTGCCGAAAGAGATATCAACATAGCACTCTCCGGAATTTACCCCCAAATCAGCGGCCAGGCGAACCTATCGAGATATTTGAAGCAGCCGGTTTCATTATTGAACGGTCAGCCGGTGATCTTTCAGCCTAAAAATAATTCAAATTTTCTACTGCAGGCTGATCAGTCTTTGTTTAGCATTGATCTTTTATTCGCAGCTAAAGGTGCGAAATTTACGCGCCTTACTAGCCAGCAAAACACAGAAAATAATAAGATAAATACTGTTGTTGCGGTAAGTAAAGCCTTTTATGATATTCTAACAAGCCAGGAACAGCTCAAGATTCTAAACGAGAACATTGTGCGGGTAGAAAAGCAATTTAAGGACTCGTATGCTCAATATGATGCAGGTCTTGTTGACAAAACTGACTACAAGCGAGCGTCTATTTCCTTGAATAATTCACGCGCCGATCTTAAGAGGATTAACGAATCTCTTACCTATAAATACGCCTACCTGAAACAGTTGATGGGTATATCAGGAAACGATAAGGTGGATGTCAGATATAGCGGATCAAGTCTGGAAGCTGAGCTGCTTCTCGACACTACACAGGCACTGGTGTACGAAAACCGAATTGAATACAAACAGCTGCTAACGCAAAAGCAAATTCAAAATCTGAATATTCAATATCATAAGAATGACTTTTTACCAACGGTATCTGCATTTGTCAACTATAATAATATCTACCAGAGCAATAATTTTGGAGAGCTTTACAATAAAGATTTTCCAAGCTCGCAAACTGGTTTAAGACTCGCACTTCCTGTTTTCCAGGGAGGAAGAAGAATTCAAAATTTAAAACGTGCTGTATTACAGGATAAGCGGTTAGACCTGGATCTTGTCCAAACGAGAAATGTGATCAATACAGAGTATCAGCAGGCGATAGCATCTTACAAAACAAATCTGAACGACTGGAAAACATATCGTGAAAATGTTGAGCTTTCCAGGGATGTGTACAATACGATCAAACTCCAATATAACGAGGGTATTAAAACTTATCTGGAGTTACTGATAGCGGAATCAGACCTCCGCTCCTCGCAGCTAAACTACCTTAATTCTTTATTCAGTCTATTATCCAGCAAGCTAGATGTGCAGCAGGCACAAGGAACTATAAATATCAACTAATTACTATATGAACATAAACCTATTACGATCCGGCCTATTTTCTGTTGTTATTCTTTCAGTGATTTCTTGTGGAAAGACTCAAAAGGTAACTAATCAGACTACGATAGCTGCTACGGCTGTTTCCGTGAGCACCCAAACAGCTACACTTGAGCTTGTTACCGGCGAAGATGTTTATCCCGGCACTGTTGTCCCGTTAAACGAGGTGGAATTACGTGCTCAGGTTGGCGGGTATATTACCAGGGTTTTTATTCAGGATGGACAAAAGGTTCAAAAAGGGCAAAAACTTTATGAAATTGACCGCAGCAAATATGACGCTGCTTACCGGCAAGCGCTTGCGGGAGTGCAGATTGCTAAGTCAAATCGCGATAAAGCGAAGAAAGACGCTGAAAGGTATCAAAAGCTGGCCGACCAGGATGCTATTGCAAAACAACGTGTTGACTACGCATTAACTGACCTTGCTAACGCCGAATCACAAATTGCCGGCGCCCAGGCTGCCCTTGCCAATACCCTGGCAGACCTTCGCCGCTCGGTGATTGTCGCGCCGCTTAGTGGAACGATTGGCATTTCACAGGTTAAACTTGGCGCTCTCGTTTCACCTGGTTCGACTCTTTTAAATACAGTATCTACCAATGATCCTATCGCCGTAAACATATTGGTGCCACAGCAGCAAATTCCACGATTTATTAGTTTACAGCAAAACCCTAGATCTATATCTGATTCCCTATTTGCAATTCAACGTTCTGATGGCAGTACAGCAAGCGCTGCGGGAAAAATTGTGACTATTGACAGGGCTGTTGATTCTCAAACAGGAAGTATTAGAGTTAGAGTAAGCTTTCCCAATGGATCGGGAGGGTTAATACCCGGCATGAACACTACAGTAAGGGTATTAAACAGATCAGCTGAAAAGCAAATAGTTATTCCCTTTAAAGCAGTTGCTGAACAATTGGGAGAATTTACAGTGTTTGTAGTTGGCGACAGCAGTAAGGTTGATCAGCGGCCTGTCAAAACAGGGATGAAGGTGGCCGATAAGATTGTGATCACAGAAGGTTTGAAGCCGGGCGAAGTCTTCGTTACTGAGGGAGTACAAAATCTCAGAAATGGTTCTGTGATAACTACAGAAAGTGCCAGTGCTCAACCTACTCCTAAGAAGTGATTTTAAAAAGCTAAGATGATCTCAGAAGTTTTCATTAAAAGGCCTGTTACGGCCATAGTAATTTCGGTATTAATTGTTCTGATCGGAACAATCGTAATGCTGGGCTTACCTATAAGTCAATATCCTAATATTTCTCCTCCTACTGTAACAGTATCAGGTACATATACCGGAGCAGATGCACAAACAGTTGAGCAAACTGTAACTACTCCGATCGAGAGTCAGATCAACGGTACACCGGGAATGAAATACATGTCTTCAAACAGTACATCCGATGGACGTTCTGCTGTGACTGTGACATTTGATGTTGGTACAAACATCGATATTGCCGCCCTTGATGTACAAAACCGTGTAGGTATTGCAGAGCCTGCCCTGCCCGAAGCTGTAAGGCGCTTAGGTGTAACTACCAAAAAGGCCAACACCGACATTTTGATGGTGTTGGGCTTGATATCTCCAAACGGGAGTCACGATCAGAAGTTTCTTTCTAACTATGTCAATCTTTATGTAAAAGACGCGCTGCTCCGCGTTAAAGGTGTGGGTGATGTTCAGACATTCGGACAGCCCTTCAGTATGCGTGTGTGGCTTGATGCGAATAAGCTTGCTCAGCTTGCCATTTCACCAGCCGATGTTACTGCAGCGATCCAGGAACAAAATACCCGTATTGCCGGCGGAAGCGTAGGCGGTCCGCCACAGAGTGGTTCGCAGGTATTTGAGTTTTCTGTAGTCCTCGATGGCGCATTAAGCACAGAAGAAGAATTCAGGAACATTGTTGTAAAAACAGGTTCAGACGGCGCGATCACCTACCTTAAAGATGTTGCACGGATTGAACTTGGTGAGTTTTCATATGTGACCCGCTCAAAGATAAATGGCAAGGTATCATCAATGATGGCCGTGAACCAGATGCCAGGTGGAAATGCTGTGGAAACCTACGAGGGGATTGTTAAGACTTTAGAAACGTTAAAGAAATCGTTTCCAAAGGACATGGACTATACGATTAGTTATGAAACCGTGTCTATTGTAAAAGTTTCCCTGAAAGAGGTTATTTACACGCTGATTGAGGCTCTGATTCTGGTCACTATAGTAGTATTTCTATTTCTGCAAAGCTGGAGAGCGACCTTGATACCAGTACTCGCCATACCTGTTTCAATCATTGGTACATTCATATTCTTTACCGTGATGGGATTCTCCATCAATGTACTCACCATGTTTGGCTTTGTGCTCGCCATTGGGATTGTGGTTGATGATGCCATTGTTGTGGTTGAGGCGGTGCAGCATTATATAGATCACTATGGCTTGTCGGCAAAGGAAGCTACCCGAAAGGCGATGAAGGATATTACGGGACCGGTTATCGCGATTGCTTTGATCCTTGCAGCTGTGTTCGTACCGGTTGGATTTATTCCGGGAATGGTCGGACAATTGTATCAGCAGTTCGCCATTACAATTGCTGTATCAGTTGTTATTTCAGCATTCGTGGCTCTTTCTTTAACACCAGCCTTGTGTTCCATTTTGCTGAAACCGATGAACCTGAACAAGGATTCAAAAGGTCTGGACAAGTTCTTCTTTAAATTCAACGCATGGTTTCACCGGGTTACTACAAGATACTCAAATGGTGTCCAGCGATCGATTAAGAAAGCTCCGTTAGTTATGGTGATCCTGGCTTGTATCTATGTCGGAACTTTTGGAATGTTCAGCACTAAATCTGCAGGATTTATTCCTAATGAAGATGCAGGGATATTTATCATGGGTATTACCCTTCCTGAAGGTGCCTCAGCGTCAAGAACAGATCAGTTTATCACAAAGGTCATCGGCCGTCTTCAGGAGAAAGTCCCAGAAATACAGAATATCACCTCGATTGCCGGTATTAACGTATTGAACCGGTCGTTTAAATCGAATGCGGGCACTTTCTTCGTACAGCTTAAGAATTGGGACCAGCGGAAAAGAAACGTTCCCGAGATCCTCGGACTTATAAAAGCTGAATTCACGGGCGATAAAGATGGCAGTGTGCTTGCCGTTGCCCCTCCTCCTATTCCGGGACTTGGGATAAGCGGAGGATTCTCGCTTCTTATTCAGGAACAGCAGGCAGGAGATATTAAACAGTTTGAAGCAGTTGTAGGTAAATTTCTTCAGGCAGCAAATCAGCGACCTGAAATTGGGATGGCTTACACCTTATTCAGTTCAAGGACTCCCAACTACCAGCTCACGATAAACCGTGAACGGGTTAAACAAATGGGTGTTTCGATTGGAGCCGTTTACAGTACAATTTCCAGTTATCTGGGTAGTAGTTATGTTAATGACTTTACAAAGTACGGGCGTAATTTCCGGGTGGTTACCCAGGCTGATACTACGTTCAGAACACACATTGAGGATCTAGGTAAGCTTTATGTAAAAAGCACGCGGGGTGAATCGGTTCCTTTGAGCACACTGGTTTCGTATAAAATGGTAGAGAATGCATCAATCATTAATCATTACAACCTGTTCAGATCGATTGAGATCAGTGGTTCTGCAGCTCCAGGTTACAGTAGCGGCGATGCAAACAAAGCACTTAAAGAGATTGGCGCTCAGCTTCCTGCAGGATATACCTACGGCTTCTCGGGGCTTAGTTTACAGGAAGAAGAAGCCGGAAGCAGTACGGTTTACATCTTTGCCTTATGTATAGTATTCGTGTTCCTGCTCCTGGCAGCGTTATATGAAAGCTGGTCAGTACCTTTTTCAATTCTCCTCGCAGTACCGCTGGGAGTGTTTGGAGCAATCCTGGCTTTAACTTTAATTCCAAGGCTAGACAACAATATTTATGCACAAATCGGTTTGGTAACCCTGATAGGTTTATCAGCAAAAAATGCGATCCTTATTGTCGAGTTTGCCAAGGAGCGACTCGACTGGGGAATGGGTTTGATCCCATCGATCATGGATGCTATTAAACTACGGTTAAGGCCAATTGTGATGACTTCACTGGCTTTTATTCTGGGAGTGGTTCCACTGATCATTTCATCAGGAGCGGGCGCTGTATCGCGTCAGACTATCGGATGGACCGTATTCGGAGGAATGATTGCCGCTACCTTCCTTGCAATTTTCATCGTTCCGGTGCTATTCGTGCTGATCAGCAGAGTTGCTTATGGGAAAAAGAAATTAGCAGAGCTGGAGGCATCTTATAAGCCTTCGGAGCACGCCGATGTGCTTCATGCCGATGCAGATTAGAGCTAAGTAAAAGAAGAGCCGCCTCCGTATTGGGGCGGCTTTTTTGTGAGATGTTAGACCGCCTCCTACGGCTTCCTCGTCCTCAACACTGCAGCAAACGTTCCGGCCACCAGCTTTTGCTGATTTAGGACCGCCATTTCCAGCGTTCTGTTCAAGGCCTTTTTTATACGTTCTTTTTCATATCACTTTCTTCATAGATCAGCTCCAGTTTTGAGTTATAGAATTTGACGATCTGATTTCTGGGTGAGCTAACATTACTTTCAACCACCCACGTGCCTTTCGAACTGTTTTGCAACGAATCCTGTGCGTACCCTGCCTGAAACGAAGACGCGATCAGGAATGTAAATACTATTGTTTTCATAACGCTTATTTTTAATTACATATCAAATGTGAAGTGCTTGCTTTTAGATATCAAGGACTGTTGATACTCGGCAGCGGATATGTACTAAGGCGTTGTTTTCATTAGCTGAAATCCAAAAGCTTACTTTTTTCACTTCAAAAACGATCCTGGGTGCTGTTCGTCGACAGAATCGGGTAGTCCGTCGACAAGCATATAACATGTTCAAACTAATCTCTTTTAAAAGCTACTTTTGAGAATGCAAGGCCGGCCGACTTTTATGAATGATCCGAAATACAAGAGGATCATGGAACATACGATCTTTTGGCTCGTGGCTTTAGTTATACTCACCTTGTACTTTGGTGCAGATAAGCCGAACTACTGGATCCCGTTAAGGAATAATCTCGGTTATATGCCTTTGCACATGGCGTATTTCTATATCGTCGGGTATATAATCGTTCCAAAATACCTTTACCCAAAGAAGTATTTCCTTTTTTTAATAGCTCTGATTACATGCTGCTTTATGATCGCAGTTTTCGCCCGCATTCTGGATATTCTCTACGTCGATCCCTATATGTTCGAACTGCAAAAAACTATGAACATCCGTTTTGTGTGGGAAAAAATGGAAGGGACTTTTACAGACAAGATCTTAAGACCATATTATTTCACAAATGCAGTTAAAAGCGCTAACCTGCTCGTATGGGTCGCTCTCTGTATTAAATTCTTTAAAATGTGGTACGAGCGCAGGCAGGCTGCAACAGAGGCTGAGTTAAACTTTCTCAAAGGTCAGATTCATCCTCACTTTCTGTTCAATACGCTGAATAATCTGTATTCGCTGACCATACAGCAATCACCCAAGTCTCCGGATGTGGTTATGGGTTTATCAGATATTTTACGATACATGCTTTATGAATGCAATACAGAAGCAATATCGTTAACACGCGATATAGAGATCATTGAAAGCTACATCGCACTCGAGAAATTAAGATATGAGGACAGACTGGAGCTTAATTTAAGTGTTAGTGGTGAGATTGCTGACATTGAAATAGCTCCACTCCTCATGCTTCCGCTGATTGAGAATGCATTTAAGCATGGAGCGAGTGAAAAAGTGGGCGATGCCTGGATCAGCATTGATATTTCGGTCAGGCGTAACGTTTTAAAGCTTAAGGTGTCTAACAGCAAGCCGGAATTAATACCTGAAGATATCATCAGGCATAAAGGACATATTGGACTGTCGAATGTTCAAAAGCGCTTAGACATCCTGTACCCGAATGCCCACGAACTTAAGCTTTTTGAAGAGGAAGACATGTTTGCAGCAATATTAGAACTCGAGCTTGATAAACGAATCAGTATTTAATATATGAAGATAAGGGCGATGATAGTTGATGATGAGCCTCATGCAATTGAGGTTATTGAATCCTATTTGAAAAACTTTACCGACATAGAGATTGTCGCAAAGTGCGGCGATGGTATTCAGGCTTTTCAAATTCTACAGCAAAAGAAAGTGGACCTGATGTTTTTAGACGTGAAGATGCCCGGTTTAAATGGGAATGATCTGCTGAAAAGCTTAAAGAATCCGCCAAAAGTGGTTTTTACTACTGCTTACACCGACTACGCTGTTGAGGGCTTCGAGCTTAACGCTGTTGATTATATGCTGAAGCCTGTCTCATTTGACCGGTTTCTTAAGGGCATGGACAAGGTTTACGAACAGTTCGGTGTAAGCCATAGAATGTCGGTGTCGGAGAGTGAACCGCAAAGAAATAAGGATGTGTTTCTTTATTTGAAGGTGGACCGTAAGATGGTTAAAGTAGATGTGAAAGACATCCTTTGGATAGAAAGTCTAAAGGATTACATTAAAGTCGTTTTAAGAGACCGTGTTCATATCTCCAAGCAAAAGATAAGCATACTGGAGGAATTGCTGCCTGACGAAGGATTCCTGCGCATCCACAGGTCGTTTATTGTCTCAATGTCGATGATAGAAAGTTTTAACTCACAAACAATAGAGATTTCTGGCAAGGAGCTTCCTATTGGCAGGAATTACAAGAATGATTGCCACCGGAGGCTGAAGGCGGTGTAGGAGTTTTACGTTGTAAGTTTCTGAACGGCGTGTTAAAAAGAATTCCGCACCTTAATAGGCTACTTGATACCTAACACCTGATACCTGATACCTAATTCGTAGCCCTATCTATTCTTAAACTTCATTTTCGCTTTCTCTCTCGAGCTGTAGTTATAGTCTTTGTTATTGCTCTCCTTCTTTTCATGAAAAGCTGCACCGGTTAGTTCCTGATCTTCCGGAGCCTTGGTTTTAACCTTTTTCCCCTTTGTGGTGTCTTTGGCAATGATAAGATCTGCCGGAAGCTCTGCGACCTCTATGACCTGCCCGATAGCCTGTTCTATCTTTTTGACGATAACCAGCTCTATGTCGGTAGAAAAGCTAATCGCAAGTTTCTCCGTATTATCATCAGTTGCTACGATTCGACTGATAAACACTTCTTTCTCTGCTGGAATCTCCAGGTGAAGAACAAAAGGTATTTCGCTAAGATCAATAGTTTCCCTAAGATCATCAGCTACGATCAATATTCTGGTATCCTCAGACGACTTGAAGTCATCTATCACATCGAATCCGGGGTGGTCAAAGAAGAGCGGCTTATACACAGACACCTGTTTGTCAAACTTCTTGAACAGGCTTTTAAATACCTTCTCTGCAGTGAGCCTGGTATTGACGAATACAATCACTTTACAAAACACTTCTTCATCTTCCATCAGCAGATTAAGGAGGTTAAGCTTGGTTTTATAATCCGGAACGTGATATAATACCTGATCAATAGTTTCTAGCCTTTTCTCAGCTAGTTCCGAAACCTCCAGCAGGGCTGGTTGATTCATAAACTGATCAATCAGGAGATGCAATTTATCGTGCACAACTTCGGTAAACACCAGATGCTGGCATTTAACTATGCTTCTTGCCAATTCAGCTACGGGCAGCTGCATGCCTTTTTTGATTATCTCTGCTGCATCATCCACAATAAACATGATGATCTTATTGAGATTAAGGCCGAGCTTAAGATATACAGCTCGCGCTCTGTCGGGAGTGGCAATAATGATATCCGAACCATCGGTTACAGCATTTATCTGTGCTTCCATGTTTCCGTCCGGGTACAAAGGTACGATACGAATGGTAGCATTTCTATTCAATAGCTCAAATTTTGCTATAATTTCATCTATCCGCTCCCTATCTGGAACAAGAATTAATGCGCGGGGCGCTTCCTCAAAGCCATATTTCAGGCGCATTAAAACCCCAAGCACGTAAGAAGTCGTCTTACCCGAACCTTCCGGCCCCACAGCAATGATATCCTGACCGCCAAGTATGCGCGACATAGATTTTGACTGAATTTCTTTCGGACCGAGAAATCCAGCTTCAGTCATTGATTTTACAAGAGGCTTGCTTAGTTTGAGTTTGTCGAGTAGCACGGGCTTGAGTAATTGGGTTCTGGGGCAAAAATACGAATATTATCGGGGTGTCAGGTATCAGGTATCAGGGCTGTGCGGAGAAGCTGACGAAGCAGATCCATAATAATCGAAATGTGGGCAAGGATTTGTAAGATTGACTTGACACCTGATACCTCAAACCTCATTCCTATTCCAACAACAACGTCTCATCTTCATCGTCCGTCAGGCTGAGAGAAATTGTGTCTGCGCCAGCAATACCCTCTATTGAGCCTTTGATGCCAGATGCATTTATCAGAACCTTGTCGAGCTGTTTCTCTCTCATCTTCCACATCTTTTCCATTGCATCGCGTTCTTTGTGGATGGACAGGCGCATGCTCATATAACCTTCACGGATGGCCTTCCATTGCTCTGAAAACTCTGTTCCGGTAAGATAATCGTACAGGAGATGCATTTTATCGCCTTTATTTTCCTGTGATTTAGACGCATTCGAGAGTTTGATGATACCATCCCGAAGCACATATGCCACTGCCTTAACCTCTTCAAAAGAGCAGATCCATACGCCATCTTTTTCGCCGAAACAGTCCATGCCTTTTGGATAGCATTGCGTTACAATAACGGCTACGTCGACACCAGCGCCGCGCATATCTTTCTTAAGCTTATCAATCCAATCGTTACCGAAATCTTTAGTCCGCTTACTCTCATAAATTATCCTGCCGCAGTCTTGCCCGAATTTATTACGAACAGTTTGGACACAATCTGCACCCCTGACCCCTTTGCCCACCTCGCCAATCTCATCAAACGGGAAATTGCTTCTTAGAAGCTCCTCTAAAATAAGTTCCTGAACCTCACCCTGCAGCTGCATGGAACCTTGCTCTGCCTTGCGGCGCATTTCTTCGACCAGCTTCTTCTGGTCCTCAAGCTGCTTTTCGTATTCTTTTAATTTAAGCTGATGCTCCGTTTCTTTAAGCTGGTTCTTCTCGAGTTCCTGCTTCCTTATCTGATCAGAAATTACGATCCGCTCTTCCTGCAGCTTTCTTTGCAAATTTAACTCAATCTCTGCTTCCTTGTTTTTAAGTTCCTGTTCCTTCTGAAGGAAAATCAACTCCTTCTCACGTGCCAGCTTGAGCTTTTCCTCATTCTCTTTGTTTGAGTTCTGCAGCAATACCAATTTGTTCTCAAAATCTGCGGCTATGCTTTTTCGAACACCTTCCTCGAGCTTAACTTTTTCGGCAGCCAGCTGCTGTTCAAACTTTACAGAAAGCTCTTTATTCTGCCCTTTCAGTTCCTCTTCCCTTTTTGAAAACTCTTCATCCTTCTTTTTCTGCCATGCAGCCATTTTCTCGCGTAATTCCTGCTGATACTCCTGACCGATTGCTTCCTCTAAAGGAAAAATATGATTGCATGAGGGGCATTTGACTTCTGTAGACATAATTGGAAATTTGTTAAAAATAGCGAATAGCAGATAAACTTAAGCGCAGACGCAATGTACTAATAATATTAGTATTTATTCCGAAGTATGGAGCATATCTTTCAACCGCCGTTTAGCCAACGGCAGTCTGAACACAACTCTTCCTTTAAAATGCGATGGAAGGTAAATAGGTACGGCAATTCGTATTTCTTATCTTCGTTCCGATAAATGGATGTATTTGGTAAGGCTCTTCTTGACTATCATCGGCTCGGGCATACAGAAAAGCTATGGCTTCATAACAACTACGGTAAACCTGAGGATATGCCGGTGGATGTTTTCTTCAGAACCGAAGATGATCTCTCTGAACTGGAAGAATATGCCCTGAGTCTTTGTAAAGGCACCGTACTGGATATAGGTGCCGGTGCAGGCGCTCACTCGCTCCTATTGCAAGATTCCGGCTTTGATGTGACTTCTCTGGAGATTTCGGCGACAGCTTGTGAGGTTATGAAAAGCCGGGGTTTGAAGAATGTAATCAACGAAGATATTTTTTCTTACCAAAAAAAGTACGATACATTATTGCTGCTGATGAATGGGATTGGCCTTTGCGGCGATGTGGAAGGATTAAACAGATTGTTGCCTCACCTAAAGAAACTACTCAGGCCTGGCGGACAGATTATTCTCGATTCATCTGATATTTCTTACCTCTATGAGCCAGCCAGTTTTCCGACTCAGAGATACTTTGGTGAGATATCATATCAATATGAATATCAATCTATTAAAGGTTCGTGGTTCAACTGGCTATACAGTGATATAGAGCACTTAAAAACTGCAGCCAAAAAGCACGGGTTTTTCTTTGAACTGCTATTTGAAGATGATATGGATCAGTACCTGGCGAGGCTTACAGTGATCAGGTAATACCAATGGTATAGTCGACCTCGAAGACGTGACCGTGTTCAAGAGTTCTTATTCCCTCCTTGTTTTTAAACTCCCCAGGTCCGCCAATATTATCGCCGTAGCCTAACCATGGTTCAATACAAACGAAATCAGCTCCGGGAGCCGCCCAGATACCCAGCGCTTCAAAGTGCGGGAATGACACGGAGATAAAGTTGGGTGTTTTATGGTTTTTGATAAGTACTTCTCGTGATTCCAGTGTTTTGAACACAAGCGCACCATCCTTGAACAGATCCTTGGAAAGGTTTATTTTCTTATCATTTAGTGCTACTGTATCGGTTTGGCCATTAAAGAAGCCTTCACCGGATAAAGAATGCCTTACAAGCTGTTCTTCCTTTTCAAACTCTATATAGTAATCCTCGTACTTTTCTCCTTTGAAGAAGGGAATATTAAAAGCAGGGTGTGCTCCAACAGAAAACAGGATAGAATTCTCGTCGCGGTTGATCACCTTGTAGCTTATTCTTAATTCAGAATCGAACAGATCATAAAGAACCTGAAAGTTAAACTTATAGGGATAGGCTTGAAGCGTTTTCTCAGAATGCCCCAAACAAAACTTTGCATGAATATCAGTACAATCCTGAATGGTAAACTCAGAGGTTCTGGTGAACCCATGTCGCTCCATCGGATAAGCCTTTCCATCTACGTTAATCTCTTTATTAAAACATTCACCGACAACAGGAAACAGATTAGGTGCGTGAAAAGCCCATATGGACGGATTCCCCTGCCATAAATGCTCAGTACTGTTGAGTTTGTTAAAAACAGACGTAAGCTGAGCTCCGGTTGTGCTGATCTGCACCTTTAAAAATTCATTCTCTAGAGTTATCATAAGATCTATTAATGACTAATAAATAACAAATTTCATTGCTTTGTTTTAACAAATGTTAGACTATCCAATGACAAAGGCAGATTTCGCTTTTCGTAAATTTACAATAAAATAAATACAATGAATTTTCATACACGTAAATGGGTAAAGCCGGAAGACTTAAACCCAAATGGAACGCTCTTTGGCGGAAGTTTGTTAAAGTGGATAGACGAGGAAGCAGTAATTTATGCTATCGTGCAGCTGGATAATCCAAAGGTTGTTACTAAACTTATTTCAGAAATTAACTTCGTAAGCTCCGCACGGCAGGGCGATATAATAGAGCTGGGAATAACGGCAACACATTTTGGCCGGACGTCCATCACGCTAACCTGTGAAGTCAGGAATATGATCACCCGCAAAAGCATCCTAACTATTGACAGGCTGGTATTTGTAAATGTAGATGCGCAGGGTAATCCTCACCCGCACGGCAAGAGTGCGATTAGTTATATAAAGGATAGGTTTCCGGAGGTCGGATAGCTTAAAGCTAGAAGCTTTTAAGGCCTATCTCCTCTTACGCCTGCTTTTTAGGCCAGGGCTTCTTATTACGCCCGTTCCGGTTATTATTCTTTGGACCAGAAGGCCGCCTTAAGGTTGGATTATATGCCGGCCCCTCTCCTAATTCTTCTGGTAATGTCATCCTTGGAATCTCTTTGGATATAAGCGTTTCGATAAAAGAGAACTTGCGCTGATCCCTCTCATTGACGAAAGTAATAGCGGTTCCTTTAGTTTCAGCGCGGGCAGTTCTGCCAATGCGGTGGATATAATCTTCAGGATCTGGCGGAACGTCGAAGTTTATTACCAGGCTAATTCCTGTAACATCTATCCCGCGGCTTAACACATCGGTTCCGATGATCACCGGAAGGTGCCTGCTTTTGAAAGCACGGAGGATTGTTTCCCTCTGCTCCTGCTCTAAATCAGAATGAAATGCTTCAGCTTTAATGCCTTCTTTTCTCAGGGTTCTGTTTAAGTCTTTAACTGTTTCCTTCCTGGAGCAGAAGATCAGGACGCTTTTGTAATCCCCACCCTTTAGAAGGGTAGTAATGAGTTTTACTTTTTGCGGATCATAAACCATATATACCTGCTGAGAAATACCAGCAGCTGGCTGAGAAAGGGCTATATTGATCTGTTCAGGGTTTTTAAGAATAGTGTTAGCCAGGGTCCGGATCTTCGGAGGCATTGTTGCCGAGAAGAGTAAGGTTTGGCGTTCTTTTGGCAGACTGCTGATGATCCTGAGGATATCATCATAGAAGCCCATATCGAGCATTCGATCAGCCTCATCTAAAACCAAATACTGAAGGTGGTCCAGTTTAATTGCACCGGAAGCAAGCTGAGCGATTAAACGTCCAGGAGTTGCGATTATGATATCCACGCCATCCAGCATCGCACGGCGCTGCTGTTCGTAAATCATACCGTCACCGCCCCCATACACTGCTATTGAACTGATCCCGGCAAAATACGCCAGGCCTTCCACTTGCTGATCGATTTGCTGCGCCAGCTCCCGTGTAGGAGCCAGAATCAATGCCTTAGTATGTTTTTTATCAGTGACACTAATATGCTGTAGTACCGGCAGCAAGTAAGAAGCTGTTTTACCTGTTCCCGTTTGGGCACACGCTATCAGATCTTTATGTTCTAAAATTAATGGAATTGCCTGTTGTTGAATTGGGGTGGGTTTTACATAACCCATACTTTGAAGACCTTCAAATAGCTGAGGGTCAAAATTGAAATCACTGAATGTCAAACGATAAGAATTAAATTTAATACTAATTGCAAAGTTAGGGAAAAGAGTTGACAGTTGACAATGGACAGTTGACAGTTAGCTGGATGGACTAGACGTTTTGTAGCTGTCAACCCTGAAGCGTCAACCGCGAACTTTTTCAACACCCTCATTTTTTCTCAACAAATACTCTCCATCCCGAATAATTTCGTACTTTTGAATCCCGTACAAAACGATGTTTTTATTTATTAAAACGGCCTTTAAAGGAGTTTAAACGATAGGACATTCTAAGCAAATCCTTCAGATATCATGACCAAATACATTTTTGTTACGGGCGGCGTTACTTCGTCGTTAGGAAAAGGTATTATTTCCGCTTCTCTTGCCAAATTACTTCAGTCAAGAGGTTACCGTGTTACTATTCAGAAGTTCGACCCCTATATCAACATTGATCCGGGAACTCTGAATCCCTATGAACATGGCGAATGTTATGTTACTGAAGATGGAGCGGAAACAGATCTGGACTTGGGCCATTATGAGCGTTTTCTTAACGTACCGACTTCACAGGCTAATAATATAACCACGGGTCGCATCTACCAAAATGTTATTAATAAAGAACGTGAAGGAGCTTATTTAGGTAAGACTGTTCAGGTTGTTCCACATATTACGGACGAGATCAAACGCAATATGCAGATCCTCGGCGAAAGCGGGAACTTTGATATCGTGATCACTGAGCTTGGTGGAACCGTTGGCGATATCGAATCATTGCCATTTATTGAAGCAGTCAGGCAGTTAAGGTGGGAATTAGGTTCAAGCAATTCTCTTGTTATACACTTGACCCTGGTGCCATTCCTGGCTGCAGCTGGAGAATTAAAAACAAAACCAACACAGCACTCTGTTAAGATGCTGCTTGAATATGGTATTCAGCCGGACATTCTGGTTTGCCGTACCGAGCATCACATCCCGCAGGAGCTTCGCAAAAAGATTGCGCTATTCTGTAATGTAAATATCAATGCAGTTATTGAGTCTATCGATGCATCGACCATATACGATGTTCCCCTGCTTATGCTTAAGGAGCAATTAGACAGAACGGTTCTTGGAAAACTCAAATTACCTCTCAAAAACGATCCGGATCTGGAAAGCTGGAAAGACTTCCTTGGTCATTTAAAGAACCCTACATCGGAAGTAGTTATCGGTTTGATTGGGAAGTACGTAGAGCTTCCTGACGCATATAAATCAATAACGGAATCGTTCATTCATGCGGGTGCGAAAAATGAATGTAAGGTCAGAGTGAAGTGTATACATTCCGAAAGCATCAACGAGAGCAATGTTGCTGAAAAACTAAGGGGCCTTGACGGTGTTCTGGTGGCACCTGGATTTGGAAGCCGCGGAATTGAAGGCAAGATTACTGCGATTAAACATGTACGTGAAACCGAGCTTCCATTTTTTGGAATCTGCCTGGGAATGCAGTGTGCTGTTGTGGAGTTTGGAAGAAATGTTCTTGGTCTTAAAGACGCGCAGAGTTCAGAAATGGATGAAAACGCAGCAAATCCAGTCATTTCGATGATGGAGGAACAAAAGAAGATTAAAAATAAAGGCGGAACCATGCGACTTGGTTCATACACGTGCGACCTTAGAAAAGGAAGTAAGGCTGCAGCGATCTACGGAAAGACGCGGATCTCAGAAAGGCACCGCCACCGTTATGAGTTCAATAACAAGTATTTAGATCAGTATGAAAAAGCTGGCATGATCCCGTCAGGTATCAATCCGGAAAACAATTTGGTAGAGATCATTGAGCTTAAGAATCACCCATTTTTTGTTGGAGGACAGTTTCATCCCGAATTAAAGTCAACAGTTGATAATCCTCATCCACTTTTTGTTAACTTTGTCGCCGCTTCTTTAGCACACGCAAAAAGGAAGTAAACAGACTTTAGAAAAGAATGGATAGAAATACATTTACGGGCCTATTTTTGATATTGATCATATTAGTAGGCTCCACTTACTTAATGCAGCCTTCTGACGAGGATATCAAACGTGAGAAAGCCAGAAACACTCAGGATTCACTAGCCCGCATTAAGCAACCAGTCAAATCGCCTGCTGCTGACACATTAAAAGTAACTGCAGCTCCTAAAATAGATTCTACAGCAATATTAGCGGGTCCGTTCGGATCTGCGAATTCAGGGTCTTCTAGCCCGGTGATACTGGAGAACGAGAAAATAAAAGTTGAGATCAGTCCCAAAGGAGGCCGTATTTCCTCTGTCGAATTAAAAGAGTTTAAAACCTATACCAAACAGCCTTTGATGACATTCAGTGGCGAAGGAAATAGGTTTGGACTTATATTCGGTGCTGCAGGAAAAAACATCAGTACCAACGAACTGTACTTTACACCTTCAGGAACATCTCTATCTGTAGCTAAATCTGATTCAGGGTCACTAACTATGCGGCTTACTTACGAAGCTGGAAAATATATTGATTATATATACTCCCTGAAAGGAGACAGCTACAATGTAGGGCTCACAATTGCCACCAAAGGCATGCAGGACGTTGTAGCACCAACACAGCAGCATCTCACGCTGAACTGGGAAACAACACTTAAATTAAAGGAAAAAGACCTTAAAAGTGAACAGCAGTATTCCACCCTCTATTATAAACAGGGTGAAGATGAAGTGGATCATTTAGAGAAACTTGAGTCTGAGAAGAAGGAACTTACCGGAGGTAAAATAAAGTGGTTTTCTTTTAAGCAGCATTTCTTCTCTAATATCCTGATTGCTCAGAACGGCTTTGACAAAGGAGAGTTGGCTGTAAACACGAGCGCTGACCTTAGTACGGTAAAAAGTTTTGCCGCTAATATGCAGGTTCCTTTTGGAAGGCAGGACGTCACAAACTTTCCGATGAAATTCTATTTCGGCCCTAACAAGCTGAGCATTCTAGAAGCACAGGGTTTTGAGATCGAAAAACAGATAGATCTTGGATACTGGCCATTGAAATACATCAACCGATGGATTGTTCTACCTGTATTCAACTTCCTCGAAGGTTTCGGCTGGGGATACGGGCTGATTATTCTCGTTCTTACTATACTTCTTAAGACTGTGTTATTGCCTCTGACCTATAAGTCATACTTATCCATGGCGAAAATGCGGGTGTTGAAGCCTGAGATGGACGAGATTAAGACTAAAGTTGGTGATGACAACCCTACCCTATTACAACAGGAATACCTTAAACTTTACAAGAAGGCCGGTGTAAATCCACTGGGTGGATGTTTGCCAATGCTGTTGCAGCTGCCAATCATTATGGCTTTCTTCTTCTTCTTCCCAAATCTATTTGAGCTGAGACAACAGAGCTTTTTGTGGATGGAAGATCTGTCAACATTTGACGCTTTCTTCAAATTAGGTTTTGCGCTTCCTTTTCTAGGAACACACATAAGTTTAATGTGTATCCTGATGACCATCTCAACGCTTATCTACACTTATTTTAATAATCAGGTTTCAGGTGCAACCGGCCAAATGAAATACATTGGATATATCACGCCAATTATCTTCTTTGGAGTATTGAACAGCTATCCATCAGGATTGAATTATTACTATTTCCTCGCGAATATGTTAACATTCGCGCAGCAATACATCATCAGGATGTTTGTTAATGACGATAAGATACATGCTCAGATCCAGGAGAATAAGAAGAAACCTGCCAGCGAAAAGAAGAAGTCAGGATTCCAGCAAAGGATGGAAGACTACATGAAGCAGCAGCAACTGGCTAAGACTAAGGAACTGCCCGCTAAGAGCACTAAGAAAAAATAATTTTGTATTCGGTAATTAGTGGTTATTGATTCACTGATTACCGAATATTCTTTACTTCTTCCTGGCAGTTACAATCGTACTATTCTGTTCCATTGTCTGGAAGACAAGCTCATTTGCAATCAGGCTTTTGATTAAGAAGGGGAACTCTCTTTTTTGTCCCCCGGGCAAATCTTCTGTATAGCGAATCATGTGCCCATCCATTTTAAACTTTCCTGAAGAAAGCTTTGAACCGCCCCATTCTATTACCAGGTTGTTATTCTTGTCAAATATTATAGCAGGCGATTGTAATTCAAGTTCCCCATCAGGCAAGGTATCCTGAGG
>JAZKIH010000053.1:0-4382 GCA_040384965.1 Bacteroidota bacterium | reverse complement strand
ATATGTATAACTTACTGAAAGGTAAAACAGGTATCATTTCGGGAGCATTGGATAAGAATTCAATTGCCTGGAAAGTAGCAGAGAAAGCACATGCTGAAGGCGCAAAATTTGTATTGACGAATGCTCCTATCGCGATGCGTATGGGCGAGATCAATGCACTTGCAGAAGCAACCGGATCTCAAATTATACCAGCTGATGCAACAAGTGTTGAAGAATTAACTAATTTGTTTACGCAGTCTCAGGAAATTCTTGGCGGCAAGATCGATTTTGTACTTCACTCTATCGGGATGAGTGTAAACATCCGTAAAAAGATCCCTTACACAGAGCTTAACTATGATTACTTCAGCAAAGGCATTGATGTTTCTGCGATGTCACTGCATAAAATGCTTAGCGTAGCCAAAAAGCTTGACGCGATAAATGAGTGGGGAAGCGTTGTTGCGCTGACATACATGGCCGCCCAGCGTACTTATCCATTCTATACCGATATGGCTGATATTAAAGCGATGCTTGAATCTATTGCCCGCAGTTTTGGTTATCATTACGGCTTGGAGAAAAAGGTTCGTATCAATACAGTTTCTCAGTCTCCAACTAAAACGACTGCAGGTACAGGAATAAAAGGCTTTGGTGATTTCTACGATTTCGCAAACGCAATAGCTCCTCTTGGAAATGCTGACGCTGAGTCATGTGCTGATTACTGTATCACGCTATTCTCTGATCTAACCAGAATGGTTACCATGCAAAACCTTTTCCATGACGGCGGATATTCATCTACAGGAGTAAGTGACGATGTGATGCACCGTTTAGGAGTTGAAAACAACGAAGGATAATTTTAAGATGTTAATATTTCAAGAGCAAAGGTTCCAAACTCTAGCTGAAACAACCTTTTAAATTTAGTGTATTGGGGCGTTGCCCGCTTGGGCGGGCCGGGCTCTACGCTTCAATCTTTTTCTGCTTCGCAGAAAAAGGATTTTCGCTTCGATCCCTAACGCACTAAACGCTGTATGAAACGAAAAAGCCCGGTCTGAAATTCAGACCGGGCTTTTCATTTCTATTCTTCGCCGTGCACATTGTCAACTGTCAACTGTCACTTACACCGAGTCAATAAGCACAATCTTAACCCTTACCGTTCCCGGCGGGGTTACCGTTCCCAATCCATCAGAGCTTTGTATTTCCATTACAATTTCGCCTGAGCGGGTGATATAACTATATGATACGCCGTTATATACCTGAGGCACCTGCTCATATGTTACCCCATTGTCAAACGAGATATACACAAGTACACCTCCATGATCATTAAAGTAATTATCAATTTCAGGCATGTCAATAGCGGCAGTATATGTACGGCCTCCATTGTTTTGGCTCCAGGCTCCGGAATTAAGAGTTGTTATTATAGTACGGTTCGGGACTATGGTTTCCTTCTTACATCCGGCAGCAAACACTAAGAGGGAAAGGCAAATAACTAGGATCGATCTTTTCATAATGGTATAGGTTTTAAAACTGTGCCTATATCTTTAAGACGAAAAAAGCGGGTAATAGTTGCAACCATTACCCGCTGTAATCCAAATGTTACTTCTGATTATTCTTCTTTCTTCTCTTCCTTCTTACGTTTTGGAGTTTTGGCTTTACCAATTATGCGGATCTCCTCTTTCTCCTTGTCGTAGTCAACTTCCATTGTATCACCTTCAACAAGTTCTCCTTTAAGGATTTCCTCCGCGATAGGATCTTCAAGATGCTTTTGGATAGCACGCTTTAGCGGACGTGCACCGAAGTTTGAATCGTAACCCTTTTCAGCAATAAAATCTTTCGCAGCATCAGTAAGCTTGATCTCGTAACCTAGTCCTTGGATTCTTTCGAACAAAGCTTTAAGTTCGATATCAATGATGCTGAAGATATGCTCTTTAGTAAGTGAATTAAAGACCACAACATCGTCAACACGGTTAAGGAATTCCGGAGCAAACGCACGTTTTAATGCATTTTCAATAACACCTCTGGAGAACGTATCAGCCTGTGATGATTTTGCCACTGTGCTGAAACCAACACCTTGTCCAAAATCTTTAAGCTGGCGTGCACCAATATTCGAGGTCATGATAATGATCGTATTCCTGAAATCGACCTTACGTCCAAGACTGTCAGTCAACTGACCTTCATCCAATACCTGCAACAGAATATTGAATACATCCGGGTGAGCTTTCTCAATCTCATCGAGCAACACAACCGCATAAGGTTTTCTTCTAACCTTTTCGGTTAATTGTCCGCCTTCTTCATATCCTACATATCCCGGAGGCGCTCCCACTAGACGTGATACCGCGAATTTCTCCATGTACTCACTCATGTCCACCTGGATCAGGGCATCTTCAGTATCGAACATAAAACGTGCAAGCTCTTTGGCAAGCTCAGTCTTACCAACACCGGTAGGCCCAAGGAATATAAACGAGCCAATTGGTTTTTTTGGATCTTTCAAGCCTGCACGTGTACGCTGTATAGCTTTTGTTAATTTCTTAACTGCGTCCTCCTGGCCAATTACACGGGTATTGATCGCATCAAACATCCCAAGTAATTTCATGCTGTCGGCCTGGCCCACACGCTGCACAGGAATACCTGTCATCATGGAAACCACTTCGGCGACATTGTCCTCGGTTACAGTATACCTCTTGGTTTTAGTTTCCGCTTCCCACTCAGTCTTCGCTTTCTCCAACTCTTCTAAAAGATTCTTTTCAGTATCCCGAAGTTTCGCTGCTTCCTCGTATTTCTGGCTTCTTACAACCTTGTTCTTCTCAACTTTTATCTCTTCAATCTTCTGCTCTACATCAATGATGTTTTGCGGAACATGGATATTGGTTAAGTGAACACGTGATCCTGATTCATCAAGTGCGTCGATCGCCTTATCAGGAAGGAAACGGTCAGTGATATATCTTGATGTTAAGCTTACACAAGCATTGATTGCTTCATCTGTATAAGTAACTCCGTGATGTTCTTCGTATTTTTCTTTGATGCGATTCAGGATCTCAACCGTCTCAACCGGAGTGGCAGGCTCAACCATTACCTTTTGGAAACGGCGGTCTAATGCTCCATCTTTTTCGATAAACTGGCGGTATTCATCAAGCGTGGTAGCTCCAATACATTGGATTTCTCCTCTGGCCAATGCCGGCTTAAACATATTTGAGGCATCCAAAGATCCGGAAGCTCCGCCTGCACCAACAATAGTGTGTATCTCATCAATGAAAAGAATAACATCCGGAGATTTTTCCAATTCATTCATGACAGCTTTCATCCTTTCTTCAAACTGACCGCGATACTTTGTACCGGCAACCAGTGAAGCAAGGTCAAGAGTTACTACTCTTTTATTAAATAATACTCGGGAAACTTTCCGTTGTATGATCCTTAGTGCAAGGCCTTCCGCTATCGCAGATTTACCTACACCCGGTTCCCCGATTAATATTGGATTGTTCTTTTTACGACGTGACAGGATTTGTGACACCCTTTCAATCTCCTTCTCACGACCTACGATCGGATCAAGCTTTCCATCTTCTGCAGCACGGGTTAAGTCACGGCCGAAATTATCAAGTACTGGTGTTTTAGACTTGATGTCAGAGACCTTTTTAGGCTGGCTGAAGCTTTCTTCCTCTCTGAAATCATCGTCGCCAGCCGGAGAACCGCCTGACGCCTCATCTCTGAATCCGTCTTTGTTATTTTCTACCTCGGCTTTGAAAATGTCATAGTTAACATTGTATTGCTGAAGTATCTGAGATGCGATATTATCCTCATCTCTCAAAATTGACAATAGCAAATGCTCTGTTCCAATCACATCGCTCTTGAATATCTTAGCTTCGAGGTACGTTATTTTTAACACCTTTTCTGCCTGTTTAGTAAGAGGGATATTCCCAAGATTTACCGTAGTGCTGGATGTTCCTTTCACAGAGTCCTCCACCGACTTCCTCAGACGAGCAGTATCAACTCCGGCGCCTTTTAAAATTTTAATTGCCATTCCGTCTCCTTCACGAATAAGGCCTAGCAATAAATGTTCTGTGCCGATATAATCATGCCCTAAACGAAGGGCTTCTTCCCGGCTATATGATATGACGTCTTTGACGCGTGGGGAAAATTTAGCTTCCATTATAATACCTTTCTGTATGTTTAACGCCCTAAGCTATTAAATTATTGGTTTAATACTCTTCTGGCAATAGTAACAAGTTATCAACAATTACGCCATTTAAATGGAAAAGGTTTTAGGTCATTCCGAGATAATAAAGTTGACATCTCTCTGACTAAAATACGATATTTGAGGTTCATTGTAAACACAACATGTCAGACGAGAAGATAATATTTTCAATGGCCGGGGTAAATAAGATCTACCCGCCACAAAAACAAGTTTTAAAGAACAT
>JAZKIH010000052.1:0-5644 GCA_040384965.1 Bacteroidota bacterium | reverse complement strand
TTTTTTGGAGACGTCTGCCAGTTTTTTGATCATGCAGCGCAATTTACATCACATCCTGAAGGATTGCTTGATCAGATCAGATCATGTAACAGTGTTTACCGATTCCGTTTTCCCATTAGAAGAGGAAATGGTTTCGAAGTAATTGATGCATGGCGTGTTGAACACTCTCATCATAAATCACCGACGAAAGGTGGGATTCGTTACAGTGAAATGGTGAATGAGGATGAAGTTATGGCATTGGCCGCTTTAATGACTTATAAGTGCGCTATTGTTAATGTCCCTTTTGGGGGTGCAAAAGGCGGAATCAAAATCAATCCAAAAGAATATACTGTCGCTGAACTTGAAAATATCACGCGTCGCTATACTGTGGAATTAATTAAGAAGAATTTTATTGGCCCTGGGATAGATGTGCCGGCGCCTGATTATGGTTCCGGAGAACGTGAGATGAGCTGGATCGCTGATACTTATCAGACCATGAATCCTGGTCAGCTTGACGCCCTGGGATGTGTAACTGGAAAGCCTCTCGCTCTACATGGTATAGCAGGTCGCAAGGAAGCAACAGGCCGCGGCGTTGCTATAGCGATCCGCGAATGTGTTAATGTTGCTGAAGATATGAAGAAGCTCGGCCTTGAGGCTGGATTGTCCGGTAAAAGGGTGATCGTTCAAGGTATGGGTAACGTTGGTTACTACACCATCAAATATCTGACTGAGTTCGGAGCTACCATTGTTGGTATCTGCGAATTTGAAGGAGCAATTTATAGTTCAGAAGGTTTCGATCTTGATGAAGTATTCAATCACCGCAAAACAACAGGTTCTATACTTGGGTTTTCAAAAGCTCAGAAGGAATTTAAGAATTCTGGTGAAGGGCTTGAGCAGGATTGCGACATATTAGTGCCTGCCGCACTTGAAAATCAGCTTACTGAACATAATGTCGCTAACATCAAAGCTAAAATTATAGCGGAAGCAGCGAATGGTCCAACAACTCCTGATGCAGCATCTGCTTTGATTGAAAGAGGCTGCATCCTTATTCCTGATATGTATTGTAATGCTGGTGGTGTTACCGTGTCGTATTTTGAATGGTTGAAAAACTTATCGCATGTGGCATTCGGTCGTATGGATAAGCGATATGAAGAAAATGCAAATCTGAATCTGGTTAATACCATTGAAAAATCAACCGGTGTTACCCTTGATGCTGCACAAAGAAGCATGATCATCAAGGGTGCGTCTGAATTGGAGCTTGTTAATTCTGGTTTGGAAGACACTATGATTCGTTCATATCACGAGATCCGTGAAATTAAGATGGAAAATTCGAGAATTGACAGTTTGCGTACTGCAGCGTTTGTTAGCTCAATTAACAAAGTTGCAGTGTCATACATGAATATGGGTATCTGGCCATAATAATAATCCGGGTTTTTGTGGTTGGCTGTACAAGACCAATGTCATAAACAGCAAGAACTAACAACAAACCAACTGAAGTATTTAAATAATAAAGGGGCGTCTAGCCCCTTTATTATTTAGATTGATTCTAATATAGAAACATTGTTGTTAGAATTACTTCAAAACTCTAGCATTTAGTACTTTTGTGGTGGTAATCGCCGTTTAAAGTTCTAATATTCACGACATGAAGAAAAGCTCAATCGCAGGTATGATCATTATAGCAATTGCTATTTGTGTCATCATCAGCACATATGCGGATTCAAGTACATATGGTTCATTCACTGATGCACGTGAAACTGAATCAGAATTGCACGTGGTAGGTCAGCTGAATAAAGAGAAAGAACTTTTTTACAACCCTATACAAGATGCCAATTACTTTTCATTTTACTTGAAAGATAATGATGGCAAAGAGTGCAAAGTGGTATTCAGCGGTTCCAAGCCACAGGATTTTGAGCGTTCCGAACAGATCGTTCTTACAGGCAAGATGATCGGAAATGAATTTCATGCTTCGAAAATCCTGATGAAATGCCCATCTAAATACACAAAAGACGAGGTAGAAGTTACTGAAGTATCGGCTACTACCGCGAAAATCTAAATCTTAATGGATATACAGTTCATTGGAGAAAACCTTCTTCCTGGCAAGCTAGGTCAATTCTTCATCATTCTGTCGTTTTGCTCAGCATTGCTGGCAACGATAAGTTATTATTTTGCAACCGTAAGTTCACACGGCGACAAGTTTCAGAAAGAGTCAGTAGCTGGCTGGCAAAAGATTGCCAGAACAGCTTTCAGCCTGAACCTGGTATCAATTGTAGGTATTGGTTCATGCCTATTTTATATCATTTATAACCACTTGTTTGAGTACCATTATGCCTGGGCTCACTCTTCCAAGACGCTTCCAGTTTATTATATCATTTCTTGTTTCTGGGAAGGTCAGGAGGGTAGTTTCTGGCTGTGGACTTTCTGGCAGGGTGTTTTAGGATCCATCATAGTATTGAGAGGGAAGACCTGGGAGAATTCAGTTATGACGACTGTGATGCTTTCTCAGGCATTTATAGCTTCCATGCTTATTGGTGTGGAATTATTCGGTCAGAGGATAGGAAGCTCGCCTTTCATATTGCTTCGCGATGCAGTGCCCGGGCCAATATTTTCAAGACCTGACTACCTCACACTCATTACAGATGGAAACGGCCTGAATCCTTTACTACAGAATTATTGGATGGTTATTCATCCGCCAACATTGTTTCTTGGGTTTGCTTCCATGATTATTCCTTTTGCTTACGCTATAGGTGGTTTATGGGAACGGCGGTACAGCGAGTGGATCAAAGCGGCTTTGCCATGGGCACTTTTTGCTGTAATGATTTTGGGAACCGGAATCATCATGGGGTCATTCTGGGCTTATGAAGCACTGAATTTCGGTGGATTCTGGGCATGGGACCCGGTGGAAAACGCGTCTATCATTCCCTGGCTAACACTCATTGCAGCAGTTCACGTGTTGATTGCTTATAAGAATTCAGGCCATTCGTATTTTACCGCTACATTTTTGGTCTTAATCAGTTTCGTGCTGGTTCTGTACGCATCGTTTCTTACAAGAAGTGGTATTCTTGGTGAAACGTCCGTTCATGCTTTTACTGACCTTGGAATGTTCTGGCACCTTGTTGCCTATGTCGCAATATTTTTTGCCCTAATGATTGCGTTCCTGATTAACCGCTGGAAAGAATTACCAATTACTCAGAAAGACGAAGAAACCTATTCGAGAGAGTTCTGGCTTTTTATCGGCGCTCTGGTTTTATCGGTAGCATGTATTCAGATCCTGGCGACCACATCGGTACCCGTGTTCAATGCGATGTTTGGCACTGAGATCGCGCCCCCGCCTAATGTAATTCAGCACTATAATAAATGGCAGGTGCCGTTCGCAGTTGTGATCGCCTTCATTTCAGCTTTCTCTCAGTACCTAAAGTATAAAAAGACGGACGCGAAGAAATTTTTCATCAGCATAGCCATATCGCTTGTATTGTCGTTATTCATTACAGCCGCAGCAGTATATATTACTAAGGTTTACACAAACTTTATGTATATCATCCTGACGTATGCTGCTGTATTTTCAATACTTGCTAATGCGAAAATTCTTGGTGATGCATTCAAAGGTAAATGGCGGTTGGCAGGCTCAGCGGTAGCACACATCGGGTTTGCATTATTGCTTGTGGGAGCTCTTATAGCGGCTGCAACAAATAATATCATTTCGGTAAACAATTCAGGAATTGGCTTCGGCGATGAATTCGCAAAAAGTAACAACCCTCGTGAAAATATAATCCTTTATCAGGACGAGCCAATAAAAATGGATAGGTACACCGTAACGTATAAAGGTGATTCTACAGAGGGTGTAAATACCTATTATCGAATAAATTACCAGGTTATCGACACCGTCAGCGGCAAGGTTAAAGAGAATTTTGACCTGTATCCTAATGCGCAGCAGAATGCGAAGATGAAGCAAATTATCGCATCGCCGGATACCCGCCATTATTTATTCCATGACGTTTACACTCATGTGAGCAGTGTGCCGCTTAAGGAAGAAAATCATGAGGATCATGAAGGGCACTCAGATGATGAGAATTATGAGAAGCCCGTTAACCACGAAGTTAACGTTGGTGACACGGTACGTTTCCGCGATGGTTTTATAACGGTTAAGGGTATAAATCGTGCAGCTAAAATTCAGAACATTCCAGTTACGGCTCAGGATATAGCTATAGGCATGCAGCTGGAAATCAATTCGAATGGCAAGACTTTCAATTCGGAGCCTGTCTATCTTTTAAAAGACGGTTCAAAATTTGATTTTGGAAAGACAGTGGACGAGGCTGGTTTGAAGTTACGATTTACTAATGTTTTTCCAGACAAAGATAAGCTAGAGCTGATGGTCTACCAGAAACCTAAAGCTGAGAAAAGCTGGGTTGTGTTGAAAGCTATTGAATTCCCTTATATAAATTTCTTCTGGGGCGGGACTATTATCATGGTTATCGGCTTTCTCTTGTCAATTTTCAGAAGAAATAAAGAGTTAAAAAACGCCTGATGAATATCGTTTTATTAGGAAGTGGCAACGTAGCCACGCATTTAGGCCGTGCCTTTAAAATGGCGGGTCAGACAATTGTTCAGGTCTGGAGCAGAGATATAGACCATGCTAAGGAACTTGCAGATACCCTCGCGTCCGAGGCGATATCAGACATGGATGATATTAACCGGTCAGCTGATCTATACATCATTGCTGTAAAAGATGAAGCCATTAGAGAGGTAGCATTATCTCTCAACATAGGTGAAAAGCTAATAGTTCATACTTCTGGTTCAACGTCACTGCAGGTGTTAGATGGGGTGTCAGCTCATACAGGTGTTCTTTATCCTTTGCAAACGTTTTCGAAGAATAAAGCTGTAGATTTTCGATTAGTACCCATTGCAATAGAAGCCAATAACCCGGATGATCTGGCTGCTATTCGGGCGATTGCAGACCGTATTTCAGAAAAGGTTAAAGAGCTTAATTCCGCGCAGAGAAAAGCACTACATGTTGCCGCCGTCTTTGCCTGTAATTTCACTAATCATCTTGTCGCTATTTCTCAGCAATTGCTGGAGGATGAGAACTTAGATTTTGATCTTTTAAGGCCCTTGATAGCCGAAACAGCCCATAAAGTTCAGTTATACGATCCAGCCTCTGTACAAACAGGCCCTGCTGTACGTGAGGACAATGAAGTTGTAAATTCCCACCTTGATATGTTGAAGAATCAGCCTGAATTGCAGGATCTTTACAAAAGGCTGAGTCAAAGCATAGTCAATTTGCATAAGCATCCCCGGGGCTGAATTTAATTTGTTATTTTTGCCCTAATGAACATTTTTAAGATAAAAATTAATTTTGAGGAGGCATCGAAGGCTTCTCTTGAGCTGCCTATTGCCGAGGGAGAATCTGTGCTCGACGTATGCCTCGATAACGGAATAGAATTGCAACACAATTGCGGTGGTGTTTGTGGCTGCAGCACGTGTCAGGTTTATGTAAATCGCGGTATGGATAATATCGAAGAAATTTCTGATAAGGAAGAGGACTTTATTGACCGGGCGGTCAACCCAAGGATCAATTCCCGTTTGGGTTGCCAATGTGTAATCATTGACGGCGATATCGAAGTTACCTTACCTGATCAGAATCAATTTTTAGGACATTAAATAAATTGCT
>JAZKIH010000051.1:0-23870 GCA_040384965.1 Bacteroidota bacterium | reverse complement strand
CCCCGATAATGTCGGGGCTCTTCTCAGATCGGATGCAAATATAATAAAACAATTTAAGATTACAAATCAATAGTCGCTGGCAATTAATATGATAGGGCAATAATTATCCGCTCAGCAAACATTCAAAATACACTTCTATTTACCGTTAATCGGTTGTGGGCTAATCAGACGTCCGAGACACGGTGGATTTTACTAATCACGAATGGATTATCGGCTCTAAGACCAGTCTATTTTACCTTGAACGCATATTCCAGAAAGCCATCTGTAGGAGAAAGATCACGGGTAGCGATAATGTCTTCGGGCTCCTGCATTAACTCGCGTGTATAACATCTGGAGAAGTAAGACTTGCCCTTCTTAAATCCGCCGGAAGGAACAAACGACACGAAGCTATCTTTTATAGTATATGAACCATCTATTGCTGGCTGAAAATCCCTCATCTCTTGATCAGACGGCTCCTCATAAACCGCAAAGAAATCCTGCCATTGTTCTGTTTTCAATGAATCGGCAAGGAATTCTTTAATCGCGTACGGTGGGATCTGCTGAAGTTCCACACTCAGGCTATCTGGTGATAAGGCTAGCCTAACACCCGTGTTGGCTTTAATCTCCTTTTCAGAAGGACCGCATCCGTCAAATGTTAAGAAAATAATTGAGGTTATATAAAACAGATGTTTGAACTTCATGGTTACATGATTTTAAACCTAAGCTAATAATTATGAGACTTATCATTGAAATTTTATTAATGGGACTAGCAGTTGCTCTAGCAGCTTACTTACTTCCGGGAGTAAATGTTGATGGCTTTTGGAGCGCTATAATCGCCGGTGTGCTTATTGGCCTTGCAAATGCTACCATCGGTACAATTCTTCGCATCCTCACATTTCCCATCAATTTCCTAACGCTTGGCTTAATGTCTTTTGTAATTACCGTATTGATGGTACTTCTGGTTGATAGCCTTATGGACAGCTTTAACACGGCAGGGTTTTTCTCCGCTTTACTTTTTGCTATCCTCTTGTCAGTGCTGAACATGGTGTTCTCAGCAGTCGGTTCAGACAGGAAATAGTAACCGGTATTCAGTAACCAGTATTCAGTTACACAACATATAGTGACGATTACTGGTTACTTTTAACATTTGCTTTATCTTACTAATTCCTACCTTACCCGGCAATCTCTCTCAACTCTCACTATTTCCCAATAATATCCTCAGTAGCTTTAAGGACACTTGGGGCTTTGTCTTTCTTTGTGATATTATAAATATCACGGTTGTTTTGGGAGCCATAAAATTTCCCAAGAATAGTAACTGCCGACGCTCTCACAAGGGAAACTTCATCTTTTAACGCAATAGTGCGAACGGTTTCGTAAACTGATTGCTGTTCGTCGGAAGTCAGCTTATCCAAAACCGATAATGCAGCTGTTCGTATAAACCAGTTCTTATCTTTAAAGCCTTTGATAAGAGTTGCTCTTGCCAGTGCTTCGTTTTTCATCTGCAGCAGCATCAGCACAGCTTCAAAACGATCCATAAATAATGGAGCATTGTTATATTGAAATACATACTGGTCGAGCGTTTTATTCTCTGTCTTCTCGCCAACGATATATTTTTCCGCATCCGTATTTACCAGATCCGGCATAAGTGCTGATGAGAATATAAAGGTCTGATCCTTTTTGTCAAGTATAATCTCTTTTCGTTCCACTTTACCTCCGGCATAAATATCTACTGCCATCGGGATCCGGTAAAGGGGGAACTTAATAAGATCCTGCTTCTGGTTGATTGTGATAGACACTTCTTTTTTCTCCGGATTATAACTACTCTGAATATTCAGAGACGGATGGCCTGAGGCGAGGAACCATTGATTAAAAAACCAATTCAGATCCATGCCGCTAACTTCTTCGAAAGCCAGGCGGAGATCATGAATCTCTGCGTTTTTATAGGCATGACGAGTCAGGTAAAAGTTAAGGGCCTTGAAAAATGCTTCATCTCCAACTGTTTTGCGCAGCATATGAATGATTCGGCCACCCTTTTGATAACTGATCTCATCGAACATTTGCTCCCTGTCAGAATAATCAAAACGGATAACGTCGGGGTTGTTTTTCCGATCGCCGCCCAGATATGCTGAAAGGTCGTCAAGCCCCTTAAGATCGGCCGTTTCCCGTCCATACTTATGTTCTTCCCATAAATATTCTCCATATGTCGCAAAGGATTCATTCAGGGGCAGGTTTGACCACGATTCGGCAGTTACAAGATCTCCGAACCAATGGTGAAAAAGCTCATGAGAGATTATATCTTCATGGTTCTCATCAAGATATTCTCCGGCCGACATGTTCATCCGGTCAAAGAATACGGTCGCGGTAGTGTTTTCCATCGCACCGCTGACAAAATCACGCACCACGATCTGTGAATATTTGTCCCAGGGATAATCCACACCCATCTTCTTCGAGAAAAACTCAATCATTTCGGGAGTTTTCCCAAATACAAGTTTGGCTGTTGACGCAAAAGCCGGCTCGGTATAATAACTCACTTCCTTATCTCTCCATTTATCCTTTGTAATTACAAAATTTCCTACTGCAATCATGGTCAGATAAGTTGAATGCGGCTGTTCCTGGCGCCAGCTGTCTGTCCGGGTTCCATTTCCATTCAGAGTGGAGTATTCAAGACTACCATTAGACAAACTCACATATTCATTAGGCACAGTGATGTTAATTTCCTGCGTCATCTTTTCCTGAGGGCCGTTGATGGTCGGGAACCAGGTCGAATTACATTCAGTTTCGCCCTGTGACCAGATTTGCCGCGGCTTATCCTTGTCTTTACCATCTTTGTTAATGAAATAGAGGCCTCTGTCTCCTGCCGAGGCTATATCTTCACCAATCTTTAATTTATTGGGCATTGCTACGTAGTCGATGAAGATAGTGTAATCCTGGTCTCTGCTGTAAGTTTTGTCCAGTTTGATATTCAGCTTCTTGCCATTATATGTATAACGCAAGGGCTGACGGTCGTCTTTCTTTACCAGGGAAATATTGTTGATCCGAAAACCATTCGCGTCAAGCGTGATTTCATCTGACGCGTAGAAATAGGGTTTGGCATGTATTGTTGCTTTACCGTAAACGTAAGCACTGTCCCAGCTAAAGCTTAGGTCAAGTTTCGTATTAATGATATCACTTACCCGGCTGTAACTTCCCCGATAGGTGTTCACTCCGGCTGCATTTTCACTCACAGTAATCGGATCGAGATTCACCATCTTGGGAGTTGAGCACGACATCAGAAAAAATGCCGCCAGGATGTGGCAGCATATAAGATATTTTGTATTCATAAATTAGTTTTCGGCAAGCATTTCGTCGATAGTTTGTTCAAACTCCTTGACAAATTTTGTATAATATTCACCAGTCCCCGGGCCGCTAAATCCGGTATGGATTTTTCGCACTTTACCTTTTTTATCGATCATCATCAGGGTAGGAAAGGCTTCAAAGTTGTTAAGCATTGGCAAGCTTGTCGCGACCTCGGCCTTATCCTTGGTAAAGCCAGTTATTAGCATCTCATAGGGTACATTAAACCTATCGCGCAGACGCGCCACATTCATTTTTGACCGTTCAAAATCCTTCGTCCGCTCATAAGCGAGGCCAATGATCTCAACACCCTTATCTTTGTATTTATTGTAGAACGGGACCAGATATGCGGTTTCGTCCATGCAGTTGGGACACCAGGATCCCAGAAATTGCACAAGAACAACTTTGTTCTTATACTTCTCATCTGAGATTGAAACCTTTCTTCCATCCAGGGCAGGAAATGTGAAATCTATTTTGTCATAGCCCTTCTTCAAAGCAGTTAATGAGTAGGCATCGGGAAGAATAGCATTCTCATCTTTCCTGGCATTCCAGTTATCGATACCCGAGAGACCATAATAGAACTTACCATCTGTAATGGTACTGTCGTTTAGAATATTCCCCGTAAATAGATAGGCATTACTGCCATCAAAACAAGACAGATATAACTTGTTGTCAGAAACGGTTCCTTCTAAAAAACGATAGTCGCCGGTACTCGTTAAAAATGTGCCTAACATCCGACCTTTCTCCTGCCGGAATTCCCCTATAGCAATTGTTGTATCTGCAGAATCGAGGCTGGTAAATGTTGTAGACCATCGGCCGGATATATTTGCTTCCTGATTTTCGCTTGCCTTGAAGAAACGCCAGTCATCACCGGCCCTGGCATCAAAAGCCATTACGGCATCACTGTCGGCCAGGTGTTTAATCCACTGTCCGGATAATACATCGCCTTTATTCTTAGCCTTTATTTCCGAATCAAAGAGCGGCATCTTGATAAAAACAGAATCAGACGTAAAGGAAATTTCATCTACTCTAAACCGCTCTTCGCCATTGATAATATTTATATGTTTTGATCCTGCAGAATCAATCACCTCGAAATTAAAAGGAATCTCTGCAGCCGAATTGGTTTTTAGCGTGGCACGCCATACACCGTTTGTCATCTCCTGATCTGAAGACTTACATGAGGCAAGCGCGAGAAGCATTACTAATACAGATGCGATATTTGCGGTAAATTTCATCTCCTAAGTTTAACTATTTTAATATTTCACGAGCGATAACAATCCGCTGAATTTCAGAAGTTCCCTCATAAATCTGGGTGATCTTTGCATCCCGCATCAAACGCTCTACATGGTACTCTTTTACAAAACCATATCCCCCATGAATCTGAACAGCTTCAACGGTAACTTTCATCGCAACCTGCGACGCAAACAGCTTAGCCATTGAGCTAGCCTGAGCGTAAGGCAGTCCCTGATCCTTTAGCCAGGCTGCTTTAAGACACAACATTCGCGCTGCTTCTATTTCAGTAGCCATATCAGCGAGCTTGAACTGGATTGCCTGATGTCCAGAGATTGTTTTGCCAAAAGCTTTCCGTTCCTGAGAATAATTCAGAGCAAGTTCATAAGCTCCGGCCGCTATTCCCAGCGCCTGAGATGCAATTCCAATTCTCCCGCCTTCAAGGGTTTTCATAGCAAATTTAAATCCAAAACCTTCCTCGCCGATCCGGTTTTCTTTGGGGACTTTGACGTCAGAAAACATTAAAGAATGGGTGTCAGATCCCCGTATCCCCAATTTGTTTTCCTTTGGTCCAATGGTAAATCCTTCCATTCCTCTCTCAACGATCAGCGCATTTATGCCCTGATGCCTTTTGGCTGGATTAGTCTGAGCTATAACAAGGTAAGTGGAAGCGGAACTGCCGTTTGTGATCCAATTCTTAGTGCCGTTTAATAAGTAGTGGTCGCCCATATCAATTGCACTTGTCTGCTGAGATGTGGCATCAGAACCAGCTTCAGGCTCAGACAAACAAAAAGCACCGATCTTCTCGCCGGCAGCCAGTGGCTTCAAATATTTTTGCTTTTGTTCTTCTGACCCATATTTTTCGAGTCCAAAACATACGAGTGAATTATTGACAGAAACTACTACAGATGCAGACGCGTCTATCTTGGAAAACTCTTCCATAGCCAACACGTATGACACAGTATCGAGGCCAGAGCCGTTATATTGGGGGTCGACCATCATACCCAAAAATCCAAGCTCACCAAGCTTTTTAACTTGCTCAGCTGGAAACTTCTGGTGTTCGTCACGTTCGATCACGCCGGGTTTAAGTTCAGTATTTGCGAAATCTCTTGCCGCATCGCGGATCATTAGCTGTTCCTCTGAAAATTCGAAATACATAAATAATTGGTTAAGTCAACAAAAATAATCTTTAGCAGCTATATTCTACGCTAAATACAAATTAAGACCACTAAAGATGGTTATATCATTTAAGAGATCTGATCTTCTGTTCGATCAAAGTAGTAGAATAACCCGGAAGATACTCGAGTGTTTGAACGCTACCGCCGTTGCTGATGACAATATCTGAACCCACAATTTGATCGATCGTATAATCAGCTCCCTTAACCAGTACGTCTGGCTTGACTAACTTGATCAAATTTACCGGAGTTTCTTCGTCAAACAGGATCACTGCATCTACAAATGACATGGAAGCAAGGAGGAATGATCTTGATTTTTCATCGGTAATGGGTCTGTTAGGCCCTTTAATGTCGCTGGTAGATTTATCAGAATTTAACCCTATAATTAACTTATCGCCCAGATCTGCAGCTTTAGCCAGGTAGTCGATATGCCCGAGGTGGACAAGGTCGAAACACCCGTTTGTGAAAACGATTTTCTTTTCCAGAAGCCTCCATACATTCAGACGAGCTTTAATCTCTTCCTGCGTGAATATTTTCTCTTCTATGTTTTTAAGCTTTCCCATTAGGCGAGGGTTTAGATGATTTCAACATCAGCAAAATTACGCTAATTGCGCCAGTAAACAGGACTAAAAGAGTTTGCGACGAGTGGATTAGAAGAGCATAAGCGAGGCCTTCGCTTTTAGGAATATCATATACTACAAGTCCTTCCGATACCATATAGTGGAATGCTCCGATACCGCCCTGCACTGGTACAATCATACCAAGACTGCTGAATACTAATACTGAAAGTGAAGCGATGACTCCCAGGCCTGAAGTTGCTTCAAGGGCGAAGAAACACAGGTAAGTAGATAAGCCGTACAAAAACCAGATCAGCACTGAACTAAATACAAAGCCGCCTTTGTTGTCAAGATCCTTTACTGATAGAACGCCGCTTTTTACGTCCAGAAAAAAACTATATATCCGGTTTTTGATCCCCAATTTCTTCTTCTTCAACAGCAGATAAAAGAAGCCGATTGCCAGGATGAACACGATAGCAGCAAAAACCAAAACTGTCAAATTTCCGGCGCTGCCCTTCAGCTTTACAAGTACATGATCGTAAAGGAAATCTGCAAGTAAATCAAACTGAAGCATAATACCGAGTGCTAAAACTATGGCCAGCATAAGAAGGTCAACGATCCGTTCGACGATTACCGTTCCTATAAGCTTTACTATTGGAATGTTATCTGTTTTATTTATTACTCCGCAACGGGATACTTCGCCCATTCTGGGAAATGCAACATTAGCCATGTAACCAATCATGACTGCATAACAGGTATTGATTAACGAGGGCGTTCCATGACCCAGTGAGGTGATCATCGCTCTCCAGCGAATTGCTCTTACAATATGCGCAAGAAAGCAACTGAGGAGGGAAGCAAAAACCCATTTATAATCCGCCTTCTTAAGATCTGTTACGAGCTGATCAATATCCTGCCCTTTAAAAGCCAGGATCAGTAATGTAATACCGATGACTAGCAGTAATATGTATTTTATGGCTGGTATGAATTGCTTCAATAGCTTAGTTATTATTCAAAATCATATTGTCTATAATCCGGATTTTTCCAACCCGCGCTGCCACAAGAGCAATAATCTTGTCAGCGTGTTTTGTGGTAGCTGGCTCGAACGTATTCCCGTTATATATTTCGAAATATTCGACCTGGATGCCCTCAGCGTTCGACAAATATTGGATAGCTTTTTCTTTAATGTCCGAAATAGTCAGATTACCAAAATCAGCTTTCGCTTTGCTCAGTGCTTTGAATAAAGATAGTGCATGATGGCGATCTTCGGTCGACAGATATACATTTCTGGAACTCATTGCCAGGCCATCTTCTTCACGGACGATAGGACACATGACCAACTTGACATCCAGATTGAGTTTTTTAACCATGTATGAGATCACAACAAATTGCTGGAAATCTTTCTGACCAAAAAAGGCATAATCAGGACTCACTATGTCAAAAAGCTTTTTTACAATTTGAGTTACACCCTGATAATGGCCGGGGCGGATTTCCCCTTCAAGAATATTATCCAGTTTATCAAGCTCTATGTGCCACTTGTCAGTGCTATTATACATCTCAGACACCTCGGGGAGAAATAACACGTCGCAGTTAGCTTTTTCAAGCTGTTTAATATCATCGTCAATCGGCCTGGGATAGTTTGCCAGATCAGCTTTATCATTGAACTGTGTTGGATTGACGAAAATACTGCACACTACAACATCGGTCTTCTCTCTGGCAGTCTCTATCAGTGATAAATGCCCATTGTGCAAAGCACCCATAGTTGGCACAAATCCCACCACTCGCCCCTCAGGCTTTAATTGTTCTAAATACTTACGAACCTCTGCCCGAGTCCTGAAAATTTCCAAAATATCTCTCTGTTAATTGAGCTCAAAAATGGTTAAATACTTAAATACCACCAAAACAACTTGCGTAAATCGTTGATATTTCATAACATATTGCTTACCTTTGCTGTTCGAAAACTTTTCTTAACCCTTAATTTAATCAAATTGGAGATGGCAAAAACGAAGATTCTTTTTATTACGCATGAGATGTCGCCTTTCCTTGAACTTACCAAAATTTCTGAGATCACCCGTCAACTTCCGCAGGCTATGCAGGACAAGGGATTTGAGATCCGGATTCTGATGCCGCGTTTTGGTAATATTAATGAGCGCCGTAACAGGCTGCATGAAGTTATTCGTCTGTCGGGAATGAATATTATCATCAATGATAATGATAACCCTTTAATTATTAAGGTTGCATCAATTCCTTCAGCTCGCATGCAGGTCTACTTCCTTGATAATGAAGAGTACTTCCAGAGAAAGCATGTTTTTGCTGATGGCGGAAATAAGTTTTATGAGGATAATGATGAGCGTACTATATTTTTCTGTAAAGGCGCGTTAGAAACCGTTAAGAAATTAGGCTGGTCACCTGACGTGGTTCATTGCCATGGGTGGATGAGTGCTCTAGTGCCTGCGTATTTGAAAACTATCTATAAGGATGATCCTACGTTTAAGAACTCTAAAGTAGTTTATTCAGTTTACGACGATGGCTTTACAAGCAATCTGAATCCAGCTTTTGCAACCAAAGCAATAATGAGCGGGATGAATGCTGAAAACACAGAGATTTATACTGCCGCAACTAATACAGCGTTAAATCTTGGAGCTATCTCTTATTCTGATGCCGTGGTTTATGCCAGCGAAACTGTCAGCGAAGAAGTGTTAAAGTTTGTTAAAAAGGGCAATAAACCAACCCTGGAATTCAATCTGACATCAGATTTCGAAAATTATTACAACCTTTACGAAGAAATAGCTAACGAAGAGCTTGTCTCTTTAGCTTAAGGGTGTATCGCCGATGAAACATGGATCATCGCTGTAAAAAGCGATCATAAAAAATTGTTTCATAAGGCTTTTAAAACAAACATAATACAGATGAAATTATACAAACTGGGCTTATTAACGCTGTTGATAAGTCTTTTTATTTTAAATGGTTGTCAGAATACTGATTCAATAGGTTTAGATGTTGACCCCGCTACAGGAATTAACGGAAAGTTTACCGACACGATAACCGTAAGGTCGTCCACTGTTCGTGAAGACTCAATCCTGACAAATACATTAAAGCAATATCCACTAGGCTTTTTTAACGACCCTGTTTTTGGTAAAACGGCGGCTAATATCGCTTTATCATTAACGATGGTCAATAGTAATACAACCTTTGGAACTGCGCCGGTTTTAGATTCTGCAGTTCTGGTATTACATTATGGTGATGAATTTTACGGAGACAGCACTTCGAAATTCCGGATAGAAGTACGCCAGCTCGCAGAACAGTTAACTGCTAACAAAAACTACTTTAACAACAGCGGTTTTAATGTAAGTGCTGCTGTTATCGGCAGTCAGCTCGTAACAGTACGAAGAAAAGATAGCGTTAAAGTAAATCAAATCATTACAGGTAAACCGGATGCAATTAAAAGCAAGGCTCCTCAAATACGGATTCCGTTAAGCGCATCATTTATAAACAGCAACTTTATAAATGCGGCGGCGGCTAACTTCAGTACCCAGGATGTGTTTCGCAAGTTTATCAAAGGACTACACCTTAGAGTAAACGAATCGCAAAGCTCAGGTCCCGGAGGTATAGCTTTTCTAAATTTATCGGACTCAAGCAGGCTTGATATCTACTACAAAAATACAAGCGGTACAACGATAGATACAACTCTTGTTTCATTCCCAATCACAAACAATGTCGCATCAGTACCGATAGCAGCTCAGTTTACTCATGACTATACTGGCACAGGTGTTCAAACTCAGCTAAATAATCCCAATACACAGTACGATTTTACATACGTACAGGGATTGGGTGGTGTTCGTACAAAGATCAGATTTCCCCACATTGACAAATTGAAGGAACTGGGAAATATTACAATAAATAAGGCCGAGCTTATTGTCACCGTGGTAGGTGGAACGGACAATTATAGTCCATCGCCACGATTATTGATGTACACTACTGACATTGCAAACCAGCGTCAGTTTATCCCCGATTTCGGTCCTGATCCTGCTATTGCACTTCCTGACCTTGATTTTGGTGGTTTTTACGACTCTACGAACAAGCGTTATAAATTTGTAGTTACAACTTTTCTACAGGATATCCTGAGAGGGAAATCCAAACAGTACGATACATTCATCGCTCCGGTTAATGTATCCTACAATCGCCAATCAGGGCCGCTTGCTTCCGGCACTACAGCATCGAGAGCAGTCATTGGTAGTGGAAAGACTGGTGTGACTTACAAAATGAAACTTAATATTTTCTACAGTAAAATAAATTAAGTCTCAAAAACAAGAATCCTCTTTAAGTTGTTCGAATTTCAGTAGTTTCGGCATTTAACCCCCAAAATAATGTGTGGAATTGTTGGATATATTGGCTTTCGTGAGGCGTGGCCAATAGTTATAAAAGGATTACACAGACTTGAGTATCGCGGATACGATAGTGCTGGAGTAGCTTTAATAGATGATACTCTAAATATCTATAAGAAAGCTGGTAAGGTAAGTGACCTTGAAGATTCTGTTAAAGGAGAAAATCTGGATGGCAAAATCGGAATGGGGCATACCCGTTGGGCAACTCACGGAGAGCCTTCCGACAGAAATTCTCACCCTCATACATCCGGCGATAACCGGCTTGCCATTATCCACAATGGTATTATTGAGAATTATGCGACCCTAAAAGAAACACTTATTTCGCGGGGTCATGTTTTCAATAGTGATACCGACACCGAAGTTCTGATTCATCTTATTGAAGATATCCAGAATCAAACTGGCCTGGATCTTAGAGAGGCTGTGAGAATAGCCTTAAATGAGGTTATTGGCGCCTATGCAATCGTGATAATGGATAGAAACGATCCCGAAGAGCTTATAGCAGCGCGGAAGGGCAGTCCCATGGTTCTCGGTGTTGGCAAGAATGAATATTTTATAGCATCCGATGCATCCCCTATTATTGAGTACACCAAGGATGTCATTTATCTTAAAGATAGCGAGATTGCATATATACGTCGTGATGATCTGCTAATAAAGACTATCGACAATAAGGTCAGGATTCCATATGTACAGGAACTGGAACTGAAACTTGAAGCTCTTGAGAAAGGTGGTTTTGATCACTTTATGCTTAAAGAGATCTACGAGCAGCCAAGATCTATTAAAGATTGTATGCGCGGACGTATCTATCCTTCCAACGGGCAGGTTCAACTCGGAGGCATTAAAGAGTATGCTGACAAACTCAAGAATGTCGACCGGATTATTATTGTTGCCTGCGGAACGTCATGGCACGCCGGACTTGTTGGAGAATATTTGATAGAAGAGTGTGCACGCATACCAGTTGAAGTGGAATACGCTTCAGAATTCCGCTACCGAAACCCGATAATTTCCGAAAAGGATATAGTTATCGCTGTTTCTCAATCTGGCGAAACCGCAGATACTATGGCGGCTATTGAACTGGCAAAGGAAAAAGGAGCCACTATTTTTGGTATCTGTAACGTTGTTGGTGCTTCAATCCCCAGGTTAAGTCATGCCGGTGTATATACACACGCAGGGCCTGAAATTGGAGTGGCGTCAACAAAAGCGTTTACTGCTCAGGTGACCGTCTTAACGCTTATGGCCCTATATATGGCCCAGCAAAGGGGGACAATCTCACGAAGTAAACTGGTTGATTTGTTAACCGAACTGAACAATATTCCTGCTTTGGTCGAGAGATGTCTGGAGTCTAACGACAGCATCAGAGTTATGTCTGAGCAATTTAAAGACGCCCGGAATTTTCTTTTCCTTGGCAGAGGAAGTGGATTCCCAGTTGCTCTGGAGGGTGCCCTGAAACTTAAAGAGATATCCTACATACATGCTGAAGGATACCCTGCGGCAGAAATGAAGCATGGACCAATTGCTTTGATAGATGAAGAAATGCCTGTTGTATTTATTGCCACGAAAAATTCTTCATACGAAAAGGTGATCAGTAATATCCAGGAAGTAAAAGCAAGAAAAGGAAAAGTTATCGCAATAGTTACCGAAGGTGATACGACTGTGAAAAAGATGGCGGATTATACTATCGAAATTCCGGACGCTGACGAGATTTTCTTACCGCTGCTTGCTACAATCCCTCTTCAGTTGCTGTCTTATCACATTGCCGTCCTGCGTGGCTGTAATGTTGACCAGCCAAGAAATCTGGCCAAGTCGGTTACTGTGGAATAAAATGGCTTACGCCGAAAGCGTCTTCTTCTTGGTCGAGAGCCAAATGATTGCGCTAACCAGCATCGGCATGAAATAAGCCGAATAACAAAAACGAGCCGATCTCTTCTTCGAAGTTGATCGGCTTTGCTGTTTCAAATGGGTTAAATTTTACTCAGAAAAATCCTCGCCATCAACATGCGTTTTCGAAGATGTAGCGATCAGGCGGTTAATTTCATTCATCTCGACATCAGTCAGATATCGCCACTTTCCTACAGGCAGATCAAGATTGATATTCATAATTCGGACCCGTTTCAATTTTATAACCTTGTAATCCAGGTAGTCGCACATCCGTCGGATCTGTCTGTTCAGGCCTTGGGTCAGAATTATCTTGAACTGGGTCTTGCCAATTTGGTCCACTTTACACTTCCTGGTTACGGTATCAAGAATCGGCACACCATTCCGCATTTTCTTTAAAAAATCGTCGGTTATTGGCTTATTAACCATTACAATATAATCCTTCTCGTGATTGTTCCGAGCACGCAGAATCTTGTTCACAATATCGCCGTCACTGGTGAGCAGGATGAGTCCCTCGCTCGGCTTATCCAGGCGGCCTATAGGAAAGATCCGTTTAGGATATTTTATGTAATCTATGATATTGTTCTTCTCTACCTTCGTATCAGTGGTACATACAATACCTATCGGCTTATTAAAAGCAATATATACAGGCTTTTCATCCGGAGCTGACACCTGCTTACCATCTACTTTAACGATATCTCCGGGTACTATTTTGGTTCCCATCTCGGGCACTGTTCCGTTGATAGTTACCCGATTTTGGAGAATCAAATTGTCAGCCGCCCGTCGGGAACAATATCCGATCTCGCTTAAATACTTGTTTATCCTGGTAGATTTTTCTTCCTCCATCTTATGCAAAGGTATGAGGTTTTAATAAAAGTTCCTGTGATTCCGTGACTAAACACCATGGGACAGGGAATTAACTTTCAATAATTTCATTTAACCCTTATAGAAGAAATCAATATCATATATCTTTGCATAGATAACCTCTATTATATGACTATTGTTCAACTGGAGTATGTGGTAGCCGTCGACACTTACCGGAGTTTCGGGCTGGCAGCAGAAAAATGTTTCGTCACTCAGCCAACTTTGAGTATGCAGATTCAAAAGTTGGAAGAGGCACTGGGAGTAATTCTGTTTGACCGAAGTAAGCAGCCTGTGGTGCCGACGGAAATAGGAATCGAAGTTCTTGAGCAAGCCCGGATCGTTCTTAAAGAAAGCTATAAAGTAAAAGAGTTAATCAGTAACAGGAAAGGCGGAGTTGAAGGCGAGTTGAAGATTGGCATTATTCCTACCATGGCACCATACCTCATGCCGAAAATCATTTCTGCATTTATGGATAAATATCCCCGTGTGCAGCTTATAGTATGGGAATATACAACCGAACAGATTATCCATGAACTTAAAAACGGACTCCTGGATTGCGGGGTTCTGTCAACTCCTGTCAATGATCGAAGCCTGCACGAAACCCCCTTGTTTTACGAATCGTTTGTAGCATATCTATCAAAGTCCAGCCCCCTCATTTCAAAGAAAAACCTCGCTCCAAAGGATATAGACCTGGATGATCTTTGGTTGCTCAACGAAGGGCACTGTATGCGAAGCCAGATCCTGAATATTTGTAACAGGGAACGTTCGGAGCGAATAAAGCCATTTGAGTATAATACAGATAGTATTGAAACACTGAAACGTATGGTTGATATGGACAAGGGAATTACCCTGCTTCCGGAACTTTCAATGTCTGACTTTTCTGTAAAGCAGCTGGACCGTGTCCGCTATTTTAAATCGCCCGAACCTACGCGCGAAATAAGTATTGTCACGCATCGCAATTTTCTCAAGAAAAAATTAATATCCATTCTCGAACAAGAAATTCTTCTGGCAATACCTAAACGTATGCAGAGCAAGAAGAAAAAGGAGATCCTGGATATATACTAATTAGCTTCTTCCTCTGAATTTAGATAGCAGCCAAAGAACCAGGGCAACAATAATTACTACGATAAAAATTCCGGTGTAAGCTCCGGCTTGAAAAATATCCCCGGCAAGTTCACAGCTGGATAATAAACTAACAGCTAAAAGCGCAACAACTGAATATAATTTTCTCATGGTCATTAAATTAAAAAAGTGATGTACTTCTTAAATACACCACTTCTCTAATAAAGTTTGATAAGGCTGTTTTTTATTTCGCTTTTGCGAACCTGTCAGCTACAGCATTCCAGTCAACAACGTTCCAGAACGCAGCAATATAATCAGGGCGCTTATTCTGATATTTTAGGTAATAAGCATGTTCCCAAACGTCCATTCCAAGTATTGGTGTACCCTTTACATCGGCAACATCCATTAATGGATTGTCCTGATTAGGCGTTGAGCTAACCTGCACTTTTCCATCACCGCCAACACTTAACCATGCCCAACCTGAACCGAATCTAGTAGTTCCTGCTTCAGCAAATTTCTTCTTGAACTCATCAAATGATCCAAATGCTTCGTCAATCGCTTTAGCCAGATCACCAGAAGGAGTTCCGCCAGCATTTGGAGCCATAACAGACCAGTACAAACTGTGATTGAAATGACCGCCACCATTGTTTCTAACAGCTGCAGGATATTTAGAAATATTTTTCTGAATATCTTCAATGCTTTGATTTTCGCCGTCAGTACCAGCTAACGCTTTATTCAAATTATCTACGTAAGCCTGGTGGTGTTTACCATGGTGAATCTCCATCGTGGTTTTGTCGATATGTGGTTCTAGAGCGTCGGTCGCATACGATAACGCAGGTAGTTCAAATGCCATGTGATTTAATTTTAAGTTTAACAATATTAATTAAACAAATATAAGTCTGTAATGTTGGAAATTATTCAATTAGATGTCACGATTTATTGCGTTTGGCAATAAAAAAATCTTTCATCAGCTGGGCTGCATTTTCTGCCATGATGCCGCTCACCAATTCGGTGCGCGGATGAATGATACGATGTTTAATCTGTGAGAATCCCCTCTTTACATCATGTGCAGCGAATACAATTTTACTGATCTGCGTCCAGTATGATGCGCCGGCACACATTACACAAGGTTCAATGGTAACGTATAACGTGCAGTCCTTTAAATATTTTCCTCCGGTATAATTTGCAGCGGCTGTAAAAGCCTGCATCTCAGCATGGGCGGTAACATCATTAAGCTGTTCTGTTAGATTATGCCCGCGTCCAATAATACGGCCATTGTGGACGATTACCGCACCAATGGGAACTTCATCCAGTTCAAGAGCTTTTTGCGCTTCTTTAAGAGCTTCGCGCATAAAGAATTCATCAGGAGCTATGGCGGGTTCGTCAGTAAAGCTGATGTATTTCATCTGCCAAAGCTAGCCTTGTTTTCTTTAGAAAGCAAACCATCCCGAGTTGTAAGCCATACGTTGTAAGTTATAGATACCGAATCGGTAAAGTGCGTAAGACCTATTTTTCACATGCTGCAGTTGAAAGAAAACGTACAATGTATCACTTACAAGTACTGCCTTATTTTGGAACTTCCGTTTGACAGCTTATGGAAATTCTATTCCATGCATTGATAGCTACTATAGCCATAATTAGCTGCGCGATGTAATGCTCATCGAACAATTTGATGGCGTGCTGATATGTTTCATCGGTTAAACCATTATGACTAATCAGCGTTACCTCCTCCGTTATGGCTAACACAACTTTTTCTTCTTCAGTAAATAGGCTTGTTTCTTTCCAGGCATTAAGTAAGAATAGACGCTGGGTGGTCTCTCCGTCTTTTAATGCCTCTTTGGTATGCATGTCAATACAGTATGCACAGCCGTTGATCTGAGAAGCACGGATTTTAGACAAATGAATATGCGATTTTGAAACTTTACTTTTACCTAAATAGTTCACTAAGGCATACATTGCTTTGAAAGCGTCTGGTTCTGTTTCTGCAATACTTAGTCGTGTGTTCATGTTTTTTGATTTTATAAATTTTGTTTCTCAAGCCACCGTGACTTGCCCTTTGTTTATTAATATCAAAGGTCAACAAAGACTAATCAAAAAAACTTAAACTAGATTAAGAAACGATCCTCGCCCGCAATTCGCTCAGATATTCAGGTGTCATATCAAGATAAGAGGCTAACAAATATTGCGGTACACGTTGTATAAAATCAGGGAAATTGATACGGAAATAACGATACATATCTTCTCTCGACAAATCATATGCATACCTTACCCTTACTTGCGATGCAGCGTGAGCTGTTTGATGCACCAGCCGGAAATAACGCTCCAGCTGGGGGAATTCATTTAGCATTTTCTCCTGGGCAGGGAAATCCAAAGCCCAGACTTCCGACTTCTCAACCGCTTGAATGTTAAACTGTGAAGGCTGTTGTTTTTGAAATGAAAAATAGTCTGCCAGCCACCAATGTTCCAGGGCAAATTGAGTAGTTTTTTCAACACCCTTTTCATCTATAAAGAACATCCGCAAGCATCCGTTGGCTACGAAGTAATTTGATCTGCAGATATGTCCTTCAGTTAAAAGGGTCTCCTTCTTCTTAACATTTATTTGTCGGAAGAATTTAACTGCCAAAGTAAAACTCGCGTCATCAATCTCAATGAATTTGCGAAAATGAGCCTTTAGAATTTCTGACATCTTGGTAGGTTTGACAACGGTGCTAATTTAACACTTAGCCGGAGAGAAACCCAAACGACTCTCAACTACCTCTTTGATTATTGAAAAGTTTTTTCTCGTTTTCAGCCCCGAACCTTTCTCAAAAAAATGTAACTTCAGGAATAATAAAAGAGTATGCTAGCACCAGGAACCAAAGCCCCCGATTTCAGTCTATACACTACCCCCGATCAGAAAGTCAGCTTGAGTGATTTTAAAGGTAAACGTGTAATTCTTGCCTTTTATCCCGCCGACTGGAGTCCGGTATGCGGCGACCAAATGGCCCTTTACAATGAGATGCTTAGCCACTTCGCAAAGTTGGATGCACAGCTGCTGGGGATTTCAGTTGATGGAAAATGGTGCCATTTAGCTTACAGCTCAGATCGTAAGCTGCACTTTCCACTTTTATCAGATTTTGAACCGAAAGGCGAAGTATCGAGAAAATACGATGTGTTTGATGAAAATAGCGGCGAGAGCAAAAGAGGTCTGTATGTGATTGATGAGGATGGAATTATAAGGTGGAGCCACTTGTCACCAATGGGTGTGAATCCTGGCGCCGACGGCATTATGGATGCATTGGAAGAGTTAAGCAAATAATATCATGGCATTAAGGCAAGCGGTATCAGAATCTGACCATATTCAGGGGCAATTAAACGCGCCTGTTGAATTGGTTGAATACGGAGACTATGAATGTCCACATTGTGGCCGGGCTTATCCAATTGTAAAAGAACTTCAGCAACAAATAGGACCCGCCCTGAAGTTTATCTTCCGCAATTTTCCACTTGCAAAAATTCATCCGCATGCAAAAAGTGCAGCTATCGCTGCTGAAGCAGCTGCATTTCAAGGCAAGTACTGGGAAATGCATGATCTTCTTTTTGAAAATCAAAAACGTCTAACTTCTGCTGCTGTTAGTGAATATGCTCAAATGCTTGGGCTGGACATGACAAAATTTGAAAAAGACATTGCCAATCCTGCTTTAGGCGAAAAAATTGATGGTGAGTTTTACAGCGGTATGCGCAGCGGTGTTAATGCCACACCAACTTTCTTTATAAACGGGGAAAAATTTGAGAGTTCGCCATCTGACCTGCAAGTATTTATAGAAAAGAATTTCCTTTAGATCAATGCTACCCCGTTCGGTACCCTCCATTCCACCGCAGCAAGAACTATATCACCATTCTCATCCGCAAATCCTGTTACTAAAAACTGGGATTTAAAGTTTGCAATCTGCTTTTCAGGGAAGTTAACCACCCCAATGATCTGACGGCCTATCAATTCCTCTTTTGTATAATGTTTTGTGATTTGGGCGCTGCTCCATTTTATACCCAGTTCACCAAAGTCAGCTTTTATTTGATACGCCGGCTTCCGGGCTTTAGGAAAATCGAGAACTTCAATTATCGTTCCCACCCTTAGCGCCACCTTTTCGAAATCTGCCCATTGAATTTCTTCCATAATCGCAAAGATAAAAAGCTGATAGCATATTCATCACAACGTCTGGATTTCGCCAAAACCAATGCCGCTAATAATAAACCCGATTGCGGCGTATACCAGCCTGCGACTAAGGCCCGTGCAGTATGACTCAAAAGCGGGGCCAGCCTGACAAACCGGCACCTCAGCAGCACCTTTGCAAAAATAATTATATCTGAAATCTGACTTTGCTTTGTTTGCTTGATAAAACCTTCTCAATCTATATTGTACCTTTGTCTTCATGTATTCAGTCAGGTTAAAAAAGGGTAAAGAAAAAGCTGTACGCCAATTACATCCGTGGGTTTTTTCAGGAGCTATAGATCAGGTTAAGGGTGCACCGGAGAACGGCGACATCGTTATGGTAACGGACAGCAGCAACAATTTCCTTGCTTATGGATTCTTTAACGACAAATCCCGGGTAGCAGTCCGGCTTCTTGAATGGAACCTTGAAACTGAGATAAATGAAGACTGGTGGCGTAAAAAAATAGCTAAGGCAGTAAGAAACCGGCAACATCTTTACACTGAAGACACGAACACATATCGTTTAATATTTAGTGAAGCTGATTTTATACCCGGACTGATTGTTGATCGATATGCTGACTTTTTATCGGTACAGATCCTCACAAGCGGCATAGAACGCATTAAGAATATTGTTATTGATGAGCTTCAGCAGCTTCTGAACCCCAAAGGCATATTCGACCGGAGTGATCCATCAGCCAGAGCTCATGAAGGGATGGAAGCGTCTTCCGGCGGAATTCTTTCCGGTCTTCAGCCCCCGGAGTTTGTAAGCGTGAAAGAAAATGGGATCTTTTATCACGTGAATATTGCGGACGGACAGAAGTCGGGTTTTTACTGCGATCAGCGTGATAATCGCAAAATGGTTGCCGATCATTCGAAAGGAAAGAAAATTCTTGATTGTTTCTCATATTCCGGCGGATTCAGCTTAAATGCATTTCGCTCAGGAGCTTCGGAAGTGGTGAGTGTTGACAGCTCAGCACTAGCTATAGAAACGCTCAAAAGAAACATTGAAATAAATAGTTTCAGCAAAATTCCGCATCGCCTTATTCAGTCAGACGTAAATAAACAATTACGTTCATTTAGAGAGGACAATGAAAAATTCGATCTGATAATCCTTGATCCGCCTAAGTATGCGCCATCACGTTCGGCCCTGACCAAGGCTTCAAGGGCATACAAAGACCTCAACCGTCTTGCTATGCTCTTGTTAAACGATGGGGGACTGCTGGCAAGCTTTTCATGTTCTGGTGCAGTCGATATTACCACCTTTAAGCAAATCATCGCATGGGCCGCCCTGGATGCAGGAAAAGAAGTTCAGTTCATCGAGCAGTTTGCGCAACCTGCCGACCACCCGGTCAGATCGTCTTTCCCGGAAGGCGAATATTTGAAAGGCCTGCTATGCAGGGTGAGTTAGGAAAGCTTCTCAAGCCTGGCAGCTCACAAATTCATTAAAATCCGGAAGGGATCAGAAAATTTTAATATTTACTTAAACGAAAATTTCCTTTTCGGACATCTGTTTTGCTTTCGGTTTTCCCGCATACATCCTTCGTCTCATGGGCTGGTCGACGGGCAGAATTGCTCGTACCTGATCCGCGCTTAAACAGAGAAAGATCCGGGACGCATTCGGGACGCATTCGACAATTCCCCGAAGCTGTCCCGAAGCCTTCTCGAAACTGTCCCGAAGGCATACCGGAGCTGAAAAGAAGAAAGTACGAACAATTCAGGTATCCTTCCCGACCATTGTACGATTAGATTAAGCTTGAAGAAGAAGCGACAATGCAGAATGGACGATATTTCTTATAAGTTAATATCGGTGGGAAATTTCACAAAAATCCCCATATCCTGGTTGCTAACTGAAAGTGTGTTGTTGTAGCTGTCAGAATCCTCTGAATCCTATTCCAGACAATGATAAAGGTATTCTAATCTTCTTTGGGTACGTTCTTCAACTTAACCGGTTTATCACCACCTTTCTTCATTTTCAGGTTAAGCATCTCGACTAATACAGAGAAGGCCATTGCAAAATAAATATATCCTTTCGGGATGTGCTGCTCAAATCCTTCTGCGAGAAGCGAAACACCTATCAAAAGAAGAAATGACAGGGCCAGCATTTTAACCGTTGGGTGTTTATTCACAAAATCGCTGATTCCGCCAGCGGAAACCATCATAACGCCTACTGCAATAATTACAGCAGCTATCATCACTCCGATATGATCAGCCATACCAACAGCTGTAATAACAGAATCCAGAGAGAAAACGATGTCGAGCAGCAGGATCTGGAAAATTACACCGTTAAAGGTGACCACTTTTTTAGTCTGCACCTCATGCTCATCTCCTTCGAGTTTTTCATGGATCTCCCGTGTACTTTTATAAATAAGAAACAGACCTCCGATAATTAATATCAGGTCGCGTCCTGAAATAGCCAGCTTCTCAAACCATTCACCCGTTGTCAATCCAATCCACTCTCCCATATTAAATAATGGGGCCGTTAACTTCATGATCCAGGTAAGTGAAAGCAGCAGCAATACCCTTGTAATCATCGCTAATGCCAGACCGACACGGCGTGCTTTCTTTTGCTTATTCGCCGGCAGCTTAGACGCCATGATAGAAATAAATATGATATTATCTATCCCGAGTACAATTTCAAGCACTGTTAGGGTTACAAGAGAGATCCAGATCTCAGGATTCGAAAGCCATTCCATAGTTTAGAGTTTCAGCAAAAGTAAATATTTGCACGTACTATAAACAAAAAAACCTTCCGGAAGTTCCGGAAGGCTTAATAAAAATTCTAACCATAAGAATTTAAAGGAATTTTACGCTGCCGTACGACGACTTGATAATGATTCGTGAGTCTGAACCTTTGCCGATACTGCCTTTATAGTTTTTTGTAGGGCTCCACGATTTTGACTTTTCTGTATCTGTCAATTGATTTACAAGATTCATTTTTGAATTATTGTAGTTGAATCCGCCGTAGCTCACCGTCACATCAAAATCCATGTCTGCACTTTCATTTATACCAAGGGTAACTCCTGAGTAACTTGAATTTATGATAAGATTTTTAACACTTCTATCAACCTCGTCTATTTTGAGGCCGCCACCGTAATTTAAATCAAAAGTTCCCCCACCAGTCAGTTTGGCTATTTTAGCGCCCGAATATTTTATTGTTGCATTTACTTTGTCAGCATTTACAAGTTTTAGGCTACCGTAACTAACTAACAGATTTCCGTTAGCATAATCTCCCATATTTGCCGAGCCATAAGAAACCTTCACCTGGTTTGCAGGATTGTCCAGCTTGCCGGAGTTAAATGATCCATAAGCACTATTAATATTTACAGGACCGCTGAAGTCAGGCACAGAAGTGCTGCCATAACGATTTGTAATGTCCAAAGCATTTTTTGCCGGCATGTATACTTCGTAATTAACCTGTACTCCGCGACGTTCCTCTTTACCGTTCTTAATACGTGACCACACATTCATTGAAGATTTCTCAAAGGCTGTTTTAAAGCTGATAACGTTGTTTGAGCGGCTGTCAGCAATAGTCACTGTTTCCAGCAATTTATCAGCATCGCTGTCTGTTGCTTCAAAAGCTTTAACCTCTACATCAACTTTGATCTCATTCTTAGCCCAGGTATGAACAGTAACTTTTCCGAACTGATTATTGATTGCCAGCTTGTCATTCTTATCCACAGAATAAGTTTTGCTGATGATCCTTGTTTTTTCAGCTGTTCCAACATATCCGCCCTCGGGTTCAGGTTTGTCTGCATCGCGTCTGTCACCAATTATTATTTCTATGTCACCTACTTCGCGGTCAATGTTTTCGACTTCACGTCCAACCTCCTCGGCAACCGTGCCTATAGCAGCTCCAACCTTTTCGAAGTCAATCTTTTTTATCTCAAAGGCAACAGTTCTAAAGAGATTAGAAATTTCGTTTGAGATGGTACGGGTGTCAATTCTGATTGTGTTACTCTTATTAACCTTTTCATCAGATTGCCCGTATGTTACGCTTGCAAAAAGAAAGCAAAATGCGAGCAGCGTTACTTTCTTAGATCTGTTGTGTTTCATTTTTTTGTTCCTTTTTAACATTATTAATCTGTTGAATAATATTGAGCTGCTGATTTAGCAATTCGGTCTGGATCTGCAGGTTCCTGATCATCGCTTTAACCGTTTCCTCCTGATTAGGACTAGCGGGCAAATCGCTCTTTAATTTTTGATAGCTCACATCCATTTTGCGGATCTCAGAAGAAAACTCGCTGTATAATTGCGGTTCTTCTTTTTCTATTTGTTTAAGCTCAACTTGTTTAGCCTCAATTAAACTGGCGTAGTGAATCTGCTGTTTCGCAAGCTGCGGATCGATATTGCTCAAATCGGCAAACTCTTTCTTCTGAAACTGATATCCCCACATGCCAACTCCTAAAACAACGATAATTGTGGCGGCAATTTTTAACAAGAAGCTCAAACGCACTACCTTTTCTTTCTTACTACCAGCGGTTGAAGAATTGATCCGTTTTTCATCCAGCTGCTGCTCTATTTTATCCCACAACCCTGCAGGCGCATCGAACTGATCGAATTCCTTCTTGTTTTCTGTGATAAAATTTTCTAATCTGTCTTTCATCTTTCGCTCTCCCTACCTCTCATTTGAGAGGATTATTTATTTTATTAATTATAACTTATTCCCCTGGTTCTCAGTATGTCGGCAAGTTTGCGTCTTGCCCTCATAAACTGTGTTCTTGAAGTATTTTCACTAATCCGAAGAATATGTGATATCTCTTCATGGTCGTATCCCTCTAACAGGTACAGCGTCAGTACTACGCGATAACCATCCGGAAGCTGTTGGATAGCCGCTCGTACCTGCCGCACCTGCAATTCCATTTCCTCATTATCTGGCATTTCTTCATCAGGGATTGCTTCAACATCTGTGTCATCAATTGGTATCAGCTCCATCCTACGTTTCCGAAGCTGGCTGATCGATTTATTGATCACTATCTGTTTCATCCACAACCCAAACGTTGTTTCCTGCCTAAAATCCCCAATGCGTCCGAACGCATCTATAAATGCCTCCTGCAACACGTCTGCCGCTTCGTCCTCATTGTTCAGAATGCGCATAGCAATATTAAACATGGCTCGGGAATAGAGCTTGTATAAATCATTATGTGCCTTCCTACTACCGTTCCTGCACTCGACAACAAGGTCGTAGTGCTGATCTACGTAAACAGCTTCCAAATTTTTACGCTTTTCTTAT
>JAZKIH010000050.1:0-7231 GCA_040384965.1 Bacteroidota bacterium | reverse complement strand
GGCATTTAGCACATTGGTTGTACACTGGTCGAGGAGTCTTCGATCTTTCTTCGGTAAAACACCCTTTTATCGAACACTCATCGAAGAATCATCGAACAAAGGTATAAACTGCAAGCAGTTTAACTACAGATTTCTCGGGCGGTAACCGTTCGAAAAATGCAAGATTACCTTAACCGTTATGGGTTAAACTGGGATGCAAAACAACATATCGCAGAAAAAGGTAGGTTGAAAAAATTGCAACTTGAAATCTGCGTACCAGAAAATCCAAATAACTAAAACAATACCATAATAGCCTGAATTCTGCATAGCTTTGCAAGCAATGGACGAACGATACTTAATTGAGAATTAAAAACACTATCCACCAGTAAGGAAAATAAATACATTCATACGTAAAAAGTGAACACTACTCAAATCCCCCTTCATCAACAAAATGCTAGCGCTATTGGTGGCTTGGAAATACGCTATTTAACCTATGCAGATAGCCTAGCACATTCTTATCCTTTAACTCAGCATCGGGATGATTATTACATTGTTGTTATTCTCCTTAAAGGAGAGGCAATTGTTCAATGTGATATGGAAAACATTACTGCCAAGTCTAAAAGCATACTTTTAATGAAACCCTATCAGGTTCATGCAGCTGCTAAAATAAGTACGGATGCAAAAGGCTATTTTTTAAGTATTGCGCCATTTTTAATGCCAGATCATTGCAGCTTTACGTTTCAGGATTTATCGATTTCTCAGCAATACCTAAAACTTCCAAGAGCACAAGAAACTGAGCTCATTACTACAGCATCTCTGCTGCATAAAGCTTTCATGGCAGATAATGCGCTTAAAACAGTGATCATGCATAGCCTATTTAATGCTTTGATCAATCAGGTAACTGCGCTTTTTTGGGCCTCAGCAGAAAAAGTCGTCTCTAAGAAAAATCAAGCGTACTTGCTTACACAAAAATTCAGGCAGTTAGTTTCGGAATCCTCCTTCTTGAATCCTCCTTCTTTTTTCGCTGAAAAATTAAATATTACGCCATCCCATTTAAATGATTGCATTAAATCTACCACAGGGATATCTGCTACCTCTTACCTTCAGGATGTGATGTTGCTCGAAGCGAAAAGGAAATTATATTATACCAACGACGATGTTAAAACCATTGCCTATAAACTTGGTTTCCAAGACCACACCTATTTTTCCAGGTTATTTAAACAACTAGCAAAAGAAACACCGCTATCGTTTAGAAACAAATTCCGTGAATAGTCCAATCATTACCGCTGCTAATGAAATAGGTTATTGACTTTTTTGCCAGTAATTTGCCAATAAAAATCAGTATGCCTAAAGTACCTAAATGGGTTGCCGACGCAGTGGAAAGTGTGTTTAGCGGCAAATCTCGAAAAGTTAGCATCGTAGAAGTAATCTACATCAATCCGTACCTCAAGAAAATCATATTTAAAGGCGATCTTAAGGGCATAAAATTTAAAATAGGCCAAGCTATTGTTATACGGGTAGATGATATGAATTTCAGGAATTATACCCCGTCTTATTGGAACAGCGATGAGGGAGTTTTTGAGGTAATCTTCCATTTGCACGGCAATGGTCCAGGAAGTCTTTACATTTCAAATTTAAACTTAAACGACACCCTCAACATCACTTTACCTAGAGGTTTTGATTTTTACAAGAGGGAATATAATTATCATTTCTTTTTTGGAGATGAAACTGCGATTGGACTTTTTAAAAGCCTTAAACAGGCAATCGATGAAAACGATCAAAATTATATAGGCGTTCTGGAGGTAAATGCAAACTCTTGGAATGTTAAATTGAATTCCGAATGTATGTTAGATGTGGTTGCTACCTCTACAAATAAAGCAGCAAATGCCATACGCTATCTAGAAAACCTTGACGAGCCGATATGGAACTTGTGGAAAAACGGATTTTTTTACTTAATTGGTAATGCACGTTCTGTCCAAAACTTCAGAAAGGCACTAAAGGCAAGGGGTGTGAGCGGTAAAAATATTCGTACACAACCCTATTGGCTGGAAGGCAAAATAGGGTTATAAATAACCGAGATGAAATTGGTAATTACCGAAACCTAATGTGTTTCTTTGATTTTCCAAAGTTTGATGCCTTTCTAAAAAAATAAAGTGATACAATCAGCAGCAAAATAAATAGCAGCATTAGAGATGTTGGCAGCAGGATTACTTTTAACGCATTTGCAATCAGCTCCAGCTCTGCCTTTCTGAACAGAATATAGCCCATATAAAAGGTCATCAAAAATGAAATAATTGAAATCAAAAAATAGCCTAATTTGTTCATAGCTGTTACTGTTTTTGAATTGTGGGTGGAAATTGTAGTGATATATACTATTTGATACGTTCGGATTCTTGCTGTTTGGTTGTCATCTGAGTTTCCCTGAGGCTGTTCCTGCCAAAAAAATAGGAAAGCCCAATGTGGAAACGCCGGTTTTCATTTTTATTGGAATAATTAGAGTACAACTCACCAAACGATCTAATCCCCTTATCTAAATAGGAATAAAAAATGTCATTAACTGCTAACCTCAGCTCGGCCTTACCATTTAATAGGCCATATTTTAGTGCAGCATCTGCTCGGTATCTTCCAAAATCCACACCTGCCAGCGCTGCACGTTTGGACTGGTACCGCTGCTGCACCTCCGCCGTCAATTTTTGATCAAGCTGGAAAGTGTTGATGATATTAAGGTTAAATCCAATAAGGCTATTTTTGAGCGCACGACCAAGATAACTGCCATGATAATGGTCTTGGAAAATGTTGGTATTTACACCGATCTTCCAATACCAATCGACTGTTTTCTGGTAATCCGCAGACAACCTAAGCAGCCCATAATTACCAAAATTACCAATGCTTTCACGGGTAGTTAAACTACCAGCATTCAGTGAGGCGACAGTACCCAAATAGTTGACCGTATGGTTATAGCCTAAACTAAAATTGATCACCTGAGCATAACTGAACCCCAGTCTGAGTGAATGGGTAGTTTCAGGCAATAAGAACTGGTTGCCCATAGCGTATTGGAAAGGAGAAAAATAAGTGATAAAGGGATTTAGGTCCTGATAGCTCGGCCTGCCCAAACTACGATGATAGGAAAAGGTAAATACCTGCTTCTCCTTCCCGTAACTTAGCAGAAAACTGGGAAAGACCTGAATATAGCTTTGTGCAGTAGCCTGATCACCAGAGATGGCCGCACTGCTATAGACGGTATTTTCAGCCCTGAGACCTAGCTGCAAAGTAGTTGTTGCACCGATTTTCCCATGGTAGTTTAAATAGGCACTTGTAATCTCTTCCCTATAGCGAAAACTATTGGTACGGGAAAAATCGGTAAGCAGCTGGGTATCCAGATTTCCATATTGATACAATACCTTACTGTCTGAATGAGTAAAATCCAGCTTAGCGCCAGCCTCCAGCTGATGTCCATTGATAAAGGGGTAGGTATAATCTAGGCCTGCGGAATAAATATCAAGGTTAACATTCCCTTTACTGTTTAAGTATTCAACTGGTCGAGCTACTTTGCCCAAAGCTCCCAAAAAACTGTTCTGGTACTTTTCGGGATTATTAGATTTATAGCTGGTATAGTCGGCATGTAAAGCCAATAGACCTCCCGCTGATCCTAAGGTATGACTTGAGCTGAAATTCAAGGTCTGACTGTTAAACGCCGGTGAACCTTTACCCAAAGATCGTATACTTGAATCTGGTAAAGATAACGCTCTTAAAAACGCAGAACTGCTCTTATCGCTGACCAAACTCCCCTTTATTGAAACATTATTTTTTTGATTGACCTGATAGCTCGCCCCGAGCATCGCGCTATGGATAACCGAAGCCTGTTTTATGGTTTGTCGCTGCTGGTAAGCTACCGGCAAGGTGTTTACAGCGATATTTTCACTAGAAAACCCAGATCTGCTGTCAATGTTCTGATAGCTATAGTTACCAAACAGGCTAATTTTTTCCCCACTATAATTTAAAGCGGCGTTATGGGTAAACCTGGGCTGGCTACCCATTGAAAATCCGGCGTTAATACTTCCGGCTAGCCCCCTACTTTGGCTGGTTAGTAACTTGATATTGATTAGCGCGGCCTTGCCTTGTGCGTCATATTTGGCAGAAGGGGAATGGATCAGTTCGATCTGGGAAACCGAGCTCACCGGAATACCCCTTAGTAACGCTGACAGCTGAGAATGGGGCAAGTTGATTAGGTTCCCATCGATCATCACCCCAACACCCGTTATTCCCTTCAGACTGTAGGCTCCATTGGCGAGCATCAGCCCAGGAGAAACTTCCAGAATGTTGCTAACAGATAAACCACTTCCCACAAAGCTGCCCTGCACATTAACGATGGTCCGATCAGCATGGAATTCAAACAGTGGCCTGTTTGAATTCACCAAAACCTGCCTCAATTGCCTTGGCGCTTCTTCCAGCAAAAGATCCTTTTGCACATTCTGGGAAGCAGTAAATAGCAGCACTGGCGAATGGGTAGAGTGGTAGCCAATCCTAGTTGCCCGCAAGCTATACTTACCCGCATCAATTCCCACAAAGCTGAACCTTCCATCTTGGTCCGCAATAACAGCTGCCACTGCTATCGAATCATTTCCCAGCAGATAAACGCTACTGTATTCCAGAGGTTTTCCCGAGCTGTCCAAGACAGCTCCGTAGATCGAAAAAGATTTATCTCGGGAAGAACCATTTGTATTTAAGGGAGGTTTCCCAAGGCCACTTTTCTTCGACAGTAAGCTGAAAAGTGCATAGTTATTTTTATCTACCCTATAATAACCTACCCAAACAGGCTTTAGCAGAGCTGAAAGTCGTGCCTCTAAATTTTTACCCTTAGGCGGTCCGCTTTTTTCTGCTTCGATGTTATTTCCCTTAAATAGATTGCTTTCATAAATAAAATTGACCTTAAATTGCTTCGCGATCCCGTTAAGGGTATCCTGGATATTTAGATGTTGAGATTTTGAAGGCAACTGGGCATATGCCGAAGTCGAAAAGCCAAATAAGATGAGCAACAAACCCAAGAAAAACAATACGCGTGGATTTGATTTTATCATCTCAGGGGCCTGAAGTTGTTACGAATGATGAGCTGATGGGTATGCTCCTGCTTAACGATCGAAATATCTAAGGCAATACCAATACCCTGCAGAAGCTTATCAAAGTTTCCCGAAGCAAAAGTTCCTGAGATGCTTTTTTGTGTGATCCCAGTATCTATGAATACCGCCTTATAGCCATAATTATTCTCCAGTTGATCAAAAAGCGCTTGGGCACTGAGCTCATTGAATATCAAAAGACCCTCCTTCCAGGCAATGCTTGCCCTGACACCTATAGGCTCTATGGCAATCACATTTTTTTTCAGGTCATAATATATCACCTGGCCTGGCTTCATGATCAGTTCATTGTTCGCATTACCTAAAACTTGCATGCTCACCTTGCCAGTAACTAGTGCTACCTTCACAAAACCCCTCCTCTCATTTACGTTGAAAGTAGTACCCATTACCTTGATATCCACCTTGCCTGCATGGACCAAAAAGAGATCTTTTCCGGCAATTTTCTGTCCATACCGATACAAATGCTTGACCCTGAAAAAAGCCTCCCCATTTAGCCAGAGCTCCCTAGGCTGCCCATCACTTAATTTTTTGTTATACCTGATCGAACTATTTGCATTTAAGGTAACCATTGAACCGTCTGGCAATACAACCTCTTTAGTTTGGCCATAACCTGTAAAGATCTCAATTGGTCTATTGCTATAAAAATAGAAAATGGTACCACATAACACTAAGGTGATGATCGCGGCAGCCATGTTGCGTATCCAGAGTGGAAGAGCTCGATTAAATGGCTTAATTGCCAAGGTCTTCCCGGCGATCCGCTCCCATAACAGTTTATGGTTAGCGTCATCCATAAACTGTTGCTCAAAGCGCATAGCAAGGATAAATCTTCTGGCTTCATGTATTATCGTGGCCGATTGGGGTTTCTCCTGCTGAAAATTATTCCAATACAAATCAGACTGCGCATCAGGAGCTGTTACCCAAGCCACAAAAGCGGGATCTTCCAAAAATTTGGCCAAGTTAAAATCTGGGTCTTCTGTTTTTCTTTGCATAGCTGTCTTAGATATATCATTATCCCAAAAGCTGAAATTTTACCCCACCGAATAGCAGTAATTTTTATAAAAGCAAGTAAGCGACTGAATATCAGTTAAATAATTTATATGAAAATAATACGAACAAGACTGAAAAGTCACCCTGGTCCAAATTTTCCCTGAGAGCATCAATAGCCCTAGCCATGACTTTATAAGTTCCCTTGACAGATATATCCATTATCTCCGCGACCTCAGCATAGCTCATTCCCTCATAAAAGCGGAGAAAAACGGCCTCCCTTTGCCTAGGACTCAGCTGCTCAAGTCCCGCTTGTAAACGCAGCTGCAAAGCCGACGTATCTTCACCGATGATCAGTTCATCTTCAATGGAAAGTGTAGCCAGAAAGCTATAGTTTTCACCTTCTTTTAACCGCTGTTGCATCTCAAACAGTTTCTTGTGCTTAAAGATAGACACTCGCAGTGCTTTGAACAGGTAGTTTTTGACGTTAACTGGAGTACCAAGGCTGTTCCTGCGATCCCATAGCGTAACAAACAATGATTGTATACATTCCTTTACCACTTCCTCATCGGAGCTAAACTTAGAGCCATAGTTATACAACGGATTTGCATATAGACTGTACAACACGGATAATGCTTCACCATCATCGCTTTTCAGCGCTTTCCAATATTGCTCTGGAGTACTGTCGGGTGCTAAATTTTGACCGGTCTGTATCATCTGGGGGCGATAATAAACAATCCAAGTGGCATTCTAAAATAACAGTACAAATTAATTACCGGTTCCCTTTTACCCTGTGCGAACGCCAGGCCATTTCTTTTACCGAGCAGATACCCAAAATCCTACGAATAGTAAACCTCGCAAACTCTTCAGCCGAGGACATGGCAAGGTCACTGTTTGGCAGGACAAGACAATCTGTATAGCTATATACAGATGAGACAAGTGGCACCACTGCGGCATACAGCCGTGCACCAGGTGTGCACTAAAACCTCACCTAAAACAACGTTACCCCTACATTCCACCCCCACCAACCCTGGTTACCGTTATTAAACATATGATGCTTTGTAGGCACAACATTCTGCTTATACCCCTTTGCACTCGAGCCCATCGGCGCATCGCTGTTGTAATATGCATAAGAA
>JAZKIH010000049.1:0-7609 GCA_040384965.1 Bacteroidota bacterium | reverse complement strand
GTGCAAATCTCCAAAAAAAAATCAAAACCTAAAGCCTGAATATTTTTATTGCTTTTTAGCGTGTATAACGGTTTATGATATCTACAATAACCTTGTTCTCATGAAGCTGAGGTAGATACTCGAATAGTATGTGGTGTTTTTCCGGATCCGTGTTAAGTGCGGTTTCCAGGTATATAAGTGCTTCACTGTATTCGCTGGCGGCGAAAAGGTAGGCCACCATTCTATAATACAGCTCGGCAGCATCGGGGTTATTTTTGATCCCTTCGGAAATTATTTCGATCGCTGATGTAAGTTTATCCTGTTCAAAGAGAATAGACGAATAGTCCAGCCACGCCTCAATATCAACGGGATTTAATTCAAGCACTTTCTCATATGCTTTTTCTGATTCATCAAGTTGTTTGAGTTTATACTGAGCATCGGCGATAGCAAACCAGTAGTCTGCATTCTTGTCGTCCAGATCCAGGGCCTTCTTATAAAAATACAGGGATTCGAAATAACGCTCTTCAAAATCAAGCGTAACTCCAATCCCAAACCATGCATCAGATTGCGCAGGGTCGAGTTTCACTGCTTTCTTGTAATATGAACGCGCCTCATCCATTCGCTCAAGCTTTTCATAGCATTCTCCGATCGCGCAGTAGGTATCACCGCTTGGCGGCTCATATTCAAATGTTTGTTTGTAGACTTCTATCGCTTCGTTATAGCGATCAAGGTGCACAAGTGCATTTCCTTTGTTGAAATAAGCCGATGCAAAATTGTCTTTGATAAGAATAGCATAGTCATACGCATCAATGGATTTTTCATAAAGATCCATCTTATTGAACGCATTACCCAGGTTATACCAGGCAGCATATGAATAGGGCTCATTATCGATGTATTGTTCATAGAACTTAATACTCTCTTCCTGCTTGTCGAGAACATCGTAACAAAATGCAAGCTCATAAAGCGCATCCTGATTTTCCATATTCTGCTGTAAACATTGCTTTAGATAGTTGACCGAACTCTCGTAGTCACCCATACTCTGATAAACATAGGCAATGTGAAGCAGGATTTCATCGGTAGTTTCTGCAAGCCCCAAGGCCTTTTCATAATTTTCCAAAGCCTCTTCGTGCCGTTCCAGTCCTTCGAAAATGTTACCCCTTATTGTATAAATGTCTGGCTCAGAGGGCTCAAGCGTTTCAGCCCGACTCAAAGACTCAAAAGCAACGTCGAACTGGTTGGTAGCTACATATAATTGGGCTTGTTTAATTGAGAAAATTGCAGCAAAAGGGTGCTGGTTTATCGCATATTCTGTAACCTGTAAGGCCTTTATCGGATCGTTTTTCTCAATGTAGTATTCAATTATATTTTCAAATGCCTGCGCATCAAAAAAGTATTGATCCTGATTACGGATCATCTCTTCATATCTTTCTACCGAAAATCTGGGATCTTCGGAAAAATCAAACTCAAAATCTTCTTCCATCCTAAAATAATACGATTAAGAACGTTCACCGGACATTTTGCTAAGAATAGCTCCGGATTTCTTCCATCAATTTAAAGCTAATCACTAATTCTTCTGGTTATTATTTTTCCACATCCTGACACCCGCATCTTTAATCGTCTGAAAATAAATTACTAAGCTGGTAAGAACCGGGGAAACCTTAAGCGGTTTATCTGCCTAGATAGAAATGCTTAACTTTGACAAAAATACGAAATTTTATGCAAATAGATATCAATAAGCTGCTGCAGAACCTTGGAATAGAGCAAATTAATAACTCAAGCAGCACTGGAAAAAACTGGAGCAGCAATAGTAATACTGACCCTAAAGCTATATTCTCTCCGGTAGATGGGAAAGAGATAGCTTCTGTAAAGTTTGCAGGCATTGAAGACTATAATAAAACTATAGAAAAGGCTGAAGAAGCGTTTAAAGTCTGGCGCACATGGCCATCGCCAAAGCGCGGAGAAGTGATTCGTCAATTTGGTGATGCCCTTCGCGATAAGAAAGATGAGCTGGGCCAGCTTGTTAGTTATGAGATGGGAAAGAGCTTACAGGAAGGCTATGGAGAAGTTCAGGAGATGATTGACATCTGTGATTTCGCCGTCGGTCTTTCGCGCCAGCTCTATGGCCTGACAATGCACTCGGAACGTCCCGCTCACAGAATGTATGAACAATGGCATCCGCTTGGTGTAGTGGGAATCATTTCTGCATTTAATTTTCCGGTGGCGGTATGGGCATGGAACGCTTCGCTTGCTATGGTATGCGGTAATGTTTGTGTCTGGAAGCCATCCGAGAAAACTCCATTGACAGCGATAGCTTGTCAGCATATTATCCAAAAAGTGTTTGAGAAAAATGATGTGCCGGAAGGTGTTTCCTGCCTGGTAATAGGCGATAGAAGCATCGGGGAAGCAATGAGCAATGACAAACGAGTTCCATTGGTTTCCGCTACGGGTTCTACTCGTATGGGAAAAGCTGTAGGCGCTGCCCTTGGTGCAAGATTAGGGCGCAGTTTACTGGAGCTTGGAGGAAACAACGCAATTATTATATCCAAAGATGCCGACCTGGAGATGTCGCTTGTTGGTGCCGTGTTTGGCGCTGTTGGAACCGCCGGTCAACGGTGTACTTCCACACGCCGGCTCATCATTCATGAAAGTGTTTATGATAATTTCAGAGATAAATTGGTTAAAGCGTACGGCCAGCTGAAGATTGGAAACCCCTTAGATGAGAACAATCATGTAGGCCCGCTTATCGACAAGGACGCAGTAAAAGGATATCTTGAATCAATTGAAAAATGCAAAGAAGAAGGTGGCAAATTCGTGGTTGAGGGCGGTGTGATGGAAGGTTCGGGATATGAATCAGGTTGTTATGTCAAACCTTGTATTGCAGAGGCAAAAAATGAATATGAAATTGTTCAGCATGAAACCTTTGCGCCAATATTATACCTCATGAAGTACAAAACACTTGACGAGGCCATTGCCATGCAAAACGGAGTACCTCAGGGACTTTCTTCTGCAATAATGACTCTTAATCTTCGCGAAGCAGAACAATTCCTGTCCTTTGGCGGATCGGACTGCGGGATTGCAAATGTTAACATTGGCACCTCTGGCGCAGAGATCGGTGGTGCATTCGGCGGTGAAAAAGAAACTGGCGGCGGACGTGAATCAGGTTCTGATGCCTGGAGAGCTTATATGCGCAGACAGACGAATACTATTAATTACTCTGATAAACTGCCTCTTGCACAGGGAATTAAATTTGACTTATAGTCGTCTATAATATAATTAGTAAATCAGTGAATGTACCAGAGTACGATTTGCTGATTTACTAATTAACTAACAGTTTATACCCTTTGCCGTGAACGTTAATGATCTCAACCCTGGGATCCTCCTTCAGGTATTTCCGAAGCTTACTCAGGAAAACATCCATGCTTCGGCCATTGAAATAATTATCATCATGCCAGATACTGATCAGAGCTTCTTCACGGGTTAAAACCTCGTTCTTTTTGAGGCAAAGTAAACGAAGTAACTCAGCTTCTTTAGTAGAAACCTTTTGCTGATCTGATCCATTACTGATCATTTGAGCAGTATAATCAAACTTATATTTACCGACATCAAACTTTGTCGGCTGATCTAATACTTCACTTTTCTCCGGTCCTGACATGCGCTTTAGAAGTGCGTTAATCCGGAGCAGTAGTTCCTCTATCCTGAACGGCTTGGTTATATAGTCATCGCCGCCAAGATTATAAGCTTCCGACTTATCTTCGATCATCGTCTTTGCCGTTGCGAATATGATAGGCACATTAGGATTGATCTTCCGTATTTCTTTCCCTAATGTAAACCCATCTTTCTTAGGCATCATTACATCGAAAATGCATACGTCAAAATGCTCCCTGGTAAAGGCACGTAGGGCTTCTTCTCCATCCTGAGCCAAAATCACTTCAAACTTGCCTTTTAACTGCAAATAATCCTGTAAAAGCATTCCCAAATTCGGGTCGTCCTCAGCTAATAAAATTTTTTTCATTCAGAGTATCTTTAAACCGCATCGGGAGCGGATTTTTTTAAAAAGGAAATTTGCAAATGCTGCTCATCAATTTGACAACCGATTGTTAGCTATTTTTTAATGGCAGGCTTATCTCAAATTCTGACCCTTTATCCTTTTCGCTTCGAACTTTTATAGTCCCATGCAATTTTTTAACAATGTTGGCAACATAGCTTAATCCCAACCCAAAACCCTTTACATCATGCAGATTACCTGTGGGAATTCGGTAGAATTGATCGAATATTTTACTTAGCTGATCCCGGTTCATCCCTATACCTTTATCGGCAACCCTGATTAAAAGATTACGCCCCGAGTTCAAGGTACTTATAGTTATTTCGGGATCTGCCGGGCTATATTTATTGGCATTATCGAGAAGATTGAAAATGATATTCGAAAGATGAAGCTCATCTCCCATGACAGTTGATTGCCGGGCGCTTAAATCCAGATCGATCGTTGCGTTTCGTTTTTGAAGCTGAAGAGACATACTATCAACTATTGCCGCCAGCAGATCGTTAATTTCTACTTCTTTATGCTCAAGATTCAAATCGCCTTTATCAATCTTAGCGATATTTAAGACCCTTTCAATATGGCTGCCCAAACGAACATTTTCATCATAAATAATATTTGCCAGCCTGTCAATTCGTTTCTTATCAGTAGTAAGCTCAGGATCTCTAAGTGCTTCGCTTGCGATCATGATCGTCGCAACTGGAGTTTTGAATTCGTGAGTCATGTTGTTGATAAAATCCGTTTTCATCTCCGACAGCTTCTTTTGCATCAGGATGGTATGAATTGTATAACCAAAACAAAAGATTAGTACAAGCAATAATCCGCCTGATAAGCTCATCATAGCGGTGAGGTTAGACAGGATCACAGTATTTTTATTCGGAAAAGTAATAGTCAACATTCCCGAATCCTTAATGATGTCTTTTGGGAACAGTGGAATCTCATAGCTATTATAAGGCAGGAATCTCGTCTGATTGGACGCGCGGATGAAGATCAATGAATCTCGTTCTGCCGAAGTAACTTTATATTCATAGTCACTATTAATAGAACGATTAATTAGCTCCAGCCTCAGCATCGAGTCAAGTGTTTGCGGATGGATCCTTTTATTCAAAGGCAGGCTCATCTTTCCATACTCTTCAGCAAGATTCTTGAAAACATCACCCTTTTGGGTTTCAGCCTCAAAAAGTTCCTGAACCTTCTCAACTTTATTTTTTCGTCTCGGCTCTGTCGGTTCCGGAGGAACACGATGTCGGATCTTTGGTTTTGGAATAGTACGAAGCGAAGCTCCGTAAACAGGGTCAAAAACTATATACTGCCTTACTGAATCTCGAGCCAAGGCAGCATTGTGTGAGGTTGTTCCTATCGTGAGAATAGGTGTCCTGGTATTTTTGATCCTCGATAAAGTTTGATGGGTTTGTTCACGCAGCTGACCAAAAGCATCAACATATTCGGTTACATCAACTCTGATATTAAATTGCTGATCTTTTAATTCTTCGGGAGATAACGCGTCATCAATTACCAGTACGTTCGGATTTCGGGCCAGAAAAATGCTGTCTCGTATTCTGAATATGCTGTCTTCCTTTCTTTTTTCACCCAACGCATAACTTAGCTCCGATAATCTGGCCGAATGATTTTTCCTCGCTACATCTTCCTGTTTCTTAACAAATAGCGGCTTTTGCACTATTTTCTCAACCACCGGCACCATTATTTTCTCAGCCTTTTTCTCCAGGAAATTATTCGCATCCCGCTTCTCTATACGTTCAACTACATTCGTGAGAGCTTCGTGAACTGACTGATCAAAGAGCTTTTCCTGCAGCTGATAAGATTCTCTAAAGAAATACAGCTGCATGGCCATCACACCGGTAAGAGCGATAGCCATTAATCCAATTATTAAACCGATACTCTTTTTCTTCATGCAATCACAAAAATACGTAACCAGCTCTAAGCCAACTCAGTTTTAACACTTTTTAACAAAGCGTTAACATAATTACAGGCCAGGCGGGTATATTTTTGTTAAGCTAAATGTAATAATATGAAGAACTCTCTACTTAAAAGACTTTTATGCCTGTTTGCTATAGCAGCAGTTGCCCCTGGATATTCCTCGTATGCTCAGGATGTTAAGGGACTTACCCGCAGCATAATCATCAACAACGGTGACACTACCGTAAATGGGAAGAAATTTAGTGAACTTGACAAAGAACAAAGAACAAAACTGCGTGAAGAATTCAAGGAAATGGAGAAAAACTTCAGAGGCGGTAATATACTGATAAGAAAAAGTGGCAGCGGACGTGAGGACGTAGTTATAACTCGTGATGGAAAAGAGCCAAAAGTTCTTGTCTGGGACGACGAAATCGGCCAAAAGGCAAAATCGTTCAACTTCAATGGCAACATGGGTGACCTTAGAGTAATCAGGCGCGATGGTGACAGCCTGTTGCTCAATAAAGATTTTCAGGTATTTAGTTTTGATGGCGATAGCAGTATGAATTTTACCCTCTACACTGATAGTTTATTAAAGGGACTCAATTTTAAGTTAAATGGTCTGGATAGTAACATGAGAAAGCGGGTCGTCACGATGAATCGTGAAATGCTTACCGGCAGACCTGGCAGAATTGCAGGCGGAAATAACGCACCCATGATCTATCACCGCGAAAATTTCGAACCATTTGCAGGAAGAAATAATTCCTCGTCTTTCAGTTATAGTCATATCGACAACGATGGCATTCCAAGTCGGATGAACATTCGCATCAGCGAGGCAGGTAAAGATCAGCTTAAGAAAATAACAGGAGCTGAAACGATTAACAAATCGCTGGATGTGACTGATTTAACGCTATTCCCCAATTTTTCAACCGGAAAAATGACTCTGTCATTTAATATAGCTAGCAAGGGTACGGCTAAAATTGGGGTACTGAACAGCGAAATGAAATCGATATTTACAGATGAGGCGTCGAACTTCAGCGGTAACTACGTAAAACAGTTAACACTCCCTAAAAATGGGGTTTACTATGTTAGTGTAAGCCAGAATGGAAACTGGTTTGTTAAACGCCTGGTTAAAGAATAGTTTTGTATGTTATGTGAGTAGTAAAAAGCCCCTTCCGAATTTCGGATAGGGGCTTTTGAAATTTAATTCAAGCGCACACAACGCAAAGTAAAAGGCTAAATTTGACAAAACCAGCCACTCGTTATACGGACTCTGCGCTCTTTCACGGTCCAATTAAAATGTCCCGGCTTTAGACTAAAACGGCAGATCGTCATCGTCAGGAGCCGAAGTGATATCAACCGGCGGAGCATATTCCGGAGCGGCAGCAGATGAAGCCTCAGCGCCAAGCGGATTCATACGCCATACAGACAATGTGTTGAAATACGACGTCTTTCCAGTTTTGTCAGTCCACGGCCTTCCGCGAAGATTGAAGAACAACTCAACCTGATCTCCTACTTTAACGTTATCAAATAAATTAACTTTATCCTGCACAGCCTCGAATTTTACGTACTCAGGGTAAGTTGGGTTCTCAGCGTATTCCAATATAAGCTCTCGTTTCTTGAACTTGTCACTCACGGTAATTACCTGTGAGATTTCATGTACTTTTCCTTTAATGTCCA
>JAZKIH010000048.1:0-5151 GCA_040384965.1 Bacteroidota bacterium | reverse complement strand
CATCTTCATATCGCTGCGATCCGGACGGACCTGTTGGCAAGGAAGAAGCGAATAATAGATTAAGATGTACTTTATATGTAGGGTTTTGAAGAAGACGGTCCTGAAAAAGCATTCCCAGGTTCACTCGCTGATCAGAAGGGCGTTTCAAATATCCTGGCCTGATAATAGTATTGGGAACACCTGGTCCACCTATGATATAATACCAGTCATCTTTTATATCCTCTTCAGTCTTCATAAAAGACAGGCGAAAAGTCGATTCCAACTCTTTTGCGAAGTTGCCGCTCAGGCTCAGATCTACACCGGCTGCATAACCCTTTGACTGTTGGTCCGAAAAATATCTAACCTTAAGATCTTCGGTTTTATAAGGTGTAAGTCGGGTTAAGAATTTATAATAAATTTCCGATGTAAACTTTAACCGGGTGCCTAAACCGTTGAATTTGCGGTCAAGACCACTGAGTAATTGATAAGACTGCTGAGATCGGGAGTTCGGATTTAAACTTCCGTTGAAATTCCTTAATTCTCGGTAGTACGGCGCTTGTGAATAAGCTCCGGCTGAAAATCGTAGCAAAAGCCCGTCATTGTTATCCGGAAAATACATGAAGGACAATCTGGGGCTTATAAGAAGCTCATCAGTAAATGAATTTAGGTTAGCCCTGACTCCTGCCGCGAAAGTAATATATGGGCTGATACTAACCGTATTTTGAAAAAAACCATTGATCCTCCCGATATTGATTTCATTTTGCTCAGTAATAATATCAGAGTAAGTCCAGGTGGAAGATGGCGGTCTTGAAAATGCAGTCGAGTCCAATCCTGTATATTCCTCTACCTTATCCCTAATATTGTCATGTTGAACCCTCACTCCCATTTCGAGAAATGACTTTCGATATTGTTTATAAATCCTTAGTTCTGAATTATAAACAAGTGTCTTAAGACGGTTATGTACAAAGTCATATTGTGACCCTCGTCCTAAAAGGCTGCCTCCATTTGCGGTGCCAAGCCCATCTCGTTCGTCGAATGTGTACCAGCCTAATAGATCTGTATCTTCAGACTCGCTAATGCCAGTAATGGAGCTGATCCATTTTATACTTGAGCTGTTTGAAAAGTTGTAAGCAAACGTAGCAGCACCCATTGCCGACTCGAACCTTGTCGCTTCCAGTCCATCATAGTTTACAAATAACTTAAGAACCTCATCTGACGTGCCGAATTCAGTCTCCCGCTGTCCTGGCACGACATCAAGTTCTCCTTTATTATAATTTCCGAACAATGAAAAATTAAACTTTGACGTAAGATCCTGCTTGTAAAGTATCTGGTAATCTGAAAACTTGGATTTATAACTGCCAGCGAGGTTTTGTCGTTCCAAAAGATCCTGATTTTTTTTATTCCTTACCCCAGCCAAGATATAGCTGTTCTTGAAAGGAAGCTTCAAAGTAGCTGTACTCCCAAGGAAGCTCGCAGACGCTTCAAGGGATAGGGAATCCGGCCGAGAGTATCTGACATCCAGCACGGATGATAATTTATCTCCATATCTCGCTTCAAATCCGCCGGCTGAAAACCTCACGTTGGTAGCCATATCAGGGTTCACAAAGCCAAGGCTCTCCTGCTGGCCTTTACTAACAGACAAAGGGCGAAATATTTCTATATCATTCAGATAAAGCAAATTCTCATCAAAATTACCTCCACGGACGGAATATTGAGAACTTAATTCATTATTTGCCGAAACGCCGGGCATGTTTTTTATCAAACTCTCAAAACTTCCTGAGGCACTAGGGTATGCACTAAATTTTTCCGGTTCGATGATTTTAAAATTACTGCCGCTGAATTTTTCAGTAATATTAATCTCGTCAAGGGACTGCACTTCAGGATTTAACTCTACATCCTGGATATTTTCGCGTGAACCAAGCAAACCTAGTTCTAAGGTTAGGGTTTTATATCCGAGACGGCTGAACGATAAAGTAATATTGAGCGGAACGGCATTAATCAGATAAGCACCTTCCCTATCAGTTTGGGTAATATATTTTGACCCTTTAACCTGGACTGTAACACCGCTTAGCAATTCTCCTTTGGACGACCGTACTGTACCTCTTACAGAAGAAACATCCTGTCCCCGAAGGTTTAATGAAGTTAGTACGATGATTATCAGGAGGCAGAAACGAGCTCCGGCTACCCAATACACATTACAAGGACAGAAAATTCCGGATAGCTTCAAATTCAAATCAGGCTGTTAAGATATCCGAATTTAATTGTTTTAAATCAGATATAGCTAAAGCAGGATCCTTAGCTGCAAACACTGCATTCCCAGCCACAAGCACATTGGCACCAGCTTTTAAAAGTGAAAGCGCGTTTTGCGGACCAACACCACCGTCAACCTCAATCAAGAGTTCATTATTTCTTCCTGTGGCGAGATATCTTAATGCCTGAATTTTCTTGTAGGTATGTTCTATGAACTTTTGGCCACCAAAGCCTGGATTAACAGACATCAGGCAGACAAGATCAATTTCTTCTATAATGTCGTCGAGGACATTAATAGGCGTATGAGGATTAATGGCAACCCCAGCCTTGCATCCCAGATCTTTGATCGCGCTTAATGTGCGATGAAGATGAGTACAGGCTTCATAATGCACAGTAATATTTGCCGCACCTGCATTCTTGAATTCCTGCAAATACCTGTCAGGGTCTACGATCATCAAATGCACGTCAAGCGGCTTTTTTGCATGTTTATTGATCGCATTTAGAACCGGAAATCCAAACGAGATGTTCGGAACAAATACACCGTCCATAATGTCAATGTGAAACCAGTCAGCCTCGCTCTGATTGATCATTATAATATCCTTTTCAAGATTTGCAAAATCAGCAGATAGTACTGAGGGGGCGATTAGGTGATTCATGCCTCAAATTTACAACTTTGGAAGATATTTGCTAAGCTTTTCAGCATTTGTTAAAGCTTCACACATTATAAAACAAAAGCCTGACCAGATTGCTCCGGTCAGGCTTCATATAATTTTAACCTTTAAAATTAAGCTTCAGCAGGCTTAGTATCTTCCGGACGTGGAGGACGCGGAAGCAAAGCTTTGCGTGAAAGCTTCAATTTTCCTTGTTTGTCTACGTCTAAAAGTTTAACCTGAACTACATCACCAACGTTTAGAACTCCGTCCATAGTTTCATGACGGGTCCAGTCGATCTCAGAAATGTGAAGAAGACCGTCTTTACCTGGCATGATCTCAACGAAAGCACCAAAAGGCATGATCGTTTTAACTTTACCTTCGTAGATCTCGCCAACTTCAGGCCTTGCAGCGATAGCTCTGATACGGCTAACTGCCTTATCAATAGCTTCTTTGTTATCAGCAAAAATCTGAACGATACCCTGATTGTCTTTTTCTTCGATAGCAATGGTAGCACCAGTTTCGCGTTGCATTTCCTGAATGATCTTACCACCGGGGCCGATTACAGCACCTATGAACTCTTTATCAATTTTCAGGGTAACAATACGCGGAGCATGTGGTTTGTAATCCTCACGAGGTACAGAAATAGTTTTCTTCATCTCGTTAAGAATATGAAGACGAGCTTCACCTGCCTGCTTCAAAGCTGCAGTTAATACTTCCCATTTCAAACCGTTGATCTTCAAGTCCATCTGACAAGCAACAATACCTGCTTCTGTACCAGTAACCTTGAAGTCCATATCTCCCAAGTGATCTTCATCACCAAGGATATCACTTAAGATCGCATATTTACCAGTTTTCTCGTCAGTGATCAATCCCATTGCAATTCCTGATACAGGAGCTTTGATCTTAATACCGGCATCCATTAGCGCAAGCGTACCTGCACAAACTGTTGCCATTGAAGAAGAACCATTCGACTCAAGGATATCAGAAACAATACGGATTGTATAAGGATTATCATCCATAGGAATAACCTTCTTCAACGAACGCATAGCCAGGTTACCATGACCAATCTCACGACGGCCGGCACCACGGTTAGGGCGAACTTCACCCGTTGAGAAACCCGGGAAATTGTAGTGTAAAAGGAATTTTTGATATCCGTTAAAGAATGCACCATCAATCATCTGCTCATCAGATTTAGCACCTAAAGTAACAGTGGTTAATGATTGAGTTTCACCTCTTGTAAATACTGCTGAACCGTGCGCAGATGGCAGGTAGCCGATTTCGCTCCAGATCGGGCGAACAGTACGTGCGTCACGGCCATCAAGACGAATTCCTTCATCAAGAACAAGGTTACGGATAGCATCGTATTGTACGTCGTGGAAATATTTCTTAGCAAGGAAGCCAGTAGTATCATCAAGATCTTCACCTAAAGTACCGATGAAGTCCATAAGAATAGCACCAAAAGCGTCACCTCTTTCATGTTTAGCTGAGTTAGATTTAGCTATTGCATAAACTTTATCGTAAGTAGCAGCATAAACTTTCTTTTTCAGTTCTTCATCATGCGATTCGTGACTGTACTCGCGTTTCTTAGTTTTTCCAACTAATTCCGCAAGTTCTTTCTGAGCCTTAACCTGGATTACGATTGCTTTGTGTGCAAATTCAATTGCAGCAACCATATCCTCTTCAGAAATCTCATCAGCTTCACCTTCAACCATTACAATATCATGCTCAGTACCTGCTACAAGGAAATCGATAGTAGCTCTCTCCAGATCGCTCAGGTAAGGATTGATTACGAAATTACCGTCGATACGTGCAACACGTACTTCAGAGATAGGTCCGTTGAAGGGAATATCTGAAACAGCGATAGCTGCAGATGCTGCCAATCCTGCAAGACAGTCAGGCATAATATTTTTGTCAGCTGAGATCAAAGAAATCATCACCTGAGTATCTGAATGATAATCATCCGGGAACATCGGACGCAGGGCACGGTCAACTAAACGTGAAATAAGAACTTCGTAATCCGAAAGTCTTGCTTCACGGCGTAAGAACCCGCCTGGTATACGTCCTGTAGACGCATATTTTTCCTGATAATCAACAGATAATGGCAGGAAGTCTGTTCCTGGTTTTGCGCCTATTGAAGAAACAACAGTTGCAAGGAGCATCGTATCTCCCATTTTCACGACAACTGATCCATCAGCCTGTTTAGCTAACTTTCCAGTTTCGATCTCGATCATACGGCCATCGCCCAGATCAAATGATTTTTTTATTACGT
>JAZKIH010000047.1:0-1024 GCA_040384965.1 Bacteroidota bacterium | reverse complement strand
GTATTTAATTTTGCCATGAGTTCTGCAATAATTTTTTCTTTTTCAGCCAGAATGGCATCTTTTTCAGCCAGTTCTGCGGCTTGCTCAGCAATAACCCGTTCAAAGTGCTTAATGTCTTCCAGAACTTCATCTTCAGCCACCATTTGTTCACGCACTTTTTTTTCTGCACTGGCCTGCTGTAAGCGCCGTATGATGGGGCGGTACTCTTCGGGAAAATCCTCTTCATTGACATTCAGGATATGATGATCCTGTGTTTGCTGATCCTGATCGAAAATAGAGAGTATTTGTTCGACTTCATTTCTTCGCCTTTGCCGCAAATAGGGAATCTGCACAATGTAACATTCATGGGTCAGGGAATCGATGAATACATCTTTGATATCGATCAGATCTTTCGTTGCCCCATCCCGGATAACCCGATTAATCTGGACCACCGGAGCTGTAATGGTTTCGAGCCGATACCCTAAAAGATAGATGCTGACGATTTCAGGGGGGATATGCTGATTGGTTTTGGGATCAAAATAACTGACTTCGCTGCTGCGGTACTGATCGCCGATATAGCGCCGAAAACGAATGATATCCATGGGATACTTTGTTTTCTGAAGCTCAATGAGAAGAAGTTTTTCACCGGTGTCAGTTTGCACCTTTGCGGTAAAATCAAGGCGATACACAGTCAGTTGCTGACCTAGTCCTTTATCAATATGAATCGTGCGTTCTTGAGGATTGCACTTGATTTCCAGTATCTTTCTGCCAATAATCGCGCCAATTAATAACCTGGCGACACGATTATCTTCCATCATGTACTTAAATACGGTGTCATAGAGTGGATTGGCAATAATCACCATCGGGAAACCCGCCATTGATTCAATTTAAGGATTCTATGCTATCACAGAAGTGAGTATTCAGCTTATTTTGAAGAGTCTTAAAGGCCTGACTTCGACCTTGGTTCCAGACCAGTGGTGGGATTTACGGACAGGGATATGGGGACTTGTCTTAATAGGTCTGACTTCGACCTTGGTTCCAGACA
>JAZKIH010000046.1:0-43714 GCA_040384965.1 Bacteroidota bacterium | reverse complement strand
AAGGATGCCTGAGCGTAGCGAAGCTGCTTTTTGATCCCCTGCACGGGTTAGGAGAGAACAGCGAAGCTAATCTCAAACACACCTTCCAAGCCCGCAGGGTTTGCTTTTTTTGCGTAGCGATGGATGCCTAAGCGTAGCGAAGCTGGCTTTTGATCCCCTTCACGGGTTAGGAGAGAACAGCGAAGCTAATCTCAAACACACCTCCTAAGCCCGCAGGGTTTGCTTTTTTTGTGTAGCGAAGGATGCCTGAGCGTAGCGAAGCTGCTTTTTGATCCCCTGCACGGGTTAGGAGATGATCAGCGAAGCAACTCTCTAAAAAATTTCCTTATTTCCATAAATATTTCTACCTCTGCTTTTATGTTAAAACACGCGAAAAAAGCAATCATTTTCGATCTGGATAACACCATTTACCCTGTCGCTGCAATTGGCCCGGAATTATTTGCTGGCTTGTACGAGATGATAGAACAAGATGCGTCGTATCGTGGAAAAATTGGAGATGTCAAAGATGCTGTTGAACGAAAACCTTTCCAGGTGGTTGCTAAGGAGTTTCTCTTTAGCGCCGACCTTACCTTCAAAGGCTTAAAGTTCTTATCTGATATCGAATGCACGGGTGAAATACATCCTTTCGAAGACTACCAATACACAAAAGACATCAATTGTATAAAGTTCCTGGTTACAACCGGTTTTACAAAACTTCAATGGAGCAAAATTCGCGTGATGCGTTTGGAAAATGACTTCAAAGAATGTTTCGTTGTAGACCCCTCGATTTCATCGCAAACGAAAAAAGATGTTTTTGGGGAAATTATGAATAAATACGGATTAATTCCTGAGGAGGTTCTTGTAGTTGGCGATGATATTCATTCGGAAATAACAGCAGCTCAAGAGCTCTCCATAGATGCAGTTGTATATGACTACAGCAAAAAATATACGCATCTTTCGGGCTATAACGTCATCACCGATTTCGCTGAATTAAATGATTTTATGTAATTCCTAAGTTCAGGCTTGCTCTCATAGCAGCGATTACCCCGGCAATCCGCTGAGTCTGGTGCAAAAAAATAGTACGCCAAGGATATTTTGGTATTTTTATTGTTCTAAAGGGGGCATCCCAAAAATTCCCGGGATGTAAATTATAAAGCATACACAAACTACACATGATTAAGAAGCTCCTGTTTATTACCCTCCTATTTCTCACCTTTACAATACCGTCCAAAGCAAACTTCGATTTTAATAGTAATTGTTTAAAAGCATATCAGGCGATTTTTGATCTGCGCCTTGGTGATGCCCGATCCATTCTTCAAACTGAAAAGAAACAGAATCCCAATAATGGCATTGTCGTTTTACTGGAAAATTATGTAGACTATTTCACAATCCTGGCCTCTGAAAATAAAGGAGATTACGAACGCTTAAAAAACTTAAGGACTGTCAGGCTGGACGCCCTCGAGAAGCAGGACAAAAATTCACCCTACTATTTGTTTGCGCAGGCTGAAATATATCTGCAATGGGGCCTGTTGAAAAGTCGTTTCCACGACTTTCTTTCAGCGAGCATGGATATCAGGCGGGCGCATAACCTTCTCACTGCAAATGCTGAGAAGTATCCTTCTTTCCTGCCAAATAAAAAAAGCACCGGATTGATCGACGTCATTTTTGGAGCAATCCCTTCAAACCTGAGAGGATTGGTTTCAGCGATAGGATTTAAAGGTAATGTGAGCACGGGAATGAGAACACTTGAATCACTCGCGGCGGCTCTGCCGAAATCTCAGTATAGCTTCTATAAAGATGAAGTTGTATTTTTTCTCTGCTACATTGAAACCGACCTGGCACCCAATAAAGCCAATTACAATAAAATTATGGGATTCACCGCTTCGATGGATGATACGAGTCTCCTAAAACGGTATTTGCAGGGCTATATTTCGGCGAAAAACGGAAGGAATGACACTGCCATTTCATACCTGTTGAAAAAGCCAGATGGAGGTGATTATATAAATTTTCCAGCTATCAATTATCATTTGGGAAACACGAAATTGAACAGGATGGATAACGACGCTAATATCTACCTCATCAAATATCTGAAAGAATATAAAGGTATTGCGTATGTAAAAGACGCCTATCTCAAACTAGCTTATTATTACTATCTCCGCGGCGATAATACCCGCTACAACACCTTTGTTAAAATGGTTAAAACGCACGGCGACTTGTATGAAGAAAAAGATAAACAAGCTTTAAAGGAAGCGAATGAAGCTGCTCCGGACATGGACCTCTTGAAAGCACGACTTTATTTTGATGGTGGCTACTATCCAAAAGCCTTGGCAGAACTGGCAGGAAAGGATGTAAATGATTTCAAATTAAAAAGGGACCAGATCGAGTTTTATTACAGGCTCGGCCGCATTTACGATGAATCTGGCAGAGATTCAGATGCCGTTGCAAGTTATCAGAGATCAATTAATGCGGGCAGCGCGTCGTCCTATTACTATGCAGCAAATGCTGCACTCTGTATCGGTAATATTTACGAGAAGAGGAATGATAAAGCGAAGGCGATATCCTTCTACAAACAAGCAATAGCCATGAAAAATCATGAATATGAAAACAGCATTGAAACTAAGGCAAAAGATGGATTAAAAAGACTAGGGGTCTGAGGACTTAACTATCGGAAGATTCTTCGGTGAAACGAAATTGCTTTTGTACAGCGGCTTTATGATGCGCATTGATATTTTGTCCCAGTTTTACAAAGTCAAAATCCTTCGCCGTACCGCAATCAAGCATATGGAAATGAATTGATGGCCGTAAGCTCTCGAAATATTCCGTCAGATTACTTGACCACAGAAGCTGGCAATTCCCTTGAACTCTGTTAACGATTTCCTCAATACCCTCTTTCATAACAATATGCCTGACATGGCTTGACTCCAGATTTCCTTGCGGGTACATCAAAACTACGTTTCCAGGCGTATTTAGCAGTTCTGCTGCATAAGAAATGCTTTCACTGACAGAATGGGTCCCGGGCGATACAGAAAAACAACCGAAGTATTTGAGCCAGGGGTTCATTTGCATCTGCTTTTTCAACACCATGATGTAGAGCTTGTTCTTCTGCCCTTCGGTGTTGAGTGCATGCCCCGAAAGATAGGTTGCCCACATACCGTCCCAAAAGCTGAAATGATTGCACATGAGCAGGTACGAATGATCTGGCTTAATCGGGACCTTATGAATAAGCAGTTTATTGAAACGCTTCCTTAAAAACCAGTTTAAAAAATAAAAACTGATCCTGGTTAAAAAAGTCGGAAGCAATTTTGGTTTAATTATCATGCAGGAGCCCGGATAGAACGTTAGCAAAGTTACGATTGATCATGTCATGATTTTCGTTAATAACGATTTGCCTGGCAAGATTGATTTTAGGAATTACTTTCTGACCAATGGCCGCTGGATAGTTTTTATCCCGATCGCCGAATATAAAAACACTCTTAATCTTATATTCATTGAGTTTTTGGATAAACCTGTCGGCATCCAGCCTCAGGAAGCGAAGATAGCTTGCACATGCATAGAAACTGAATCTGAGTTGAGGACTTGAGACTTCTTTCATGAGAATATCGTACGCTTTTTGGTCGATGATCCTTGTCCTTTTCAACGCTGACAGAAAGCCAGTCATTCCGTTATCGCTCAAAGCCATCCGCTCAAATAACTTATTTCCTACCCGGTTTGTGCTCAAAAAAGTAATGATTTTGCCTGGCTTAAAGCTGGACGGGGCTGCGATAAATATTTCATCAATATGTTCGGGAATTTCCTCCACCAGGCTGGTCGCATAATGAGATCCCATCGAATAAGCGATGATGGAGAAGTGATCGACACCGGAGTATTTACAGAAATCTTTAAATAATGATGCCAATTGTGCCTTGGAAATACCTTTTTTCACGGCATTAACACTCTGATCCTTAAGGATGGTATCCTTATGAAAGAAAAGATCAAAGCCATAAAAGGTATATTGAGCACCCATCGTTTCCTCAAGGATCTTAAATTGCCGGCCATGCATACCATATCCATGAAAGCAAAACATATTTTGCGCTCCACGTCCAAACTGGTAGTAATGCATCGCCACCAGATCGTTTGAAAAATAGTGGCTAGTCATAATTCCTTTTCGCTAGTGCGATAGCCCAGACATATTCCCCATCGTGGGTAATACTCAGGCTGATATCAATATTGGTAAACTCCTCCGGCAGGCTCACACGCGGTATTCCTCCAATCTTAGATCTTGATATTTGAATATTCTTAAATGCGAGACGCTTTTTGAACAGTTGCTTTACAGCTTTATAAACCGCTTCCTTGGCTGCCCAGGTTGAAGCAAACCTAAGTAAGGGTTGACTAAAAAGCTCACAATATCCTACCTCATCCGGAGTGTATACTTTCTTCTGAAAAAGGGGATTAAAAGATGCATTAAAGTCGGGAAGGAACACAGTATCGTTTCCTACCGCAAAGTCTTTCGTATCGATTCCTGCTAAAGCCTCTTTATACTGATGTTTCATCTACTCCAAGCCCCATGATATTAAAGCCGCCATCTACGTAATGTATATTTCCCGTAACTTTTAATGACAAGTCAGAAAAATAATATAGCGCGGCATTTGCCACATCTGCGGCCGTGATATTTCCTAGGGGTGCTGTAAATTTCCCCATTTTACGGAGCCTTCTCACACCGTATATCCCGCCGGACGAAGTAGTCATCACCAGCCCTGCGGAAATAGCATTGATCCTTACCCCATTATTGCGAAAATAACTGGCGAGATAAAGCATAATATTTTCCAGAGCTGCTTTATTCATTGACATGCCTGCATATCCCGGGAAAACGCGCTGTGAGGCATTGTACGTCAGTGTTATTACGGATGCGTTTGGCGCAAATAAAGGTTCGGCAACCCTGCAAATCCTCAATAAAGAATAAGCGCTGATATTAAACGAATCCATCAGATCCTCAAAAGGAATATCAATATAAGATGGCGCCGGCTCATTACTTCCCGGAAGGCTATAGCACATAACGCTTTGACTGCCGAACGCTACTGCATGAAGAATATAATCGATCGGCCCTAGATTGTCATAGATATTCTTTAGAAAAGTCTGTATTTCTTCTTCATTTCTGACGTCAACATTTGCTGCATAAGAAGGGTCCATCCCATGCTGACCGATCAGATACAATACCTCGTCTTTGGTGTCAGAAAGGTAGTTCAGAACAACCCGGCATCCTGATTCGTGGAGTTTTAGTGCCGCCTGAAAAGCGATCGAACTATCGTTTCTGACACCGAAAACTACTGCTATTTTGCCCTTATTGTTTATCATGAATTATCTTTTGAGACCAGAATTGAGCTGTTCGTACCGCCAAATCCGTAATTTAAGCAGGCAATTGTATTGATTTCCTTCTCCAGGGTCTTCTGCGGCAGTAAATCCCGGAAAGCGGCCAGCGGTTCCATTGGTCCATCCCAGCCTTCCTTCTTTTGAAAGTTTTCCAGTTCCGGATTTAAAGTAACCGAATTCAGGCAGGGCAACACCTTTTGCTCGCGAAGCATTAGCAATGCAGCCACAAACTCAACTGAACCCGCTGCACCCAGCATATGGCCAAACTGCGATTTTGGAGCAGATATATGATAACCATCTTTACCCAGGAAATCCACAACACTTAACAGCTCTACCGGATCGCCTACAGGCGTTGACGTGCCATGCACTTTTACAACATCGGGCTTAATTCCTGCTTTAGGTATCAGGCCTTTCCACAATCGTTGCTGACCGCCGAAAGAAGGATAAAACATATCCCCGTCGCCGTCAGAATTGTTAAAATAACTGTCTATTACTCCCAGGATATTAGCTCCCCGGGCTTTTGCCATTTCATACTCTTCCAGGCACACAATTCCAGCGCCAAATGAGCAGACAAAACCATTTCTATGCAAATCGAAAGGCCGGGAACTCTCTTCGGGTGAAAATCCCTTACTTAATATGTGCATGCCATCGAAGCCAACAAATGCTTCTATTGCTGTACCTTCAACACCACCAGCAACGACACGATCCTGTACTCCAAATTTTATTAAACGGTAAGCATGGCCGATATTGCCAAGCCCTGTTGCGCAAGCGGAGCCGATAGATTCGCAAACTCCCCTGTTTTTAATTAAACAAGATACATTTGCTGCTTCGCGATAAAACATGGCCCGGTCAACATTATGTGAACCGGCCACCCGGGTTTTCATACCCATATTGAAAAAGCCATGCCAGGCGCTTCGGATAATTTCATTACCCCCGCCTCCTGATGCTACGACAACGCCGGTCGTTTCTGATTGCGTTTCTTTTTCCGTCCATCCAGACATTCGGACTGCATCGAGGGTTGCCAGCATCGCCCAGATGCTGCCAATGTCTGCAGTAGCCATATTAATCCTGGGAATACGTTCCAGATGGTCAATGTAAACTTCAGGATAGGAAGTAACGATGTCAGAGTAAACCGCCTCAAGATTCATCTCAGCTTCGGTAACGAAGCCGCACGATGATGCCCGGATTTGCTTGCCGTAGATTTTGAGCTTATCCCATTCCCGGATCAAGCTTTTATTCGAGAAGAGCTTATCAGAAAATTCTCCGATATCTTTACATGTAGGAAACACCCCGCCCATGCCTACTACAGCAACGCGCCTTCCGTTTACTTCCATCTAGCTGTCTCCTCTGGCTTTAGCTTTGAGAATAAGGTCAACAACATCCCTTACTTTAGAACCCAGCTCATCAATATCATCGTCTTCAAATTCAACCCCGAATTTTTGCTCAGCTTTAGCAGCGATGTTTATTAGCTCAGTAGAGGGGGTGGTCAAATCGGTGAGAAAATCAGTATCCTCTGTAACATTAACGAGTTTTTCCTGGTCTACCGTACGCACGGTTTTAAGTATTTCAACCAGTCCATCGATGATTTCTTGTCTTTCCATTATGTATTTAACTGTAAAAATATTTCCTTTTTTATTGCCCTGCCGGTGATATCCGACAGATCCGCTACCAGCTTAAAATCTGGTGTAAGATCGTAGTTGTCTAATCTTGACTCATCAAAGTCACTAAAATATTTATCTAAATCAAAGCCCGCAGGCACTTTATAAATCCGGCCGTCACATACCATTTGCCGGAATTTGTAAAATTTAATTTTGCCAATGCTCACAAAGGTCTCGCCTTCCAATAAATAGTTGTGGAAACTTACCCCCCCTACGCTGATAAAGGCCGGGACAAATCTGTCCTTTAGCTGCAATGGTGTACAATTGAGCTTCTTACATTCCAGGAAAGTACCCAGCGAAACAATCGTTGCCTGCGCAAATGCTTCTATCTGATCCACTCCGCGAAAAACTCCGAAATGGTCGTGTACATCTCTCGCCTTGGGCGTATAGCTTGCAACTATCCCTATCTTCGGGTCGTGCCAATGAAAGTTATCTAAAAGCAGTTTAGTCGGGCCATGCAGGAGCATATACTCAGGTTTGAACCCTACTAAAGTTTCTATATCAAAATAATTATCTATGTTAGAATAATCCTCCATTTATCGCAATATTACTTCCATTTATATAAGATGCCTTGTCCGAAAGTAAAAAAGCGATCGTTTCTGCAACTTCTTCTGCCTTACCCAGGCGCTGGGCCGGGATCATTTTTAAATATTTTTCTCTATATGCTTCTGGTATAGCGTCAGTCATTGGAGTTTCAATAAAACCAGGCGCAATACTTAACACCCTGATCTGATGATCATGGTAAAGCTCACCCACCTCCTTCGCCATCGACTTTGAAAAGGCTATCAAGCCTGCCTTTGTTGCGGTATATACAGATTGAAATGCGTTGCCGGTTTCTGCAACACAGGAACTAACATTAATTATAACACCCTTGTTCTTTAATCCGAATAGCTTTATGACTGTCTTCGAGATCATGATTGGTGCTTTAAGATTCACCATGATCATATTGTCAATATCCGCCTCTGGTTGGAATGCCAGGGGTTTATCAAGGGCTATACCTGCATTGTTAATCACGGCAAAAAGATCATCGCCGTGCTCTTGTTTAAGTCTTTTGCAAAATTCCTTAAGCTCATCCGGATTACTTAGGTCAGCGGCCAGAACATGATTACCTTCCTGTAATTCTATAATATTTTCAGCCTTAGATGCGTGCAGGATCAAACAATAATCTTTGTCTAATCTTCTGGCCATCGCTAAACCCAAACCTTTACTTGCCCCGGTAATTAATACTTTTGGTAGACTCACGAATATTGGTTTAGCTTCATTTTTTTTAATAGGCAAAAATATAAATATACTTTAACCAAACTAAGTGAATGTCAAATTAGTATTGACAATTTTTCGGATTTCTATTCAGCTATCTCAATCCACACCGGGCCATGATCACTGCTTTTTTCCCATCCCCTCACGTGGCGGTCAACACCAGCTGCCTTCAGTCTGCCTTCAATTACCGGACTTAGCAGGAAGTGATCAATTCTTAATCCTGCATCGCGGCCATAGGCATTTCTGAAGTAATCCCAAAAAGTGTAAATTTTCTGATCGGGGTAGAGTTTACGAATCGCATCTGTCCAGCCTTGCTCCATTATTTTACCAAAGGCTGCACGGGTTTCCGGACGAAATAATGCATCGTCTACCCACCGTTCAGGCTTATAAACATCTATTTCCGATGGCATGACGTTGTAATCTCCCGTTAAGACAACTGGAAGCCCGCTGGCTATAAGTTCAGCTGCGTGAATCCTCAGCCGTTCAAACCACTGTAGTTTATAATCGAATTTTGGTCCAGGTGCAGGATTTCCGTTTGGGAGATAAAGACAGCCGACGACAACATCATTTATCCATGCTTCAATGTATCGGCTATGCAGATCTTCAGGATCGCCGGGAAGTACTCTTCGTAATTCTTTGATTTCCATGCCCCTTGCCAAAATAGCAACCCCGTTCCAACTTTTCTGTCCATGCCAAATTGCATTGTAACCTGCGTCGTTAATCGCCTGCAGCGGGAATTTTTCTTCGGGAGCCTTTAACTCCTGCAAACAAACGATATCCGGCTTCGTTTCGTCCAGCCATCGCAGAAGAACAGGGAGGCGCCCGTTTACCCCATTTACGTTATAGGTCGCAATTCTCATAAAGCAAATTAGTAAAATCTGGCTGAGCTTATGAATTTTTTTCCTCTTTAAAGCTGGAAAAACCTTTCAATTCAGAATCCTGAATTACACATAGCATAAAGAAATCAGTCAGACTATATCCGTCTGCAAAAAGTCATAAGAGTTTGAAATGTCTTTACGATGACCAACCACAATGGTCTTTTTGTGTTATTTGTTTAAACATATAAAAGCAATGAGCGACAAACTTTTTTTACCATACACATCGGGTTCTTTAGAACTTAAAAACAGAACGGTGATGGCGCCAATGACCCGCAGCCGAGCCACGCAAGACAATATCCCCACAGAGATTATGGCTGAATATTACAGCCAGCGAGCAACAGCCGGGATGATAATTACGGAAGGAACTTCACCCTCCCCAAATGGGCTCGGTTATTCGAGTATACCAGGCATTTACAGTAATCAGCAGGTTGAAGCCTGGAAAAAAATTACCGACGCTGTACATCAGGAAGGCGGTAAGATATTTGTTCAGCTTATGCATACGGGCCGCATCGGACATCAGCTAAATCTTCCTGAAGGAGCTGAAATACTTGCACCATCAGCAATTGCGGCTGCAGGGCAAATGTTCACTGTTAAGGAAGGTATGCAGGATCACCCTACCCCCCGCGCCTTTACAACTGATGAAGTTCAAAGTACTATTAAAGAATTTGTTAACGCTGCTAAAAATGCTGTTGCGGCCGGGTTCGACGGGATTGAATTGCATGCAGCAAATGGCTATCTGATCGAGCAATTTATAAACCCCGGAACAAATAAACGTTCAGATTATTATGGGGGAAGCATCGAAAATAGAAGCCGTTTTCTATTAGAAATTATTGAGGAGACGATAAAAGTAATAGGTAAAGAAAAAATTGGTGTCCGATTTTCGCCTTACGGTTCTTTCAACGATATTCCGGCGTATTCCGAAGTGGATGAAACATATACATATCTGGCGGAAAAGTTAAATGAAATGGACATCCTCTATATTCATTTACTGGACCATTCTTCTGGCAATAATTCGCCTGAGATAACTCGTGTGAAAGATATCGTCCGCTCCAGATTCCAAAACATTATGATATTCTGCGGTGGATTTAATCAAGAAAAAGCTGAGAACGAGCTGACAAAAGGGATCGCAGACCTGATAGCATTCGGCGTACCTTTCTTAAGTAACCCGGATCTTGTGAAACGAATGGAGATTAGCGCTGAACTAAACCAGCCCGATTATAACTCCTTTTACACACCCGGTCCAAAGGGCTACACAGATTATCCATTGCTCACTTAAGCAAGGTTCTTTTAATCAAATTCTTTTACTGCAGAGACCGCGAAGTTTTAAAAGATTCGGCAAGAATCTGAAAATCAGGTTCCAAGACCACTGTCGATCCTGTTTAACCCTTCGTGCTCTTTGCGGTGAAAAAAGAAAGTCCTAAATTGCCAGCCATGGCCATGAAAAGAAAAGATTTTCTCAAAGCGTCAATTGCTGTCGCAGGACTTTCAGTGCTTCCGGAGACAACGTCGGCCAAAGCTATCACTCCTAAAAAATCCTTCAGGTTCGCTTTTATATCGGATATCCATGTAAAGCCTGAGCCTATTGCAGAGGAAGGAATGGCAAAGTCTCTACAGCATATACAAAAGTTGAAGCCGAAGGCTGATTTCATTATCATGGGAGGCGATGCTATATACGATTCCCTTAAGGCTACGAAAGAGTCTACACACAAGCAATGGGATGTCTATCAGGAAATTCTAAAACGGGAGAACAATCTTCCCGTTTATAACTGTATTGGCAATCATGACATCTTCGGATGGTATAATGTACCGAAAGAAACATCCGACCCACTATATGGGAAAGCATGGGCTTTGAGGGAACTAAAATTAAATTCCCCGTATTATCATTTTAATAAAGGCAAATGGGATTTCATTGTCCTCGATAGTACTCAGGAGCGCGCCGAGGGTGGATACATTGCGAAACTTGAGGAAGATCAGTTCAAATGGCTTGAAAAAAAGTTAAATGAAATTCCTTCCGGTCACTTTATAAGCATCATCTCGCACATACCAATATTATCGATTTGTGCGGGTCTATATTTCGGCAAGAACGACCCTAACGGAGATTTGAGAATTCAGTATATGTTAATGCATACTGACTTTTTCAGGATTAAAGAGCTATTCAATAAACATCCTAATATTAAAAATTGTCTTAGTGGACACATCCATTTACAAGATGAAGTTGACTACAACAATATCAAGTACTTTTGCAATGGGGCGGTAAGCGGGAATCTCTGGAAAGGGCCATACTATGAATTCGGTCCGGCGTATGCTGTATTCGATTTTTATGACGATGGAAGCTGCAAACGAACAATGATTTCCTATTAAAGAGCAACGTTGAAAGTTATAGGTTAGGACTTAACTTTTGATACTTGCGGCTGTTCCAAAAGACTGATTTTTACTCGTTGATACATGCTTTTGTCATCCAGGGCTTTTTCCAGTTGATCTAAAATTGTCAAGATATTCCCTTCAGCCTCCGCAATCCACTTTTTATTTTCGTCTTTTATAACATCCAGAATAGGTTGAAGCTGCGAAAGCACTTTCTTACCCCCAGGGCTTAAAGATACCATTCGTTTCCGCGCATCTTTTTTATCCGCACTTGTTTTAATCAGCTTCCGCTCCGCAAGCTGATCAACAAATTGTATAACTGCAGGATGACTCAGTTCAAGAGATTCCGAGATTTCTGTGATTGCAAGAAGCTTCTTACGATTCAGTAACTCGAGTACCAGGTACCATTTCGCTTCAAAATCAACTTCCGATTCTTTATAAATCTTACTTACGTCATTCGAAAGCCTTTCACTCAAACGTTTTAACCGCGTAGCAATTGCAAGTTCACCCAGATCATTGATTAAATTCATGCTGATAAAACTAATTATATAAATGTATATAATGCATATCTGAAAAGCCTTCAGATATTCTCTCTTCTTCTTTAACTGGGATTTTAACCAGGATTTCATTTTAATATTATTTGATTTCGGTATAAGTAGTCAAGTATCAATTTTAGTTTAGCCTGCGCGCCTCTTCTCGTCCTCAGCTCCGCCGCTCCGTCGCCTGGAACCCGGCACCTGTGTTTTGCCAAACCTGTAAGTAAAGCTCAATGTGCCTACGCGCGTATCCCTGGTCTGCAAAAAATGCTCGCCATATCCGCTCAGAAGCGTGTACGCGTCTATGCCATTTGTGAAGAACATGTCGGTCACATTCAATTTTAGCGATGCTCTTTTTTCGAATAGCTGCTGTTGAACTCCTAATCCCATAGACCATATTGGGTCAATCTCAAGAAAACCATAAGTAGACTTGCCCTGGTAGTTTCCAGTAAACTCAGCGGACAGCGATTTATTTACAACAAAACTATTGTTGCTGTTGAACGTAAAAGTTGTTCTGCTTGCATTAAGGTTTGTGTTTACCAGATTCCCGGTGTATCTGCCATAATACAGAAGAGCATTATTAGTGCTATTCAGCCACTTACCTAGAGATATCGGGAACCCGAAGCTTACATTATAATAGTCAAATTTCGCAAGATTACGCCCTGTTTGTAGCACGGTATTTGGCTCCGTGTCTGGCGACAAAACACTTAAAATATTATCAGTTGTTCTGCTGTATCCTATCTTGGTAATATATTTCTGTTTCAGAGTGTGCGTCATCTCAAATGAATTCGTCAGCTCCGGTTTCAAAAAAGGATTACCTGCCGAGGAGGTCGCCGGATCAAGGAATACTTTAAATGGATTAAGCTGTCTATAAGAAGGCCTGTTAATCCGCCGGCTTACTGATAAGCCCAGATCATTGTTTTCGCTAAATTTATAGCCTAGATATCCGCTTGGGAATAACTGTGAATAATTGCGATCGAAAGCAGAATTATCTTTGATCTGAAGGCCATCTGTAATTGTATTTTCAAGACGTAATCCCAGTTGCATGTTAAGCTTTTTCCATTTTCCCGAGACATTCAAATACGCAGCATTTATATTTTCATTGTAAATGAAATGGTTGCTTTTCCCAACATCAAGAACATCACTCCCATTGCTTCGATCATAGAAAGCTACATCATTGTCGGATTCCACAAAGCTGCTTTTCAGCCCGGCTTCGAAACGCCCGTTCCATGATTTTAAAGGCTGGCTATAGTCTACTTTGAGAGATCTGATATCCAAAAGGCCCGAAAGGTCCCCCAAAAGTTTGTAAGGAGTGCGTGTTGGCACTTGATTAAGTCCGTAATAATTTGTTGTATAGTTTTGGATTTCATCAGATCTGAATCGGGCATAATCAAAATCTGCACTCAGCTCTTTACCTGCCGAATCCAAAGTATGCTTATAGTTTAGATTGTAACTGGCATTTGTACGTTCCGGGGTATTGCTTCCGGATGTATTAAAAGATCCTGTGTTTTGATTGGCTGCATTGAAAGACATCGCCCGGCTGTCTGCATCTATATCCCCGGCACTGGAAATTCCGTTAACTGTAAAACCAATAATTACCTTTTTTCCCAGGTTATAATCGGCGCCAATTCTCAAGTTATGATTGTTGAAAGCGAATCTGAAGTAGTTATCGTAATTATTGCCGCCAGTTAATTGACTGGAAGTTGTGTAGAAATTTCTGAATATCATAAGGTCGTTGAAATCCTCACGGTAACCATAATTGTAGGATCCGAAAACGTTTAGCTTTTTTGAGCGGCTGTTAATATTTAATGAAGGGTTGAGTTTCGAATACACCCCCTGCCCATAACTTAAGGCAAGTGTGCCGTTAGTTCCAACATTATTTCCCTTCTTTAAACGGATGTCGATAATCCCAGAGTTCCCTGAAGCATCGTACTTTGCTGAAGGGTTGGTGATAAGATCTATTTTTTCGATCTGTTCTGCCGACATGCTTCTAAGCATATTTGCAAGATCCTGACCCGACATTGGAACCAGCTTGCCATCAATCATTATTAACACACCTTGTCTCCCACGCATAGCGATATTATCGTTCTGGTCTACAGTAATTCCGGGAGCTTTCTCAAGCACTTCCAGGGCGGTGCTTCCAACGGCAGTCAGAGAGTTGGCTACATTTATAACTGTTTTATCATATTGCTGCTGAATCAATGGCTTTGCGGCCGTAACAACAACTTCTTTCAAAGTGTTATCTGATTGTTTTAAGGCTATTTTACCAAGGTCTGTATTCTCAAAAACACTGATTGTATCTGACTGATACCGGGCGTAATTCATACTTTGCGTGACCAAAAGGTACTTACCTCCCGGAATTTTTTCAAATACAAAGTTTCCTGAAGCATCCGGAAATTCCATTTTTACGAGTTTCCTATCCGCAGCTTTTAACAGCTGTATCGTCACATCGTCGGTCTTTTGATTATCTGATCCAAGGAGTATACCCTTTATCTGAAAGGGGCGAACTTCTTGTGCAAATACCGGAGTTATGTAAGCACTTATACAAAGTACGACAAAAAATAAATTGGCAGAAAAATATTTCATAATATCCATTAATTACTAAGCAAAGGTAATAATGGAATTTGTTAAAATATGTTAAAAGTGAAAAAACATGGAATTTATGTAATTACTTACATAAATTAATGACGTGTAAAATAGCATTTACGTATGAGTAAAATGTTAAAACGTGAACTGTATGAACAAAAAAGCCCGATGATGTATATCATCGGGCGCACATTCTAACAATAGATTTAATTCTTACAGTCGATTTTATCAAACTCTATATTAAAAACAGAAGCATCAGAAAAAACCTCTCTTCCTGTTTTAGGATCTACGGTATAATTTTTCTGAACAAGTTTATCTCCGTTCAGCTTGAATTCAACCTGAAGTGTATCGTTCATGCCTTCCTGCATATAAATCCAGGTTCCTTTGATAAGCTCGCCTTCTCTTGTCGCATTTATCTTTCCTACGCGGCGATCCTTTTCCTTTGGATAGTGTCCAAAGTCCCCGGTAACTATGTTCCCATCCATAACAAGCTTAAGGGACGTTGTGTCTTGATTAGATGTGCCTGCGAGTTTCTGAAAACACATAGTTTGAGCAACTGTTGCATTGTCTGTTTCATCAGAGTTACCAGAGGTACTTGTTGTAACTGTGGTATCCGAAATATCCGTTGCCTTTTCTGGTTGTGAACTACACGCTGCAAAGCTTAATGTTGCGGCAAATAAGATGATTAAACGTTTCATATTTTGTTTTCGGGTACTAAAGCAATAATCTTGCCCGTTACACGGATATGATTCCCTTTTCAAAAAATTTATCACTAAAATTAACGAGAAACAGTTCGTCAGTGGATCTGGTGATTCCCGTGTAAAGCCATCTTAAAAATTCCGTATTAAGCATCTCATCGGTAAGATATCCCTGATCAATAAAGACAGCAGGCCATTGTCCGCCCTGTGCCTTATGACAAGTTACCGCAAAGGCGAATTTAATTTGCAACGCGTTGTAATAAGGATCTTTCTTCATTTCCTCCATTCTAATCTGCTTATTTTCAAAATGGGCATAATCCTCCTGAACAGCTTCAAACAATCGCTTGCTATCTGCGCCAGAAAGACTTGGGCTTTCAGCATATAACGTATCAAGGAGAACTTTGCATGTTAAGGGCTCTTCATCAGGATAATCGAGCAATTCGACAACTACTTCCGCAAACCGGAATCCATATTGTTCTTCTATTCGTCTAACTTTTCGTATCCTGGCAATATCTCCATTCGCGATAAATCCTCCGCTATTATCCTCCCCCTGAAGCCAGAAATAATTGTTACGAACTACCATGATAAAATCTCCGCCGGTAATTTCCTCCTCCCGATACAAAATCCTGTTTCTTATATTTTGATTATAAGCATTTGCACTTTTGTTGGAACGGCATATTACAATCGTGTTTTCGATCCCGTACTTATCATAAGCATAACTGAGGCCCTCCACCAACTTTTCACCAGTCATCTTGAAAATATCTTTGAAACCTTTCAGGGTAAAGCGCGGAAAACTGCTTTTATTTTTTCTTATCAGCTCACGTAATTCTGTTGCGTTGTGTAGAATTCCGGATTCACGCTCCTGACGGACTACATCAGTGAGTTCATAGGTAAACAAACGTAAGGCAAAATGATCCTTTAATACTTTTGGATCCAGAGCAGGGCTTTTTTCAGATCCTACCGGCGGCAATTGTGCAGTATCTCCAACGAGCATGAGTTTGCAATTTTTACCATTATAAACGTAGCTGATCAGGTCCTGAAGTAAACTTTGTCTGCTGTAATCATGAACCTGATCGGAGATCATGGAGGCCTCATCAACCACAAAAATCGTATTCTCCGACAGGTTATCTGCAAGTACAAAATTCATGTCAGGGCTCGCAGCAATCTTTTTTCGATAAATCCTTTTGTGAATAGTAAAAGCCTTTTTGCCCGAGTAATTGCTGATCACCTTCGCGGCGCGGCCCGTTGGAGCCAGTAAAACAGACTTTAGTTTTACTCTCGGCAACACCTTTACTAAAGCGCTGATAAGCGTAGTTTTCCCGGTTCCGGCGTAGCCTTTTAGCAGAAAACACTCTTCCCCGGAACCCATTGGCAAAAATTCCTCAAGCAAACTAAATACGTCCATCTGCTGAGACGTGGGCGTTTTACCAAAATTCTGTTCCAGCAGATTCTTAATATTCATCCTCGCAATTTGCGAATTCTCTAACTATTTCATTCGGACATAAAGCAAAACAATGAAATTAATTGCCAACCTGCTTAGTTGATGATTAGCCGAGATCAATAAATGAGCAAATGGCTGGTGGCGAATGCAAAAACAGATTGTAAATAATGACAAATATTGAACAGAAAACATACTTTTGTCATTGATGAATAAACTGGTTTATCTTTCTGACGACGAAGTTCAATCGCAACTGGCAACTAAGTACAATCTTTTGGTCAATATTGGTTCGGAAACTTTCCAATACGCGATTATCGACCATGTTAATAATCAGGTCAAGGTCCTTGCTGAATTTGAATTCCCCAGAATTAGTCAACCCGGAGAGATTGTAAAGGCCATCGAAGAATTACCCGAAAGCAATCGGCAGTTTAAATTTAGTTTCAACAGCATCAAAATATCTTTTGATACTTCCAACTATACATTTATACCTTCTGAGCTTTATCTTGATGAAAATCGCGAAGAGTATGGTAAATTTTTGAGCCTTACAGGGAGCAGTGAATTAGTTGTAAACAATTTACCTTCTTCCGAAATCAAAAATGTTGTTGCTATATCATCTGATTTGAATACGGCTTTAAACATACTATTTCACAAACCCAAAATCTACAATCAGGCGAGCCCTTTTTTAGAAGGTGTTCAAAAATCTCTTAAACGGGATGATGATGTAGTTTGCTTTATTGATATCCAAACCACCCGCTTCCAGGTAGCTTTATTTAAGGACTTCAAAGTAGAATTCTACAATTCATTTGAATACACCAATATTGACGAGTTTAATTATTACTTATTACAGATAATTGAATCTTTAAATATAAACATAGAGCAAACGCCGGTCACTTTATCAGGAAAAGTCAACAACACTGACGAAGTGTATCAACGGCTAGAAAAATACTTTGAGAACATCAAATTCATAAACTTAGAACACCTGATAATATATCCTGACAAATTTGAAGAGGTTCAGTCACATGCCTTTTTCACATTATTCAGTCTCGACCTATGCGTATAATCGGTGGAAAATTAAAAGGATTACGACTAAACCCTCCTGCAAAATTACCGGTCAGGCCAACTACCGATAGTGCCAAGGAAGCCCTTTTCAATATTCTTTACAATCAATTAGATTTTGAGAACCTTAAAGTGCTCGATTTATTCAGCGGTACTGGAAACATTTCACTGGAGTTTGCTTCACGAGGAGTTCATTCCGTTATTTCGGTAGATCGTGATTTTGGGTGCTATAATTATCTGAAAACGATCGCGAAACAATACAACCTCGATAGCGTCCAGGCTGTAAAGGCTGACGTTCTCAAGTACCTTGAAGCCGAAACCGATAAATATGATCTCATTTTTATTGACCCGCCCTACGATCTGCCACAAATGAACCAGATGGCTCCAACCGTATTCAGAAGAGATATTCTTCAACAAGGCGGACTTCTTATTGTTGAACATCATAGCATGAAAAAAATCGATAATGACCCGCACTTCATTGAACAAAGAAAATATGGATCGTCATCGTTCAGTTTCTTTGGCCATAAATAACTCTTACCTTTCTATTTTGCTTATTAGCACTTTTATCCATTAACTTTATAGTATGAAGATCGCGTTATTTCCAGGCTCATTTGATCCGGTTACAAAAGCTCACGTTGATATCCTGCGTCGCGCAATTCCTTTATTCGACAAAGTGGTGATCGGTATTGGTCTCAATAGTACTAAAGCTGCATTTCTGGATATTGAAAGAAGAAAAGGAATGCTTGAAGCCGTCTTTGCCGATGAGAAAAAAGTGGAAGTTGCAACTTATGAAGGCCTCACAGTCGAATTCTGCAAAAAAATTGGCGCGACTTATATGATAAGAGGTATCCGTACTGTATCAGATTTTGAATACGAGAAGGCTATCGCTCAAATGAATCATGCCCTTGTTCCTGAGATAGAAAGCATTTTCATAGTGAGCAAGCCCGGCTATTCGTCGATTAGCTCAACAATTGTCCGTGATATTATGAGAAACAATGGGGATGTGAAGCAATTTATGCCAAAAGAAGCATTTGATCTTCTGTAATTATCCGCTATGCTTCCAGCGTCTTCTTCAGGGCAGCTGTTTCGTGATCAACCAGCTTTTGCAGTGGACCCGAAGCAAGCATTTTCATCATCATGTTAAGCTCGGCTGAGATAGAATAAAGAGCTTCTGTTTTATTATCTCCTTTATCACTAAGCGTCCATTTCAGCTCTAAGGCAAAAGGAGCTTCCTCCGAAGGGACAGCTATTATCTCTTCGTTTTTCTTACGTGAAGAAACTTTAAGTGCCAGTTTAGCCATATTTTGAATGGTAAACTTTGCTTCATCTTCCGTTGACGACCAGTTGTAAATATTCTCTGGCATTAACTGCTGATGATTATTGAGGTCCGCCAGGAAATCATAAACCTTACCAATCGGTTTATCTATTGTCACCTTACTTTCTATGATCGTCATACCTTAGTTTTTATGGTATCTCCCCAAGCTTGCGGATCTTCCCGCCATTTACGCAATAACTTCAAATCGTCCTCAAGGACAAAGTTGTGCTTCTGTGCGTAGTCAATAAGTGCATTGTAATTAGACAACGTAAAGAACGGACATTTGGCGTTCTTGAAATTCTCTTCGGCAGCATCAAACCCGTAACTAAATATACCCACAAGGCCTGCAACTTCACAACCTGCGTCGCGCAAAGCGTTGACAGCTTGCAAACTGCTTTTTCCGGTTGAGATGAGATCTTCCACAACAACCACTCGTTGCCCAGGCGAAAACTCACCCTCGATCAGACTCCCTGTACCATGCTCTTTAGCTTTAGACCGCACGTAAATGAATGGCAGTCCTAACTCCTGAGCTACTAAAGCACCTTGGGGAATTCCAGCTGTAGCCACTCCCGCTATTACCGACACTGACCCAAACTCCTCCTGAACTAATTGCGTTAACTTCTGACGAATGTACGTCCTTATGGATGGATGCGAAAGTGCTATCCGATTATCGCAATATATCGGAGATTTCCATCCAGACGCCCACGTAAATGGATTATTCGGTTGTAATTTAATTGCTTTAATTTGCAGAAGAAATTCAGCTACTTTTTGTTCTATCTCACCCTTATTCGTCATGGCTCAAATTTATAAAATATATATCAATGAAACCGTTTTAATACTCACAGACTCTATACCGCCGGATGTTGAAGATTATCAGGAAGTTAAAGTGAAAGGGTTTAAATTTTCAAAATTCTACAGCAGCATTAAGGATCAGGAGACCGCAAAAACCTTTTTATTATTGGCTAGTGATTTCAAAGACGTTTTTAAAAAAATAAGGAAATCCATGCAAATGATCAAAGCTGGTGGCGGGCTTGTGAGCAATGAAGAAAATAAGTATCTGTTTATTTTTAGAAAGGGAAAATGGGACCTTCCCAAGGGCAAGCTGGATAAGGGCGAGTCATTCAGAGTTGCTGCGGTTCGTGAAGTCGAGGAGGAATGTGGAATAACTATCGATAGCAGTAATGAAAAGATCTGCAAGACATATCATATCTACGAAGTATATGGGGTCCCCGTAATCAAAAAAACAGTTTGGTATTGGATGCGGGCAGATAACCAACCTAATCTTACACCGCAAATTGAGGAAGGAATTACGGATGCGCGATGGCTGGCAGCAGGAGATTTCATGCTTGTGCGTGAGAACACTTATCCATTAATACGCGATGTGATCCGGGTGATAGAATATTAATTTATAAAATGCGAATCTATAGCGCTCCTTCAATTTGCTTATTTGCTAATTCGGCACTATCTTTCAGGGAACCTTAATTTAAATTATGGATTGCCTGAACTGCGGGAAAAAGTTTACAAAGTCCGATAAATATTGCTCCGCATGCGGACAGAATACCGACACGACGCGCATGAGTACAAAACATGCACTACACCAGTTTTTCCATGCTTTTACCCACACTGATAGAGGTTTTTTTGACCTCATACCGAGACTGATTACAAAGCCGGGAATTACGGCCAGAGAATATAATGAAGGGAAGCGCAAGACGTTTTTCAGTCCCTTTACCTTTGTCTTAATTATTGTTGCCGTCAGCACGATTTTGGTCTCGACATATAACATCATGCTCTCTCCTAATATGAGTGCGGGCAGGCCCGAGGCACAAGTGGTTTCAAACTTTACGAATAAGCACTTTAACGTCATGGTATTTTTCAGTATACCGTTAGTAGCTTATTTAACATCCATTTTTTTTAAGAAGAGAATGAATTTCGCCGAGAGTCTTGTATTAGTTTCATACTCTTCCGGAGAACGATCTATATTCTTTATAATTCTGGTAATTCCTTTGATTCTGCTATTCAGACAGCATTATTTCCTAATCATCTATTCGTATTTAGCGTTATACATGATTTACTACTCCTGGTCTTGCTGCCAATATCTGAATGATTATAAGGTCTCGACCTTTATTAAAGGCTCCCTTTGTTTTATTTTGGCTCAGCTCGCACTTACACTTTTGATCGTCATCGTTATTACGATATTGATTACTATGAACAAGCTCCCACAGACATAATTACAGGTAAACGACTTAATCCCAGTAATTTAGTCAGTATAAATTATTTCCTCACGACAAAATTTCAGGTTGTTAGGAACCAATTCGTTGTGGTCTTTGTTTTGATACAAAGACCATATGAATCTTAATAATTTCACCATAAAAGCGCAGGAAGCTATCCAAAAAGCTTCCGAAATAGCAGCAGGGAATCAGCAGCAAGCTATCGAGACTGCACACATATTAAAAGGCTTATTAACTGTTGATGAGAACGTTATCAGTTACCTGCTAAAAAAACTAAACGTTAATATTAACCGCATTTCTGAGGTTTTAGACGCGCAAATCCAAAGTTTTGCAAAAGTCAGCGGCAGCGAAATCTACCTTTCGTCTGGCGGCAACAGCGCTCTTCAGAAAGCTCAAACTTATCTTAAAGAGTTTAAAGATGAGTTTGTCTCGGTTGAACATATCCTTCTGGGACTTTTAGGCACTGGAGATAAAGTCAGTTCTATTCTGAAGGATGCCGGTGTAAACGAAAAGGATTTAAAGAAAGCAATTAGTGAACTCCGCGGAAATACCAGGGTAACCGATCAGAATGCTGAGGCTACCTATAATGCTCTGAATAAATACGCCCGTAATCTTAATGAATATGCCGAATCCGGCAAGCTCGACCCTGTAATTGGCCGTGATGAAGAAATACGGCGTGTTATCCAGATCCTTTCACGCCGAACCAAGAATAACCCGATCCTGATTGGAGAACCGGGTGTAGGAAAAACTGCAATTGCGGAGGGTATTGCTTTTCGGGTGATCCAGGGAGACGTACCAGAGAACCTGAAATCTAAAACAGTGTACTCACTCGATATGGGCGCCCTGATAGCAGGAGCAAAATACAAGGGAGAGTTCGAGGAACGCCTCAAAGCGGTCATTAAAGAAGTTACGCAGAGTGATGGGGAAATAATCCTTTTCATCGACGAGATCCATACACTTGTTGGCGCAGGTGGCGGCGAGGGTGCGATGGATGCCGCAAATATTTTGAAACCCGCTCTTGCCAGAGGCGAGTTGCGTGCAATTGGTGCCACCACCCTGAACGAATATCAAAAGTATTTTGAAAAAGACAAAGCCCTGGAGCGTCGTTTCCAGAAAGTAACCGTCGACGAACCCAGTACACAGGATGCAATTTCAATTTTACGCGGTCTGAAGGAGCGCTATGAAACTCACCACAAAGTAAGGATCAAGGATGAAGCAATCATTGCTGCGGTTGAATTATCTCACCGGTATATTTCGGACCGCTTTCTTCCCGACAAGGCTATTGACCTGATGGATGAAGCAGCGTCAAAACTAAGGCTTGAAATGGACTCTGTTCCGGAAGCTGTAGATGAATTGAACCGGAAGATCATGCAGCTTGAAATAGAAAAGGAAGCTATCAAGCGTGAGAATGACGATAAGAAAGTCAAAGAGCTCTCTGAAGAAATAGCCAATATGTCAAGCGAGCGTGACTCATTAAAAGCACGCTGGCAGGCTGAAAAAGACCTTGTTGACTCATTGAACAACCAGGGTGAATTAATCGAAAATTATAAACTTGAGGCAGATCAGGCTGAACGGGCTGGTGACTATGGAAAAGTAGCTGAACTTCGGTACGGAAAGATTAAAGAAGCACAAGATCAGGCAGAACAGTTAAAAAAACAGCTGGAGGAAACTCAGTCCGACAATCGTATGCTGAAAGAAGAAGTTACATCGGACGACATCGCAGGTGTAGTGTCCCGCTGGACGGGGATTCCGATTACGAAAATGATCCAGAGTGAGCGTGAAAAGCTGCTTCAAATGGAACAGGAACTTCACAAGCGCGTTGCAGGGCAGCATGAGGCTATCGAAGCAATTTCTGATGCTATCAGACGCTCCAGAGCAGGTTTGCAGGATAAGCGTAAGCCTATTGGATCCTTTATTTTCCTGGGCACAACCGGAGTCGGAAAAACGGAACTTGCGAAAGCGCTGGCTGACTACCTTTTCAATGATGAGCATGCGATGATTCGTATTGATATGAGCGAATACCAGGAAAGGCATGCGGTATCCAGGCTGATCGGTGCGCCTCCGGGATATGTTGGATATGATGAGGGAGGGCAGCTTACCGAAGCCGTTCGGAGAAAACAGTACTCCGTGATTCTGCTGGATGAGATTGAGAAGGCACATCCAGACGTGTTTAATATTCTATTGCAGGTTTTGGATGATGGCCGGCTTACCGATAATAAAGGCAGGCTGGTTGATTTTAAAAACACCATCATAATCATGACTTCTAATATCGGCTCACATCTGATTCAGGAAAATTTCAAAGATCTGGATGAGGAAAATCGCGAAGAAGTTGTTGCTAAAACTAAGAATGAACTGTTTGACCTGTTAAAACAAACTATTCGTCCTGAGTTTCTGAACAGAATTGATGAACTGATCATGTTCACACCGCTAAACCGCGATGAGCTAAGAGACATTGTTTCACTTCAGTTTAAAGGTGTACAAGACACTCTAGCTGAAATGGGGATTGAGATTGAGGCGTCTGACGAGGCTCTGGACTGGCTGGCTCAGCTAGGGTATGATCCGCAATTTGGCGCAAGACCGCTTAAACGGGTTATTCAGAAAAAAATCCTGAACGAGCTTTCGAAAGATATTCTCTCAGGAAAAGTTGACAAAGACAGCAGAATAAAGCTTGACATGTTCGACAACCAGTTTGTATTCATCAACGCAGATAAAGCAGACTAAGAACTAATTTTGTTTATTTGCTTATAAAAAAAGCAGCTTTGACCGAGATCAAAGCTGCTTTTCCCTTTTTAGGATGTAATCTTTTAAAGTAATAGAATTATGCTAATCTTACATTAACAGCGCTAAGGCCTTTTTTACCTTCTTCTACTTCGAATTCTACTTTATCATTTTGTCTTATATCCTGTTTAAGTCCACTAACGTGAACGAAAATTTCTTTGCCATCCTCTTGGGTAATAAATCCGAATCCTTTGGACTCGTTGAAAAATTTTACTGTACCGGTTTCCATTAAATTAATTGTTTAGTTATTAAAATAGTTTAAGTGTTTAATGCAAATTAGTTAATTAATTGCAATATATAAATATATAAAAATGTTAATTATAATATAGCTGGCCGATTTTTTCCTTTCACCTCGAAAAGATATGAGGTTCAAGTGTCTTGTTTATTAGGTGGTAAGTAAACTATTTAAACACTCATCTACTATACCCTGGAGCATTTTCTCTTTATTAAAAAATTCAGATAGTAATTTGAATTGATTAACCGCTCGTACAAGATTTTCATCCGGATAACTAACTGGATAATAAATATTTCCATTCAAAAAGTCGGTCAGAAACCTTAGAGCCTGCATATAAATGAGATATTTTCCCGAAAAAAGTATCAGATCTTTCTCGGTAGCAGTTAGAATTGATCCCATTTCTTTTAAATAGCCCCTGATGATAGCTTCGAAATACTCAATTCTGATAAATATCTTATCCGTGTCAGGCTCATTTTCTGAGGATGCACAGAGATAAGTCCTCATCATATCACCCAGGTCAGAAATGAACTTACCGGCCATCAATGTATCCAGATCAATGACACACAAGCCTTCATTAGTCGTTTTGTCAAAAAGCATATTGCTGATCTTAGTATCATGGTGCATCACGCGATCAGGAAAGTCAGCTGAGTTTTTATAAGAGTCAAAATAATCTACTATGAAGCTGTGTCTTAACGCCTTATCGATTTGTGATGATGCCTTCAATTTCAATCCGGCCTCAGCATTTTTTAACGCTTCATTAAACTGGTCAAAACGCAGGTTCAAATCATGAAACCCTGGGATACTTGGCCGCAGTGATAGTGCATCAAAACCATCAAGGAGCCTGCTAAGCCGTCCAAATTGTTCCGCAGCTTCATACGCCTGGTTTGGATCACTTAAACTATCGTAAGCAACAGAATTGGGAATAAAACTTGTCAAACGCCAGTAGGTGTCATCTACCAGAGCCATTTCATCCCCCGCAAGTGTTGGAATTGAGCCAACAAAAAGGTATGTTGGATATTTCTCCTTTAGATAATCTCCGACTAGTCTGACATTCCCGGCAATAATCAAAGGATCTTTAAATACATTTTGGTTGATGCTTTGCAGTATAAACTGTTGATCGGTTCCAGTAATCTCGATGCGGTATGTGGAGTTGATATGGCCTGTTCCAAATTTATGCGACCTGATCTGATCAGGAGCATAACCATATTTCGCCAATACTTCCTCTATTATGCTATTCATTTAATAAAATTCTCCGAATGAGTTTGTAATTATTTCGTTTTTTCACCTGCGTGTGATGACAGCGCTATCGCCCGATATTTGCCTACAAAGTAAATGGCAGAAAATATTGTCAATGCTAATCCAGCAATCGATAATAAGATCACACTGTTTGAAAAGAAAGTCACCCAGTTGAGCTTAACCTTGAAAATTTCCTTACTCATCAATACTCCTACACTGCCAATGTATCCAAAAGAGTCTGCCAAATAAATCAGGAACCCTACATTTCCCGCATGCTTGAATGTTGCAATAAGCCGGTCAAAAAACACAGAGTTGAAAGGAATATATACCATATAAAGGCCCAGCCCCACCAGCGTCATCCACCAGATTGGCGCAAGGTTGCCCCCTACGAAAAGATAAGACGATACTCCTGCACAAATGAATCCAATCGATATAAAGATATGCGAGAGCATAAATGCTTTGAAACTATCTTTTATCAGCACCATGCTTCCAACAAGAACCAGAACAATAATGGTTATTGGAATTTCAGTTTGTGCGAAGAGCTCTGGTTTATCAAAAAACCCCATCTCCTTCCACATTTCGGCACCGAAATTATCTCGTATATCCCGGAAAATAGTTGCAAAGCAATAAATAAGTATGCATGCTGCAAGACCAGGTAAAAACATTTTTATAAAAGCTTTTCGGTCGTCAGCAGACATAGGTTCCCGATGCGTTCGTGCGACAATATCTTGTTGATCGGGATTAGGTATCCTTTCCATCATATACACAAACACCAGCAAGGGACCTGCGAAAACCAGCCCGGTATAGAACGGTACCCAAAATTCAGAGATATTAAAAGTAACGAGCAGCCAGGCACCCACAGTCTTAACAAAACCCGACGCGAAAATAAAGCTAACAGCCAAGGTTGCTCCTATGAAATCCGTACTTCGACGACCTTCAACGTACGAGAATACCACGCCCCAAAGCATCCCTAAAGGAAATCCATTGATAAAAAGGAAAACGATATTATATGGAGGAGCAACTATAGCAAAGAAAAGCCAGCTTAACCAGGATACACCTGTAAGTAACAAAATAATTTTGCCGCGCCCGCTTCTCTTTAACTCGGAAATATATTTTATTCCATAAAATTTTGCGAGCATGTACCCGAGCATCTGGCTTAACACCAAAATGGTTTTATAACTATAGCCCGCTATTTCGATACCATCAAATGTGGCAACTGTAAACGATTTTCTGAAACCGAATACCATTGTATAGGTCAGGAAGACTGTAATTGCAGAATAGATACCGATCTGTAAACTTGTTCCTTTAATGTGTTTGGGACTAAAAAGGGCCACTGCTAAGAGGAAATAACATCAATCTTTATTAATTAATTACAGGAAGGTAGTAAATCCTTTGGCAATGAGAAAATTTAAGCGAACGTAGTAGAATGAAATAAGGGGTTAGGAAACAAGAGATATGAAGTATGAGGTACGAATGAGCTTCCGGCAACCAACATCCTGGAATTTACCAAAACGTGTAGTCTAGCCGTTTGATTCATACCTCATCCTTCATATTCTAATTATTATTATCCAGTTCTTCCGCTGAAGTACCGCCTGGATTATCTATATGGTTATAGCCTTCTTTAGGATATCGGATATTCTTCCCTTCCTGAGTCTGACTGCCAGGCTTATTTGGGTCAACTTCATTTTCAGCATATGCTCCACCTTCGTATTTCTGATCTCCGATCATGTGGTTTTCTTCGTTTTCCCGAATGCCACGCTCATTTGCTTCGGGAACCTTAGCACGCTCAGTCATCTCGTGGAAGCTGCCCTTACCCTCCTTCTTTATTCCGCCAGCTCCGCCTATAGTTCCGTTATTATTTCTTGAATTATCAGAGTTATTTTCTGTAAATCCACTGTTTTTATCGTCTGTTGCCATGATCTTATGTTTATAATAACACAACAGCTAAAACCCGGGATTGTTCAAACAAAGCTTTTAAAAGAACTTTTACGGCTTCGGTCCTCTTTTATGGATGATCAATCCGTTAAGGAAGTTTCGCAGGATCTGATCGCCGCAAGGCTTAAAATTCTCATGCTCTTTATTGCGGAATATAGCAGCCAATTCAGATTTGGTGATTGCAAAATCCACTAGCTTTAAAATCTCTACTATCTCCTGATCGTTTAGCTTAAGAGCTACACGAAGCTTTTTCATGATATCATTATTGCTCATTTTATCTTGAAATTTCTATTTTAACGCGCTTATTCTTTATTTTCTCGTCCTTAATCAGCTTGAGCGTTTTTTCAACTTTAGATCTGCTGACTGCCGCATAAGATGAGAAATCCTGAACTTCAATCAATCCCAATTCATCCTTTTGAAGCTTCCCCTTTTGCAGTAAAAGGCCTACGATATCGATTTTGTTTATCTTATCTTTCTTTCCGGCCCCAATATATAAGGTAAGCCATGGAGTATTGCCCGGTACGATATCGCTTTGCGGAACCTCTTCAAGCTCGGTTTTATTGGTTAGAAACGCTGGATTCTCTTCCTCGGTCAATATTACGTACGCTGTGCCCTTTGCATTCATCCGTGCTGTGCGGCCATTTCGATGCAGAAATGCTTCTTCATTGTGAGGTAGCTGATAATGGACCACATTTTCAATTTCCGGAATATCCAATCCCCGCGAAGCTAAATCGGTAGTAATTAATATCCGGTAACTACCGTTCCTGAATTTCAACAGGGCTTTCTCTCGATCCTCCTGCTCCATTCCACCGTGAAATATTCCATGATCCAATCCCATGTCCCATAACACGCCGCTAATCCGGTCTACAGCCTCCCTATGATTACAAAAAACAAGAGTTGCTTTACTCCCTATTTTACAGATCAGAGAAAATAATGTCTCAAGCTTATCGGCCGCTTCCGATATAACTCGTTTAATTTTAAGATCAGGGACAACAGTGTTGTCCCTTAAAAAGTCGACTTCAACTTTTTTGGTCATTCCTGCAAAAGTTGGTATTTCCTGCATTTTTGTCGCAGAGGTGAGTATCCGGTGTTTGAGGTTCTTCATGCGGCGGATAATAAACTCCATATCCTCGGCAAATCCAAATTCAAGAGCTTTATCAAATTCATCGAGAACCAATGAATGAATTGAATCCGGATTAAGATTATCATTTTTTAAATGATAAGCGATGCGACCTGGAGTTCCGATCAAAAGTGCCGGGGCTTGAACCAAATTATTTTTCTCTGTTTTAACAGGATGGCCCCCGTAGCAGCAGTTAACTTTAAAACCAGTTCCCATCGCCTTAAATACCTGTTCAATTTGCAGCCCAAGCTCTCGTGATGGAACCAATATCATCGCTTGCACACCATTCAACTCAATTTTCAAATTTGAAAGCACCGGAAGGAGAAATGCAATTGTTTTGCCGGATCCTGTTGGGGAGAGAAGCACTATATCGTTATTTGAAGCCGCCTTAATGGCTGCCCGCTGCATTTCATTGAGCTCAGCGATCTTCAGATTTTTTAAAACTTTCTCTACCATGAGGCAAAGGTACTTGCTTAAAATCGAATACATTTTATTTATTTTCGCAAGCTTAAAAACAAACCTCGAATACTTACGTTTTCAAACATGATCAAAAAATTAATCCCTCTGTTTCTTTCAGCAATCGTGCTGATATCAGCCTGTCAATCCAACTCAAAATCAAAAACCAATTCTGACAGCCTTGAAGTCCAGGCCCCTGATGAACCTGCCGCAACTGAAGGGGTTTCTGAAGAACAAACTCCGCAACAAACGGGAAAAATCGCCAGTGCTGCAGAAATATTAGCCAGGCCGCAGGTACCAATTCTCTGCTATCATCAGATCAGGAACTGGATATCTACAGATGGAAAAGTTGGAAAAGACTATATCGTTCCAACTGCTGAATTCAAATCACAAATGAAAATGCTTGCAGATAGCGGTTACAATACAATCCTGCCAGACCAGTTATACAACTACCTTGCTTACGGAGCCAAACTTCCCAAAAAGCCTATCATGCTAACATTTGATGACACCAAATTAGATCAGTGGACGGTTGCAATTCCTGAGCTAAAAAAATATGGTTTTAAGGGAGTTTTCTTTATCATGACTGTATCACTTGGAAGACCTAATTATCTGAGCAAAGACCAGGTTAAACAAATGTCGGATGCTGGCCACGTAATCGGTTCCCATACTTACGATCATCAAAATGTTAAGAAATATCAGGGTGAGGATTGGGTTACCCAGATTGAAAAACCTACTAAAACTCTTAAGGAAGTAACCGGCAAAGACATCAAATATTTTGCGTATCCATTTGGATTGTGGAATAAAGAAGCTATTCCTGAGTTAAAGAAGAGAGGGTTCAGTTCTGCATTTATACTTGCTGAAAAAAGAGATGAGAACGATCCATTGTTTACAGTTCGCCGGATCATTGCCAGCGGATACTGGAATACAAAAACACTGCATAACAGCATTGTTAAAAGCTTTTAAAGAAGTAACAATTTAGGTTCGGAAATAATGAATATTTCTAAATCCGTTATATTAGTAAATTAAAAAGACCAATTATGAAAAAATTATTCATTCTAACGTTGATTGCAGGCCTGATCACTAGCTTTAACGCATCTGCACAACAGGATAAAAGCAAAAGACCAAGTCCGCCAGCTAAAGTTTCGCAAACCCTTGCGTCTGGTGCCGCGATTTCAATTGATTACAGTCAACCTTCAGTTAAAGGAAGGCCAATGGAAACTCTTACTCCTGCGGGTAAAGTGTGGCGCACGGGAGCTAATGAGGCAACAGTTTTCGAAACTTCAAAGGATGTAAAAATAGAAGGTAAGACTCTTCCGGCAGGAAAATATAGCGTTTATAGTATCCCTGGTGAAAATGAATGGACACTGATATTCAACAAAACCTGGAATCAATGGGGAACTATTTATAAAGCTGATGAAGATGCTCTTCGTGTTAACGTAAAACCAGGCAAAGCGAACAAGTTTACTGAAATGATGACTTTCAACATTGACAATGGTGGCAAAGTCTCACTTGCATGGGCTGACACTCAGGTTGATTTCAAAGTTCAATAAAAAAATTTATTATATTAGGAGGGCTTAAGTTTTAAACTTAAGCCCTTTTTTATTGCTTGAATTTTAACATAAAAACATCTAAACATCTATGAAGCTTGTTTGCGGTTATCTTCTTATCTCCATTTTCATATTACTATCGATCACATCATGCAAATCAGGCTCACAAAACTTAACAAAACCAGACGATAAATATCTTGACAACGACTTCAAACCCGATGAATTTTATCCGGGCGGTCAGGTAGAGCTCACTATGCTTTCATCCGGATCCAAGATATACGGCATGGCTTATACTGCCGATGGCAAAGGCCCTCATCCTACCGTTATTCTTCTTCATGGCTTGCCCGGAAACGAGCGCAGCCTGGATCTGGCGCAGAGTATAAGACGCGGCGGTTATAATGTCATCTACTTTAACTATCGCGGTGCATGGGGCAGCAAAGGCGAGTTTGGCTTCCAGAATTCCATAGATGATGTCGATGCTGTTTTAGATTACGTCACCGATTCGCTGAACAGCAGCACGTTGAGGATTGACACAAACAGAATTGCATTATTCGGTCATAGCATGGGTGCAGGTTTTGCGTTAATTGCAGGCCTGAAGGATCCGAGAGTAAAAAGTGTTATCGGCGTATCAGTTTTTAATCCGTACACGCTGCTTCAGGGTGAATCTGCTGAGGGAAATCTGATAGGGCTGAAAGAATATCTCTTGAGTTTGGGTATGCTAAATTGCAACCCCAATAAGTTCCTCAACGACCTTTTAAGAGATGTAAATCAGTATAATATCGAGTCTCTAATTTCAGGAGCTAAGAAACCTATTCTGGTAATTGATGAGCATATGAACAATCAAAGTTTTACCAAATTCAATAAAAAGAACGGCTTTAGTTATAAGATCTGGAATACAGATCATGCTTTTTCAAATCGCCGGATCGCGCTGACTACAGAAGCAAAAAATTGGTTTGATAAAACGATGCCGGTGGAAGAGGCAAAGAAAAAATAAATCATTCCACTTTGCTGATCTGAAAAGATTTTCCGTTGAAGTCAAATTCAAAGCCTGCCTTTTGTTTCATCAATTTCAGTCCTATCGGGGAGACCGATGAAACAGCAAAGTAATTACATTCGTCTGCAGAAATTTGCCCGCGGCTTATACTTATATAGAACTTCCCGAAATTTGTGCTTACCAGGCTCCCATTTTGAACAACCTCTGTCAGTTTAACCGGATCAATCTGTTCCAGTACTAATTTCAGCTTTTGAGCTTCCTCCAATTGTTTCCTGTTGCGATCTATTTCCTGCTGCATCATTTCCCTTCCGGTCTCATATTTATCTCCCGCACTGCTTTTCGTATCGTCATTTGCTGACTCACGGGCGGCACTAATTGCGTGCTGAGCACTGGCAATTCGCTCCTCCACATAATCTATGCAAATACGATGAAGTTTTTCTTTAATGTCAGACATGGAGCAAAGAAGCGTAATTTAAAAGACTATTGTACAAGACTATAAATATTAATATGATTTTGTAGAATTCCTGGCGAGTTTATTCAATATCCTCTTACCCCGGCTTTGCAATGCAGGCGAGCCATTTTGGAGTTGAAACTCGATCTGGGCACGCAGTTCGTCAGCAATCCAATCGCTTTTATCTTTGAGATTAAACAAAATATCCATGCAATTGACCCTAACAGCTACGGGTGTTTGGAGATCAATTAACCACTCAAATGTGGTTTCTACCAGAATGGCCAGTTTCTGCTCCGATAAAAGGTCCCTTCTACCCGCATTCTTAGTTAAACTCATTAGGATTTTTGTAAAGTGACGTTGTCCACTTAGATTTCTAAGATTTATATAAACGTTTGTAAATTCATCAAGATACAAACCAAACTCTTCCGGATTATTTTCCGCTGCTATTTCAAGGATCCATGCTGCGCGAAACGCTATTTCATAATTACAGTGCAAGCATAAGTCTAAAACCCCGATAAGTGCATTGGTGTTCTCGGCGGCCAGGGACATAGCTTCCTTTTTGCCGATGGGTTTAGATATCTTACTTAGCAAAACAGACTTATTCATGTTTAAAATCAGCTGTTTGACTTACGAGATACCAATGTCAAAGCTTTTAATTCCCGTTGTATTTCCGTACCTTTGCACTTTATTTCAGCTCATGATTACAGTATCAAATTTATCATTACGTTTCGGAAAACGCACACTCTTTGAAGAGGTAAACTTAAAATTCACCCAAGGTAATTGCTATGGAATTATTGGCGCGAACGGTGCGGGTAAATCTACGTTCTTGAAAATCCTTTCTAAAGAAATAGACCCTTCGTCTGGATCAGTGTCATTTACCCCTGGGGAACGAATGGCGGTATTAAGCCAAAACCACTATGCTTTTGATGAATTCCCTGTTATTGAAACTGTAATGATGGGTCATAAGGAATTGTACAGTGTGATGAAGGAGAAAGATTCACTATATGCAAAGGAAGATTTTACAGAGCAGGACGGTGAGCGTGCAGGAGAGCTTGAAAATATTTTTGCTGAAATGGATGGATGGAATGCAGAAAATAATGCTGCGACCATGCTCAGCAATCTTGGTATAAAGGAAGAATTCCATTACAGCCTGGTTAAAGATCTGGATGGCAACCAAAAAGTACGGGTGTTATTAGCTCAAGCTTTATTCGGGAAACCTGACATTCTTTTACTGGATGAACCTACCAACGATTTGGACATTCAAACCATCGCCTGGCTGGAAGACTTCCTCGCATCATATGAAGGAATAATCCTGGTTGTGTCGCACGACAGGCACTTCCTGGATACAGTTTGTACTCACGTGCTGGATATAGATTTCAGCAAAATGACAATATATACTGGTAATTATACCTTCTGGTATGAATCAAGTCAGTTAGCGTTAAAACAACGTGCTGATCAAAATAAGAAGACTGAAGAGCGGGTTAAAGAATTACAGGAATTCATTCGCAGGTTTAGCGCAAATGCATCCAAATCAAAACAGGCTACAAGCAGAAAGAAAGCATTAGACAAGATCAATATCGATGAGATAAAACCATCGAACCGCAAATACCCGGGAATTATTTTCAATCACCAGGGACGTGAAGCGGGAGATCAGATTCTGCAGATTGAAAACCTCAGGAAAGAGCTTAATGGTGAAATTTTATTTTCGGGCATTAACCTAATGGTCAATAAAGGCGATAAAATTGCTATCCTTTCAGAAAACAGTTTAGCAACTACAGCCTTTTACGACATCCTTGCAGGAAGGGACAAAGACTACAAAGGCGATTTCAAATGGGGCGTTACCATAAATACTGCAGACATTCCAAATGACAATTCGGACTATTTCAAAGGGAAAGATACCAATCTGGTGGACTGGTTACGGGACTATTCAGAAGGCGAAAAGGACGAACAATTTATTCGCGGATTTTTAGGCAGGATGTTATTTTCTGGCGAAGAAGTCTTAAAACAATCGTCAGTTCTTTCCGGAGGTGAAAAGATGCGCTGTATGTTCTCAAGAATGATGCTTCAGCAAGCAAATTTGTTAATGTTTGACGAGCCTACCAATCACCTCGACCTTGAATCCATCACCGCATTAAACAATGGGATGAAAGACTTCAAAGGTGTGATCTTATTCACTTCACGGGATCACGAGCTTACTGAAACTGTAGCCAACAGAATTGTAGAGTTAACACCGGGAGGAATTATTGATAAGCTAATGACGTATGATGAATACATCAATAGCGATACAGTTAAACAACAACGCGAAGAGCTGTATTCTTTAGCTTAATTTAGTTACTAAGCAAACAAAAAAGCCATTGATATATCAATGGCTTTTTTGTTTTCGTTCTCCAGCTCCAGGATGACTTAGTGTTTTTTCGCGGTCGTTTGTTACCCCTAACTGAAGTATTCTATAATTTCGCCCGGGTTTTCAATTCAGAAATCGGCATGGTTAACATCCGTCCAACAGGCTTTCCATTCTTATAAGTGATGAGTTTCATCTGAGAAGCATCTATTGGTGCAATCAATGGAGTAGTGTATTTAGGATAGAATTTATCGGGAAACGAATTATCAAAACTGTAATAAATATCTAATCCAGACACCTCTGTGCTAAGTTCGATTTTTAACCTGCTGTCTGAAGTCTTAGTGGCTTTGAAGATCGGATCATAAACACTTGGCGCATATTTGATTTCGGCAAGATCCAGGCGCTTGAAATGACTTTCAACCCGGCCGAAGAATTCAGGCCAGTTCTTTCTTCCCTTAGGTGACCAAACAGATTCGGCTATGGCTAAACCTCGCGGCCAGGTCATATATTCCGCCTGACGTATGTTGTAAACTTGCTCGGTCCATAAGTTTGCCTGTCCGCCTTTAATATACTGCGGATCTACACCATCAGGAACCGGCTCAAATTCATATGATTTATTCAATCGCAGCGATGCGTATACCCTGGGTTCTGAAAGCACATCCGATTGCATGTAATCCAAGTACGCGAACGTCGTTGGGCTCATTACAACCTGATGTTTATTATGTGCTGCCTCTATGCCGTATTTCATTCCTCTCCAACTCATGACGGCTGTCGACTGACTTACACCACCCTCAAGAACTTCATCCCATGCCATCAGTTTTTTCCCTTTAGATTCTACGATTCTTTCTACCCTTCTGGTGAAATAACCCTGAACTTCCTGGATTTTCTTCATTCCTTCACGAACCATAAGAGCCTTAACCTGCTCGTTATTTTGCCAGTAATTAATTGGCGCTTCGTCACCGCCAAGGTGAATATATTCGAATGGGAAGAGTTCTGCAATTTGAGACAAGACCGTATCCATAAAGACATATGCCTTTTCATTAGCCGGACATAAGGTATTATCAAGCAATGCCTTTGGCGGAGCTCCACCTGACCAGTCCATAATTTTCTCACCCGAACGCGGTTTGTAATTTACCGCTTCTGGTGTGCAGGATAGTTCCGGATAAGAAGCTACCGCGGCAAGACTGTGACCTGGCACATCTATTTCGGGCATAATATCTATAAAGCGCTCTTTGGCATATTTCACCAGCTCTTTGATATCTTCCTGGGTGTAAAAGCCACCATAGTCGCGAGGCTCACTTGCTGTGGGCGGGATAAAATCGCCAAACGTGCCTGTTCTGTTAGCACGCCACGCACCTACCTCAGTTAGCTTGGGCAAACCTTTAATTTCAATTCTCCACCCCTCGTCGTCTGTTAAATGTAAATGCAGCAAATTGTATTTATAGCGCGCCATAGCATCGATATACCGCTTAACTTCATCTTTAGTGAAAAAGTGCCGCGCAACGTCAAACATTAAACCTCTCCAGCCAAGCTTCGGATAATCTGTAACTTCCGTAGCGCGGATTGACCAGCTTGCTCTGCTAACCTGAACCTTGCTCTCGATCTCCTCAGGGAACAGCTGGATTAGACTTTGACTTCCGTAAAATAATCCGGCCGCCTTATTTGCTTTGATAATAACCCCAGCATGGGTCACTGATAAGTTATATCCTTCGTCACCTAACTTAGGATCAGGCACCGTATTTAGTTGAAGTTTAATTGTTGGAGCGGCAGACGACGTTACTGACACAACCTTATACCCTGTTGATTCGGAGAGTCGCTCGCGTAAAATTGCAACAGTATGAATAAGCTCTGGTGTATCTGGTGCCTGAATAATAACGCTTTTCGGGAGCGTAAAGTGACCTGTACCTTTCACGATTGAAACCGGCTTCGGAATGATAGCTATTTCCGAATCAGGTGACTGACTAAAAGCGCTAACTGAAATTAACAGGTAACATAGTAACTGAACGATACTTCTCATAGAATATAAATTGGGGTAGATTTTGTCATGCAATTTATGCATTTAAAAAGACATAACAAGGTTTGGAGATCAGAACAGGCGGTTTACAAATAAAAAACAGCTTCCTTTTCGGGAAGCTGTTTTTCTTTAACTATCGCGAAAAAACTAGCGAATTGCCATAAATGACACAAACTGTCCCGAAGCATCAAAATGCACCGCATATTTTGTTAGGTTCGCGTCAATGAGCACCAAATACCCTTTAACCACGCCATTGGACTTCACCTCAAAAGCCTTTTTAAATACATAGTTTGGATATGTCGCTGTTAAGTACGCAGTTGCTGTCGCAGGAATCGCACTAGCCTCAATTGATCTGCCCTTAGCAGGGAAAGCCGGAAGCTGAACTCGTTTTATGAATGCTGATGCAGATGAAAATACAGTTGCAAAATAATTCACATTTTTACTAATAACGATAATGCTCTGATCTTTGTTGACCACCGCATGAACCACGGTATCGGCAGCATAAGTTGTTGCTAAATAAGTTTTAACTGCAGCTGGCAGAGCGCTTATAGCTAAAGTATCTCTCTGTTTGCCGTCGCGATTATCGAAACAGCCTCCATCATGGAAACCTTTGCCTTTCATACTTTTGCCTTCCCTGATCTCGAGAACTTTTACGAAAGCGCCTGAAGCATCAAATTTCAACGCTACAGGCTTGCCATTAAATTGAATTGCTAATGTAAAGCCTTCAACTGCTGCAGTAGTTTTGTTTGCGATCTGGACGGCCTTCGAAAATGTGTAACCAGCGTAATTTGCTGTGAGATAAGGTGCAATTGCTGACGGTAGCGCAGCGAATTCTACCGAAACTTTTCTATCACCTTTCTTACATGCATCCACAGCGTATAAACTGTCTGTCGCTCCGGAAGCCCCGGTTACTGCTGTTGTGCTACTTATAGTAACAGCAGTAAGTTTTAGATTTGATAATTCCTCATCACCTCTGAGGTTGTCTTTTTCGCAGGAAGTTAATCCCAGTAATGCTATGCTTAAAATAAGTATAGCGGTTTTAAAGTGTGTGTTTGTTTTCATGTTGTTCTTAATTTTAAAATGAAATTATTCTCCCAAAATGAAGAACACATGATTTTTTATAATTAATTAATTTTTAAGTAAAAAACAATCAAAAAGTGATTGCATAAAAAAGGGGAAGCACTTAAATGCTTCCCCTTTTTTATGTTACGCTGGATTAATGTCCGGCGTGACCGTCGGCACCGTGTGCATGACCATGGTCTAACTCTTCTGCTGTGGCTTCTCTTACTGAAATAATCTTTCCAATAAAGTGCAAATCCTGACCAGCCATAGGGTGATTCAGATCTACAGTTACAGCAGTATCAGATACTGATTGTACCTTCGCACGAAACTGATTTCCCTCGTTATCCTGCAAAGGAAGAACAGAACCGATCTCAGGTTTTTCCATTTCTCCGAACATATCTATCGGAAGTTCAGCCACAGCATTCTCATCCTTTGTACCGTAAGCATCTTCTGCAGCGAGATGAAAATCATAATTCGCATCAGCAGCGAGACCTTCCAAATTTTCTTCAAACTTTGGCAACATCATTCCTACACCGTAAAGAAATACCAGAGGATTTTGCTCATCTGCTTTTTCTACAAATACTTCTTCGCCGTTTTCCCTGGTGTACAGATCATAAGTTAGCGCAACAACGCTGTTTGATTGAATCTTCATTGTTTTTTAATAATAAGTAATATGCTGAAAATGCACCTTAATTCTGGCTTCCCGGCGTCGTACTTGGGTTATTGATTTGGTTAATGGCGCTAATTACCTGTGTAACAGGCAACGAACACGATCTGTTTTGGCAGACATAAATTTTTGTTTCTGTATGCCACTTATCTTGCAGCAAAGGTAATGTTCCTGATGTGCCGCCCAAAAGAATTTTATTAGGAATATAATATTTCTCAAGTTCAATTCGCTTCTGTTGTGCCTCAGGCCCAGTAATAGCAATTTCATAGATGCCTGATATTCGGAGCAACAACAACGAAGCCCAGTTAGAATACCCTGAAGGGTACCGGAGGATGTGCGGCTGAACCGTCCTTATCATCTGATCTGACATCTCCAAATAATTGTCGTCGCTAAAGAAATGCCCCAATTTAAAAAGGTTATGGGCCATGGCCGAATTTGATGATGAGATAACATTGTCTGTTATTTCCTGCTTTCTGGCTATTAATTCCTCACCTTTCTCTGAGGTATAGAAAAACAAGCCGCTTTCTTTGTCATAAAAATCAGAAACAGCGTGATCACATAGCTGCTTAGCGACTGCTATCCACTTTTCGTCGAATGTTGCCTCATACAATCCAATCAAGCCATCTATGACGAAAGCATAGTCATCAAGAAATGCTTCTAAGTTGTCCGAAGAACTGTAAACCCGGACAAGCCTGTCATTGTAAAAAAGCTTTGATGTTATGAAGTTGGCGCTTTTTAGAGCTGTTTGAAGAAATTTATCATCCGAAAATACTCGGTATGCATCGGTATACGCTCTAAGCATCAATCCATTCCACGCTGCCAGTATTTTATTATCAAGCCCCGGACGGATGCGTCCTGCACGCGCCTGAAATATTTTGCTCGTGGCATCTCCGACTTTTCGTCTTAAATCTTCTTCGCTTATCCCAAGTTTCACGGATAGCTGCGTGTCGTCGAATTTTCTTAAAAAGATATTGGTCCGCTCCTCTTCCCAATTGCCTTCATGTGTTATATTGTAGTAGATACTAAAGACATCCGCATCTTCCCCTAAAATACTTTGTAGTTCATCCTTAGTAAATGTGTAAAATTTACCTTCTACCCCTTCGCTGTCCGCGTCCAGAGCGGAATAAAAACCTGCGTCGGTGGATGTCATTTCCCTCTCAATAAATTCCAGAGTTTCGAACACAACCTTCCTATAAAGTTCATTGCCTGTAGATTGGTATGCTTCAGCGTAAAGAGACACAAGCTGAGCATTGTCATACAGCATCTTCTCAAAATGAGGGACGTGCCATTCCCCATCTACCGAATACCGTGCGAATCCGCCGCCGATCTGATCATAAATGCCCCCGAAAGCCATTTTTTCAAGCGTAATATTTACAGCGACATGAGCAGCATTATCATTCAGTAAATGCGCGTAACGCAGCATAAACTGCCAGTTATTCGGAAGCGGAAATTTCGGCGCTCGGTTGTAACCACCTTCAACAAGATCAAACGACCTCTTCCAGACATCAAAAATATCCCTGATACTTTTTACGTCAAAATTCGCATTGGATTTTACTGGAATTAACTGTTCGCTTTGCCTGATGCCCTCGGTCAGTCGGACAGCATACTCTTCAGCTTCATCAGGTTTATTTGTCCAGAAATCAGCCAGGTTATTAAGTAAGTTAATCCAGTCTGATTTCCTGAAATACGTTCCCCCGTAAATTGGTCTTTGATCGGGAAGGCAAAAGCAATTCAAAGGCCAGCCGCCGCTGCCTGTCATAAGCTGAACGGCATTCATATAGATCTGATCAATATCCGGCCTTACTTCCCTGTCAATCTTGATACAGATGAAATGCTCGTTCATTACGTTAGCAACTTGTTGATCCTCGAAACTCTCATGCTCCATTACATGACACCAATGACAAGCTGAATAGCCTATACTGACAAGAATTAGCTTATTCTCAGCCCTGGCCCGTGATAAAGCCTCTTCGCCCCATGGGTACCAATCCACCGGGTTATTAGCATGCTGAAGAAGATACGGTGAAGTCTGATCTTTTAATCTGTTAGCCATTATCAAAAATTATAGCGCAAAAGTAATGAAGAAGCGTTGAAATGGGGCAGAACGATATAAAATGATATATGAAAGACTTAAAACCTGAAACGCGAAAGTTTAAGCTATTTATTTTTCTGTATAAAAGTTAAAGCCTTACTTTCGGACACGAAATCAATATTACGTTATGCAGATTACTCACGTTGATATTTACCGCTTCAGTATACCGATGGAACCATTTGTTATAGCCACGGGAATTATGGACTATGCACAGAATGTTTTTATACGAGTATACACGGATACTGAGCATTACGGAGTCGGCGAGTGTTCAGCGTTTCCGATGATTGTTGGTGAAACTCAGGACACATGCCTTGCCATGGCGAAAGAATTCGCAAAAATATGGAAAGGTAAAGATGCTGCGGATATCGAAGGGCGGATCCAGGATCTCCATAACGTTGCCGCGCATAACCCGACTATAAAAAGTGCGTTTGACATGGCGCTTTATGATCTTGCTGCAAAGGCTGCGGATCAGCCGCTCTATCAATATTTGGGCGGCACAAAACGTCCAGTCGAAACAGACATGACAATTGGGATTGGAACAGCTGATGAGATGGCCAGATTGGCTTTAGGTTACCAGAAACAGGGGGCAACAATCTTGAAGATCAAATTAGGTAAAAAACCAGACGATGATCTCGAGCGAATGCGTAAGATACGTGAGGCCGTCGGACCGAAAATGATATTACGGATTGACGCTAACCAGGGTTGGGATTACAGTGCAGCTATGAAATGCCTGAATGGTATGGAAGGGCTAAATATCGAGTTTTGTGAGCAGCCTATGAGAACATGGTATGACGATAGACTGCCGGAACTAAAAAATGAAGTAGGAATAAAGATTATGGCTGATGAGAGCTGCTACAATCACCATGACGCCCGAAAACTCATTACTTCTAATAGTTGCGACTACATTAACATAAAATTTGCTAAGTCAGGTGGAATAAATGAAGGTTTGAAGATCCACAAGATCGCAGCAGAGTCTGGCATTCCCTGCATGATTGGAAGCATGCTGGAAAGCAGAATAGCCCTAAGCGCGAACCTGCATTTCGCTTATGCCTGCAGCAATATTAAATACTTTGATCTTGACACCTGTCTATTGGGTCATCTTGTGGATCCGGTAACCGGTGGCTTAACCTATGAAGGTTATTTCTTAGACCTGCCCGAAGCTCCGGGGATTGCGGCCGACGCAGATGAAGAGTTTCTTAAGACTTGCGAAAGGTTCATAATATAAGTGGACAGTTGACGGAGGACAGTTGACGGCGGCAAAGCGTTTAATCCACCCGCTAACTGTCAACCGTCAACTATCAACTACCTATTTACTTAATTCAGCGAAATATTTGTGAAATAAAGGGATTGTTTCAATGCCTTTATAGAAATTAGCGATATCAAACTTCTCATTAGGTGAGTGCAGGTTATCGCTATCAAGGCCAAATCCCATAAGCACAGTCTTAATTCCAAGTTCTTTTTCGAACAGAGCAACAATCGGGATACTTCCTCCTCCCCGTGTCGGGATTGGTTCCTTCCCAAAAGACTGAAGAATAGCCTTTTGTGCTGCTTTGTAGGCAACGCTATCGGTAGGCGTAACCACAGGCTCACCACCGTGGTGAGGGCTTACTTTAACTTTTACACTTTTAGGGGCAATCTTTTCAAAGTGATCCTGAAACAGCTTTGTTATCTCATCGGAATTCTGATTTGGCACCAGTCTCATGGAGATCTTCGCAAATGCTTTGGATGGCAGAACAGTTTTCGCTCCCTCACCGATATATCCTCCCCAGATACCGTTTACTTCTAAAGTTGGACGGGTACCAGTTCGTTCGAGCGTACTGTAACCTTTTTCACCCCAGAGCTCCCCAACTTCCAGATCGTCTTTATATTCCGATTCGTCATATGGAGCCTTATTAAGATCTTCCCGTTCCTTTGTACTAAGCTCCACTACATCGCTATAGAACCCGGGGATAGTTATGTGATTATTTTCATCGTGCATTGATGCGATAAGTTTCGCAAGAATGGTAGCCGGGTTTGCCACTGCTCCACCATAGACACCAGAATGCAGGTCGCGATTTGGCCCCGTAACCTCCACTTCCACATATGATAATCCACGCAAGCCAGTTTCGAGAGACGGGTGTTCAAGACTAATCATTGATGTATCAGAAATTAAGACTACATCAGCTTTAAGACGGTCTTTATTTTCACCAACAAAAATACCCAGATTTGCAGAACCAACCTCTTCCTCGCCCTCTATCATAAATTTGATATTACAAGGCAAAGTATCCGTCTGCATCATAAGCTCAAAGGCTTTAACGTGCATGTAAAACTGACCTTTATCATCGCAGGCGCCCCGAGCATAAATTTTCTCATCGCGGATCGTTGGTTCAAAAGGAGGAGTCTTCCACAAGTCCAATGGGTCAGCCGGCTGAACATCATAGTGCCCATACACTAAAACAGTTGGCAAAGAAGTATCGATGATCTTCTCCCCATAAACAATTGGGTAACCCGCGGTTGGACAAATCTCAACTTTATCTGCTCCGGCGGCTTTTAGTTTATCAGCAACGTAATCGGCAGTCTTTAGCACATCGTCCTTGTATTTAGGATCTGCGCTAACAGATGGAAAACGAAGCAGCTCAAAGAGCTCGTCAAGGAAGCGCTTTTTATTATCGCTTACATACTTTCTTATCTCTTGCATATAATTGGTTTTGAGCAAAGATAAGAATCTATAAATAGCCATCCCATAAATGGTAAAAATTACCAGGTAGGATGACTATTATGTCTCTTGCACCGTAGGGATATTAATCCCAGCTGGCTAATCTCTTTTCGTTAAGTTTTTGAGAAAAATCCATCTTCTCAGAACTTTGAGTTTTAGCTACAACCTTTGCTTTGGGCGCAGTTGTCGCGATAGTAAAACCGAATGATATAAATCCCGTTACTAGGGCTATAATGATTATCTTTTTCATAATGATGAGTTATAATTGACGTGTTAAAAAAGGCAGATTATTTTCCTGAAGTTTCAGCAGATTGAACGATCGGGTCACCGTCATAGTTAGCTAATCCAGTAGTTGACGGATCAGGATCAACAATATCCCACTGACCACATCCGCGGCATGATATACCTTTATCTGTTTTAACTGCTTTTTCACCAGCTGGCTGTGCAAGATTTTCTTTTTCACATGCACTTAAAAAAATTGTTCCTACTACTGCGAGTGTTAATAATACTTTTTTCATGATTTTGGGTTTTTATGTTATTTATAAGTGATTTAAAAGTTTCAATTTGTAGAGCGGCGCGTCCAAATAAAGTTTAAAGGATTTACACTAATTGGCTAAATTTATTTAAACTTACAGGCAAATACCGGAATGAAAATACTGAACTTGATATTGATATTCATAAGCGTAAATGCTTATACTCAAAATATTCCAATAGGTTCGGCAAAGATTACAACTAAATCTGACAAATCCGAGGTTATC
>JAZKIH010000045.1:0-53776 GCA_040384965.1 Bacteroidota bacterium | reverse complement strand
TTTGGTTTAGTTTTAGTTTAGTAGAATCCGTTCCTGATCCAGGGACGGATTTTTTATTTCATAAGGAGCGAGGGACCCAATCCTATCTGTTATTTCTTTTTTCTAATGAAAACACTTGCTAATAAAAATATGCCGAACAAGCCACTGCCAGCCGAACCCGCCAGAGCAATATAGTCACCGTGTTTTACATAAAATGTAAGGTCTTCGTTCAGATTTACATCCGCTTTAAGCGCTGCTGGAACCCACCATTTTGTTTGCTGTGTGATGTCTCCACGCTGATTGATAAAAGCAGAGATTCCCGTGTTAGCTGAGCGTGCCACCCATCTGCGGGTTTCTATTGCGCGGAGTTTGGCATATAGAAGGTGCTGGTCTTTACCCGAAGTATTACCCCACCACCCATCATTTGTAATGATGGCGATAAACTGAGCATCCTTTTTTACATAGTCAGCAACGTATTCTCCCCATATTGATTCGTAGCATATTACCGGTGCTGCGCCAATTCCGCTTTGAGAATAGAATACCGAGGGTTCAGCCTGTTTTCCATAACTTCCGGATGATCCTCCGAAAGCTGCAAAAGCTGGCTTTAAGAACCCCATTGCATTTGAAAACGGCGTCTGTTCAACACCGGGCACAAGTTTAGATTTATGATAAAACTGAACCTTTGGTGAATTTTCTATCAAAACGGCAGCGTTGAAGACATCAAAATATACCTTACGGATTTCATCATATCTTGCAGTCTCAGTTTTCTGGCTGTCATAGACGGTAAAGCTTTCTATACCAGACAATACATTGCCATTTTTATACTTACTTAAGAAATTTTGAATTGCCACAAAGTTTGGCTCCGTCCTTATAGTCTTCTCCTCTGTATTCTGCGAAATGGCTGTTTCCGGCCAGATGAAATATTCCGTATTTGGCTCACCCAGCGAGTCTGATAGTTTGATCATCCGGTCGATCTGGGCGGATGTATTCAGGCTTCCAAATTTTTCGTATGGGTCAATATTGGGTTGAACAACGACTATATTGGCTGGGTTAGATTTTTCTGTATACCCAAAGTACATAATCAGGGAAATAATGATCGGTGTAAGTACAACTCCAGCCGACAAATACTTAAGTTTCAGTTTCGCTGAATCCGCGGGTTTTAATGCGCGATACATCTCAAAGATTAGTATGTTAGATAGTAGCACCCATAAAGTACCCCCATATACTCCTGTAAACTCATACCATTGAATAAGATAGTGGGATTCTGCAAAACCATTGCCCAGGTTCATCCACGGAAAAGCCAGATCCCAGGTCTGGTGTAAGTATTCATAACCAATCCAGAAGCAGGCCAGCCCGATGTAGCTGATAACTTTAGTTGTTACAAGTCGCAGCCTATAATACAGCCAGAATGCGATAGCCATTAACAGTGAACCGAGACCAAATGGAATGATCGCCACAAACATTGCCATCCAGGTGGGCATAACTGCGCTCAGCGAATTGAAAACCCAGTAAATGCAAGCAGTATTCCAAACTACGAAACAAAGAAATGCGGTTTTAAATACAAGGTTTCCTTTTCTTTTCCTCTCAGACGCGATAATATTTTCAATAGCCAGAAGCACCGGCACCAGTCCGATAAGGAGAAGGATCGAAGTAAACGGAATTGGCGGCCATGCCAGCCATAACAGGAATGCACTGGCCAGGGCTAACAGATAATTTTGCTTCACTTTTATAGTTGAGATAAAATATCGGCCTTTTTTCTTTCGTATTCCTCAGACGTGATCAGCTGTTTCTCGAAAAGCGTTTTAAGCTTTTTAAGTTTCAGAGTTACTTCGTCTTCAGGCTCCTCAGCAGGTAAAACATTTTGAGGCTGTATAAATGGTTTTTCTTCCTCTTCAATCTCAACATAAGAGGTATAATCATCAGAGGCATTGGAATTTCCCAGGTGCGTTCGCTTCTCATCGGTTTCCTGACTTTGGGAAAGCCCTTTATTCTTTTCCAATTGTTCGTTTGAAAACTGATAGAGCTTCCGGGCCTGCACTTTAGGAATATAATCTATGGCAACGTTCTCGCCGCGTTGCGGAACGGTGATAAATTTTGAGCCAAAGAATTCCTCTTTAAACGACACTTCTTTTACCTCTTCCCACGGGAATGTGATGAAATTTGTTGTCAGACCAAGGTTCTCTGGAATACAAAATATAATCCGTTTATTAGTTATTGCGATACAATCAGGAATTAGAGTTACCGCTGGTTTCTTCTGGATCGCAAGATAGATTACAGCCTCGCCTGAGGTGAGCATATCGCGTAACTTTCCTAAGATCTTTTCCGTGGTCTTCGGGTCTTGGTCGTCTGTTAAATATTGTTCCATTTTATCTTCTTTTTTAGGAGCATCAAATTCTTACTTCCCCGCAACACAAATCACAAACTCTCCCTTTAACGTATTCGTTTCGAAATGTATTTTAATCTCGCTCAAAGTTCCTCTGACCGTTTCTTCAAACATCTTAGTTAGCTCGCGTGATACGGATGCCTGCCTGTCTGCACCAAAATACTGGCCAAACTCTTCAAGCGTTTTAAGCAGCCGGTGCGGCGACTCATAAAAGATCATCGTTCGCTCTTCATCAGCCAGTTCTTTCATCCGTGTTTGCCGGCCCTTTTTTACGGGCAAAAATCCTTCGAATGTAAAACGATCGGCGGCTAAGCCCGAATTTACCAATGCAGGTACGAAAGCTGTTGCACCAGGCAGGCATTCCAGCGGAAGATCATTTTTTATCGTTTCGCGAACCAATAAAAAGCCAGGATCTGATATTGCTGGAGTTCCAGCATCGGATATCAGTGCGATTTGTTTTCCTTCTTTCAGAAACCGGATAATCTCCGTGACTGATTTGTGTTCGTTATGCTGATGGTGCGAAAACACCTTTTTATCTATCCCAAAATGTTTAAGCAAGGGTGCGCTTGTGCGGGTATCCTCGGCGAGGATCAGATCCACTTCTTTAAGAATCCGGATCGCCCTGAAGCTCATGTCTTCAAGATTACCGATCGGTGTTGGTACCAGATAAAGTTTCCCGCTCATATTTCGAAGTTTAAGTTCGATGTTCGTTCAGGAATTAGTCCAAAATCGCCATCAAACTCCAAACTGTTTATATCTTTGCTTAAAATTATAAAAGATGCTGCAAGTTAGTTATATCCGTGAAAATAGAGATGAAGTTTTAAATCGTTTAGCCGTCAGGAATTTCAAACAGCCTGAATTGGTTGATCAGATCATTAAGCTTGATGACGACCGTCGTCAAACCCAAACTTACCTCGATTCCATTTCCGCGGAAGCAAATGCTGCAGCGAAAAAAATAGGTGATCTGATGCGCCAGGGTTTGAAGCAGGAAGCAGAAAGCCTGAAGCAGCAAACAAATTCTTTTAAAGAGCAAACAAAGACTCTCAGCGACAAATTATCTGCTATCGAGCTGTTGCTGCAGAACGAACTTGTATTACTTCCCAATCTGCCGCATTCTTCTGTACCCAAAGGAGGAACTCCTGAGGAAAATGTGGTGTCTCTGGAACATGGGTCTATCCCGCAGTTGCCTGAAAACGCTTTACCACACTGGGAACTTGCTGCGAAATACGATATTATTGACTTTGAACTTGGTAACAAGATCGCCGGTGCCGGATTTCCTGTTTACAAAGGTAAAGGAGCTAAATTACAGCGTGCGCTGATTAATTTTTTCCTGGATAATGCTGAAGCCGCTGGTTATCGCGAGATGCAGCCACCGATTGTTGTAAATGAAGCTTCCGGGTTTGGTACCGGTCAGCTTCCGGACAAAGAAGGGCAGATGTACCATATTGGAATAGATAACCTTTACTTAATTCCAACTGCCGAAGTACCTGTTACCAATTTATACCGGGATGTGATAGTTAAAGAAGAAGAGCTTCCCATTAGAAACTGCGCTTATACACCTTGCTTCCGCCGTGAGGCCGGCTCTTACGGTGCGCATGTGCGCGGACTAAACCGTTTACACCAGTTCGATAAAGTTGAAATAGTCCAGGTTGTGCATCCCGACACTTCTTATAATGTCCTTGAGGATATGAGCACTTATGTTCAGTCATTACTTCAAAAACTTGAGCTGCCTTACCGTGTGCTCAGTCTTTGCGGCGGCGACATGGGCTTTACGTCTGCTAAAACATATGATATGGAAGTTTGGTGCGCTGCACAAGCCCGCTGGCTGGAGGTCTCCTCAGTGTCCAACTTCGAAACATACCAAAGCAACCGCCTGAAATTGCGTTTTAAAGGAAAAGAGGGAAAACCTCAGCTTGCGCATACCTTAAATGGCAGCGCACTTGCCCTGCCGCGTATAGTGGCCTCCTTGCTGGAGAACAATCAATCGGAGAAGGGTATTAGAATTCCGGAGGCACTAGTGAGATATACTGGGTTTAGCTATATTGATTGAAGCTGTAGGTTTTAAGTTGTAAGTTTTTAATCTCAGGTATCACCCCACATTTTTATGGCTATTTTAAGGCATGGTCTTTAAACTATAAATGGCTGGCCTTGACCAAATTAATGTATCGATCTGAAGTCTTAAAACTTATAATCTACAACTTATAACTCTTATCTCCCTGCAACAAAATCCCCTCTCGTACGTATAATCATTAGCAATTACACCAAGTACGTGCGTTATGGAGAACCGAATTTTAGTGCTGGACGATGATCCGGGGATTTTGGAAGCAATTGATCTATCACTGACTTATTGCGGATTTCAGGTCAGACCTATGTTGTCGGGCGACAATGTTTTCCGCATGATTGACGATTTTGAACCTAATCTCATCATACTTGACTATCTGCTTAGCGGGAAGAATGGCGGAGAAATTTGCCAGGACTTGAAAAGCGATCCTTTAAAAAAAGATATCCCCGTTATCATGCTATCCGCTCATCCGGAAGCCGCGATTAAGAACTCAGAATTTGGCTGCGATTCTTTCCTGCCAAAACCCTTTGACCTGAATATCCTGATAAACGAGATTCAAACGTTTATCAATCCTACTCCAATCGTGGTTAGATAAGGCCAGCAAGCCAGCTTATTGTCGCCCACAAGATGTAAACAATTAAAGCAAACGAAAGGAGCAGGATTATGATAATCCATGCGATAATCCCTTTTCCGCTTCCCTGGTGTTTACCTTCATCGTAATGTTCTTTTAATAACCTGATGTTTCTGCTATTGGATTTGTAGGCGAAGTCGAAAATGTTTCCAAGTATTGGGATGGCTCCGATGGTGGAATCCAGAATGATATTTAGAGTCATTAAAAAGAGTACTTTCCTGCTCACACCATGTTTTGCCATGGTAAGAAGGAGTGCTGTGGACACTGCTAAACCACCAAGATCACCCGCTACAGGGATAAAGTTCATGATCGGATCGAGTCCGAAGCGGAAGTTAGTTCCGGGAATGCGAAATTGTTCGTCCATAAGGTGAGACACCCGTTCCACCCATTTTAATTTCGTGCTTAGTGCTTTTGCCATCTTGCTCTTGTGATAACAAAGGCTGTGCCGCATTTAACAGCTTAAAGCTTAAAGCATTTAGCTTAAAGCCCTCTCTTACCTACAACCTGAGCAAGACACTCAAAAACTAATTGTCCCATGGTATCACAGCCCTGGAACACGGGATTTTTATAATGCTCCGATAGCTCCTTACCGAGCTGCTGCACCTTATCTTCATGTGATATTGTATCAATATTCATAATTTTGAAAAGGTCTTCCAGCCTGTAATAGCCCGACCGGAAACGGTTGGCAATGAGGGTTCGTTCTTCCTCCTGATACTGCCTCATGGTTGTTTCATCCATGTGTTTCATTCCAAGCTGCACGAGATTAACGTTTTCCTTAAAATAATGAGGGAGATACATCTTGAGCCTGCCTTCATACGACTGCTGGTCGAAATCAATAGCTCTCAGCCGATATTGATTCCCTTCGATGTCAGGCGTAATGTCAACCACAAAGTTATATGATCGCATATCTCCCAGCAGGCGCACAAAGCACCGCTCATTAAATTTAACAAACTCCTTGCATATCCGTATTTGGTTAAACTTTGAGGTATCAAGCCTGCGGGCAATAAATTCGTCCCCTGGCAGTCCCGGAATATGCTCTTCGATTAAAGTATTCCCATCCGTCATGTAAATAATGCGGTTAGGGGAGAGGACGTGCTCAAGTTCCAGACCATAAACACGTGATGCATCGGCAATCTTGATGTAGAAATGATCGTAATTATCATTCAGCCTGTTGATGATCCTAATTCTGAATGGGCGTGTGTTGGCAAATGTGCAGTAGTCAATACGCGCAACAGAAAGGTGTTCCATTACGGCTGTATCACCGTCAGTATTCATCAGTGCGTAAATGTAGGTGAGATTAGGGAAAAGCTCCTGCATCTCGCTCTCATCATAGTAAACTGTATGCCAAAGGGTGTCCCGGCCTTCTTTATCCCGTAAGGGTGTTGAAAGATTGAAACGCAGCAAGTCCGAGTACTGCACAGGCAGCTTTACTTCCCGATCATACTTCAGCAGATAATCTCTCAGCTCCGGCCTGATGGCATAAGGAGTTTTCTTTTTCGAAGGGACGTCGTTACGCGGTTCTTGAAGGGTATCCATATCTGAGGTCTCAGGTCTGAGGAATTGATTGACTAAGATACGGTAATATAAAACAAAAGGAGGCTGCTTAGCAGGCTCCTTTTAAAGTACGGTACGGCGTTTAGTCTCAGACTTCTGACCTCCGACTCCAGTCTATTTTATCTCAAAAACCGCCCTCATCTGATAAGTCAGTTTAATCTTTTTGAAATCGATATCTGGCATTGCTGCAGAATCCATCGCTTCAGTTTTCATCATCGTGTTAGCACGATAAATTGGCTGAGGATAATATTCATTGTTTATTTCCTGGATATCCAGCGGGCTTCCCAGGCTGCCTCCGATAGAGGTGATCAGGTAAGTAGCCTTATCCTTTGCTGCCTGAAGAGCTTTAATCTTAAGGTCTCTTTTAAGAGTTTCGATCTTGGAATAATCGTAGCTTTCAATGTTGCTGTATTCTATACCCTTTGGATCTACAGCGCTCATGATCTGATTAAATTTGCTCAGGTCTGTTACCTTGATTCGATACTGTTTACGGGCTAAAAATTCAGGACTTTTTTTCTTCTCCCACCAGGTTGTATAGCTGGAGATATTATTAATTGTAAAGTTTTCCTGAGGAATTCCCGCTGCCAGTACTGCAGTTTGAAGCTGTCTCTCAAGCTCCTCAATTTCTACCTTTTTCTTATTGGCTGAATCTTTAAAATATTCTTTCAAAGACATTCCAATATAAAGAATATCAGGTGTTACTTCAGCTTCGGCTACACCCTGTACTTCTATCTTTTTACGGGTATCAATATTCTGTGAATATGCAGTCAGACTAAATATGCTGACCAGGGCTGCGGCTATTATCGTTTTCATAGTGTTCATCATTTTATATTATTTAAGACTTTATATTGGGATGTAATATTCGTGCCAATTCCATAATATGTAATTTTACGGGTACTTAATTGATATGATATTCAATGGTTTACGAATGTAAATAAAATCGGGAGCACAGAAATCAGCAGATTAATTAATTCGTAAATCATCGAATGGTAAGGTGGTTTATAAACAGACGAGATAAACTGGGGAAGTATTAACAGCTACAGTTAATAAATGCGGGAAACTTACTTGAAAGTCTTCACCTCTACTCAATCGAAGGGCGCAGCCGCTACCATTTGAACAAGCAGTGCGGGAAAGGTAAGCCGTCAAATCGCGGACCTGCCCATAAAAAAAAGACAGCCTTTTCAAACTGTCTTTTACGTCATTTATCTTAATCGGGCTGTCATCACCGATCAGCACATCTTGTGGAAGCTGATACCTGATACCTCAGACCCGATAGCCAATACTCCCTACTCCTCAATCATCTCCGAATGAGTGTAGATCTCTTCTTTTTTCTCTTCTTTAAAGTAGCGTTTTTGATAAAGGAGTATCATTACGACCCCTATCGATATCGCCGAATCGGCAACATTAAAAACAGGACGGAAGAAAATGAACTCGTCACCTCCCCAAAATGGGAACCATGCAGGATAAGTACCCTGCAAGATTGGGAGGTAGAACATGTCTACAACTTTACCGTGGAACAAACCCGCGTACCCGCCTGCGGCTGGTAAAAACTTAGCTGGTTCATAATAGGTGCTTTCGCTGAAAAGTACTCCATAGAACGTCGAATCTAATATATTTCCCATTGCTCCGGCAAATATTAGTGCAAGGTTCATAATCAATCCGCGGTGATATTTCTTCTTAATCAGATAAACAACTCCATACCCTATTCCGCAAACGGCCGCAATACGAAAGAGTGTTAATGCAAGTTTTCCGGCCTCGCCGCCAAACTCCATACCGAATGCCATTCCATTATTTTCGGTGAAATGGATCATTGCAAAATTCCCAATGACCTTATACTCCTGCCCGAGAGACATATTTAGCTTGATCCAGAACTTTAAGACCTGGTCAGCAAGCAGAATTAATACAATAGCAAGAAAAGGCTTAAAATAAGCTTTCATCTAGGCCTGCTTCAATTTAGCTTCCATACTAAGAGTTGCATGGGGCACCGCACGTAAACGCTCTTTCGGGATAAGTTTTCCGGTTTCACGGCAAACACCATAAGTTTTGTTTTCTATCCGTACCAATGCACTTTCAAGGTTGTCTATAAATTTCTTCTGACGTGCAGCTAACTGGTTTATTGATTCTTTCTCCAGGGTTGCTGAGCCATCCTCAAGGGTCTTGTAAGTTCCTGCGGTGTCATCAGTTCCATTCATATTCGGGTTGCTTAACGACTGCGTTAAAGCACCTAATTCTTCTTTTGAACTACGTAATTTTTCTAAAATAAGCTCTTTAAACTCAACTAGTTCTGAGTCAGAATATCTTGTTTTTTCGTTCTTCTCCATGTCTATACTTTTTTTATTAATATCATTAAATCATTCTCGTCGATACCTACAACTTCACCTTTATCAAGCTCATCGACGAGCTCCAGTGAATCCGCCAAAATTTCGGCGCAAATATAAGGTAAATTATTTTTGACAGCCTCTGAAATATAAGGGTGGTCTTTTATGCGAACATTGATCTTGTCAGTAACTTCAAATCCGCCATCCTTTCTCATATTTTGAATGCGGTTTACCAGCTCTCTCGAAATTCCTTCCTGTTTTAGCTCACTGGTAAGAGTAACATCTAAGGCCACAGTTAGTTTGCCAAGATTTGCAACCTGCCATCCCGGAACATCTTCCGCTACTATCTCCACATCCTCAATATCGATCGAATAATCTGTTCCATCAATATTATAAGTTCCTTCAAGCTCGAATTTAGCGATTTCCTGCTGTGAAAGGTTGGTCAGCATAGCAGCCACCACCTTCATATCCTTGCCAACTTTTGGGCCCAGTGCTTTGAAATTAGGTTTTAATTTCTTGCTGATGAAGCCTGTTGTATCGCTGATATATTCTATGTCCTTAATGTTTGTCTCTGAAAGAATCAGGTCTTTCACTTTTTCAACCTTTGCCTTAAAGTTTTTATCAAGAAGGGGGATAAGTATCTTGCTTAGAGGCTGACGAACATTAATGCTCACTTTCTTCCGTAAAGAAAGCACCAGTGACGAAACGTCCTGCGCTATTCCCATGCGTTCCTCCAGCGCTTTGTCAACATGCGCCTCATCATACTCCGGGAAGTCAGATAAATGCACAGACTCAGCGCTTTCTTTACCAGTAACGTTGTTTAGATCGTTAAACAGCCTGTCGCTGAAAAAAGGCGCGACTGGTGCCATCAGCTTGGCTATCGTATTTAAACAGGTATACAAGGTTTGGTAAGCTGAGATCTTATCTTCAGTGTACTCACCTTTCCAGAAACGGCGGCGGCATAAACGAACATACCAGTTGCTTAAATTTTCATCCACGAAGCTCTGAATTGCTCGGGTGGCACGTGTAGGTTCAAAGTCAGCGTAATGCTTGTCAACTTCCAGGCTTAAAGAATTTAGTAAAGAAATGATCCAGCGGTCTATTTCCGGGCGATTCTCGATATCAGCTTCTTTATAGCTGAAGCCGTCAATATTTGCATACAGAGCAAAGAAAGCATATGTATTATGCAGGGTGCCGAAGAATTTGCGGCGCACCTCATCAATTCCTTCAATATTAAACTTCAGGTTATCCCAGGGCGATGCATTGCTGATCATGTACCAACGGGTAGCATCAGCACCATACTGATCAATAGTTTCAAACGGATCGGTTGCATTGCCCAAACGCTTAGACATCTTGTTGCCATTCTTGTCCAGAACAAGTCCGTTGGACACCACATTCTTGAATGAAACGCTGTCATTCAGCATTACTGCGATGGCATGCAGCGTGAAGAACCAGCCGCGGGTTTGGTCTACACCCTCAGCAATGAAATCTGCCGGGTAGATTGATCCCGCTTCTTTCCCATCACCTGAGTGATTGTTCCAGTATTCTATAAATTCTTTAGGACTGATCTCGCCTTTCTTTCCAGCTTCTGTCGGAGGTAAACCCCATTGTGCATACGGCATTGCACCTGAGTCAAACCAAACGTCGATCAGGTCAAGCTCACGGAACATCTTTTTGCCTTTAGGCGATACAAGCACCACATCATCTACAAAAGGACGGTGCATGTCACTGATCTCAAAAGCAGCATCCATAAAGCCAGCTTCAACCGATTTAGCGATACCCGCACGCAGCTCGGAAATAGATCCTATACACTGCTCTTCATCTCCATCCTCAGTCCGCCAGATCGGGAGAGGTGTACCCCAATATCTTGAACGCGACAAATTCCAGTCTACCAGATTTTCAAGCCAGTTTCCAAAACGGCCGGTTCCTGTAGATTCTGGTTTCCAGTTGATGGTTTTATTCAGCTCAACAAGACGCTCTTTTACAGCAGTCGTTTTAATGAACCAGCTGTCAAGCGGATAGTATAAAACCGGCTTATCAGTTCTCCAGCAATGCGGATAACTGTGCTCGTATTTTTTAACGTCAAACGCCTTATTGTCTTCTTTTAATTTTATCGCGATAAGCACATCAGTAGGCCTGAAGTCAGGATCGTTGCGCTCATCATCACTATAATATTCTTCTTTAACGTAGCGGCCTGCAAAGTCCGTAACCTCATCCACAAATTGCCCGTGCTTATCCACTAACGGCAGTTCATTGCCTTTCTCATCAGTGATCATCACAGACGGAACATTATTTTCACGCGCAGCCCTGAAATCGTCTGCACCAAAAACCGAGGCGGTGTGAACTATACCTGTTCCGTCTTCTGTAGTAACGAAATCCGCGGGGATCACCCGGAATGCATTTTTCTCCAGGTTGTGGTTGGTGACATAAGGCATCAGCTGGTGATATTTTAGATCTATCAGGTCTGCTCCTTTAAACTCTGCAGCAATCTGCCACGGAATTAGTTTGTCGCCAGCTTTGTAATCGCCCAAAGGAAGATCTTTAGCTTCTTCCTTAAAATATTTTGAAACCAGGTCGCGGGCTAAAACCACGCTTACCGGTGCAAATGTGTACTGATTGAAAGTCTTAACTTTTACATAGTTGATTGAAGAACCAACAGCAAGCGCACAATTTGAAGGCAGGGTCCAGGGTGTAGTGGTCCATGCAATGATCGTGGTATCTTCATTGCCATCCTCAAAAAGCACAGGTACTAAAGCGTGCGACTGATCTTTCTTAATGCGGAATTCGGCAACAATTGACGTATCCTTAAGCATCTTGTAGGTGCCCGGCTGATTCAGCTCGTGTGAGCTTAGCCCAGTGCCTGCTGCAGGTGAATACGGTTGTACGGTATAACCTTTGTATAAAAGTCCCTTTTGATGAAACTGTTTAAGTATCCACCAGAGGGTCTCAATATATTCATTTTCATAGGTAACATACGGGTCGTTCAAGTCTACCCAGTAACCCATTTTCTCTGTCAGGTCATTCCATACATCGGTGTATTTCATCACCTCAGTTCGGCAGGCCTGATTATAAGCTTCTACGGTAATGGTTTTACCGATATCGTCTTTCGTAATACCAAGTTTCTTTTCAACCGCCAGCTCAATGGGGAGACCATGGGTATCCCATCCGCCTTTGCGCTTAACGCGATATCCTTTAAGTGTTTTGTAACGGCAGAAGATATCCTTGATCGAACGTGACATCACATGATGTATGCCGGGCATGCCGTTCGCCGAAGGAGGTCCTTCGTAGAAAATATAAGATTTCGAAGCTGGCCTGTTTGAAATACTTTTTTCGAATATCCGGTTGGTTTTCCAGTATTCTAATATCTCCTTGCCGGTTTTCGAAAGATCAAGCTGCTTATATTCTTTGTACATCAGTATTTTAACCCAAAATTTAAGGATGCAAAGTTAAGGATTTTTGGGGTTGAAACCTAGGTTTTGGGTATTATAAATCCAACCTTATGACTCACTCCAGATTCCGGCGCAGGCCGGAATCTCCCCAGTCTCCCTGTACGCGTTGTCATTCCCGAGGAAGCGGGAGCCTCATCCAAGTTTATGTAAGGCAAGGATCAAAATCGACACCATTATGACGCGCCCCTTCAAACCATAAGTCAGATTAACTGTATATTTGTTAGATATACAAATTATGATGAATAAATACATGCGCCGGGGCATCTGGCTGATACTTATTGGGATAGCTTTTATCATGCTGGGATATTACCTGATGGAAGAAGACGTATTTAAGTATGGCTGGTCGATGATTATCGGAACTATCGCTTTCGGCGTGGGATTTTTAAATATAATCTACAGCCTGATCCGGAAAATGGATCGGAACGCAATCCTCGAGGAACGGGCCTCCGACGACGACGTGAAAACCGAATCTAAATAGACTAAATTTCAAATAACTGAAAGCTGAATTTGACTAACCGCTGCGTGCGTTCGTTTCAGTTTTCAGCTTTCAGTTTTCAGCTTTCCTCTTTAGCTGAATGTGCAATTGTCCACTGTCCCCCGTCAACTAATTACATATCCCAAGTCTCCCCCTTCGCTCTCGCAGTCCTCTTAATCTTTCGTTTATCAAGCAGTACCAGCAAAGCGGGTAAAAGCGTAAGATTTGAAACCAAAGCTATGATCAGCGTGATCGAAAGAAGCAGCCCTAAGATCATAGTGCCGCCAAAAGTTGAGGCCGTAAAGATTCCGAAACCGAAGAATAACACTAAAGCGATATAGGTCATGCTGACTCCCGTTTCCCGGATGGTATCTGAAATTACCTGTGCGGTGGTAAGGTTTGTCGACTGCAGTTCCTGCTGATATCTTGTCAGGAAGTAAATGGTCTGATCTGACGCCAGGCCGAAAGCAATTGTAAAGATAAGGATGGTTGATGGCTTTAGCGGGATGTTAAAAAAGCCCATCAGCCCCGCTGTAATGATCAGAGGAATGATGTTAGGCAGCAGTGAAATAAACATGATCCTCAGGTCCTTAAACTGGGCAAGCCTCAGCAGTGAGATCAGTATAATAGCGAGTATGATACTTTCCATCAGGTGTTTCAGCATGTAATCTGTACCCTTGGAGAAAATAATGCTGGACCCCGTTAAAAGCACATCAAATCGCTCCGGATTCAATATGGAATCTATTCTTGGTTTCAGCTCCTGCAGTAGCGAGTTCATCCGCTTGGAACCGACATCCGCCATTTGGAAGCTTACCCTTGCTACCTGCTTGTTACTGTCAACAAAGCCGTTAAGCATATTGCTGTTCCCGCCAGAATTTCCCAGATAACTGAGCACGAAGTTTTTCTCCATGTCGTTCGGAATCCGGTAGAATTGAGGATCGCCATTGTAGAACGCCTGGGATGCGTATTTTAAAGCTTTGTTCAGTGAAACCGAGCGGGAAAATTCGGGATATGCCGAGATCATTTCTTCAACCCGGTCAACTTTCTTGATAGTCGATAAGTTTAGTATCCCATTCTTCTTCCGGGTATCAATGCTCAACTCCAAAGGAAGGATGCCCTCAAAGTTTTTTTCAAAGAATTTCAGATCACGGTTGATTGGTGAGTTCTGGGGCAGATCATCAACCACATATCCGTTTACGTTGATCTTCATTACTCCGATGAGGGAAATGATGGTGATCAGGGCTGTAGCAATATAGATCAGCTTGCTTTTGTCATGTACCAATACATCCGTTTTCGCCAGCAATTTGTGAAGAAAGTCTTTATCATGCTCTTCCTGCGGCTTAAGCTTTGGAACAGGCAGATAGCTGAAAATAATCGGTATAAGGCAAAGGCAGATAAACCAGGTTATCATTACGTTGATTGCTGCTACCAAACCGAATTCAACAAGTAACGCGCTTCCGGTAAAATAGAGCACCCCAAAACCGATGGCTGCCGTAATATTTGCAATGAGAGTAGTTTCAGAGATCCTTAGAATAGTAACGTGAAGGGCCTTAGCCTTATCACCATGTTTGCGCAGCTCGTTATGATATTTGTTGAGCAGCAGAATGCTGTTTGGAATTCCGATAATAACAATCAGAGGCGGAATAAGCCCGGTCAGCATCGTGATCTCGTAACCAAACATCACCAGCGTGCCCAAGCTCCATATTACGCCCGCAATCACCAGCAGGATCGGGAACAAAACGGGGTAAAATCTTCTGAAGAAAATAAACAGGATAATGGCTGCCACCAGAATAGAAAGTCCAAGGAACAGCACAAACTCACGCGACACCAACTGGCTTACCGCAGTACGAATGAAAGGCAAACCGGAATAGTGCACCTCTATCTTGTTCTTCTTACTGAAAGCGTCTGCTTTCTCCCGGATTGTTTTAATGATTGGAGCGCGTCTGCTGGAGTTCAAAATCTTGTGATCGAAATTGATCGCCATCAGCGTGGCATGACTTTCCTTATTGTACAGCAATCCCTCGTAAAAAGGAAGGCTGTAAATCTGATTCTTTAAACTATCCATCTCAGCATCACTTCCTAATGGACGGGGGCTAAGCTGGTTTAATACAAAACGCTGATTGGTCGTGTCTTTAGTAAGGTTAAACAGGTTTCCGATAGTTAGGACTGTTTTTATACCCTTCAACTGGCCAAGTTCATTTCCCAGTTTCTGCCAGTCGTTAAACTGATCTTTTTTCATCAGGTCAGGCGAGCTTACGCCCAAAACCATCATATTGCCGTCTTCCCCGAATTTGCTTTTGAAGTTGTTATACTTAATAAAAGCGGAATCCGTCATCGGCAATATCTTGCTTCCGGTGTAGGACAGTTTTACAAAGCTTGCTTTCCATGCCATAAAAACGGTAAGCACGAAAAAAAACATTAGGATTAAAATGCGGTTTGATAGTATGAACCTGGAAAAGTTATTCCACATGTTTAGCGGTTTAAATCTGACGGCTTTCACCGCGCAGACAAGTGACGAAAAAGCCCGGCCGCAAAACTACAAAAATTCTTAATTTGGACGGGCTAATAATCTAAGGTACTAATCCCTTTTCATCAGGGACTTGATTTAAATTAACCTCACCTTGGGAAAATAGTTTGCACAGGCATAGATCAGCAGAATGAACAAATTTATTAAGGGTTTTTATTTTGCCTGGAAAGGACTCGATTATGCTTTCCGCACACAAATCAATTTCAAAGTTGAAGTGTTCTCCGCATTGGCAGTCATTGTGTTATCGTGCTATTTACAACTTAATACCAGCGAGTGGCTCTGGATCATTGCCGCCATTACCCTTGTCCTTACTACCGAACTCGCCAACACTGCTATTGAAACGCTTGTAGACCTCGTGTCTCCGGAATTTAATCCTAAAGCAGGCATTATTAAGGATATATCTGCTGCGGTAGTTCTGCTATCCGGGTTTTTCGCACTGGTGGTAGGTCTCCTCATACTTTTGCCCAAAATTTTTCATGCTTTATAAAACGCGCGGTATAGTTTTCAAGGTAACAGACTATTCTGAAAGCAGTGTGGTGGTACAGATCTTTACAGAAAAGTTCGGTCTTCAATCTTACTTAATAAACGGGGTGAAGAAACCCCGGGCAAAGATCAAACTCAATTCGCTGCAGCCTCTGCATCTCCTGGATATGATCGTGTATCATAAGGCTTCAGGTAACATTCAGCGGGTTTCGGAATTAAGACATCAGCCAGTATTTCAGAGTATTCCCTATGATATTGTCAAGAGTTCAATCACCATGTTCCTCAATGAAGTCTTGTATAAATCACTTCGGCAGCATGAGCCGGATGAGGTGCTGTTCGAATTTCTTTTTCATGCAATAGAGATTCTTGACAGCCTCAATTCCGGGCTTGCCAACTTCCACCTGTATTTTATGCTGCGCTTATCGCGATTTTTGGGCTTTTATCCCGACCGAACCCGCGCAACGCCATCGGGCTGGTTTGATTTGAAAGACGGCACCTATTCCAACGCCCAGCCTCCGCATGCATTAATTGTTGAGCCGCCATTTACCGCACTGTGGATAAGCATCCTCAATTCAAACTTCGATAACCTTGAAACGTTGCGCATCTCGGGTACCGATCGTAAAATCCTGCTTGAAAAGATCCTGGTATATTATCAGCTGCACATAGAAGGGTTCGGGCAGGTGAAATCTCATGAAGTTCTGGAAGAAGTGCTTTCTTAAATGGAAAGTTGAGGATTGAAAGTGGAGAGTGGCTGGATACACAGTCAGTTGACGGTTATAAGTTATCAGCTAGGCGGAGAGTGGTAGGTACGTATCGTGCTCCCCTGCCAAGGGGAGCTGCCGGCTTTTTGGCCGACTGAGGGGTCAAAAGTCTTACGATAGAACCCCCAATTGTAAAATTGTCACACCTTGTTACCCCAATATTCTAACAGTTTCTATATTTATAATCACAATATATCCACCTCATTACCCAGATGATGAAAAAAATACTTGTTGTTGTATGTGCTGTTGCAATGCTGAGTATGCAATTAGTCTTCGCCGAAAAGATACCTGCGAATGCCAGGAAGCTAATCAGGCATTATAAAGAACGCATTTCAGGCTTTGAAGACAATCATATTGTTTTTACTGACGGTTCCCGGATGAAGTGGGATGATGGCATTAAGAATAAGAACTATCAGCAGCTGCTTGATGAACCTGATCTGGAGGACATGTTTCACGATAAGTATCGTAAGAAGACCGCGAAAATACCACTGCCTGTAAACTATGATCCGGGGCGAATCCGTGTCGAGCCTTTCTTTATGAAACTTTATGGTGAGTCTCCCGATAAAGTAAGAGAAACCCTGAGGGAACTAGTATGGTGCCCTAGGCTCGTGGGGCAGAAGATCAAAGTAAGCACACTTTACGGAGCCGACAAGCAATTTGAAAAGATCTCAAAAGAGCTGGATGAATATCCTGAATTTGCACCCTATGTGGCAAAGATAGCCGGTACTTTCAACTGGCGCAAAATTGCCGGAACCGATCGTTTAAGTATGCACAGCTTCGGCATGACTATGGATATCAACACCAAATTCACACATTACTGGCAGTGGGATTGCAAATGCAAGAACGAAGATGCTAGGCTGGGTTACAATAATACTATTCCCTTAAAGTTGGTTAAGATCTTTGAAAAGCACGGATTTGTGTGGGGCGGCAAATGGTACCATTATGACACTATGCATTTCGAGTACCGACCGGAGTTGATGTAGGTCTGTGGGTTGTCAGCAATGAGCTGTAACCTCTGGGTTTCCCGGAGGGATATCGGTGTACTCGATCCATTTAACATAGGTCGGAAATCCAAAGCTCATATCTCATATCTCGAAGCTCATCGCCCGGTTCTCTAAAGATTACTCTCTATCTGCCCCGTAATAAATCCGAAATCAACTTCCCCGGGATCATCTCCGCCGGTCCATTCCCAATTACCCTCGTCATTCTTTGCAACTACAGTGACGAGGTCATCGTTTATAAAAACCTGGAATTCTGTAGAGCCCTCTTTTACCTCAGGGACTACGTTCAGGTAATTGCCTATACCGTAGGTATTCGGCGCATGGATGTTGAAAGGTGTAGTATTCATAATTTCTAATTGGATCAGTGAGCTAATCTAGGCTATTTACTTATAACAAAAGTTATTTTTTGACAGTTTAGCGCAGAGGAGCGACCATTATTTTCCTGACTTTATCCCACATCCCACATCCCATATCCCACATCTCGCATCTCGTCTCCCTTATCCCAAACCAATTTTGTATATTGTGATACCTACTACGAAAACATAAATACAACATTATGGATGAAGACAATCCATGGTTTGAAAGCCTGTTTCTACATAACCCGATACCAAGGTTTATATTTAATACTCAATCCCTGAAAATTGAAAGGGTAAACCTTGCTGCTATGAAGCAGTATGGCTATTCCGAATCAGAATTCCTCACTAAAACTTTATATGATCTGCGGGCAGACGAGGATTTCAATTATCTTAAAACAACCATATCAGGGCTTAATGAAAACAAGATTTATAACGAAGATATTAAGCACATTACCAAAGAGGGAAAGGCCATTTGGGTCCAGATCTCTGCGCATCCCATAGAATATAAAGGGCAGCCCGCAAGGATGGTGCAGGCACTGAATATTACAGAGAAAAAGGAGCATGAGGACCGGGTCGACCAGATTCAGAAGCGATGTGAGGCACTCATCGAACACTCTCAGGACATAATAACAGTAACTGATATTGAAGATAAAGTGGTCTACGCAAGCCCTGCTTTTCTTAAAGCTACCGGCTATACTAATGACGAAGTAATCAATGCACCGGGAACTGCTTTTATCCACCCTGATGATTTCAGGCTGCTGCCCGGCATACATGAGGAACTTCTGGCCAATCCCGGCAGGGCTCTGCCAATGGTGAACCGTATTAAGCGGAAGGACGGTGTATTTGTAAGCGTTGAAGGTACTATTGCCAATCTTTTCCATGAAAATGCCCTGCAGGGAATCGTGGCAAACTACCATGAAATTACGCAGCGGCTCGAGGATGAGGAGAGGATCAAAAAGTCGGAAGCTATATTAAGAGCAGTGTTTGACAGCGCGATTGAAGGGTTTGTAATTACTGACACACAACTAAACATTCAAACATTTAACAATGTTGCCCGCGACCATATCTTCTCAGGCACCAAGCGTCGGGAACTGATCGTTGGCGCCAGCCTGTTGGATTATGTAAGCCCTGACCGCATTGATTTCTTTAAAGGAATTATCCCGCGGATCATGTCAGGCGAAAGCTTTGAATACCGGACATTAGACAATAATGATGGGGTCAAATGGGTTAACTATTGTCTTTATCCGGTTCAAAATGCTGGCAGAGAGATCATAGGGATCTGTATTGCTGGCAAAGACGTGACGGAAAGGATCGATTTTGAAGAGCAGCTTAAAATGAGTGAACAGCGCTATAAAGCGCTGGTAAAGGAAGGCTCAGATCTCATTAATATCATCGACTTTGATGGCAATTACAAGTTTATTACTCCGGCCACAAAATCAACTCTTGATCCCAGGTCGCTCGGCGCGAATGCTTTCCAATATGTTCATGAGGAAGACCGGGATAAATTAAAACAGGAATTTGATATGCTCCATAAAGTCCGGCGTGTTAAATCCAGCCCGTACCGGTTTAAGATCGGAGATGACAGATACATCTGGATGGAAACTGTCGGTACAAATCTAACGGACGAACCTTCGGTACAGGGAATTGTCATCAATTCTCATGAGATTACAGACACCATTAACCATATAAAGGCAATTGAAGAACGGAATATCCGCCTTGAAGAAATTGCCTGGATCCATGCCCACCTGGTGCGAGCGCCACTGGCGAGTATTCTCGGTATCATCGAAATACTTCGAACGTCAGAATCTGAATATAAAGAGTTAATGCCTTATCTCGAGCAGTCAGCCGTGCAGCTGGATAATGTGATCGCTGAGATCACTAAAAAAACCAACGATCTTTCTACGTAAGGGATGCGTGATGCGGGAAGCATCGTGCCTCTCCTCCCAGTCTCCCCCTCTGGAGGGGGCAGGGGGAGGATAGCACGCTACATTCACTTTTCAACTTTCCATTCCTTCTGGTACGGTAGCCATTGTCAACCCGATAGCTATCGGGTGTCAACCCTTCGTTGTGCATCTCCTCCCAGTCTCCCCCTTTGGAGGGGGCAGGGGGAGGATAGCACCCTACATTCACTTTTCAACTTTCCGTTCCGTCCCTGGCACATTAACCATTGTCAACCCGATAGCTATCGGGTGTACTGTCAACTCCCTTTGAGTACCCCATTCCCCAATTGGGGAATTCTATCCCACTTTAATTTATGGCATTCCCCATAAAAACCTTGTTAAATGGCATTTTAACCCTGTTTTTAATTTTGGTCGTTCATTTGTCTATGTATACTCACATACCAAAAAAGAAAAACAACTAAAATGAAAAAGATATTCGCACTAATCGCATTCGTTACTTTAATAAGCTCAGCATCATTTGCACAAACAGCTAATCTGAACATTACTTTATCAGACGTTCTTTCATTCTCTGTAACTCAGCCTGCTGCTCTTACAGTAAATTTCGATAGCGAAACAAAATATACCAATGGTATCACAGCAGTTGCAACTGACCACATCAGTGTTGTTAGCTCAAAAGGATACGTAGTAAAAGCAATCGCCGGAACAGTAACAGGAACTGCAGCATTAACTCCGGGTTCAGTAAAGCTGACTTCAGCAATCGGAACTACAAACGCAGGAAATACTTCAGGCATCACTTACGGTTCAGCAGTTACTTTACCAGCATCAGGCGGTACAGCAGCAACAATCGTTACAGCAACCTCTTCATCATGGAGCGGTGCTAACTCAGCAAATAAATTCAACGTTTCTTACCTGATCGGTGCTAACGGTGCTTACGCTGGTAAAACAACAGGAGCGAACGTAATACCAGTAGTGTATACTGTAACGCAACCGTAATAAGTTGACACCCGATAGCTATCGGGTTGACAATAGACAGTTGTCCGCCAACTAAAAATTGAATTCAAGTTTAAGTTTCATAGGTCAATAAGTTTAGGGGAAAGGGTTTCGAAAGAAGCCCTTTTTTTGTTTAGGAGATTCGGGACGCGAGGTGCGGAAATGACTTTCCTTCCAGCGTGCCAAACGTGCGTTTAGATTTTGCTACATGGCATTATCCTATAATCATAAACCCGATCGCAGCAAGTAGCCTTTGCGAAATGAAATTCTATTAGTGCCGTCCTTTTACTCGCAAAGCTACTGCGCAGAGCGGGACTATCCCTTCCGAAGAACCACGGCAGCACCTTTCCAAAAAGTAAATTTATTAGCTATGCGAGATGAGGTTCTTTCCGGGGTAGCGCTAACTCCTCGTTATGCATCACCACCCAGTGTCCCCCTCTGGAGGGGTAGCGGGAGGATAGGACACTGTATTCACTTTTCACTTTTCAACTTTCCCTTCCTTCTGGAACGCAAGCCACTGTCAACCCTTCGTTGTGCATCTCCTACCAGTCTCCCCCTCTGGAGGGGGCAGGGGGAGGATAGCACACTGTATTCACTTTTCACTTTTCAACTTTCCATTCCTTCCGGTACGCTAGCCACTCTCCACCCGATAGCTACCGGGTCTCAACTCCTCTTAACTTTATTTTAAATAATTTGAAATGTATTGGCCATAAGATCGTCTACATAATAAACCCGCTTACATTGACGACAGTCATAATGCCCAAGGAGAAGAACCAGCATATTTTACAAACGATAAAATCGTATGGTAAGGGGCTCATGGGCTTTATCCGGAGCAGGGTTAAAAGCGACGCGGATGCAGAGGATATTATGCAGGATGTTTGGTACCAGCTTACTGCCATATTGAATTCTGAACCCATCGAGCAAACAGGAGCCTGGCTATATCGTGTGGCAAGGAACAAGATCATTGACAAGCATAAAAAGAAAACGGAGGAGCTGTTCGAAGATCATCCGGACGACACCGATGATGAGCATACCCTGGACTTCCGGGCAATGCTGTTAACAGAGGCGTCCACACCCGAGACGGAGTATATCCGTAATATGTTTTGGGAACAATTATTCCTGGCTTTGGATGAGCTCCCCGAAGAGCAGCGGCAAGTATTCATCTGGCAGGAACTGGATAATATTCCCTTCCAGCAAATTGCTGAAACTACCGGAGAAAAAATTCAAACGCTGGTAACACGTAAAAGGTATGCGGTGCTTCATCTGCGCAAGCGCTTAAAACAATTGTATAAAGAAATTAACGACTACTAAAATTTAAGATTATGAAAAAGATATTTTACAAAGGACGGTTTGTGTTCTTTCCCCTGCTTGCTATTGCCTTTCTTTCGATTGTAGGTTATGTAGTGATGTGGCTGTGGAATTCCCTGCTGCCCGAAATCCTCGGTGTCAATTCCATTACCTTCTGGCAGGCGGTGGGCATATTTATTCTTTCAAAAATCCTGTTTGGTTTCGGTAAAGGCGGCAGGATGGGTCAGTCGTGGAAACGTGGCAGAATAGCCGAGAAGTTTAAAGAAATGACCCCCGAAGAACGCGAGGTTTTTAGAACGAAAATGGAGAGGTGGAAATGTTAACAGGGAGTTGAGAATAACAGGTACGGATAAAGGGCTAAAAGCGGAAACTCAAAGCTGAGTACTGAAAGTTGAAGATTGCGGGTAAAGACTAAATAGTCATCTAATGGAAGTATTAGTATTTAAAACCAATGTTACCGAGCAGGCAGAAGTTAGCCAGGTTCACTCCCTGTTAACCAGCTTTGCCAACATAAAACAAGTAAGTGTTGATCTTGATGATTGTGATAAGGTGCTGAGGATTGTAGGGATCAACCCTTCCCCAACGGAAATAGAAATATTGATCGGATCGCTCGGTCTGGCCTGCTGGGAATTGGAAGATTAATAACGCGGCGGTCCAAAGGCCATTGACGCCCAGTATCCCCCGCTGGCAGGGCAAGGGGGTGGAAGTCCCCCCATCGGTAGTCCTCCCCCTAATTTTTAACCGTGTATATTAGCACCACAACAAATAATAACGCGCCAGGAAAAGCATGGAAATAAAAAGGATCACTTATAACGAACGCAACCTGGTAACAGACCTCTTTAACAAATACCGCATTTTTTATGAAAAACCATCAGATATAAAGCTGGCCGAAACCTTTATCGCCGACAGGCTGAGTAATAATGAATCAGTGATCTTTGTGGCTTTTGAGGAAAATTATGGGGAGCAAAATCCGATAGGGTTTACTCAACTATATCCTAAATTTTCTTCCGGCAGGGCTATTAAGATCTGGGTGTTGAACGACCTGTATGTGGAGGAAGACCATCGGAAAAAAAGTGTGGGCAACAAACTGATTAATACGGTGCTTGATTATGCGAAGTCAGACGGAGTGTCAATTGTCGAGCTGTCGACCGCTGTGGACAACTACACCGCCCAAAGCTTATACGAATCCATGGGCTTTGTAAAACAAGACCCGGATAAGGAGTTCTTGTCGTACCAGATCACGATCTGATGTTTATTGGCTAACGTTGCTTTAGATAAGTTTCCTCCCACAAATACAGGATCAGCGTTCAGTTTTCAACTTTCAACTTTCCGCTTTCCGCTTTCCGCTTTCAACTTTCAGCTTCTCGCTTCCCGCTTCCCAACCATCCCCTTAAAGCTCAACCTGCCTCTTATAATTCTGAATTGCCTTTAAAATATTCCCGACAATCTCATTCTGACCATCATCAGAGTTGATATATTCTTCCTCTGTTGGGTTTGATATGAAACCTATTTCGGTTAGAACGGCAGGCATGGTTGCTGTTCTTAACACAGCGAGGCTCAGCTCCTGAACTCCGCGATTCACCCGGCCTGAAGCCACATATTCATTTTGAATCAGGGTCGCTAATTTAATGCTCTGTTCGCGAAGCGAGTTTTTTACAAGTGAAACGAAAATGGCAGTAGCAGGATCTTCTACAGCATCCTTTTCATCCAGTTTGTATTCCTCTTCCATCGCCATATATTCTTTAATAGCGGCGTCCTGCTCACCTAAACGGGCAAAACCGGCAACGAAGGTCTCAACGCCCCTGACAGATGTCCTGTTCTTGGTGTTTGAACCCATAGAGTTACAATGGATAGAGATCCAAAGGTCGGCCTTCGCTTCGTTAGCCATGTCGATACGTTTTTTCAGATCCTTTGAATTCGCTTCGTTGAAATGCATGTCGGTGGTCCGTGTATAAAGGACAGTCACGTCTTTCATATTCTCTTCAATTGCTTTCCCAAGGCGCATCGCAACTTTAAGGGTAACATCCTTTTCCCGGGAGTACCTTCCTGCGGCACCAGTAAATTTCCCGCCATGGCCGGCATCAATAACAATAGTCTTAATGCGGTAAGGCTGATCTTCGACCGGGTTTTTGAAAGAGGAGAATATGAGGAAAAGAGAAACTGGAAGTAGTACAAGGATGTACCGGAACAATATGTTAGTCTTCATTTATCTAGAGCGCTTATTACTTTTGTCAATAACGATAATGTTGAGGCAATTCGCATAACGATTTAAATTTAATTATAAAATAATACGCGCGTCAGACAAAAGCTTCAACATATTAACAATTAGAGGTTAGACGAGGGTTTATGCCTTTGGTTTAGTCAATGGAAAATTCTTCTGCAAGGACCGCATAGGAATAGCTATCCTTCCATTGTCCCCGTATCGGGAGATTTTTCCTTTTCATGCCTTCACGCGTCATGCCCGCCTTTTCAAGCACCCTGACCGAAGCAATATTCTCAATGGCGCACCCCGCCTCGATGCGGTGCAGTTTAAGACGATCAAATCCAAATTTTAAAATGCCTGATAAAGCTTCGCTCGCATAACCTTTGTGCCAATGCTTTTCATGGAGCTTATACCAGACCTCTGCCTTTCGGAAATTAATCTTTCCCAGCACAATCGCAATCAGTCCTACAAATCCGGACGTTTCTTTAAGCTGTATACACAGCACATAAGAGGTTCGCTGGCCCTGCTTTGACTCCGCTATCCATTTTTCGACCAGTGCAGCAGTAGCCGAAAGGTTCTCAGGAATGCCCAGGGTATTAAACCGGTCAGTTGCGGGCTGTGAGTGCAGATCATGAATATCATGAATATCGCCGATTGTAAGCTCTCTGATAATTAACCGGTCCGTCCCGGGTATCAGCAGATATTCTGTCATCGTGTTTGAATATAAAGGTAATAAAAGGAATATTAGCCCTACGGGGAGAAGTTTTCGATTAGCGGAAATGGGAGAGATTCCTGCCGGTCGGCTTTCACCGTAATCGGAACCATTCCCAGCTATTCCGAACGCAGGCTTTTGACAGGGTTGCTGCGCGCTATGCGCACGGTCTGCGATCCCAGGGTAAGCAAAGCAGTCAGCATCATAAGCCCTCCGCTGAGCCCGAAGATCCACCAGCTGATGGCCGTGCGGTCAGCAAAGTTTTGCATCCAGCTGTTTAGTGCCCACCAGGCAAACGGCACAACAATAATAAAGGATACAAGTACCAGTACGAACATTTCCAAAGAAAGCAGTGTTACAATCTGCATAACAGTCGAACCAAGCACCTTACGTATCCCCACTTCCTTGGTGCGGAGGCTGGTGGTATAGATAGCTAGCCCCAGTAAACCAAGGCAGCTGATCAGAATTGATAAGCCAGATGCCCAGGTTAGCAGCCGTGACGTACGTTGCTCAGCCGTGTAAAGTGCAGCAATGCTTTCATCATAGAAGCGGTAGTTTAAGTCATCCTGAGGATAGCTTTCCTTCCATGCGGACGCGATACTGCCCAGCGCATTTTCCCAATCTTTGTCGCCCGTGCTTTGGGGATTCAGGGCTATATGGAAAATGCTGCTGTTCCAGGCTTCATCAGAAATAATCACCGCCATAGGCTTCACAGCACTGTGCAGTGATTCCTGTTTGAAATCCGCCATCACTCCTGCTACCTGCATCCGCTTGTCACCGTTAAACTTCTCGATATACTTACCCACTGCGTCTTTGGGATCTTTAAAACCAATAAGATGGGCGTAAGTTTCGTTAATCACAAATGCTCTGGCAGAGTCGGCCTGCCGTATGTTCCTGCCCGCAAGCAGATCTATGTCATATAATTTCAAGTAGTTCGTATCAGCAAATTTGAGATATAGCTGGAGCTTGATGTTGTTTTTCCCGTCAAAGAATTCTGCGTCTGTCGAGCTCGTTTGGTACGATGAAGGGGGCTCACCGCCACGGCTCACTAGCGCGATCTGGGGTATACGCGCCAGCTTCGCCGCAAACGCCCGTTTTTTGCTTTCCGTATTATTTTTGGAAGGAGTATTAATAAATACGATGGCGTCTTTCCTGAAGCCAAGGTCTTTATTAAGGGCATAGTGCGTTTGCTTGCTTACAACAAGCGTGGCAATGATGAAAAACTGTGAAATCATAAACTGACTGACGGTTAGTGATTTTCGAAGCCACAAGCTTCCGCTTGTACTTCCTGAAGATGTAGCCTGTCTTTTTAATACCGTAATAGGCTTAAAACCGGAAAGTACCATAGAAGGATAGAATCCCGATAAAAGGGTAACCGTCAAGGTTAGCAGGGCAAGGAAAAGTATAATGCCCGGCTGTTGAACAAGATCGAGCCTGATCTTTCCCGGTATAAAATCAGAAAAAAGATTCAGGAGGATGGGACATAAGGCAACTGAGATCAGGACTGCCGTCAGTGTCACGAGGAATGTTTCGGCCAGCAGCTGACCTGCCAACTGGATGCGGCTGCTACCAATTGTCTTGCGGATGCCGATTTCCCGCGCCCGCCGCGACGATTGCGCAGTATTTAAATTGATAAAATTGATGCATCCAAGGATAAGAAGAAAAGCAGCGATAGTCAGTAATCCATAAAGGCTGCTTTTGCTGGTAATTGGATTGCCCTGGTAATTGCCGTAAGTTGCATTAAAGTGAAGATCACTTAATGACTGCAGCCCAAATTCCCGCTTATTCGCTGAATCTTGGGAATCTGGCAGACTGTGGCCGATTGCCGTAGCCGTTATGGCCTTTTCCACAGCATGAGGATCGGCACCTGCAGCGAGTTTAACATAGCACTGCGAAGCTGATGCTGTACCTTCCCAGTTGGTCAGATTCAGGTTCATGTTTTCAGTAATATACTTTCGTCCCCTGAGGGTGCTCATGGAAATAAAGTCGCCAAAATTTAAGTCCGTGTTACCTGTAAAGGATGCAACAACACCGCTAACCTGTAAAGTCAGCGAGTCATCATAAATGATCGTTTTGCCGATCAGGTCGTTAGGGGAGCTGCCCGGGAAATAATCTGCCGCCCGGTCAGACGTCAGCACAACCCTGTCAGGCCCCTGCAGCGCCGCTTCCGGGGAACCCGCAAGCCATTGATAATTAAACAGTTTAAGGTAGCTGCTGTCTGCAAGAATGATATTTCCCTGCTGTTTAAATCCCCGCTCTGCCATTCCGGCGCCTGCGGGTATCTCCACATTCATTTGATACAGGGTGATGAAAGGGGCGGTTTCTGCAACGCCAGGTATTTCTGCGCGAATAGCCTCTGGCAGCGGTGCTGATACTCCCATATTATAAACCTTTTCACCTGAAAAATCGAAGTTTGTAACTACGCGAAAGATGCGGTCGCCATCTTTGTGAAACTTGTCAAAACTGAAATCGTAGTTAACGATCAGAAAAATAATCAGTGATGCGCTGATCCCTATCGATAATCCCACGACATTGATCAGGGTAAAAATCTTGTGCCGTTGGAAATGGCGTGCAGCAACTTTCAGGTGATAAGTGACCATAATACCGGTTTGACTCCTTGTCCAGTCAAAGATATGCCAATATACTAATGGTTTTATTTCCAGGTACTTAAAAAGTACATCGTGCCGCCCATGTTCGTAATCGGACATGTTTAGTACGATAACGCGACAGTGCCTGACCCGTCCTGGAATAGCTATTTCCGTATAAGACCCCTTGCATGAATCGCAAAAATTACGTCCGATGTCACACAAACATCATTTCCCTCATCCGCCGCCGCCACTGCATAACTATTGGAATAAAATTTAAGACCTTTGAATAAAGGGCGTTTACATTATGAAAAAGATAGGCTTTTTATCATTCGGGCACTGGGCAGATCATCCGGCTTATAAAACGCGGACCGCTGGCGATACGCTGCTCCAGTCGATTGATCTGGCGGTAGCAGCCGAGCAGATAGGTTTGGATGGTGCATATTTCAGAGTACATCACTTTGCGTCACAGCTGGCTTCTCCATTTCCGCTGCTTTCCGCTATTGGTGCTAAAACTAATACGATAGAAATAGGAACCGGTGTCATCGATATGCGTTATGAAAACCCGATGTATATGGTAGAAGATGCCGGTGCTGCCGATCTGATTTCTGGCGGCCGGTTACAGTTAGGGATCAGCAGGGGTTCACCGGAACAGGTGATCCAAGGCTGGCGCTATTTCGGCTATGAGCCAAAGGCGAACGAAACCGACGCCGAGATGGGGCGTGCCAAAGCCATGGAATTTCTTGAAAAGTTAGAAGGTGAAGGATTTGCCGAGCCTAACCCAAACCCAATGTTTCCGAATCCACCGGGACTGCTTCGTCTCGAACCACATTCTGAGGGATTGCGCGAGCGGATCTGGTGGGGAGCAGCGTCTAATGCCACGGCAGTTTGGGCAGCAGAAAATGCCATGCATCTGCAAAGCTCTACCTTAAAGTTTGACGAAAGCGGTAAGCCATTCCACGTACAGCAAGCGGAACAGATCAGGCTCTATAAAGAAGCCTGGAAAAAGGCCGGACATGCACGCGAACCACGTGTATCTGTTAGCCGGTCTATTTTCGCGCTGATGAATGATCAGGACCGGGCCTACTTTGGGCAGCAGGGCAGCGGCTCAGATAAGTTTGGTTATATCGAACCCGAGAAGCGTGCCGTTTTCGGCAAGAGCTACGCTGCCGAACCAGATCAGCTGATCAAAGAATTAGCGCAGGACGAAGCACTTCAGGAAGCGGATACCATTCTCCTCACCATCCCGAATACGCTGGGTGTTGATTATAACGTTCACGTGCTGGAATCCATCTTGAAGCATGTTGCTCCCGGATTGGGGTGGAAGTAGAGGACTGAGGACTGAAATAGGTCTCCTATCTTTCCCCTTCCCTCGCATACAATTCCGGCAGGAAGAACTCAAAGTTCCCCACTTCTTCAATATTGTGCTTGAGCCAGGCAGCACCCATTTCGCGGGTGAAAATTAAGGGCCTGATAAAGGAATTAAAAATTTTGCCAAAGGGCTTATCCGTACCAACAATCATGAGTGATTTGTAGATAGTATTATTTCCGTCCGCTATAAAATCATGCTGCAACGAGAACACTTCCAGTGGTCCTATTTTTTTCACCAGCCGTATGCCGGTTTCATCTAGTTTTACTACCAGCTCCGTGCTGTCGACCAGCCAGTTCATATTGCGGTCAAATGCTTCTACTATTCTGAACGAGGAACCGGGTCCACCCTTCCGATTTTGAGCCTGATCGGAGGAGCTCCAATGTATATGATCCCGGGGGTGCCAGACTAAATATTTCGGATATGTCTGCCCCTGATAAGTCATCTCGCCCCCTAAATTCTGGAACCACCAAAGCAGCATTTTGGGTGTTACTCCGGAAATAATATCGTGTTCAATGCTTAAGCTGAAAACTCCATTCTTTCCGATTGTGAAATTGGTTTTAGCAGACTCGGGCGACTTCATCTTCCAGCCGAAATTCCGTTCGGGTGGGAGGGTCCATTTGTGAATGAATTTTGAAAGTATCGCCACCTTTTGTGAGGTATTACTTCAGCACATGATGAGCTAACACTTTTTGAACCTCATAAACATTCACTGATTTGTTAAACTGCTTTCTGATACTTGGCTGCAATTCACTGGATACCCATATTTTTAGCTCGGCATCCAGTTCAAACGTCCCCGCTGTTTCAACGCTGAATCTTGAAATGCTTTTATAGGAGATCGATTTATATTCCGTTTTGCTGCCAGTCAAACCTTGTTTATCGATCAGAATTAGCCGCTTGGTCGTGAATATAAATGTGTCCCGAATAAGTTTAAACCCCAACTCAATTTCCTCTCCCTCAAGCAGGAGAACCCCAAAGTTTTTATTTAATTCGTCATTGCTGACGGCACCCGCATTGCCAATGATGGCAGAAAACAATCCCATATTATCTTTTTATTTTATGTTAATTCCTTGAATACCAATATACGGGTTAATTTCAAAATGCTGATTGAAGCAATTGCAAATTAAGTCCTGCACCCCGTTCTTCAAAAGCAAACATTATACATGAATTTTCCAGTCAAAGTCCGATGCCACTATTTTGATTTTTTTTAAACAATCACCACCTTCTATTGTTAGACTATCCAATCGTTTATTGAACTTGACTGATGAGGAATAAAACTATAGTGGTTATAGAGGATGACGTAGATGTTTTGGAAACAGTAACCAATATTTTAAGTGAGAGCTACGTGGTGAAGAGCTTCAAAGACTGCCCGGATATTTTTGGTATAATAGATACCCATAAGCCAGATTTAATACTTTTAGATCTGCTTTTGGAAAAGGAAGATGGCCGTGAAATTTGTAAAGCGATAAAGGCTAATGATGCAACATCGGGTATATCCGTAATCATTATGTCTGGTGCCCAGGACATTTACAATGTTATTTCTGAAGGTGGTGCAAATGATGTGATCAAAAAGCCCTTTACTAAAGACATTCTGCTGTCAAGAGTGGAGCGGCAATTACGATAATTCGACCTAATTCCATCACTCATTTCATAAGATAGGCGGACGCTAACCCACCCCTCCCATATGGCCTGCCATATTACTCCATTGAAAACAACCCAAATGGATTTCCCTCACTATCCACACAAATAGAACAGAACCCGAATTCACCTATAGAAAACTTCGAACGGTTTACCACTCCACCCGCGGCCTTGATCCGGCTTTCCTGCACACTTGCATCCTGGCATGGAAAATAGACCATAGTATTTACACAAGCACCGTCGCCTTCCTTCGTACCTGGCATCTCAATTAGTGCACCAGATACGCCCTGGTTTTCCATGGAAGAGAAAGCTGCCATTTTCATATCCGAGGAGCCGTCTGGTGAGGGCATGTCTACAAAATTGGTTCCCAGTACTGCATTGTAGAATTTTTTCGCGCGTTCCAGATCCTTTACGTAGATCTCAAACCAGCAGACAATATTTTCGTTCATGATGTTGATTTTGGTTTCTTCATAAAGGTAATCGAATTGGATTAATTGCGGGCGGGTGATTGAGACAGATGAGGGGGCGGTTTCGGACAAGGGAACATCAAAAATCACCCATTAGTTGCGGGAAATTATTTCATTGTGTGGATTTCAATGCAGCTGCTATGTTTCAGCCTCAAATTTAACTACGTATGTAGTTCATTAATTACAAATTTAGTTTAACTTAGGAAAAGCAACCCTTGATCATAACCGCTAATCGCTAATACGATGAAAAGACTCTCCGCCAAATTTGAGATATTGATCTTTCTGGGACTGATCATTACATTACTGTTTTTTATATTTAATCCCTTAGCAGTAACCAGGGCTAATTCCATTGAATTTAACACTTTAGTATACAAGGTAGGTGAAGGTTCTGAGGGTAATGTAATTCTGAAGCTTGATAATGGAACAGGTATTTACTATATAAATCACGGCTTGCAAAAAGGCCTGGATTTGGATACCCTGAAGAAGCAGCTTATTAATCACAAAGTAACAGTATTCTACTTAAAAAACAGCTTCGTGAGCGGCTTTAGCCCGGTGGCTTCTACTAAATATATAACAGAGTTACGATTAGGGGAGAAGGTTATTTATTCGGAACTGTAGCTTGAAGTAATAATTCTGAGTGTTTTGCAGCATCAAGTCAATTTGAACTAGTCGAATAGCACTTGATTCGAACAGTCAATTGATACTTCTATATTTCCCAAATTACGTACCACCTGTTTTCGTCGTTTAAGGCGTAAGTAAGTCCGTCACTCATTTCATAAATTTCCCTTTGGTGCTTTGCACTATAATAAGACTTTATTTCACGTACGGGTATTCCTCCGTTCTCTTTGCGCAGATAGAATCGCAATGCGTCTGGATTCGGCGCAACATCACCCAGTGGTTGGTATTCGCCTTCACGTATAAATGCTGAGCTCATAAAATGTTCCTTTTATATTTTAAACGAGCTCATAAGGCGTTTAGTTTCCGATACGAGCGGTTTTGAACTTCGTAAAAGACTTTCCCGCGTTGCAAAGGTTGCCTTTGCCAGTTACTTCGCTCTTTTTTACGCCTTGTGGAAATCTCAATGCTCCCTATTTAATAACATTAAAAAAATAACTTTTAGCAGAGTCTTGATACTTACCGCCTATTTCGCGTTCGGTGTACTGCTGTAGCTATCAGCCTCACCATACTTGCGGCACCATTGGGGATTTGAACCCTGACTGTAATGCACCAGCCTCACTTTTCAATTGACAGTGGACAGTCGACAATGAGCATGACGGCTAACTGCAAAGAGATTTATGCGCACCTCCTCTCCGCCCAGCAACTGTCAACTGTCAACTGTCAATTGTCAATTGTCAACTGTCAATTGTCAACTGTCAACTGTCAACTGTCAATTGTCAACTGTCAACTGTCAATTGTCAACTCTAAAAGGCGGTCCCCGTACCCCCACCCACGAAAATCTTGATACTTGATACTCAATACTCATGATAATTCAGCGCCGTTTGTATACCGGTATGGAGCTTGGGTCAAATTTAAACTGACGACCTGGGCTAGGATAATCCTGACCTGATTTGACCGACTTTGACCGATTTTGACCGGTCTCGTGGCATAAACCCGCAAAAAGTAATGCATTGGTTTAAAACCTGCAGGTTCATGCAAGGATGTAGACGTCCTTATCTAAGTGTGATCTAAGTGTGATCTCAGTCTTATCTCGGTGTGAAAGGTATTTGATCATTCGGCTCAGAAACATGCCGGTATTTAACAGAAACCTGCAGGTTCGGAACGCAAGATGTTGAAGCGATGGGAATCTGTCCCGGCTCGCCGTTTTTTCATCCCAGCGCGCAGGTTAACCTTATAGGCAATCAAAATGGTGGATGCCAGTCTGCGCAGTAATGCTTGCAGGCCGAAGGCTTGCCGTTCTACACCAGCTAACCGTTGTGTACGTCTCTTAAGCCTAACCACTGAATCCCCGTTCACCGTCGTTCCGCATTGGCTGGTGCGGTAACTTCTGTCCATGCCTAAGCACAACCTTTAAAAGCAGCAGGCGCAGCGGTGGGGTTTTGGTCCTTTTGACCTAAAGCAAAAGGACTAGGCCTCCGCGGCTATGAGCGATGAAACAACATTTAACTTTTGATCGCGAAGCCACCTAACGAAGTTGAAGATAACCTAAAAATGGAGAACAATACCATGCCACCGCAGGCCAAAGACGTGCATCTCTACACCAGCTAATCGTTGTGTACGTTTCGTAAGCCTAAGCACAGAATCTCCATTAACCATCGTCATTCCGATTCGCCGCAGGCGGAGAGGAACCTACCCGGCACCAAAGCCAAAGCACTAAGTTCCATAGCCCCGCACGTGCGGGGCTGCGGCGGGGTTTGGTTCTTTGACCTGGAGCAAAGAACTAGGCCAGAGCGGCTATGAGAGAAGACCCTTTCAGAGTGGACAATATTATTGTATCGAGGCTATATTATTTCTTCCAAATTAACTTAACAAATTTTGCTGTCGAAAATTCTGTTCCATTAATTTTTGTGTTTCCGGCAATTCCTCCTAAGTACCCCATTGTGGTGCAATCGGCATTCATAACTTCTGTTGTCATGTCTGCCCCGCACGTTCCTGGTACAAAGGCATAGACCGTTTTGCCCTGGAAAGTATATTGGTCAACTTTGGCATCGCTGCAGGCACTTGATAAATTATATTCACTAATCTTAGTCTCCACACATTCTGGTATGGCAGGTTTTTGTGCTGTGCACGCTATCGTTAGCGTTGCTGACAGCAGCACGAGTGTCAATATTTTCATGGGCTACAGGTTTATTATAAATTCAGGTCGACTGTTTTCGAGTTATAAACAACTTAGGTATTATTTTGTGTTAAGGTGAGGTGTGCACCACTGTTGAATTCATCACACCGCATTAAGCAAAAAAATCCTCGGGTATAATCTTAAGATCTTCGTTTCCGTGGGAGATACTGGGTTCGAACTCTGCCTGCCGGCAGGAAGGCAGTGACCATCCCGATACAATAGAGATGCTCTGAACCAGCTTTAAACAAAAAACCCCTCAGAACTTAATCTGAAGGGCTTCGTTTCCGTGGGAGATACTGGGTTCGAACCAGTGACCCCCTGCTTGTAAGGCAGGTGCTCTGAACCAGCTGAGCTAATCTCCCGCTTTGGGACTGCAAATATAGGAGTAGAGAGGGTTATTGCAAAATTAATTTGCAAATAGTGATTAAAGAGCTTTAAATAAGATGTTTGTATCCTATGAAAAACTATTATTCTCATCCGTATGTTCTTGCTCGTGAGTACTTCGATTATAAGTCAAAACTAAAAAGGCCATTAATCAGGCTATCAAAGAAATACTGCTTTATGCTGTGATACGGCATGCTGACACTGGAGAAATTGAAATCTCTGCTGACTTCAGATTTGATTCGATGTCATTTCGTGAGAAAGGTAAACAGGTGATTGACTTCGCCTATTTCTACCCATATCATTTTGAAAATCCTTATGCTGCCTATCTGATCCCATCTGACTTACAGGAGGAAGAGGAAGTGTTTCTTGAAGATTTGATTGAAGATGTGGTTGGTTCGTCGTGGAATCAAGGAGATACATATCGACTTCAAGGTTCTATTGCTGTATGGGAGGTATAAATTTAGATATTCAAACACCAACTACGTATTCAATTATCGGATAACGATTTTGCTTAACATTAGTGAATAGGTGAGCTTTGAAATGATGTGTACGAAGAGTTGAATGCTAAACCATCGGAAGAGATGACTGTAACCAGAATCATCTTTTAGATATAACATTATCGAATGAATAATCAGATGGAGGCTACTTTAAGTTATGGGTGGACTTGTGGTCTTCAGCGTTATGTGTCATATTTGGTAACTACACTGATTATTACTAGCTTGGGTTGTTAACGAACTCGCCATGTCCACTCAAATAAGAAATATCTTTCAAACTATTGACAGCGTCGTCGAAATCCTGTTACCAAGGAATAGATTTCCACGGCTTATTACACTATTGCTAATCACTGTTTTTCTTTGTCTCGGTGCTATTGGAATAGCGCTCAGTGAATTTAAGAAGAAAGATATTCTTAATAGCCAGTTGGAAATAGAGAAGAATCGAGTAAGTATGATTGATAAGGGTTTACAGACTTTATATTCTAAAACATATATCTCAAATGATAGCATTCAAAAGAATCTCTTAAGCCAAATTGAGTTTTTAAAAAAGCAAAGAATTGATGCTGTTAGCAGTATCGATAAGATTAACGATAGCCCAGACTCCCAAATGTTTCTGTTTTCAATGGTGTTAGCTATCTTAACGATGGTCATCGTATCATTTTTCTCTACGTCCTTTCGTTATAATTCAAAATCATATACACATGATGAATTTGAGTTGGAGCGATATTCGAAGAAGCAGACTCGGTCACGTGTAGATACTGAGTTTCTCGGCTGGATGTTTGAAAATGAAATCGCAAACCAAAGCCTGTCGCGTACAGCGTTACATAAAACTCAAATGCTGAAGAAGCTTTACGATCAAACTGAATCATTAGGGGAAAAGCGCTCTGATGTCCTATTATCCATGCTTGAATATGCCAAAATCGAAAGAAGTCAAGAGGATATAGCCAAAAGTGGTAACAATCAAATCCTTAGATTTTTTTCGGACACGCAGGATAGGATTAAAGACGAGTGTAACAGACTGAACAAACAAGCATTGATAAACCTGTTTCTATGTTTCTTTATCGCGTTTGTCTTGATAACTGTCGTCACCTACACATCGTTCTTCTCATCTGACCTAACGAATTCTAGTTCGCTGGAAATGATATTAATTAGGTTAGCTCCAAGAATTTTAACTGTTGCAGGTTTACTGACGATGTTCTTATATTTCGTTAAGATGTATAAAGCAAACATTGCTGATGTGAAGTATTACCAAAATGAACTGACCAATGTTGAAATGTATCAAGTAGCTTGGCAGACGTCTGTCTTAGCTGGTGATTCTAAAGCCAGTATCGATATCATATCCAAATTTACTGATATTGATCGCAATCGAATTATTGCTACGGGACAAACAACAATTGAGTTGGAAAGACTTAGGTTAGAGAACGAATTTAGTAAAAGCCAACTCGCGAAGAGTTATGAACTCATCACAAAGACTGTTGGTTTGGGTAAGAAGCCCAGGAGTTCGAAAGCGACTACTTAGTTATCATCATGAAGCAAACGAATGTCTGACGTGTCTGATTAAAACACCATCCTTGTGCTCAAATTCATATCGCAATGTGTATGGTTCAACCTCAAAATAACACCGTAAAAAATAATTTACAAAAACTCCTTTTACCTGATTCTTCTTAGTAAAATATCATTACCGTTTAAACGCGATATTCGAAAGCCACAAATAAAATTTAGTCAGCGCTAGGAACCGCCTTTAGGCATAATCACATAATATTCTTAATCAATCATGGAGATATTGAGTATAGACAAGCCAAACGAATACCTTGATGAAATAGAAAAACTAATCGAAGTAGTTTTCAATGGCTTTATGGCCGTAGCAATTGATTACGGCTACCATATAAATAACATATTTGGACAGGCTGGAGGAACGCATACTATTTATGAACTTCGTGATAATATCCATTATAGACTTAATAGCGCAAAGCTTCACTTTTACTTGATGTTGAGAAGAAAAATTGATATTGAACATAGATTCAGTAAGATGCTTAATCAAAATCCGAAAGTGTTTGATGGTTTTCTAATGGGTAATCCGCATTTTGAACATGCGTCAGACGAAATAATGTCAATTTATGATAGTAGCATTTTTCATCTCTCATCTTCGTTCGACTACTTAGCTATGCTCTTGCAGTTCGTTTTTGGCAAAAATCCACAGACTCACTTACAATGGATCACGTTAGCAAAACATTGTTATTCTGATGTTAGTGACTTTAATAGGAAAAAATTTAAGGAGCATATAAAAACTGTTGATAGGAATTTCGTCAGCAAATTCAACGACTATCGATCAGAACTCATTCATCGAAAAAAATCGACATCATTCGCAAACCTATCATGGAAACTACTTTCTGGTGAAGTTGACATTAACTTCAGATGTTCAGACAAAATCAAATCGGCGTTTAAAAAAACTCTTCCAAAGAACCGTAATTTCTGCATTACATATGTCACATATGTTTTAATCAAACAAACGGTCAAGAATATTGCACTTGTTCTTGAAGGTGTGAAACAAGAATTTGCGGAGAACTATCACCCCAACGTCCCTGTTAGAAGCGGTGAATTTAGAATTGCCAGTTTCAACCCTGAAACGAAGATGATAGAATCTCCTTCTGGGATGTATTGGGATAGGTTTATGGAATATAAAAATTTGTGATGTATATATTTCTGCTAAAAGTCTATTTCAAGGGAACGTCTTCGAAGGTTAAATGATTAATTGGATTAGATCGTCACAGCGTTTGCCCGATGAAAAGGAACCAGTAATTCTTTCTAAAACCGAAACGGAAGATTTAGACAGCGCCGACATTGGCTGTTTGGTAATTAATGCAGAGAACTCCAATGGATGGTTTATTGATGGGAACGGTGATAACTATGTCGTGATAGCCATTGAATCCCGGAATTTTTGGATACCATTATTTCATAAAGGCTTTTTTGTCCCTGAAAAGTCTGATGAAGAATTGGCACAATCTGTAATTTTTCATCTTGAAAAATTAGCATTGTACGAAAAGAAATTCATTCGCTTATCTTATGCGATGATCAAATCTGGTAAGGGATTATATGGATTAGATTATTACATCTCTGGAATAGTAAGCAGAGTTCTATCTCTTCTTTATGGCTTTGATATGCTAATTAAAGCTTCTAACTATGTGGCTGCAGCTCATTTGGTACGGCCACACTTAGATAATTATCTAAGACTTTACGCTGCTTGGTTGTCAGATAAACCGCACGAATTTGCTACAGCAGTCTGGGCAGGAAAACCGGTAAATCAGCTTAAAGATAGCAATGGCGTTTTAATGACTGACAGTCACTTAAAAAGAAAAGCTGTAGAAAATCACCCTTGGATTAAGGATGTTTATGATGAAACATCTGGGTTTATTCATTTTAGTAATAAGCACATCGCAATTGCAACGAGCCTATCTTCCAGTAAGGAAAGAACATTGGGAACACACTTAAGTAAAACAGATCACAAGGTATCTAATCACAATAGATTGGAGGCTATTTTTTGTATGATAGAAATTTCAAATAGCATCGCTGAACTGATATTTGGCTATGTTTATACTAAAAGAATGGATGGTTGAACGAGTCCCGAAATATACGACTTATGAGTTACCACTTAAAACTATCTACTTATAAGGCTACAACCGTTTAATTGAGTCGATTAAGATTAGAATTCTTCCACTGACTTGCATAGCTTATTCAAGTAACGATATGGAAGCAAAAAATATGAAACTAATAGAGATACGACTAGCTCGAAATGTCCTAATCTTTAAAATCTATACATCAACGTAAATTCAATAAATTCTTTTTAAGCCTTATGGAGTTGTTTTGCAGATCTATATCGCTGTCAATATATTCAATGTTATATCTATTTAGCTGAGAAGTTAAGCTCTTGATTGTCTCTTTGTCGCTTTTGTTCATTCGTGCCCCAAGTATTATTCCCACTAAGGTTTGCGGATCGAAGGGAATAGCCCTGTTGATTTGTCCTTTTTCGAAAGTTTTACGCTCGCGAACCTCACATTCATAACTCCAGATTTTTCTCTTTGAGTAAATAATATCTGTTACCTCAAAGTAGGGAGAGCCATCATAGAATTTTCTCACCATGGAACTCCTGTATTTAACTTTATCCCCAGAAAACTTATAGTACTCATCCATTACATCTTTCGAAGTGTCGAAGACGAGACATAGCCCTGTAGCATTTTGTGCATAGTGAGCCCACATAAGCGTGTTTTTATGATTTTCCGTGAAACAACATACTCCCTGTTGATTTGAAAAAGAGTTAATAAAGTGATGTTCTTCTAGGTCCTTAAGAAACTGACCTTTGGGGGGCATTTTGAAATCACTTACAAAACGTTCAAATGATATATTCTGTGTGAGAATGCTGGCTTTTGCGTAATAAAAATTAATAATTTCCCGATCCAATGGATCTGCATCAATTGAATAACGGCAATCAAATGGGTCATTAAATGAAGCAGGGTCTGAGAACCATAAGCTATTATTTATTAGTAGGGTAATTACGTTTTCATCGTACCGGCAGTATTTGAATAAATATTTGTTTCTGGTTCTTTTAGGTATAAAGTAGTAATGGGATAGTTTTTTTATAAATTTCTCTGGGAATGGCTTAGTTAATATGTCTGTTGTTAAAACAGTCCCTTCGGTTTTTAAGAACGAAAACTCATTTGTAAACGAAGCGTTTTTAAGAAAGTTTTGACATTCGTTTTCAAACAATATTTTATTGAACAGTTCTGTATTAACAGTCAGTACAATTTGTTTTTCAATTATCTGGATCCCTATTTCATTTAGGTAACGGCAGTGGATACTCAAATTGAGAACTATATAGTTGCAAAATCGATTAATTCTATAGTTAGTTGATCTTAAAGAAAAGTTCTCACTTTCAAATAACTTGTTTAATAATTCACCCATGCTTGTCGATGTAAGTACCAATTTAATAAAAAGCCAGGATCTTTTAAACGACAATGGCGCAAGTCAGACAACGGAATTGTTGAAACTGATTGATTATCGAGAGAGCCTACCAATCGTTCGAGGGAAATAATCGAGTTCAATTAATATAAATCGGCATCGTTGCTTGCCTTCAATGACCTGTTGTGATTTATGGTCTGTAATTGATGCACTTACTCCCCATCGTTAAATGAAATCTTCAAACTCTATACTATGAGTTCCGCGAACATTGAGTTTGATTCTTAGGCTATTATTAAATCAGCATTGTTCATGGTAAAAGTCCAAACAAAAATTATATTGTATAATCCTTACCAATTCATATTTTGTACCAGGAACTATAAAATGAGTTTATAATGAACACGGCATCAATACATTTAGAAGCAGTTTCTAACTGAGAAATTTGTTTGTAAGCCTAAAACATCGCACAAATACACCAGCCCATAAACCATGAAAATAAAAAGCTACGAACTTTTCCAGGTACCGCCAAGGTGGCTCTTTCTCAAAATTGAAACCGATGAAGGGATTACCGGCTGGGGAGAACCCGTGATCGAGGGACGCGCAGCTACCGTAAAAGCTGCGGTTGAAGAGCTGATGGAAAACCTCATTGGTAAAGATCCGAAGAATATTGAGGACCATTGGAACCTCATGTACCGCGCCGGGTTCTACCGTGGAGGCCCTATCCTGATGAGTGCGATTGCCGGTATCGATCAGGCCTTGTGGGATATTAAGGGCAAATTTTACAATGCTCCGATACACCAGCTGCTTGGAGGCAAAGCCCGCGATTCTATCAGGGTGTATTCCTGGATTGGTGGCGACCGCCCCTCGGAAGTTGGTCAGGCAGCAAGTGAAATGGCTTCCCGTGGTTTTACCGCCGTAAAAATGAACGCTACCGAAGAGCTCGAGTATGTTGATACTCACCGCAAGATAGACGAAGCGGTAGCACGAATAGCCGCAGTACGCACAGCTGTGGGTCCGGATATTGGCATCGGGATTGATTTCCACGGAAGGGTACACCGTCCAATGGTGAAGGCGCTGGCTAAAGAGTTGGAGCCTTTTCATCCAATGTTTATCGAGGAACCGGTACTGCCAGAAAACAACGAGGCGCTTAGGGAACTGGCAGCAGTAACAAGCATTCCAATTGCTACCGGCGAACGGATGTTTTCCAAATGGCAATTTAAAACCTTGTTGAAAGAGGGATACGTAGATATCATCCAGCCCGACCTTTCACATGCCGGCGGAATTACCGAATGTAAAAAGATCATTTCGATGGCCGAAGCATTCGATGTGGCTGCCGCGCCGCACTGTCCGCTCGGTCCTATCGCACTTGCCGCATGCCTTCAGGTAGATGCAACCTGCCACAATGCCTTTATCCAGGAGCAGAGCCTCGGAATCCATTATAACCAGGGCAGCGACCTGCTCGACTACCTGACAGATAAGACGGTATTCGAATATCATGAGGGCTACGTGAAAATTCCTGAGGGCCCCGGTCTGGGCATCGAACTAAATGAAGATCACATCCGAAAAATGGCCAAAACCGGGCACAACTGGCACAACCCCGTATGGCGGCATAACGACGGAAGTATCGCTGAATGGTAGCAATTGCTGCCCCTCCTTGTCGGAAATCCCACTCAGACCTCAGACCTCCAACCTCCGACCTCAGTCCTCCGACCTCCGACCTCCAACCTCCGACCTCAGACCTCAGACCTCAGACCCAATGCCTCTCAACGAAAAGCCCACCAGGATCCGCTACCGCGTACTTGCCTTCATCTTCCTGAATGTAGTCATCAATTACATGGATCGAAGCAATATTTCTGTGGCTGCCGCATCCATAAGCAAGGATCTTAAGTTCACCCCAATTGAAATGGGACTGATATTTTCAGCATTTGGCTGGACCTATGCCGCACTGCAAATTCCCGGTGGCATCCTGGTAGACAGATTCGGTCCCCGTATTGTTTATGCCATTAGTCTGATCAGTTGGTCACTGGCCACCTTTTTCCAGGGATTTGCACGTGGATTTGCCGGATTATTCAGCTTGCGCCTGGCCACAGGAGCGTTTGAAGCACCCGCTTTCCCAGCCAACAACCGGGTAGTAACGAGTTGGTTCCCTGATAATGAACGCGCTTCAGCAATAGCAACATACACATCCGGCCAGTTTATCGGTCTCGCCTTTTTAACTCCAGTACTGGCAGTGATAGAATATTATACGGGCTGGCGCGGATTATTCTTTACAACCGGGGCTGTTGGCATTATATGGGGAATATTATGGTACCGCTTCTATCGGGATCCGGGGAAAAGTCGGGCTGTAAATAGCGCTGAACTCGCGCTGATCGAAAATGGAGGAGGGCTCACCAACCGCGACAAAGCAGACAACAAAAGCAGTGCACCGGAGAAATTTAAACTTTCCAGCCTGAAAAAAGTTTTATCGCATCGGAAGCTGTGGGGAATCTATCTCGGTCAATTTGCCGTAAACTCCACCCTTTGGTTTTTCCTGACGTGGTTTCCAACATATCTTGTCCAATACCGGCACATGGATTTCCTGAAATCGGGTTTCCTGGCTTCCGCACCTTTCCTGGCTGCATTTGCCGGCGTGCTCGCTTCAGGCTTCCTTTCCGATTATCTCATCAAAAAGGGCCTGTCGGTAAGCGTGGCACGCAAAGCGCCGGTTATCGCCGGCCTGCTCCTTTCAACAGCTATTATCGGCGCAAATTACGTCGACAGCACCGCATGGATTATATTCTTCATGGCGCTCGCATTCTTCGGAAACGGCTTTGCTTCAATCACCTGGATTTTTGTGTCTACCCTGGCACCAAAAAACCTGGTGGGACTGACAGGCGGTGTTTTTAATTTTATTGGCGGGCTGGCGTCTATAATCGTCCCAATCGTAATAGGGGTGCTCGCCCGGAACGGCAGCTTCGAACCGGCATTGATCTTTATAGCTCTATTGGGTCTTTGCGGAGCTTTATCCTATATTTTCCTGGTTGGTAAAGTTGAACGAATAAATTTATCCTGACGGATGATCTCGTTTAAGAATGGTTTTTCACAAAACTCAGGATGCTCAGTATCATAGTACATAAGAATTCAATCCGCAATCTATTATCTCAAAACTACACTCTTTAAACAGGGCTATAAATATCGACCAAATCGTCTAATTCCAACAGAAAACTCTTGACTAAAAAGCCCAAATACATGACCAGCCAATTCTATGTTTCTACAGACAAAACTAAATTAGATATTGACTTAATAGTCGGCTTTCTTAACAACAAATCATATTGGGCTAAAAACAGAAGTAAAGCGGCTATAGAGAAATCCATAATGAATTCATTATGCTTTGGCGTATTTGACAATGAACACAGGCAGGTCGGTTTCGCGAGGGTAATTACAGACTTTGCAGTCTTCGCCTGGATACTTGATGTATTTATCATTCAGGAATACCAAAGCAAAGGTTTAGGAAAATTTTTGATGCAGCAATTAATGTCGCATGACGATTTAAATTCCATCAGCAGATGGGGATTGGGTACAAAGGATGCACATGGTTTATATGAAAAGTTTGGGTTTCAATCTATATCAAATCCCAAAGACATGATGGAAAAAACGTGCTGAATTGCTAGTTTTACTTCAACTATTAATAAGAACTCTTGTCAACCGCACTTCTACCTATGACCCAAAAACCACTCTCCCAATTAACCGACGAAGAATTGCTTCAGGAAGCAAAAAAGCAGAAATCAGCTGCCATAATGAATGCCTTAATTATTGGCTTTCTCGTCGGAATTATCTTTTACAGCGTTGTGAAAAACACCTGGGGACTTGTAACCCTGATCCCCTTATATATGGTGTATAGAATGATTAACAATTCAAAATCCGACCCTAAAGAGCTTGATGCTCTTTTGAAGGAGCGTAATTTGAAATAGAATTTATTGCTATCTATGAATTGCTATCGGGACTTTAACGTAGACTTAGGTATTATAATCTGATATCAACCCGGAATCGGGCTACGGCCTTTTGTCCTGCTCAGGATTATAAACCGGAAGACCCGGATGAAGAAAAGTAAAGCCTGCCCTATGGACTAAATTCACGGGTACGAATCAGGTTGCCTGATTCATCATATGTTAATTCTGTAGTTCCCAGATCATGAAACTTTGAAACTGAACTCACTGTTCCATTCTCACGGTAATAGGTTGTTGAAGTTCGTTTGTCGTTGGTATATAACGTTTCCTGGCTTAATCGGGAGGTTCTTGTGGAAAAGTCGCCGCGGTATTCCTGAAATTTTTGCATGACACCTTCTTTCGACCGGATACTTAAAAACATTGGAGCGTTCGGATACATATAATATACCATAGTATCAACCGGAACTCCCATCCGATAAGTCGCTCTCGAATAAATGTCCCCCCGCCTGTTATACCATGCCTGTTTCCCGTTCAGACTATCCTTATTGTATTCCGCCCGCCCGTAAATTTTTCCATCAGGATAATAGTACATTGCCGTCCCCTCCTTCTTTTTATTCCGGTAAATAACAGTCCTTTCTATCTGCCCGTTAGGATAATATAAAACAGGCTTTTCCAAATCCAATAGCTTGGCTAAAGCCGGATGAGGAAGTATGCTGTTAATAAAAAAAAGCTTCTTTAACGCCGTACCATATTGCCAGTTTCTAAACCCATCCGCTCCACGGTAAAGCATACTGTATCCGCACGCACCCACAATGACAGAATCTCCGGGTTTGGAATCAACAATTACCAACCATTCCTGGCCCGCAGATACACCAATATCGCAGGAGGTGCTGATGGTCTTTGATTGGGGAGGTGCACCGCTAACCGTGAGCTGTCGTCGCGAATCTCCTTTAAACAGCACGATTTCCTCAATCAATACGTCATACTGGATGGGAATATTTGCGTCATACTCCCTATATTTTTCGTCTTCAAATGGCAATTGTTCTTTGACCCTGACAAGTGCCACATAGGATTGTTTTCTCAGATTATCTGCACTCAGGTTTGACGGCGCACAATCACATGCAAAGGAAAGTAAAGGCCCCGAAAGGAGTAATACAGTCAGCAGTCGTTTCATAGCAGGTTGAATACTAAGATAGGATTTACCCTCGTATTCCGTTTCTCCTGAAATCAAAAAAACCTGCCAGCAGAAACAGCCCCGCATACGCTAATGCATACCAGAAATAATTGCCAGTCCCGGGTACGGTTTTAGTTAAATTCGCAATAACATGATAGCTATACGGGAAGTATAGAGCAAAGCCGGCCTTAAGCTCAATCACCAGGATAGTTCCTGTGATCCACAATGCGATCCCTATCCCAATGGGAGTTATGAAGTTCTTGATCCTCCAGCCTAACCAGAATTGGAGAGCACTTATTGGCAGTAAAGCTACATAGGCGATGGCTCGTAGCTTGAATATTTCTTTTACATCAACCGGCTGATTTAACACATTCAGGTCAGGTTCAATAAAATGCAATAGCACCGCTCCCAAAAACATCATCAGCAGGTCTGTGAATAAGAAAACAAGAATTAGCAGCTGCACGATCAGAAACTTGGATACAAAGATCATCCATTTGGGCTGTGGGGATGCCAGTACCTGTTTCCACGCATTGTTCTTATATTCAATCTGGGGCAATAAGGTGCAGGAGAGTATGATAAACAGGGGGAACATTAAAAATGCAGATACCTGGAACTTATCCGTCATCATCAGATTGAATACGGTAGCACTGCTGTCGGCGGGAATACCATCCGACAGGAAATCGAGTATGCAGATTAACATACCAAAGATTCCGGCTGTCAAAGCCAGGTAGAGCGCTGCAGTGCGTTTGGTTTTTAATATCTCTGAACGAAGTGAGGTGAGGAGGTTCATGATTGAGTTAAGGTGAGGTCAATAAATAATTGTTCAAGGTCATTCTCCTTTGGGTGAAGCAGGTATACATCCAGGTTATGCTGGGTCAGCGTTCTGTTGACTGATGCAGCCTGTTTTAGATCCTGAAAAGAAACAGAAATAATATTTCCTTCCCGTTCAGGTGCATACGCTTTCAGCAAGTCCAGCGCAGATTCATTGTCGGAAGTATTGATCATGATCCTCGAGCTTTTCTGCTGAAAAGAATGCAGTTCAGGAAGTGTTCCCTGGAACAGCATTCTGCCATTGTAAATGATCCCCAGATGGCTCACCATCTTTTCTACTTCCGAAAGAATATGGCTGGATATTAAAATGGTCATTCCATAATCCTTATTGAGCGTTTTAATTAATTCACGCAGCTCAATAATCCCTCCCGGATCTAAACCATTGGAAGGTTCATCCAGTATGAGCAGTTCCGGATTTGGCAAAAGGGCAAGAGCTATGGACAAGCGCTGTTTCATTCCCAGCGAGAACTTCTTCACAGTTTTCCTGCCTGTATTTTCCAGTCCCGCAATCTTTAAAACTTCAGCAAGCCGTTCTTTTGACGATCCGTAAATTGGCCGGTACACTTCAAGATTTTCTCTAGCCGTAAGATGCCCGTACAACGACGGTGATTCAATAAGAGAGCCTGTCTTTTTTAAGATCTCCAGCCTGTTCAGATGCAGGGGCTGGCCGAAGATTTCGATTACCCCCTGCTGATTGTTGAGTAAGCCCAGCAGCAGGCTTAGAGTAGTTGTTTTACCCGAACCGTTTGGACCAAGAAAACCATATATGCTTCCTTTTTCAACCTGGAGATTAATGTCGTATAAGGTTTGAACGTCCTTTGAATAGTGGTAGGAGAGTCCTGCTGTTTTTAATATTAATGAATTAGAATTCACTGGCTTTGGATTTCGTTTTATTTATCCATAGGATACCAATGAAATCAGAAAGGTTACAGGTTTTAAATTAAGTACCACTTACTAAACCTGCTCTTAACCTTTGTGGACCTTCGCGCCGGAGCACAGTAACGGGAATCCCATCCAGCTCCTTACAGAAAAGCTTGCTGAACGATAAGAATTGACGAGCCGGGTAAGCACTGGCTGAAATTGTTAAAGTAGCCGACAATACGCCCGGGCTTTTGATCTCATTTAACTACTTTTGGCGCCGGCATACGTTGGCTGTTACAACACCTATTATCCCCCGAATGCTTAATATGGCACTATTATTGGTGTAATAATGATTACCTATGCAGAATAAAAGGAGCGGTTTGGAGACTGATCTGCTTTTATTATAATTTATTATTAAACCCTATTTTCTATGGTCTCATAATGAAGAGAGTACTCGTGGTGGACGATAATGAGGATATCCTCAACGTCATAAGCATTGTATTAGATATGGAGGGGTTTGAAGTGAAATGCTGTGACAGCGGCCGCGGAATCGCGGATACCATTTCAACTTTCTCCCCGGATGTGATTCTTCTGGATATTATGCTCGGCGACCTTGATGGGCGTGATGTTTGCAGGGCGCTAAAAAGTGATCCAAAAAGTGGGCATATTCCCGTGATCATGATCTCAGCTTCGCACAACTTATTTGATCGCGAAGACAAATTAGGTTTAGCAGACGATTTTATAGCAAAGCCTTTTGATATTGACGACCTCGCTAGCAAAGTGCATCAGCATATTAAGCGCGAAGGTAAATCGGCCTGACCATTATCAAGTACAAGTATTAAGTATCAAGATGCATGTCGGAGAGAAGGTGCATTTCCGGAGAGAGGTTCTCCATACAGCTCGGTATCAAACATTTCTTTAGACTTCACCCAACGTCTATTTTGTTGGAATCTTCGCCTTTACTTACCCTTGTGCAAGTCTAATCACTAATTACTAACTACTAATTACTACCTACTCAAGACTCAATTCTCCCCAATCAGCTTATTAATCTTCGCATACTGCAGCAGCATAATAGTTTTTGCATCCCGTATTTCACCAGTGGAGATCATTCCGAAAGCTTCATCGAAACCCATCTCTAAAACTTCAATATTCTCCTGCTCTTCCTGCAAGCCCCCGCCCTCGCTTACTTTCATTCCTTTATTATACTCGGCCACAAAAAAGTATAAGATCTCCGTCACCGATCCCGGCGACATATACGATTCAAAAACCTTGGTGACCTCGCCGATCTTATAACCAGTTTCTTCTTCGGTTTCTTTTCTGATGCATGCTTCGGCATTGTCTTTATCCAACAGACCTGCGCAGACTTCGATAAGCATACCGCTGGAGTTTCCGTTCAGATAGGTAGGTAACCGGAACTGCCGGGTCAGGATGACTGTTTTATGAGTGCTGTTGTACAGCAGGATGGTGGCGCCGTTGCCCCGGTCATAAGCTTCGCGGGTATGAGTTTCCCAAGTGCCGTTTTTTTGACGGAATTCGTAGGTCACTTTATTCAGCTTGTACCAGTTATCTGATAGCAGTTCTTTGCTTTTAATTTTAATTGAGTCGTTATCCATAATTCATCACGAGAAGCTGCTGTGTGATGTTAGCTTCACTGATCCAAGATAATTGATATTTTGAACAGCAGTGAATTGATCTGGAATTTATTTTACGCCATGTCCTCCCGAACGCTTTTCTTCCATGTCATCCCGAACGCACTTTTTTTACGATGTCACCCCGAACGCTTTTTTACCATGTCATCCCGAACGCGCTTTTCGCGCGGAGGGACCTTCGTACTTATTAAGAGGAATGTTTTGATTTCAGTAGGTCCCTCACTATGCTCGGGATGACATGCGGGGGCTAATTGCTCTTTGCTTTGTATGTCCTCGTGGACGATTTTGCCATGTCATCCGGAACGCTATTTTTACCATGTCATCCCGAACGCGCTTTTCGCGCGGAGGGACCTTCGTATTACATAAGAGGTATTTGATTTCACTAGTCCCCTCGCTACACTAGGGATGACCTTCGCTATTATCCACCTTTCAGCTTTCCGCTTTCCGCTTTTAGCTTTCACCTCTTAGCTTTCCCCTTTCAGCCATAGGCTTTCAACCTTAGCCCCTAGTTCCTAAACTCCGGTGCCCGTCTCGTCATCTCCCTGATCATCTCTTTAATCTCCCAGCGTGCTTTCTCGCTTCTGATGAGGTCAAGGTTTAGCGAATGGATAGTGTCTGAAGTATGTACGTTCAGTTCGCACAGGCGGGTGCTGATATGGGTTATATCTTGAACAGGAACTGATACCATTTCTCCTTTTCCGGTATCGAAGTAACTTAATGTGCCATTGGAGATCTCCACAAAGGGCATCTTCTGCCGTTTTGTGATGAATAGTGCTATAACAGCAAACACAACAACGCACGAGACCGCCACTAATAGATTCAGCTCCGTGAAGTTAAAATAAGCAATAACAAATGTGGTTAAAAGTAATAATGACAGAAAGATCCTATCCGTCCATAAGCGCGCACCTTTTAAGGAACGATTCCGCGTGATGTTGTAATGGTAAGTCATTTTTTCCCCAGTTTAGGCATGCTTACGTGTACGGGCACATAAAGGTTTCAATCAGCGTAATTAGGTTCTATACAGCACGTTTGCGAAAATTGTACAGGCCTTACCTGCATCAGCCAGGCAACAAAAAATTAGGCTCTGAAGAATCAGTCGAACTCATGTCGGATAAGTCTGCTGATTAAAAAAGTAATTCCTGCACATACCCTTAGCAGAGTATTTCAGAGGTTTACATTTAAACTTTAAGGTCCGCCATCTAATCTGTTACATTATGAAAAAGTTAATACTCCTGGGTTTTCTGGTTATCTGTTTTAATTCGGTAATGGCCCAGTCAACGGTAACATTTAAGCCTGGCGATTCATTTGCTGATTTTAAAACTAAGTATGTCTACCGGAATCCCACCTTCATGCCTTCGCGGGTTTTCTTTAAAGATGGAACCAGCACCCGGGCGACCTTAAATTATAACCACCTAAGCGATCGGATGGAGTTTATTGGTTCCAGGGGTGATACGCTGGAGTTAGTGGATAACCAACTGATCAAAGAAGTACATATCGATAAATCAAAGTACCGTTTTAACGAAGGGTTTTTTGAAATAATAAAAGAGAGTCCGGAGTTCAGCCTTGCGATGAAGAAGCCGGTTAGAATGGTAAACCAAAAGAAAATGGGTGCGATGGGTATTGCAAGTAACGCACAGGGCATCGAGACTTATCAAAGCCTGGGTGATATATCGGGAATTCTGAAACTTACTCCCAATATAGAACACATATTCTCTGTAGCGCCCATATTCTATTTCGGCAATAAGAACTTTGAGTTTCTGCCAGCGACCCAGAAGAATCTGATCAGGGTACTGCCCGGGAAAAAGGATGCTATTCAGGCCTATGCTAAAAGCAACACCGTAAATTATACAAAAGTTGAAGATATTCTGGCTCTGCTTACAGCTATTAAAGCCCTTTAAAAAAACCCTAAAATACCCGTAAGCTTCCCCCAAACCACCCATCTCTTTGTGCGATTCCCGTGACCGTTTAGGTACCCGTACGTCTTATTTATTCTAAAAAAGCGATGTATTATGAAATATATATTGCTTTTCTCTCTTTTAGCCGTATTTAAGTTGGCTTAATAAAATTATTAAAAAGATTGAATTACTTTTATTTTTATTTATTAAGTTTGTTTTAAGAGGAAATTAAATGTCTGTTAAAATTGAAAATAGTCAGCGGCTAAGGGCTGACATTATCAAGTATCTTTACTACAAGAAGACGCTTTCATTAACTGATTTGAGCAAACTTACTCAGCGGAGTCTTCCACTGGTAACTGCCACTGTAAATTCATTGATTGCTGAAAAGTACATCACTAAGATGGGTTTAGCACCCTCTACCGGCGGACGCAGGCCCCTCATGTTTCTATTGAATCCCGCCAAACCAAAATATATTGTTGCGGTAGCCATGGACCAGCTAATTACCCGGCTGGTGATTTTTAATCTGGCTAACGAGATTGTATTGGAGCTTCAGTTGTTCGATCTGAACATTAATGAAGACCAGGATGGAGTGAGTAAATTGATCTCTTTTATAAATAGCTGTATTGAAAAATCCGGCTTAGAAAGAAAATCTCTAATAGGCATTGGAATCGGAATGCCGGGTCTCGTAAATGCTGAAAAAGGGATCAATAATTCATACTTATACACACCTGATGGTTCTCATTTGGGTGATTACCTGATGCGGGAATTAGCCTTGCCGGTTTATATTGATAACGATTCAAGTTTAATTACCCTTGCCGAACTTCATTTCGGAGAGGCAGAAGGGATGCAGGACGCTTTAGTGGTAAACGTGGGATGGGGAACTGGGCTGGGCATTATCATAAAGGGAGGATTATACCGGGGGAGTACAGGCTATGCCGGAGAATTTAGTCATATCCCGCTTTCCAAAACCGAGAACCTTTGTGCCTGCGGTAAGAAGGGCTGCCTGGAAGTAGACACGTCCTTGTGGGTCATGGTTGAGAAATCAAAAGAAGCAATAGCCGAGGGAGCCGAATCGAGTATGAAGAAGCTTTTTGAGGATAAATCAAAACACTACGGCGATCATTTTTTAGATGCAGTTATTCAGCAGGACCCTCTGGCGATATCAATACTTTCTACAGCCTGCTTTCAGCTGGGTAAAGGATTATCGACTTTGATACACATTTTGAATCCTAAGTGTATTGTACTCAGCGGAAGAGGGGCAAAAGCCGGTAAAATGCTGCTTCCTGCAATACAGCAGGCCATAAATGAATTCTGTATTCCTCGTATTGCCGATCAAACAACTATCACCTTATCAAACCTTGCTGACAACGCGGAGCTGCTTGCTGCTGCCAGCCTGGTCATAGAAAACATTCAATTCGACGAAAACTCAATTAAAAGATCTACTGCTGTTGAAATACCTGCTTTAATGAGTGCCAACTAATCAAATAAACAACTAAAAAAAGAGAACATGAAAAAAAACTACCTAATGTGTTTAAGTGTATTGCTGCTCACAATGTTGAGTATTACTGCATTTGCACAACAAACCATTACCGGAACGGTAAGGGATAACGTGGGTCCCGTTCCCGGGGCGGGCGTTGCCGTAAAAGGCACCAACAGAGCAACCTCCACGGATGCTCAGGGAAAATTTTCCATTACTGCGAGTCCGGCAGATGTGCTGGTTTTTACAATGATAGGTTCTGCAAGACAGGAGATCACAGTAGGAACTCAGAAAGCCATTAATGTAACGCTTGCTGCGTCGGAAAGTGAACTGGGTGAAGTGGTTGTAACAGCTTTAGGTATTAAGCGTGAGAAAAAATCTTTAGGCTACGCGGTACAGGAAGTTAAAGGGGAAACTCTTGTCTCGGCTAAAGAGTCTAATCTTGCTAATACACTTACTGGTAAAGTTGCCGGCTTACAGGTTATCCGTTCAAGTGACGGACCGGCCGGATCTTCTAAGATCTTACTTCGCGGAAGTAATTCACTTACAGGAAGCAACCAGCCTTTGATCGTTGTTGACGGTGTACCGATCGATAACTTTACTGGTGCGCCTGATAATGGTTACTGGAACAGATCTTTAGATATGGGTAACGGTATCGCCGATATTAACCCGGATGATATTGAAACACTTTCTGTGTTAAAGGGCCCTTCTGCAGCTGCATTATACGGTTCAAGAGCTGGTAACGGTGTTATCTTGATTACCACCAAATCTGGTCGTGCGCAGGACGGATTAGGTATCATGGCATCAACCTCTTATGGTATGTCAAATATCTTCACCAATCCAGAGCTTCAAAACACATTTGGCCAGGGAAGTACAGGTGTTGCCAACCCTATGTCTACAACTAGCTGGGGTCCAAAAGCGGCTACCTACGACAATGTTGATAGTTATATGCAACAGGGAACGAACATCAACAACAGCATTTCGTTTCAGCAAATGTACAAGAACTCCTCAATCTACACTTCGTACAACCGCTTGTCGGACGAAGGTATAGTGCCGGGAACCAAGCTTTTGCGTAATAACTTAACGGCAAGAGCAGTGAGCAAATTTGGTTCAGACGATCGCTGGGTAACAGATACTAAAATCCAGTACTCTAACACTAAAGCCAATAACAGGCCAATGGGCGGCAGGGACAACAGCAACGCGTATACACTTTATATGCTGCCCCGCTCCATGAACATCACGGATTACGCAAACGCAACCGGTCCTGATGGCAATATGATGTGGTTTCAGGGTGCCGGAAGCCAGGTCAATCCATATTGGGCTCGTCAGTATAACCTGAACGAAGATTCTAGAGATCGTTTCATAGTGAACGGTTCAGTGAAATATAACTTTTCCAGCTGGTTAAATGCAGAGGTTAAGGGTGGAGCTGATATGTACACTACTAATACGCAATCAAATGTTTACAGCGGAAGCCCGCTTGCAGCCACTGGTCGTTACGGAATGGGAAAACAAACTTTCTCTGAGACTAACTTCAGTACATTGATTTCAGCAAGAAAAGATAATCTTTTCGGCAAATTCGGCGGTATGCTTTCTGTGGGAGGTAACCTGATGGCTACTAACTTTACTTCATTAAGTTCAAGTGTTGGTCTGCTGGTTGTGCCGAACCTGTTTTCATTAAACAATGGCGTAAGTCCTGCCGGAGTTAGCGAGGGTATTTCAAGACGCAGAATTAATTCGGTTTACAGCAGCGCTCAATTAAGCTTTGACGATTATCTTTTCTTAGACGCTACGTTCAGAAACGATTGGTCTTCAACTTTAAGCCCAGAAAACCGTTCTTTCTTCTATCCTTCGGTGAGTTTATCCTATGTGTTCTCAGACATGCTGACCACAATGGGTGCACAAATGCCAAATTGGTTCACTTTCGGTAAGTTGAGAGCATCTTATGCACAGGTTGGTAATGACCTTGCACCTTACCAATTGTACAACACCTTTAACATTGGTAAAGATCCTAATGGAAATACTACAGCAGGAAGAAATAGTGTGCTGTATGATCCAAGCGTACGAAGTGAGCTGATCAAATCACTTGAGTTAGGAACTGAAATGAGATTTGCTCAGGGCCGTATTGGATTTGACCTTTCTTATTACAAAACTAATGCTACCCGCCAGCTGATCGATTTGCCTATGGATGC
>JAZKIH010000044.1:0-11426 GCA_040384965.1 Bacteroidota bacterium | reverse complement strand
ATAGTTTAATCAATGGGGTAAGCGGCGCCGGTCCTATAACTCATTACGACCCTGAAAAATTCAGAACAAAATTCGCCTGCGAAGTAAAGAACTTCAATCCCGAAGATTTTTTGGATAAAAAAGAGGCTCGTAAGCTCGATCCATTTGTACACTATGCAATTGCAGCTTCTGATGAAGCTATCAAAGATGCCGGGCTTGATTTCCCGTCTCTTGATACCAACCGGATCGGAGTAATCTGGGGTTCTGGAATAGGTGGCTTAAAAACCTTTACAGATGAAGTTGTGAATTTTGCCAATGGCGACGGTTCACCAAGGTTCAACCCGTTCTTCATTCCTAAAATGATACTGGATATCGCACCAGGTCACATTTCGATTCGTCACGGTTTACGGGGTCCGAATTTTTCAACAGTATCGGCATGTGCTTCTTCAACTAATGCCCTGATTGATTCGTTCAATTATATTCGTTTGAATATGGCCGACATCATTGTATCAGGAGGTTCAGAAGCAATTATTTACGAAGCAGGACTTGGCGGTTTCAATGCCATGCATGCTCTTTCCACCCGTAATGACGATCCCAAAACAGCCTCCAGGCCGTTTGATAAAGATCGTGATGGTTTTGTGGCTGGCGAAGGTGCTGGTAGCATTATTCTCGAAGAACTTGAGCATGCGAAAGCCCGCGGAGCAAAGATTTATGCTGAACTAGTTGGCGGTGGAATGAGCGCCGATGCGAATCACATTACAGCACCGCATCCGGAAGGACTTGGAGCAAGGCTGGTAATGACAAACGCATTACGTGACGCCGGACTTAATCCTTCTGATATAGATTACATTAACGTACATGGAACTTCTACTCCTCTTGGAGATATTAGTGAAGTGAGAGCTATTGTTGATCTGTTCAAAGAGCACGCTTTCAAACTTAATATCAGCTCTACAAAATCCATGACAGGCCATTTATTAGGTGCTGCCGGTGCTGTAGAAGCTATTGCAGCCATTCTCGCTGTTAAAAATGACATCGTTCCGCCGACTATAAATCACTTTACTGATGATCCGGGTTTTGATTCAAAATTGAACTTTACTTTCAATAAGGCTCAAAAACGCACCGTTAATGCCGCGTTATCAAATACCTTTGGATTTGGCGGACATAATGCTTCGGTTATTTTCAAAAAATATCAGGCATAAAAAATTCTCTCCCCAAGTTTTCCGGATCATAAAACTGTATATTAGTTAGTCTTTATCCGATTTATATTCATTGATGCCCGTTTCCAGAATCTACAAACTTTATTTATCTCCGGATCGAAAGTATATCAGATCTTTAAAACATCTTCTAGGATTTGTACCCGGAAATTTAAGGCTTTATCGTATGGCATTCAGGCACCGGTCTGTAGCGGTAGAATTGAAGAATGGTACGAAAAATAGCAACGAAAGATTAGAGTTTCTAGGTGATGCTATTCTCGGATCCGTTATTGCCGAGCTATTGTTCAAAATGTATCCTTACAAAGATGAAGGCTTTCTCACAGAGATGCGTTCGAAGATAGTCAGCAGATCAAATCTTAACCAGTTGGCTAAGCGGCTCGGACTTGACGAACTCATTGAATTTGATACCAGGATACTTTCATATTCTAATAAACAAGGCTCTCTTTTAGGTGACACTTTTGAGGCGATGATTGGCGCCATCTATCTGGACAAGGATTATAACTTTACCCGTGATTTTTTGATCACACGCATTATCAAACCGCATATAGATATCCACACGCTTGAGCTTACAGAAACCAATTTCAAAAGCAAGCTCATCGAATGGTGTCAGCGACATGGAAAAGATATCTCTTTCGAAGTCGTACCAAATGCAGAAGGTGAGAACACGAAACTATTTACTGTTCAGGTAACCGTAGATGGCGAAAACTGCGGTATAGGTCGGGATTACAACAAGAAGAATGCTGAAAAACTTGCCGCGGAAAAATCCTGTGAGCTTCTGAGTATTTAAATCCGCGGGATTTTCCAGCATTAACAGAGCATTATGACCGGAAAACGAATATTATCTCTGTTATTCATGCTATGGGGATTTGTGACCTTCATCTCTGCAATGCTCCTGGTTCTGCCCTTTATTTTTATCACCTCGGCGCTTGTTAAAGGCAAAAAAGCGTCAAACATCATTTTCATCTTCTTAAATATATGGGGCTGGATTTTTTGTGTCCTCAGCTTCTATCGGATAAAAATCCAGAACAAGTCCGTTATTGACCCTAAGAAAGCTTACATCTACGTTTCCAACCATAATTCATACCTCGATGCGGTTGCCATTGTGCTGGCGATCCCTGGATCATTTAAACCGCTCGGGAAGATAGAGATGGTAAAAATTCCTGTATTCGGGATAATATATCGGCGGGTTGTTGTGATGATCGACCGGGCAAGCAAGGAGAGCCGGGCAAAAAGTGTCGAAGAATTAAAAGAGGATCTTGCGAGAGGGCAGTCTATATTAATCTTTCCTGAAGGAACGATGAACAAAAGTGATAAGCCTCTAACAGATTTTTACGATGGTGCATTTCGACTGGCAATTGAAACACAAACTCCGATAGCGCCGATGGTAATTATCAATGCAAGAAATTTATTTCCAAGAGCCGATCCGCTAGCTGCGAGGCCTGGAGTGATAACCTGCATTTTCGACACGCCAATTGAAGTAAGCGGCCTTCTGGCTGACGATCTTGAGAGCCTGAAAGGAAAGGTTTATAATAAGATGGAAGCTCTCATCAAAGAATCTTCCTAATATTTCAAGTTCTTTTCAGTTAGGTCCGGCGCCTTGGGTAATGGAGGCAAACTTAGTAATCCTTTCGGCCGCCCTGATTTATTAAATGTTTCAAGCGATCTTTTTACATAATTGATGAAAGCATACTCATCCATTCGGGACATGCTTTCATAATCCGGCCGATACAACACCATGAAATTTTTAAGATCTGTGTCCGTCAGCCCGGATATCTTACTCACTGCTAAAGAATTAAATCGCCTGTCTATTTCAGTTTGTTCCAGTTCTTTAAAATAGAATAAATTAAATCTTCTAGCCTGGTTGGGGCCTTTGCCAAGAAGTTCATAGAAAAAAGTAAGCGGACTGCCACCAAATGGCAGGAGCAACCCAATTGGGGGCTTACCTCCATAAAAAGATCCCTTTTTCCGGTATTGATCCTTATACTCGTCCAACTCTTCTTTTTTACTTTGGCCGGTAACTTTCACCTCTGCCAGCTCTATCACGCGCTGCATTTGCAGCACCAGATCAGTCATCGACAATAAAGGCTTGACAATATCCGAATATCCGGATTTTGACAAGACCAGTGTATCGCCTGCAGAAGCGACGATTTGAAACATTCCCAGCTCGTTACTTAAAACTCTTGCACCGTTCTTTTTATTCATCACCGAAACATTGGCGATTCTAGACACCCCAGATTTTTCAATCACCAGGCCCTGAACAGTGTTTTGCTGAGCACGCCCTATGGTGGTCCACAAGAAAAAGATCGCTAAAAAATATACTCGGTACAGAATTCGCTTCATTAGAATACCAAAATTAAGAATTAGAGCGGGGTAAATTCCTTAAATAATGTTAAATCTGATCTAAACACCTTCAGAACCTTTTGGGATTAAATCTTATCTTTGCCCGATGATAAAATCCATGACAGGATACGGTTTGGCTACTAAAGATTTTGCAAACGCAAAATATACTGTAGAGATTAAATCATTGAACAGTAAGTTCCTCGAGCTCTCTTTAAAGATCCCAAAAGCTTTTTCAGATAAAGAATTTGTTTTAAGGAATGATTGCAGCAAACAGATTGAACGTGGTAAAGTAAATATCAGTATCAATGTTGAATATGCTGAAACGACATTAAAGACCTCCACTATCAACCAGGCTTTACTAGGCCATTACTACCAACAGCTGAAAAATTCTGCTGATGCATTGGGCGATACTGGCAGTAATATTCTGCAAATGGCATTAAACTTCCCTGAAGTGGTGCAGTATATTTCAGATGAGGGAACAGAAGATGAGTGGAAGACTGTGTATGAAACATTTGGAGAAGCTTTAGTTAATTTCCAAAATTTTCGTCAGGATGAAGGTAATGTGCTTAAGCAAGACCTGACTTTAAGAATCAATAATATTCTGGAAGGCATGCGCTTAGTTTCTGAACAAGAGCCACATCGCATTCCTGCAATTCGTGAACGGCTTAATCATTTTCTGGAGGAAGCTGCTGGTAAGGAAAATGTCGACAAAAACCGTTTCGAACAAGAGCTGATCTACTACATCGATAAGCTTGACATTACAGAAGAGAAAATACGGCTAAAAAGTCACCTCGACTATTTTATAGAGGCTCTGAAAGATAAGGACGCAAATGGCAAAAAGCTGGGATTCATTTCACAGGAAATCGGGCGGGAAATAAATACGATGGGCTCAAAAGCAAATGACGCAAAGATGCAGCAGATCGTGGTTGGAATGAAGGAAGAGCTGGAGAAGATTAAAGAGCAATTATTAAACGTACTGTAAAGTCGCGACTAATAAGTTCTTAACTATATGTTCTGCATATAGTCTGATTTACAACTTGTTATTTACAACTTTATACCAATAACTTAAAACTCAATTGAAAGGCAAACTCATTATATTTTCAGCGCCATCCGGAGCAGGTAAAACTACAATAGTCCACCATTTATTAAGTAAGATACCTGCGCTCTCTTTTTCTATTTCGGCAACTACCCGTGAGCAGCGCGGTGACGAACAGAATGGAAAGGATTATTATTTCATTTCACAATCAGACTTTTTGCACAAGATTGCGCAAAAGGAGTTCGTAGAATTCGAAGAGGTTTATTCCGGTACGTTTTATGGAACTCTTCGGTCCGAAATTGAGCGGATCTGGGCCAGCGGAAAACATGTAATATTTGACATTGATGTAGAAGGCGGTCTTCACTTAAAGAAAAAATATGGTGAACATGCCCTCGCAATATTTGTTGACCCTCCCTCACTAGAGGTTCTGATAAGCCGTCTGACGTCCAGAGGTACAGACGCCCCGGAAAAGCTTGCTGAGCGTATTAAAAAAGCAGATAAAGAACTTCAATATTCTAACCGGTTTGATGTTGTTTTAAAGAATCATGATCTTGCCACAGCTTGTGCGGAAGCCGAACAGCTGGTCACGGAGTTTTTGAAAGACTGATCAAATAATTAAAAGCAAATGAAGATTGGCTTATTCTTTGGATCCTTTAATCCCATTCATATAGGTCACCTTATTATCGCCAATTACATGGCGAATTATACTGACCTTGACCAGGTTTGGCTCGTTGTATCGCCTCACAATCCGTTAAAAGAAAAAGGTGATCTGATCAATATGTACGACCGGCTCGAAATGAGCAAGCTGGCTATCGAGGATGCTGATAATATCCGCGTAAGCGATGTCGAACTGAAACTTCCGCAGCCATCTTATACCATTGATACCCTTACCCATCTTCATGAGAAATATCCTGAACATAAGTTCAGTTTGATCATGGGATCTGATAATCTGGTATCTTTAAAAAAATGGAAGAATTATGAGTTGATCCTTCGCGATTATCAGATCCATGTATATCCGCGTCCAGGTTTTGAGAATGCTGAGCTACTAAATCATCCTTCTGTACACACAACCGATACGCCGTTGATGGAGCTTTCTGCAACCTTTATCAGAAAAGCCGTCAAAGAGAAAAAAAACATTCAATACTTCGTAGTCGATAAGGTTTTAAAGTTTATCGAGAGTAAGAATTTGTATCGATAGAAAGTTGCGCGTTATCAGGCCTGGGAAATCTCCGACCAGACGTAAAACTTATAACCTATAACTCCAATGAGTGAAAAAACTATCCTTAAGCTCCAGCTTCCCACAGACCCGCAGTGGGTTAAGAATGTTGTTGAAAGCAATATTGAAGAGATTCTGACTGATCATGCATTTTGCGAACAGAAAGCCGCCAGCAATGCAATAACTCTTATAGTTCAAAACCCAAATCTTTCCGATTTAGTACAGGAGATGGCGATGCTGGTTCAGGAGGAGATGGACCATTTCAAACGTGTTCATGATATTATTATCGCCAGAGGTTTTGTACTGGGCCGGGAAAGAAAAGATAATTACGTGAACGAACTTATGCAGTTTTTGATCAAGGGTGGCAGCAGGCAGGATCAGTTGATCGATCGTCTTTTGTTTTCTGCAATGATCGAAGCCAGAAGTTGTGAGCGTTTCAAGGTTATGTCTGAACATATTGCGGACGAGGAGCTTTCTAAATTCTATTACGAACTAATGGTTAGTGAAGCGGGACATTACACCATGTTCATAGGCCTGGCTCGCAAATATGCGGGCGACATTGATGTAGAAAAACGCTGGAAAGAATTTTTAGAGTACGAAGCGAAGGTTATTACTAATTACGGAAAGTCGGAAAGCATTCACGGATAAGCTGCCGGGCTTATCTTTTAAAAATCAAGAATATAGCAGGTTTTTTATGCAATTCCGGAACTTTTGTCTTCCAGTCCTTAATTGATCTGGTCTGAACAAACTCTTCCGCCGAAGTTAGGTCGCAAGCGATACAAAGACGAGTTTCCGGTTTGCAGCTCCTCAATATTTCTTCCAACATTGGGTTATTACGAAAGGGGGTTTCTATAAAGATCTGAGTTTGGTTGTGGCGTTCAGCTTGCGCTTCCAATTCCTTTATCTTATTTGCCCTTTGCAATTTATCTATTGGAAGGTATCCATGAAAGGTAAAACTTTGGCCGTTGAAGCCTGACGCCATCAATGCCAGCAGTATGGAACTCGGTCCGACAAGTGGCACCACTTTAATTCCACGTTGATGCGCATATGCAACTATTTCAGAACCGGGATCAGCAACTCCGGGACAACCCGCCTCACTCATCAGGCCCACGTCCTTACCTGCTAGTAAACCGGCAAAGAACTCTTTTATATCACTGTCACGGTTATACTTCCCATAATCATGAACAATTAGTTCACTCTGAGGTGTTCTTAACCCGGCTTCTTTTAAAAACTTTCGCGCCGTTTTACTATTCTCGACGATATATTCGTTAATATGATTGATGGTATCGACTAAAAATGGTGTAAAAGATTTGGCTGCGGAGTTTTCTGCCAGAGGCACAGGGATCAGGAAAAGGGTACCGTTTGGCATAGAAGAAATCTTTTGGTAAAACTACGCATTTTATGCAAAATGATTCTTTGACGGGAATTCCCTGCGAGGCATCTTGTTAACAATTCCTGATCCTGGATACTAAATTAAAATCGTTACAAATGCAAATATAATTCCCGGACGTCAATTCCGTTATTCTCGAAATAAACGTAATTATTTTGATACCATACAACCTATCGCAAAACATTCACATCTTATCAGTAAGAATGTTAAAAATTAAATTTTAGAGCCATGAAAGTAAAGAATGAGTTAACGGCCAGTATTTTTGGATTATTATTTCTATTAATAACAATGAGTGCATCAACTGCGAAAGCGCAGTATGGTGATTACGATGACAATGTATCCCTTGAAACATTTTATGAAGAGCTGGCACCCTACGGTGTATGGATAAATGACCCGCAGTATGGGCGGGTTTGGCGGCCAGACGTAGACCAAGATGAATTCCGACCATACTATAGCCGCGGACATTGGGAAATGACCAAATATGGTAATACCTGGGTTTCTGATTATGACTGGGGTTGGGCTCCGTTTCATTACGGCCGCTGGCATCACCAAAGCCGCAGAGGTTGGGTATGGATTCCCGGAAGACAATGGGCGCCTGCATGGGTGAGCTGGAGAAGCGGCGGAGGACAATATGGTTGGGCTCCACTGGGTCCCGGCATCAATATCAACATGAACATCGGAAGAATACCTGATTTCTGGTGGGTTTTTATTCCTCAGCGCAATATCTATTACAGATCATACCCACGTTACGACTGGAGACGAAACAGTAACTATTATCACAACACCGTTATCATCAATAATATCTATGTGAATAATAGTAACAGAAATAGATATTACACTGGTCCGCGTGCGGCTGAAATCAGAAGAATTACCCGCCAGCCGGTTACTATTCATGATGTAAGAAATCAGCGTTATGCGAATGGCCGTGATAACAGACCGGAGGTGAACCGGGGCAATGTTTCAAATCCGCGTCCTTCCCGCCCGACAGACGAAAGCAGAGGAGGTGTTAATGGAAGGACTGACAATTCTATTGTTGACAAACCGGATAATTCGAACCGGGGATCTGTTAATGGAAGATCAGCCAATCCGTTAACGGCAAGGCCGGACAATAGTAACGGAGTCGATAACTCTTCGAACAGAGGATCTGTAACAAACAGACCGGATAGGGTTACAACTACGAGGCCTGCAGATCAGGTTGTCACTCCATCGGGCGATCAAAAGTTATCGGGCTCGAGCCAGCGTTCGCCGAGAACATACGACAATCAGGACAGCCGAAATAGTCAGGCTACGCAGCGTGAGCGCCAAGCTGTAGCAGAACGCCAGCCGCAGAGCCGTCCAACGGCTCCTCAAAGGGAGCAAAGAGCGGAGCAACGACCGCAACAGCAGCAGGAGCGTCCGCAGCAGCAGCGTGAAGCGAGCCGCGACAACAGCAGCCAGCGTTCAGACAGAAGCTCACAAGGGAGTTCTGAAAGAATCAGCGGAGGCGGAAGGCCGTCCAGAGGAAACTAATGGTCCAACAAAAAGCCCGGTATTACTACCGGGCTTTTTTTATCTACTGAAGTTGATATCTTACAATATCGCCTGCAAGTTCCGCCTTACTTAAGCTTAGTCAGCGCTTCCCTGATTCTCGGCAGCATAGCTTGAATGTCCTCCAAAGAACATCCTCCTACAGAAGCTCTGAACCAATTCATTCCCGGGTCAGCACTAAAAGCTGAAAAAGGGACCAGGCCGGCTCCTGCTTCATTTATCAGGTAGAAAACCAGGTCGGAACTAGTCTTTAAAACCTCTCCTGCAGGCGTTGTCTTGCCAAGGTAATCTATCTGTATTGTTAAATAAATAGCTCCCATCGGCTGAATTGCCTGCACAGCAAATCCATCAGACTTTAGCTGCATGAAACCATTGTAAAGTGCATCAAGGCTCGTTTGAACTTTAGCTTTGAAACTAACCAGAAACTCATCCCAGTCAGCCTTTTGGTCGAGGAAATTACCGGTAGCCACCTGCTCGGGCTTAGGTGACCAGGCACCCACGTGGCCGATGATAGTCTTCATTTTGCTCATCACATGCTCCGGACCAAAAGCCCAGCCCACGCGCACACCTGTTGCAGCAAGACATTTCGAAATGCCATCTATATAAACAACCCTGTCTTTTAGCTCGGGTCTTAACGAAACCGGATCATAATGTATCTGGCCGCCGAAAGTAAGCTGTGAATAGATCTGATCGTACATAATATATAGTGGCTTCTCGTCTGCCGGTCTGCTTTTATTTTCTTCGATCACCAGGTCACAGATCTCTTCCAGATCTTTCTTTGCGAACATAGTTCCCGTAGGATTTAGCGGCGAGCATAGCGCAAGTAATGTCGCACCTTTTAAATGTGGTTTTATGTCAGCCGCTGTAGGCATGAAATTATTCTTAGCGGACGTTTGGACAGGTACATCTGTAGCACCTGTAAACCGGCAATAATGGTTATTGTTCCATGACGGTGTTGGGTAGACTACCTTATCACCCGGATCAATCAAGCTCATAAAAAGACCGTAGATCAAAGGCCTTGAGCCTCCCGAAACCTGAATCTGTTTACTGCTGTACTCTAACCCAAATTTTTCCTTTATGAAAGCAGAGACACTTTCACGCAGGGAAGCTACGCCCTCTGCAGGGGGATAATTTGTTTGATTTGACCGATAAGCTTCCATAATATTCTCCGTAAGCTTTTCCGGGATCGGAAAAATATTGGAATCAAAATCGCCGATTGTCAGATTTGCAATCTCATGGCCTTGTCTTTTGAGTTCATTAATCTCTCCGGCAATTTTTATAATTTCAGAACCTTCTAAGGTGTTTGCTATTTTGGATACGTTCATTATATGTGTTTCTTAGCGGCAAGCCGCCAGGTAATAATTTATTGAGTTAAGCCAGCAGAGCCTCGATCGCTTTATCGACCCGCTCAAAGCTAAAATTTTTAAGATTGGCCTTAAAGGACTTGAAGATTTCTTCATTGCATAAATTTCCAATACTCCCTTCATGAGTATGGCTAACCATAGAGGGTGTTTTAAATTCACCATTTTCTATCGCGGTACCCACATTTTTATAGGCTTCCCTGAAAGGCACGCCATTCAGTACTTCCGCATTAACCGCTTCGACACTAAAGAGGTAGGCATATTTTTCATCCTTAAGAATATCATCCTTAATACGGATAGACTGAAGCATAAATGCCGTCATTTCAATGCATTCATTCAACGAGATGAATGCGGGGAAAAGATTTTCCTTGAGTAGCTGCAGATCCCTGTGATATCCTGAAGGAAGATTAGTTGTCATCAAAGCGATCTCATTTGGCAGGGCCTGTATCTTATTACATCTCGCCCGGATCAGCTCGAACACATCCGGGTTTTTCTTATGAGGCATAATGCTGGATCCCGTTGTAAGCTCATCGGGAAAGCTGATAAATGCAAAGTTCTGATTAATGAAAAGGCATGCATCCATTGCCAGCTTGGCGAGTGTTGCAGCAACCGATGACATCGCCTGTGCGAGAATCCTCTCGGTTTTGCCTCTTCCCATCTGTGCGTAAACAACATTATAATTAAGAGAATCAAATCCCAGCAATTCTGTGGTCATTGTTCTGTTCAAGGGGAAAGAAGACCCGTAACCTGCGGCAGAACCTAAAGGGTTTTTATTGCAAACCTTCCACGCAGCAAGCATCAGCTCCATATCATCAGCAAGACTTTCTGCGTATGCTCCAAACCACAAGCCAAAAGAAGATGGCATAGCTATCTGAAGATGCGTATATCCCGGAAGCAGCTTCCCCTTATGTTCTTCGCTCTGCACGATCAATTGATCAAACAATATCTCTGTGTTTTTAACCAGCTTCGCGATTTCCGAACGGAAAAATAACTTGAGGTCAACCAACACCTGGTCATTCCGGGAACGTCCGCTATGTATCTTTTTACCAGCCTCACCAATTCTCTGCGTTAGCAAAAATTCAACTTGTGAGTGAACATCTTCAACTGTGGACTCAATAGAAAATTTGCCATCCTGAATTTCCCTGTAAATCTTTTTCAGTTCCGTCTGAACCTGAACAAGATCTTCCTTTTCCATAAGGCCGATACTCTCCAGCATCCTGGTGTGCGCCAGCGACCCTAACACGTCAAACGGGGCCAGCATGATGTCCATTTCGCGGTCGTTTCCAACCGTAAATTTATCTACAGACTTTTCCGTACTTGTGTTTTTTTGCCAAAGCTTACTCATACATGCTGAAATTTGTAA
>JAZKIH010000043.1:0-76992 GCA_040384965.1 Bacteroidota bacterium | reverse complement strand
ATCGCAATAAGGCCGATAAGAATAAAAAAAATAAGTGTCCGCATCTTCATATGAGCAAAGTATATCATAGAAATAAACACTCCCCCGACTATAGTCGGGGGAGTGTTGCTATCCGAGGATTTTTCCAATATGTTCGACAAGCTCGTCGAGGGTGAAATTTGATTTGACCATGAAGTCCGTCGCGCCGAGATCCTGAGCTTTCTTCACATCTTTTTCTTCGGCAAGATTGGAGAAAACGATGACGGGAAGCGCTTTGAGCTTCTCGGTTCCCCGTATCTTCTTAAGTATCTCGAAGCCGTCGAATCCGGGAAGAATAAGGTCAAGAAGGATAAGATCGATGCCTTCCTCGTTGATTTTCTCAATGCCTTCTTGTCCTGTCGAAGCCGTGATGACTTCGTAATTGCTTTTCTTGAGCTTGTTCGTTTCAAGCCCTTGGAGGAAACTGTCATCCTCGATAATTAGTATTTTGCTCATCCCGTTAGAGATAGGAAGACTTTAGTCTTCCGTATCTTATGTTATTTATTATTAGTAATACAAATTATAAGCGATCTTTCATATATCCCGATTTTTCTAAACGGCGCATCTTTAACGGGACTCATAGAGACGATTATATCACAGCGATTGTGAAAGCGGCAACGAGACAAAAAAGGTCGTTCCGCCGCCTGAGGCGTCTTCGAACCAGATCTTACCGTTGTGCCGCTCGACAATATTCTTTGTCGTAAAAAGTCCGAGACCCGATCCGATCACGTCTTTCTCGATGGCGTTCGGGGCGCGATAAAATTTCTGAAAGATGCTCGACTTGTCATCGTTCGTGATGCCGATACCCGTATCGTGAACGGAAATCATGATGGCATCGTTCGCCTGTTTGAGCGACAAGAACACTTTGCCCTTGGGATTGCTGTACTTGATCGCGTTCTCAATCAGATTCTGAAGGACGACTCTGATCATCTGCTCATCGCAGTCAAGCGGCGGAAGGGGATGGTCGGGTTTCAAGAAGATCAGCTCGACATCCTTTTTGCTCGTTTCTCCCGAAAATTCGAAGACAGTCTGCTCCATAAGGTACAAAATATCGATCTTCTTGAAAGTAAACGGCAGTGCCGTGTCGGCGCTGTGGTTGAGGGTCAGAAGATCGTTGACGAGCGCAATCATGCGCTCGTTGCTGTTGTATGCCTTGGCAATGAAACTTTGCTGCTCGGTCGTGAGTTTGCCGAGATCTTCGTCAAGAAACATTTTCAAGATCCATTTGAGGGCTGAAAGAGATGTCCGAAGCTGGTGGGAGGAAATGGAAATCAGATCCGACTTGACGGCATTCATCTTCTTCAATTCCTCATTCTCGGCCTTCAGTTTTTCAATCTCCTCCATGTTGGTATAGTATAACAGATCCCAGAGTATTTATTGAGCAAATGCATAAAGTATGATAGGGTATATGTAATTACGAATTACCAATTACTGATGACTAATAGAGTTCCGGCATGCCGGGATTTGATTGGTAATTCGTCATTAGTAATCAGTAATTATCTAGGGAGACGTGTCGGAGTGGTCTAACGTACCTCCTTGCTAAGGAGGCAGGCTTTAATCGGCCTCGAGAGTTCGAATCTCTCCGTCTCCGCAGGAAACAGCAAAACGGCTTTGTAATGCATCAAATCCATCAGGGCATTTATATATCAAGCCGCTTTGGAAAATATTGAGTTCGGAAAACACTGTTTTGATAAATGGCTCTTTTTCGTGTGGTTTGGCAGATTCGTAATGTAAATGAAGGTCTTTTAAGAGTTCGGAAAGTTTAATTATACTTTTAATAGTGTCGCTCATAGAAGCTCTATAGGCACCTTCTTCAGACTGAATATGCAATAAATTATTCTTTAATTCATTTTCTTCTCTAACGATTGCTTCGGCCGTATATACGCCCGTTTTAAGAAGATTTAGTTTGTTTATTTCTAAATAGCCAATATCCTCCAAGAGCTTTTTCCTCTTTCGCCCTTGCATTTCAATTTGCTTAGCCCTTTCTTCTTCCAATACCTTAATCTCGTCAGCCTCGGCCCTGGATAGTATCTCTGTCAATTCACTCTCCGTAAAGCACAGATTATACATCATTTTGCCAACCATATCTTCAATGGATGGTACGTTAAAGCTCTTGTGGGTATTACTACAGCCTTTTAAGCAGTGTGCTCCATAATATACACGGCCTTTTTGCAGATATGGTGTATATACACGCATACAATGATTGCAGCGAAACATACCGCGCAAGGGATATGATATCTTGCTAGAATAATGAGCACTAACATTCTTCTTCCTTAAGAGAGATTGAACCTTATTGAAAAGCCCCTCGGAAATAATTGCCTTATGGCTTCTGCTCGGTATATACTCACCGTTATTACCCAAGACTTTTCCAGAGTAAAACGGATTTGTAAGGATATTGTGAATTGTGTTATTAGTTGGCAAATGAGCTATTTTGGGCGTGTCCCAAGACGTATCGTCTTCGTCCTCCCGCAGCCGTTCTACCTCGGTACGCCTTTTGCGCATAGGACGCATTGTAAATCTTTGACTTATTGCCCATTTCGTAAGATCCGACAAACTCCATTGGCTGGTCGCATACAATTCAAACATCTTCGCAATAATAGGAGCACGTTCTTCATCAATTGGCTTTTCTTGCATAGTGCCGGTATTTAGATAGCCAACAGGAGCTGGATAGGTGCAAATGCCTTTTTCGCGTTGATAATAGATATTTAAACGAACCTTTTCACTGGTAACCCTGGAATGATGGACAGCGAACATGCCATCAATATCCATATGGAGAGCACCGGAGCTGGTTTTGTCGTAGGTCGCTAACACAAACCGAAAATCAATCCCGCTTTTCATTAATTTTCGAATAACAGCCTTGTCCGCATCATTGCGGCATATTCGATCCCAACACAGAACAATCACACCTTTAAAATATTTCTTATTGAGTAATTGAGCGAGTTTGTAGAATTTAGGCCGCTCTATGCTGTATTGGACAAGTCCGTTATCCTTAATTACCAAATCCTTACTTTCCTTAAAAGCCGAATGCTTTTCCGAAATAATGCCGTCAAGGCAAAAGCCTTCAAGTGAGACCTGGGCAATAGATAGACGCTCCCGGAAAGCAAACCGGGTATTTTCAAACCGCTGGTACTTGATTGAGTTTTTCTGGTTTTCGGGTTCATCCGTGCTTCTGCGGTTATATATCAAATAGTGCTCACGGTATTTACCGTTTTCAATTTCTTTGATATTTGTGTTGGGTGTTTCGTTTGGATTCATATACGACTGTCCCGTCAGGAGCGATAAGATTTCCGTCAATTATACTATATCCCTCTTTCATGAGTCTACTGTGAATTCCTCGCAGTATGGCGCCTAGTTTTATCAAGCTATTTATTGTGTTTTGTGAAAAATGGCAACCTTCTGGTATGTCCTGAGGCGCTTTATCCTCGTCTGCAGGTATGCAATACAATATTTTACTTCGTGCGTATTTAGCCACACTCATATTCTACCGAGAACCGAAAAAGTAAATAAGATAGGGGGTAAATAAATTCTTGATCTATACCCTACCTTATTCTCGCGATGTATTTTTTATAGACTCAGATATGGAAATGCGTCGGTTTCCCTTTAGAATAATTTTATTTTCTCCCATGTATACTTAGAAAAAAGGGCGGCACAAAGCCGCCGATCAAAGGGACAGAAAATGTCCCAGTTCTTTTTTGGAAGTCAGACGGCTAAAATCAATATAAAAAACCGAACGAAACGATTAATACAAATATCGAACGATGTCGAACGCTTCTCTAAAAGGAAGATTACCAGTTAGTTCTTTATACAAATGAAAACGTACGAACCTCATGAAAGACGATTAGCCAATGAAATTGCGGAAACACTCCGTGATCGGGATGCGTTACCGTTCTACCTCTCTCTTACCAGAAAGTATCAGGAAGACTTTTTGAGGAAAGTCCTTGCCAAAGTCATGTCGATTCCTGAAGCCGATATCAGAAAGACCAGGGGAGCTCTCTTTACCTATCTGGTCTCCCAAGACCATAATGGACACACAAATAATACTCGGGATTAGTTTTTCCACACGGGTCCTCGGGCTGGCCGTTTTCAAATCAAATTCTCTCGTGGACTACTCGCTAAGTCTCCGCAAAGGGAAGTGGACGCGGGAAAAGCGTGATCTGATCGTTGCCAGCCTAAGTTCGTGTGTATCCACACACTACGTTACAGAAATTGCCTTGTCAATACCGGAGGAATATCACCAAACGACAGAGTTTAAGGAGCTCCTATCGGCTATTATCACTTTTGCGGTGATGAATAACATACCGTATACAGCTTATCCGATTGCCGATGTGTATCGTTCATTCGGAAGCCACATTCGGCGTACCCGTGAGGGGTTAATGAAACGTCTGGTACTGCTTATTCCCGAACTGGCTACCTATCACGAAAGAGAACAGGAGAACCGGAATAAATACTATGTGAAGCTCTTTGAAGCAGTCGGAACGGCATCTCATCATTGGAAAGAGAATAGTAAATAAATAATCTTAATAAAGAAGCTGCTTCAGCTATTTGGGGGAGCTTCTTTATTTTGATCACTATTTTGCTCATACACCTTCTTAGATCGAAATCTATACGCATCAAACCATTGTTCAAATAACTCAATTCGAGTTTGCCCCTTAAATCGGTCATTTTTTGCGAAGTACCTGTATTCTTTTTGGCCTACTTGGAGATAATAGTACTTATCGTCCTTTATCTGCCACTTACACCTTCCCATGAAAAGGGTATCATCATCAATCAAAACGCCATGCCAATGAGGAATATTATCATACTCCCATATTTTAATATCGATCTTATTCTCCGCGAACTCCGTTTTATATTTCTTTTTGAAGATCGGTAGATTTTCCTTTGTGTGTGCAGATTCCTTTGACAGTATCGATTGACCCCAATCATGCAATACTTCATGATCAACAATTACAACCTCTACTGATATTTTTTGCTTTCTACGTCCAATATGAAATAAATCCGGAAGTGTTAACTCTATTAAATTCTTCCATGAGAACTGTGCAGAAACTCCTAAAATTCGTATTGAAACATCATTATTCTTGATTAGCCGATCTTCTAATGTTTTCTTAATAATCGGCAAGGCAGCTGTGAAGTTATCGTATGTAGGCGGTTCTTCTTCTTTAAGCTTTTTATCAATTGTATCTAATCTTTGCGTCACACCTTTAAACAAATCAAAAATCAGAAATAGAATCGTAACAGCAAGTGAAGCTGTCACGCCTATTCTCCAAGAATCATTTTTAATAGCGGTGGATGTTGATATGGCAATTACCAAAACTGCCGCGATATATGGACGTGCGTTTGAATATGCTTCCATCAATAATTGAACAAAGCTCTTCACTTTCTTTTTCATTGCAGAAATTTTAGGTAAATAGTTTGGAATATAAAAAATCGAAGGGATTAATTCTGAACCATAGTGAGTTCGTCTTTTCGCTACCAGATTATAAATTCAGTAGCCCTGTGATCTATAACTCTGTAATCATTTACCACAAAGCCGTGGGAGTTTTCGTTTCAATTGTAGCCTGGTTGTTCACCGTAAAATTCGGGAAGAAGTTGATCCCTGTCCGTTCTTCGATCCTATTGATATTGACCAGAAATGACTTATTCAAAGGCTGCGTTTTCAGAAGATTTTGTGAGAAGATAAAGGGCAGGTATTGGGCATTCCCTGGTCTGTCATACGGATATCTGAATGGTCGTGCCAAAATGCAATAAAACGAGTCGGGAATAGCGACCTTTGTACCATTCTCGCGGGTGATAAATTCCGGATTGTCCGACAAGATCGGCCCCACTAAGACCCAAACATGGGTCGTATCCTTTACTGTATTGCAGTAGGTGTTCAATATCGCAGCTTCAAGCTTCTGCCATACACCTTGGTTGAGTCCTGCCTTTTGCGGGCAGATATTGCTCATAAGGAACGTCTCCATTTGCGACATCTTGCCGAACTGCCGGTTAATCGCAGCATTGGGTGCCATGTGGCCCAGGTCAAATCCACCGCCAAATGTCTGGCTTCCGATCTGGTTTGCCTCCGGCAGGCGCCGGTCATCCACAAAGAAGGGGAACCGTTCATAATCGACATCCTTTTTCGCCTTTGATACCTGGTATGCGACCCATAGAGGTTGATTATTCTTCTTGGAAAATCCTATACAATAGCCGTGATTGATCAAGATGGTCAGCGAATCATCCTGATTCTGGTTTTTCGGGACTCCGTGGATGGTAAAAAGGCTCAGTAGGTGCTGCAGAGGCTTAGAATCCTCAATAATGGCCGAATAGTCATCGTTTGTGTCTTGGGAATAGCAAAAGGCTGCGCACAGCAGGCTTAAAAATAATAGAATCGGTTTCATGTGCAGGTAGTTTAATGGTTTGCACCTAAAATAATAAATAAACCTCATATATCCAACTGGTAGATTCCCCATCTCCTTTAGTTCGTGCCCATACTCGATTAGTTACCAGTAATAATAATTGTTGCATTACGCCCCACCTTATATCCATTCTTTCTATTTCATACACTATATCTGAATCAATTCTTTCACAATTTAAACTCTTCACATATGGACACAAACGCTTCTACATCCTCGAAATTGGATGTGTATGAAATCGTCAATGACTTACTCATTGAACGCCTTGAAACAGGTATCATTCCCTGGCGGGAACCTTGGATTAATTCCGGGATGCCTACTAACCTCATCTCACTGCGCCCGTATCGGGCAATCAATCTCTGGCTCTTGGCCGCCCGCACCTACTCCAAAAAACTTTATCTCACCTGGCATCAGGTTAAGCAGGTCGGCGGGTCGGTGAACCGGGGAGAACACGGGCATGTCGTGGTCTATTGGAAAATGATCCCCCAAGAGAAAATACGAATGGTACATGAGAAAACAGACCTTGTTCCACTTCTTCAGTACTACAAAGTCTTTAACATCTCACAGTGCAGGGATTTGCCGGAAGACTTAGTTGCCCGGGCGGAAGCATTCCCCCAAAGCATTGACGCTGGCAGTTCCCCAAAAAAGAAAAATTCGATTTTCTGCGAGGCGATCTACAACAATATGCCTCTGCCGCCAGAGATCAAGTATGAGACGCAGATGGCGCTCTATAATCCCGCCCAGGACTACATCAGCATGCCTAGGAAAAAGAGCTATAAAGAGCCTTCAGGTTACTATGCAGCCCTGTTCCACCAGCTGATTCACGCAACGGGTCATGAAAGCCGGTTAAACAGGTCATCGCTCCTGGAAATGTCTGAGCATGGCGCCGATTCTTACAGTATTGAAGAATTGATCGCAGAGATGGGCACCTCATACCTCTGCTATCACGCCGGCGTTCTTCCGACCCCACTAGGAGACTATTTCGCATACCTGAACGGCTGGCTCGACAAGCTCCGGCATGATAAGCACCTTGTTGTTACCGCAAGTGTGTATGCGCAACGGGCGGTTGATTATATTCTGGGGTATAAAGAGGCAACCAGTGAGAAAAAAGAGGAAGCGGACGTACCTTAAGCTATGGAAGGGGAATAACAGACATCTATACACAAAGCCCGGATTTCCGGGCTTTTTTCAATCTTATAGTCTCGCCAGATAATTGTTTCTTGGTATTAAGTTGATTAAAGTTTCTCCTAATAAACTTTTAACGGATGGGTATCATTACTTTTCCAATCCCCATCTTCCAAAAAGGCTTCTGTAGTTGGATCAAGAGTACAACTTCCAAGGACATAGCAGGTACACTATCTGTTAGACTACAATTTATCCTTATCTGGTAGATAACTCGGAGTGGTGATTTAGTCTTTCGTCACGAGAGAAGGATCAGGATCAAAGAATGTCCTACTAGAAAATATAGCTCGCACCGCTAAAACACGTTCAGATAACCGTTTTTTAACCCCTTTCCCTGCCGGATAAACACGGTTGCTTATCTAAACTTAATGTCGCATATTTACTTTCAGTATATAAATATCATTCGGTTACAGAGAGTCAAACCTAATAAGAACCATTATTTTATTCAGACCCTTGTCAACCGCTAGCATGAAATTCAGCAAATAATCTACCTATCCGAAAGTCAAATTCTATCTGTCTATACTGCAAACTTATGAAATCATCCAAGAAAATAGTAGTCGGCTTATGTGGCTCCATTTCTTCAGGGAAATCTTATATAGCTGAATATCTAAGGGACAAGTTCGGGTTTAAGATCATTAAAACCAGAGAAATACTTTCAGATTATATTCTCTCTCTCAGTAAAGATCCTACTGAAAAGAATTTGCAGGACTATGGAGTCCTGTTGATGAATGGAAGCCCTGCAGAAGAATTCTGCAATTTCATATGTTCCAAATTAAATGAACAACATAATTACGTCATCGACTCGCTTCGCCCCCTCTCTCATTACAACAACCTCAAACGGAAAATCGACGGCTTTAAGCTATTATACGTATTGACATCAGAAGAAGAAAGAATGCAGCGGTTCATCGAACGAAAAGATCGGGCCAACACCATTGCCGAGTTTAGAGAAAGAACCAGCCATCCAGTAGAAATGGAAGTGACTAATTTAATATTTCTATCCGACCTGATACTTACCACAAAAAATAAAACCACCTTTCCGGACCTTGATAGCTTCATTTTCAGACAAATATACGGAGACGGGATTTTGTATTTCCAACAGATCATTAACTGTGTAAAAGAATTCCACAAAAAATTTAACTATGATATAGGGACAGGAAGCATACAAAACATTTCCTTCATAGTAGGACTAATGTTAGAGGAGCTTAGTGAAATACATCAATGTTTGACCAAGGGAGAAGGAGACCTAGCAGAAGAACATGCGGACTTATTATACTTTCTGCTTGGTAGCTGCATATCTCTAAATTTGAATGTTGAGGAAGCCTTCATGGAAAAACACGAAAAAAATATGAAGAAGGTTCTAGTCAAAAATAAAAATGTTGAAAGACCTAAACAATCAGAATGAGTGCAACTATAGTTGTAGGCGGTCAGTATGGGAGCGAGGGGAAAGGAAAAATTGTAGCTTATCTAGCGAAAGAATTTGATCTCTGTGTCAAATCAGCAGGCCCGAATGCCGGCCATACAGTCATTCACAGGAATAAAGAATATAAGCTACGTACGATTCCGTCTGCTTTTGTCAACAAAAAATGTACATTAGCCTTATGCGCTGCTTCAATCATAGATGTATCGATATTGCGGCATGAGATAAATCTGTGTACTATTAAACAGAGGAGACTAGTTATAGATGAAAATGCGGTTATTATTACAAATAAACATATCGAAGAAGAGCAAAATATAGTTTCAAGTATAGCGTCAACCGGAAAGGGCGTAGGTGCCGCTATCATTGAAAAAATAAAAAGATCAGGAAACATAACCCTGGCCAAAGACATAAAGGAATTAAAACCTTACTTAGGTAAGGTTGCAAATATTACGACTGCATATCTGAAAGACAGAAAAAAAATCCTAGTTGAAGGCACTCAAGGTTTCGGTCTAAGCCTACACCATGGTCAATATCCTTATGTTACAAGTAGAGATACTACCGCTGGTACATTGTGCGGAGAAATTGGTATAGGCATAAAAAACGTGGCGCATATCATTCTAGTAATCAGAACATTCCCTATTCGTGTAGGTGGAAACTCAGGACCTCTTCAAAATGAGACTTCCTGGGCTTCAATAACCAACTCATCCAAATATCCGCATGAGCTAGCTGAATTTACGACAGTTACAAACAGATTAAGAAGAGTTGCACATTTCGATATGGATATGATTGCTAAAGCAGCAATATGCAATTCAGCAACCGAGATTGCATTAAATTTTGTGGATTACCTTGATTATACTAATAAGGGAATAAACCAATACGATCGGTTAAGCAAAACCGCAAAAAACGAAATAGAAAAGATTGAGGCAAAAACAAACATACCTATTACTCTAATTGGAACAGGACCTGGCAATCATGAAATAATTGACCTTAGAAAAAAATAAAATGAAGCATCAATATTTTGGTGACATTGGCGACTATAAAAAATTTAGTATACTAAAAAACTTGACCAAGAAAGGTAATCTTCGATTACTAGTTTGTTGGATGCTTACCCCTAACGATCAAAAGTCAGATGGAAGTTTTGTTAAATACTTACTACAAACCGACGAATGGCGAAGCTTCGACCCTGAAATATATAGAATATTACAAGAGGCTATAGTCCGTAAAAAAGAAAGAGACTTGAAAATAATCGAAAAAAGCAACATTATTCCTAATACCGTATTTTTTTCCGAGACACTTACCGACTCGAAACATGAAAGAATTGATTATTTCAATAAAATAAAAAGTTCGTCTTTTAACTGTGATATTATTTTTCTCGATCCTGACAATGGTATTGAAGTCCCATCGATCCCATATGGAAAGAGAAACTCATCTAAATATATCTATTTACACGAGATTGTCGAATCCTACAAAATAGGCCGAAGTTTACTAGTATATCAACATTTCACAAGAAGTAATAGAATTCAATTCATGAGTGATATAGCAAAAAAGGTAAAAGAAAGATTGAATGTAGAGAAGATATATATATTGAAAATGAAGAATGCCTTTCTGATTCTTATTCCGCAAAAGCCCCATTTGTTCTCTATCGAGACTTCAATACAAGAAATATGCATAACCTGGATTCCCCATATTACACCGTTCTTGCATGACGATTCAGGATTCAGAGATATAAGTCAGAACTATAAACCCAATTTATTCACTAATTCTTAGTCGATGAGTTTTCCGCCAACTGAAAGACATTTATCAGACCCATATTTTACGTATTCCAATCTTTTGAACAACTCACCCATATTTAGAGACGAGCAACTTAATGCCTGGCTTGTCTTTGATTATTCACTAGTAAAGCGACTACTTAACACAAACTCTCTATCAGCCAAAAGAAATAAATTATCTAATCTGAGCGAAGACCAGCAAGCCAGGTATTCTATTTTAAAGAGCTTCTATAATATGTGGTTAATGTATGAAGATCCGCCAATTCATACGGAAATGAGGTCTTTTGCGACTAAATTCATGAAAACACAACAGGAACTCATTGAAGCAGAAGCACTAAACTCTCAAATACTGATAGTTTATAGGGATCTTGAACGAGAAGCTGACACTATCGAATTCACTCAACAGTATTCAAACAAGGTATCAGCTATTGTTATTGCGCATCTCTTCAAAATAGACGCTTTTAACGTATCCTCGCTATTATTTCAATCTGAATGTATTGTGGAACTTCTCGGCCAAGGCTCAGTATCAGAAGAATCACTTGAAGCTTCACAGCAAGCGTTGGTCAAAGTATTCCATTTTCTAGAGGCAAACATGAATATTACTGAACTAGCGAGTTTTATGCAACCTGTCATAAACTACAAAACGGCTCTAGCTATTCTTACAAATATATTCCTTGATGGATACAAGTCGATAAGTACTCTCATTTCGAATATAATCTATAACCTTTTATCGAATCAGCAATTACAGCAGAATTTATGTTGCAGAAATGTAGACTCTAAAATGGTTGAAGAATTGATCCGATTTGATCCTCCATTCCAGTATATATCCAGAATTGCAAACTCAGACTTTACGGTCGAGAACCATAATATAAGTCAAGGTGACAAGTTTCTATTATTTATAGCTGCTGCAAATCGAGACCCTAAACTTTTTGAGGCTCCCGACAACATTATGGTCGAAAGGGAAATTAATCCCCACTTATCGTTCGGATATGGCACACATTATTGTATTGGCGCTAGTATGGTTAGACGTGTGTTAGACCTTATTCTGAATCCTCTTCTAACTAAACTTGACTCTATAAGACTGGCAGACACTGTCGAGTGGGAAAAATCTATCGGATATAGAAGCCTTAAGAGACTGCCACTGAAGATTGCTTTACTGCAATAGATCGTAAAATGTCTGTTTACCCCACATACTCAAGTGGCGAAAAAGATGTGTTCCAACAAGCCTATAGAAAAAAGGAATAACGCAGTGACGACTACTTAATTATGAGCATGTGAGTTAGTAATAAGTGGATTGGACTTTTCTTAGGCTATCCTTTTTTATTTGTTTGATTAGATTATTTAGTAAGTTGGCATTCCTGTTATTCTCATCATATATATTAACGTATACATAACAATCGTGCAAAATATATTTCTTTAATCTCTTAGAATTAAGATTTTCCCTATAGTCAGTTAAAATAGCTTCTTCTCTTTCGAATCTATCTGCCAGATGAATTTGTCGGATAAGTTGGGCTTCATTTTCAGGAAGAACTATAATTTTAATACAATCAATTGCATCGAATAGGTGAACGTCCTTTATTCTAAAGTCGGCAATAAAATATTTCTCATCCTTAATTGATGACTGGATTGAGTCCCGAGGCATTCCATATAAATAGCCATAACTATTATTAATTAGCATAAACCTATTCTCCGATTCTAATAATCTAAACTCTTTAGAGCTTACACAGCATCTGCCAAGATCACCATCACGAACTGGGCGTGTAGTATACCATGTTATATATTTAAACAGATGTTTTTTTACTAATTCTTTTATTAACGTCGTTTTGCCAACACATGATGTCCCAAAAAGAAGAACTAGCATCTTTTCTTATTTATGCCTTTATGAGTTAGGATAGTTTCAGCATCAACTGAAGGATTCCCTTATTCTCATTTTATTTTTTTCTATAAAAGTAGTTTACTATCTTTTTAAGATCGAAGCCTAAACCGAAAATATTCGGTTTTAAGTCTGTAGCATTCCAGAATAAACTAAGAGTCTCCTTTTTTACTTTTCGAAGTCTGCCAAGTAACAATCTTATCCCAGGAATAGATCTTTCACAAATGTCTTTAAGCTCTATTTTATGGCGTTCCAATACTGGTATAAGACCTAATCTGTTCTTTGTATCGAATAAAGCAACAACGCAAAACTTATCACTTTCATAAACTGGATAAACCGTAAACTTGTCCATTCCATAAAGTGATTTAAGGGTTACAGCATATAAAGAATCAGTTTTGTTATAGTTTGCATTCTTCAGATTAGCATCGATAGAGTTTTTTTCTTTAATCGCATTAATCATCAAAAGATCCACTTCGGGTAATTTTGTCTTAAGTAACTCTGACACAAGTGCATTAGTGCTCTTTTGGAATTTTTTAGAATTTTTGTGTATTAATTGAAATGATTCTCTGGTAACTACATCGTTTAAAAGTCGAAATCCAAATCCTCCAGTGATAGCGCCAAACCATAAATTATTTAAAAATTCTTTAGAGTGAATAATAGTTTCAGAAAACTTATATAATTCATATCCAAGTCTTTTTTCTTGTTCATTTGCAAATTTAATAATTCCATCATAAAACCAGGTATACCCCGTCTCAAAAACTATTTTAAAAAGCTCTCCAGTGTCGTGCTTTTTAATTTTCAGTTTTCGAGGAAAGGATAGATTAAAAGATAGATATTTACCATAACTACTCTTAAGGGAAAAAGAATAATCTTCCAACACATATTTTCTCTCAATTCCCCTCACGCTTAACATGATTAATAATAATTCAGGATTATTCAAATCGTCTGAAAAATATAATTCATAAAAATTGGCATTGTCATCAAGGAAAAACATATTATCCTCCGATGTATCTAAGGCCAAAAAAGCCCGTGAATTTCTCCTTAAACTTTGAAGAGTATAGTTTTTAAGATATACTTCCAGATCCTCTTCAATCTGAGAAATCGTATCAAGTGTGAACTCGTAAAACATTGATGCAAGCCCAGTAAGTAAGAATTTCTTCTCATTTTCAAGGACTAACAAATTACTCATTTACAAAGATTTGGTTTATTTGATTTACTGTTTCTTTTGGGTTTTGAGATTTGAAAATATTTCTCCCAATACAAAAGCCGCAAAATCCTACATCTTTACTGAGCCTAATTTCATCTAATATTGTCTCTTTTTTATCTCCCCCCGCAAATAATAAGGGTGGACATAAAGAAATATATCTTTTTATCTCATGATCATTTTTATTTATATCGCTGGGCAAGGCAATCTTTATGAAATCAACACCAAGCTCACTACAGAACTTAATATACTTAACAAATAGTTCAGTGCAAAATGAAGTGGGATTTGACAAATTAATCATGCATAAAACGGGCATCCCCCAAAAATTAGCTTTTTCAATCTGAAGAACACAAAGTTCTATCTGTCTAAGATAGTCAGACTCTTCAAAATTTATTTGTATTGAAACACAAGCAGCATCTAGTTTTATCGCCTCTTCTATCGTGGCTATTAGAACCTTACTTGATGTGCTTTCTTTTGATGGACCACCAATTGTTTGCAGTATAAGTGATTTCTTATAGTTCTGTAAAATTTCTCGAAGAGCTCCTTTATTTAAAACAATACCAGATATGTCGACGCCATTAGAGAATTTAGTCCACTCCTGATAAGAATCAATTTCCGGGATTCTTCCAAGGGAGAGCTGATGATCAAGCGCTAAAAAACTATAAAATCCCTTTTTATTCTTCAGCCTCTCGATTTTCTGACGTTTTCCAAAATCACTACTTATAATCATTCGAGCATACGGTTGTCTTCGACAATTTCAACAAAAATCTTATCAGGATCTGTAATAAAGAAGTACTTTAATCCAGTCCTGCCTAGGTTGACTTTAATATTAGATGCAATACTATTCTTTTCAAAAAAAACTTTTGCTTTGTCAACTGAATCAACTTGCAAGGCAAAATGTCTAACTCCTATGTGTTTCAAATCATTATTTAACTCTGAATTTACGGTTGAAGCTTGAAAATCTGTATAACAAAATAGTTCCAAATAAAAGTCATTAAGTTTAAGATTGGCAATTATTAAATCTTTATTCTCAGACTGCCAAAGTAGCACTTCCTTAAACCCCATTCTTGAATAGAAATCAATCGATTTTTCAATATTCGATACTGAGATAGCTGTGTGATGATATCTAAACATAGTAGTTTAAGGCTATTGATTAGTCGACAATTTGAATAATAGATTTTATTAATATAAATATACACTCCTTCTTTACTATTTACAAGTAAATTAAACTTCATTCTAACAAGATATTAACTCCTTTCTTTTCAATAGGTCCAAAGGAGTACCCTATTCCGACCTCAATACAATATATATCAGGTTCTATGTTTATTGAATTTTAGGAATAAGCTTTAGAAATTAATTCTGAGCAATAACCTCTATGGCAACAGTATCTGTCTTATTCCTTGTATTCAACCCTAAGATAAAATGGCTCATTCAGGTGTTTAAAATAGGCGTTAGCTGTCTACTTCAGAGATCAATTTGCATTTTCATCTCTAAGATAATCGGTGCGGCTTATCTCTCGATTCATTGACCCCAAACTCATTGCATCCCCTATTTTATGGCATTCAGATACCGAATAACTCATTTTTCCTGCCGGTCTAGGTACATTGATCTTAAATAGGAGAATAGCTCTCTTGCTAGGACAGTTAGGTTACTGGCTCGAGTGACGGCAGGTTTCGTCCCTTCCATCCAATTGACACACCGTTTAACCGCATGCCGTCAATACCCCGGCAACTTCTCTATAGAGGATGCTACAAGCAGCGCTTGAAGCTTCCCCAAAGTACGTGGCAAGGGTGTATGAGGGTTATTTTCGTAGTAGTGAACCGTCGATTCATTCACCCCAACCTCTTTTGCCAATCCCTTTTGGGTCATACCTTTTAGATACCGGTAGCGCTTCATTTTCCCGCCCAAGGTGCTTGTATCAATCTCAAAAGGAAAGTGCCCCAAGAACTCGATAATCCAGGGATAATGGGCCACGGAGGGCCTAGAGCGACCGTTCTCCCACAGAGTGACACAATCTTCTGTGACCCCGATCAGGGCCGCTACTTCCTTCTGGAGCATCCCTTTCTCCAGTCGCCGATTCCGGATTTTCTGTCCTAAAGTCGTTGGGTTCGCTATATATTTGATTCCCAATGGTTTTCCAACAACCATATCCAGCCGGGAAAAAGGCAACGCAGGGATGAAGTTGTGTTGCCTTTTTCCGCTATTTAGAGAAGGGTGGGCGGTGGGAAGGTATGAAAGCGCAATATGGATATCTGATTTTCCGACCGTTACGGATTCCGTAATCACCTCAACAATTGTTCTTTTTTCTTCAAATGGAAGCATTTCCCAGTGATCAGCGAGGTTCTTGGCGTCATCAAGGACAGTATCAGCGGACAGGCTCTGGATGCGTAGGAAATCGACTTCAGCTTCGAGGATAGGTAATTGCTTCTCAAGTTGTACATAGCGTTCTTCAAACGGCCTGTGCTCTTTTAGGAAGGCTTCTTTTGTGAGATCGCCATCAAGACGCATATTCACCAGATCGGTCATCCGCTTGCCGATTTTAGCGATTTCGTTTGACGTGTGCGACAGCAAAATTTCCTTTTCTTGCAAAATTGAATTGGATTTTTGCATGTAATCGGAAATATCCGAATCGCTCAGAAGAAAGGATTTGAGTTGGGCGTGATATATCTCGTCAATGTCAGCAACTGCTATCTTGGTCTTGCATTTCTTGCAGGAATATGACGGCGACTTATGAAACACATACATTTTGCTGCCGCAGGTGCAGGTGACATACCCTGAGAGGAGATGCACGACTTGGCGCCCCGGCTTTTTTCGTTTGGCGCTCTGTGCGTCAAGGATGGCGTTTGCATCGTTCCACGTTTCTTCTGAAATGATTGCCCCACAGGGGATGACGATCCACTCCCCTTGAGGCTTTCCAACCCATCTTTTGCCCTCTCCGAGGCTTTTGGTATGGTTGGCAATCCTTTGGCCTTTGGCTGTCGTATCGCGCAGCAGGCGGTGAATGGTAGTATCTGAGAACTTTGACCCGTTCCGCGTCCGATACCCGAGACTATTGAGTTTCGTGGCAACGGTCTTTTTGCGCTTGTACTTCAGGAAAAGTTCATAGACAAGCGTGCGTACGGGAGCCTCCTTTTCATCAATGCAAAACTCCTTTCGTTCGAATTTTTCCCCGTTCCAGTTGATGCCTTTCCATTGATATCCGAAAGGCGCTGCTCCGCCTAAGGGTTTCCCGAGCTGGGCCCGATCAGGCACCGAGGCTGCAACGCGGGCGGCGATCTCTTCGCGCTCCCATGTGGCCATAGCGGCAATCATAGTATAGAAGAGGCGACCGGCAGGGCTTGACGTATCAATGCTTTCAGCAAGGGAAATGAGGTCGGCCTGATATGACTTGAAGAAGTCGGCAAAATCCAAAAGTTCCTTGGTATTTCGGGCAAGGCGGGCAAGCTTTGAGAAAATGAGTCCGGTAATCCTACCACTTTTGATATCGGACATCATGCGTTTTGCCTCGGGCTGTTCGATAACCGATTTGCCGCTCACGGCATCGAGCCGATACACTTCAGCTACCTGCCATCCTTTAGCTTCGGCATACAGGCGCGCGCGGTGCTCATGATGTTCGGGGGAGTCGTCTTTGACTTGGTTTTCGGTGGATACCCGAATCCAAATGCCGACTGATTTCTTTGCTTCCATACGAGAAGATTTACTGGTGATTAAATGTACAATTTCCAAAGAGCACTTTCCAAAAGAGAAAAGAAAGGGAAAAGAAAAAAGAAAGCAGAGGAGACCGGCTGCGTGGCAGCGACCGCAAGGAGGAACGGAATAAATGATGGCCGTGTGCGTGGGCTTTGTGTTTATGCCGTAGTTCCTTGCGGGCGATATGAGAGTAGGGTCTGTGGAGCAGCCGAGCTTTGCATCCTTTTTCTTGGATACTGCTGTTCTTGGAGTATTGGTCATCGAATTCTAGGTCAGCAAAGCAAAAAATATGTTTTCAACTGATCTACTTAGTTACACATATTGAATAACAGAGAATCTGGATTTGCATTATTTAATAAAAAATCATATTTTATATTTTGATATCAAAACAACAATTATGCAATCTTCTAACAGGCGGGTAAATCCGAACAGAGAAAAAAAAAGAAACTTATTCGATGCCTTAATTAAATGGATAGATAAAAATCAAATTAGGGCCTTCTGTCTATTTGCTTTGGGTATCATCGTTGTTTTCTTTGTAATCCCTCCTCTTCTAACCAAAGTACCCGGGATTATTGAATTCAATGACAAGACCGGTGCTATTGGTGACACCATTGGTGGGACTATTGGACCCGTCGTAGCCTTTTTAGCCGCAGTATTAACTTTTTTTGCTTTCTGGATACAGTATCAAGCTAATCAACAACAGAAAAATTATTTACAACATGAACGCTTCGAAAGTAAATTTTTCGAAATGCTTCGTCTACACAAAGAGAATATTACTGAAATGGTCATTGAAGGGTATGATCTAACCAAAACTAAAACAATTACTTCATCTTCTATGCCAGGTTCGGGATTTACAAAGGAAACAACAATAGAGGCAATCTCTAAAATAATCAGTGGAAGACAAGTCTTTGTCACGACATATTCGGAATTGGTTGCATGTTATGAAATTTGCGCAGCCACATTACTTTTTGACGAGTTTAAAGGCAAAGATCGATACCTAATCAAAATGGCTTACCGATTTTTATTTAACGGAATAGACTCTGATATTATCAACCAAATTGATGAGAAAATCGTCGATGACAAAATCTATGTGGAAAAATGTAAAAAAGAGCTAAGAAAAGCAAGCCAGCAGCATATTAGCACTTCTGGCGAAAACAATGTATATGAAGTGCCACTCTCTAATATAAAAATAGAAATACCTATAAAGTATAAACCTTTTGCAGGACACAGCTCTCGATTTGGACATTACTTTCGGCACCTTTTTTTAATGGTAAAGTATGTAGCAAAGCAATATCCATTTCCACATGATTATAATAAAAGAGATTACTTTCGAATGATAAGAGCCCAGTTATCAGACCACGAACAGTTGATGCTGTATTTCAACTACTTGTCGGAATATGGAGAAAATTGGGAAAAGGATGAAAATAAATATTTTTCGGACTTCAGGATGATCCATAATTTACCCATTGAACTTACTGAGTTTACAATCAAACCCAAAGATGAGTTTAGTAAACAAATTTCAATAATTAAAGAACAAGATGAAGAAATGTTTGCATTTTATGAGTAAATTATCTTCATAATACTCAATGGGACGTCGTTAGGATGATAGCATAAACCATTTAAATAATAATACTTTACTGCTCCTTATTATAAAAAAATTATCAAATGATAACTTCTATAACTGTTTTATACGAAGACTGTGTCCCGCGTGAACTCATTGCAGAATTTAAACGGTCTTGCATAGAATCCGAACTTAATCTAACAGTACAAACTAAAAAGAATAAAAAAGAAGAACATCATAATTTTGTTGAAGATGAAATTTATAACATATTTATTTATTTGAATGAGCATAAGTCCCATATAATAGATAGTGTTCTTGGAAGAGTAGCGTTTGAACTACTTAAGGCACCATTTGTAAAACTATTTCAAGGGTTAAAGAAATCCCTCTTTAATAATCAGCCTTCCGAAACCAAATTAGAGAGAGACATCACAATTAGAGTTTCAAACGGAGAAAAAGAAATTGAGCTAAGTTTCAAAAGCAATGTTGACGAAAGACTAATAGAAACATTATATAATAAAGCCATTGAGCATATAACCGATGAAAATCTTGAAAAAGCTTTTTCTACAAAAGATTATGTTTCTACTAAAGATGATAAGCCGCGAATAAGACTGGTTTACAATGAAAAAGAAGGCACGTGGGGCTGGTACGACTTCAACAAGATTAAAAGATATATTGATAGCAAGCGCCATGATGTCAATCAAAACATTCTAGATTAAAAGAGGAAAGTAAAATAAATATCTTCTAAAGATTACTATGGCGTGAACTTTTATCTTCTTTGACATTATGAGTAAATTACAACAAAATGTCTGCGATGCCATACTATTCTATACTGAAGCTGAATATCCAGACATAAATCGATCGGGAAGCACAAAAGGGACACAAAACGTAATAAAAGGAAGACCAGATAGTTATTTCTTGCTCGATAACGGAAAGTATGTCCTCGTTGAATATACAACACAATCTAAACAAGAAAACAAATCCGCCAATGCTGATAATGGCTCATCTCTGTATTCTGCAAATTCAAAATCCTCAAAGGCGTCAAAACTGTTAAAAGCAATTTCTTGTGGGGACTGCCCAGTCAATTATAATAGATGAATGATAGAGTTGGTTAAGGATCGCTCGGCGTTTATGGTAATTGTCCAGGTTTATTCCACTGATCAGTTCGGAGACAGCAAATAATGAGGTAAAGGAATGGTTTTTGATGCTATAAGATATATTCTTAAGATTATAAAGGGCATTTGTTTTTTAGGTAATATTTCATGATGTTAATTCTAATAGATCTTACACTATGCCTATTGGCAATAGCGCTTAGAAGCCCCAGGAAGATAAAAGTACATCCATATTGTATGCCGACAATGATTCCAGACGGGTAAGTCTATTGTAAAGCTTGTACGATACAGGGGCCTTGTATGCATCTTCTAGTCGAGTGCCATTAAATACAGCAAACTTTACATTGTCGTCTGAGCACCGTTGATAGAACATACGCATTGCCCGGAGTTCATCCATCATATTCTCAAATCTCTCTTCCGGAAGTTTGAAGGGCTCAAACAGTTTACGTCCCATGAGTAATAATTGTTCATCGGATAAATTTTTCAGGCTGCTCCCTGGATCTTCTGTTGCATTCTGTTTACTTTTTTCGATCAAAATTTGAATCTGCGATGGGAAGGGTTCAATCATTAGCGCAGCTTCCAACCTGCTCTTTTGCGTTAGCAAATTATTGATATCTTCTTCTATTGAAGGCTGATGAAAAGCCTTAGCAGCGTACATAATTTCAAGAGCATTGGATAGACAGTAGTGAGCATCTTTCAGCATAGAAATTTCCATGAAGAGTTGGAATCCGTTCATTGCGAATCCGAAATATTTTTTTGTCTCATCTTCATTAAAAGGGAAGGCGATATCTTGACTAATAAAAATAAACAGCTTTTGAATAAAGTGTGTAACCAGCAAGGATAGAGAAGAGGCCTGTAAAAATTTATTGCTGCTAACAATTGCGCGTTTAAAGATGTTCTGGACTTTTGTGAAAAGGGCTATTTGGCTATTTATGAAATGGTGGACCGAAACCTGGCGTTCTCCCGTGGACAACTCCTTGCCGACTTCACGGGAAAGGTTATAAGATAAAAAATCCTGGCTCAGTTGATGTGTCAATAAGTGAGATTCCTGTTCAGCGTTCCATAACGTCAGGATATCTTTGGTATCGGAGTCAGCGGCGCTTTCCTCAATAGCCCGGAAGATCGCAGATAGTTCCTCAGTCATGGATTTTGGGCTAGCCGTTAAAGCGTCAAGTTCCATTGCTTTTAATCGAAGTATATTTATGCGAATGATGATATTGTTTGTATCGCTATTTTCAGATTTCTGTTTTTCCAGCAGGCTGATAAATTCAGTGGAAGAAAGACGGCCTAATTGCAATAGATTCTTTGCGCTTGCATATTCGATCATTGTTTGTTCTTCAGGTGAAAGATCAAAGTTTCTCTCAAGCTTTCTGATAAATAAGTCCGACTCATAGAATCGACCAGTTTCACCATAGGCAACACAGGCCAGCAGGAGCAAATCCTTATCGCTTTCAATTTCATGAAGAGTTAGTTGAGAAAGAGAGTTATAGACCGGCGCCAGATCATACCGTGTTAATAAGGCGAGGCCGAATTTTTTTAACGCTCTCTTCAGATGGTTCTTATTATTAAAGTCGAACGTAGAGTTTCCCGGGATCTCAACCACCGGTAGTTCATATTTTTCAGCGTTCGCATTATGCATTTTAGTAGCCCTTTCAAAACGCGTAGTAAGAGCTTGATGCAAGATTTTGATATTTTCGGTGTTAAGGATATTGCCAACTGGTATCCAGATATTCACTTGGTCTTGGTATATCCACTCATCTCCTTGCCGATTTGCCATAAGTCGTTCATACACTTGGTCGGAAAAATCATAAAATAATTGTTCCGATTCCACACTGAAAAAAACAATAATGCCTGTGGTAGGGATGAATCTGAGCATATAACCCAACCTGGACGTAAGCATCGGATAGGAGATATACTTCCCCCCTTCAACCAATGTCAAAGTTTGAATACTCTTTAATTGGATAGGACATTTCAGGTTGGTGGCACCGGTTACATCCAAAAGTTCACACATGAAGTCACAACCTTTGTCGGGTGTTTCCTTCCGGAGGATAAAACTGTGATCTTCATTCAACCAGTCGTTCAGTTTCCTTTCAGAACGACCGGAATTCATTGCCGATGAATCAACCTGCGGTTTGTCGTGAAGAGCCATGCTGTTTATTTAGCTGTGATAGGATCAGTTTTCTATATAATAGGGCACCTAATTGGTCGTTTTTAAACCATTACACCCAGACTGTCACAATTATTTTATATCTAACCCTTCAGTTTCTTACTGACCCTATAGATCAATTTGTAAAATGGCTTCTTATACTCTTGAAAGCGTCATAATCATCCCTTAATTCCTGAAGGGTAGGATCTGTGTGAATTTCTGTAGGGCTACTATGTCCCGCTATTGAAACGCAGCACTTCTCATAAATATCATTTAAATCAGATTTATGCTGATCTAACTTACTTCCTTCAACTCTTAATAATGCAGGAAATGCAACACTCTTACGATATCTAATAATAGTTCTTTTCAAGATGCTTTCCTCAACACATATTTCCATTGCTGATCGTAAATGTCCATACCCTTCAATTGCCAAACTAGTTTCTGTTCGTCCATTGGGTTTACTTTCAAGAATTTTTTCAAGTTTTTTCTTATAATTACTGAAGCTGTTAATTTCTTCGACTTCTCCAATAATTCCAGTTTCATTAGAATTTTTGCTAACAGAATGGAATAAAAATCTTATTCCGGCCTGCTTACTTGTATCTAACTCCGACTGTTGAATTAGGCTATTTAATAAAAGGATGCTGTGGGTAAAGATTATTACCTGCCGTGTTTTAGATAATTCAATTAACCGTTTACCGACTTCATCAATAATCCGATGATCCAAGCTATTTACCGGATCATCGAAAATAACTGGCGCTTTTATATTATCTAATTGCAATTCCGTTAAAAACTCAGCCAAGGCAATGGCTTTCTGCTCACCCTCACTCAAAATATCAGCTAATCCATATGCATTAATCCTTTGAGTAATTTTGGAACTACCTCTTTCCGTACCAAAATTTAAATCAATTTTGATATCTCCCTTTCTCAAAGCTTTAAGTTCCTTTTGAAAGAGTAAATTGAAATTCAAGCGTACTAGCTCTTCCCGGGCTTCAGAGGTCTTTCGGCTAATAGATGCGGTGTTGAATTCGCCTACTTTCGAGTTCAATACAGATACAATTTTCATATTTTGTATAACCAACTTGATTTCCTCCATTTTCGTAGACAGGAATTTACGATCAAGAAGTTCATCACTTTCGCTTTTCAACTGAAGTTCTGCTTCCGCTAATCCTTGTAACGTAGTATTTTTGGCAACTAATAAATCCATTATCCTATTCATCTCTAGCTCTAAGAAAGTGACGTATTCGCTATAGGCCAGGTCAAAGAGAGGCACCTCCTCGATTAAATTCTTAACGACTTTCTCCTTGAATGTGCTTATTATTTTGTTATACTGTTGAATTAAGAGAGGCTGGATGGCCTTTTCATTATCATCCAGTCCGAAAACAGGACTAGTAAATGTTAGGTTATTCTCTATGCTTTTGATTGAATCAATCAATGTATTTTGTTGAAGAATGCTCTGTTGAAGCGTTTCCTGGGTCTTGTCATTTAGCAAAATCTTGTACTGTAATAGCAAATCCCTCGCCGCAGATTCAAGTGGTTGCCTACAATATAAGCAAACCTCATTCTGAGCCGGGTAATCCGGTTTATTTAATAACTTAAGGTATTTGTCTGCGGCAGCTATAAAGCTATTAAACTCTCTGGTTTCATAAAATTCAATTCCTTTCCCGATCACAATCTCTTTTATCCCTTTCTGTGTCTTCAGAGACAGCTCGATAATTTTACTATTTAGATCTTTCAATTTTGACCAATTTTCTGTATTTAGTATACTTTCGGCGTATCTGACCCTTATGAGGACATTATTTAATTCTTCGTTTTGAGTATTGAGATTTCTTATCTGAGTTCTTAATAATTCTTGGTTTAGACTGGATAATTCGGTCTGTTTCTTCTGTAACTCAGCTTCATCTCCCAAGCTGTAGGTCGAAAGGGTCAGTAATTCTTGTTCGGTAGAAGCTTTGGATAGCCGTTCCATAAATTTTTGCTGCTGAGTGCCTGAATGAAGAAAATCCATCCACGAAATACTAACAGGATGTGCGGCAACCTTATTCCGTAAGAGAGAAGATAGCTCAACAAGCTCCCCTGAGACGAGATTGAACAAATGAAACCCGATGGGGGATACAATTAAGTGCCTATCTTCAAGAGATGCTTGAACACAGTGGTTGTTAAATACCGATAGATTAGTCAAATCTGGGCTTTTAGCGGAAGCATTCCAGTGAAAGGAGGTCGAAACTCCATTTACAGTGTATTCGACAATAGCTGATTTCGGCTGTCTGACACCAAGAATATTATGATGGATAGTATTATTGGTGTCATAACTAAAGCCAAGGGACTTCAAAATTCGTCCATAGCCTGTTTTCCCCGTACCATTCTGTCCATATATTACGGTAATGTTTTTGCTAAATGTAAGGGACTGATTTTTCGCCAATTTGTTGACACCGGTAACGTTTTTCAAACAATTTAATTCTATCGTTTTGGAAGTTGGAGAATATGTCGGCTTGGTAAAAGATAGAGTCGGAAGTTGTTTAATTGAGCGGAGAGAATCTAAAAAGTTATCAAAGATTGACTGTCGTTCAGCCTGTTGTAATGGGGCCTCTGTTTTAATAATTAAATCGACAAGCATTTTGCCCCAGTCACCATGCGAATCTGACCATTCCCACAAAAAATCAATAATCTCTTTTTTAGCTGCGGTGGAAGATGCCATATTGAATTTTTAGATTAAGTTTAATACTCTAAGGATTTATCGAAAGTACCATACAAGTAACAAAGCTAATTATACGTTATTTAAAAGTCAATACCTAAGCCAAGATTCTTGACTACCAAAAGCTGAATAGAAAGAGAAAAGTACTCAGTCTGCCATCCTAAGCTAGCCATAGGCACTAAAATAAAGCTAAGGCCCCGGAGGGTAAGGTTTGTAGAAGAAATACAATGAAAAGGATGGAGATTTTTCGTTGCAACCGGAGGTTACCATGCCCAAGGCATTGTGCGAAGGATATCTTTGCTGAGGCTGCCTGAATGAATCCTCCTATATGTAAATACTTTATTTCACATTGTAAGAAATATCTTTGGCGGATGATACAGAGCATCTTAAATGGCATAGGTTTATGTATAGGCATTGCCGGCACTTTTATAATGTACTTCTTCACTCCCAAGGAAGATTCGAGTACCTATTTATACACAGATGATGAGATGGAAGAGATGCGACAGCGTGACAAATCCAACAGCACCAAAGTTCGATTCGGAATGTTCCTGCTACTCATCAGTTTTCTTTTTCAATTGGCTGCCCTTTGCTTCAAAAGTTGAGAGCTATAACCTATCGTTGACCGAGGCTCAAGCGCCACCAACGCGCCATACCCCGAAGCCTCCAGGACAGAGGTGAGCGATAGCTCCTGGACTGGTACCCGCGGTTCGTCCTTAGTCGTACTGCCGGAGCGGAGTGGAGGCAATGCAAACCAAATAAGGGCTTCGGGGTCAGCGGTGGCGCCCCCGCCGCAAGGCATGCCGGCGCGGATCAGATTGGCTTTCATTGCAGCGGAGGGATACGCGTTCGGCTGCCGTGAAGCGGCGGGCTACAATGGAGGAGCTGCGAGGGCTGCGGATGGTGCGAAGCGAAGCAAGCTCGATCCGCAGACTGGGAGCAGCGGACGCAGGCGCGCTCCTGCAGCCAAAAACCATGACGGCGTGTGCAAGTGAGTGGATCCAAGGCGAAGCCATGGGGAAGCGAACGCAGCACTTGTGCAGTGATACCGAAGGTTTGACTGCCAAAGCCAAGGCATGTGTTTTTGATGGCAAGGGAGCGCGACCGAGACCTTATAACCTCACTTTGGAACACTATCTTTTTGAAAGAATAGACCGATTCCCGATCTTAACGATTCGTATACGGTGATTTAAGTATTTTAAATCCTTTCTTCTTTCCCTTGCACTTTACAATTCCCGACAAATACGCGTAAGGATGATAAAATGAATATTGCTGCGAATCGGAAATATTCAACACTTTGGAAAAGGAAAGATATTGATAGTTGTCAGACGGCATGGCTGTTATGAGCAGCGGCGTGTTCAATTGTATCGCAGTTATTTCAGTGCACCTGATTGAAATGTAGCGAATGGCATACAGGTGAGCGCTATCTGAAAATGTATTTGTGGGGCAATACAGAACCTCTTTGATTCGGATTTTATACAAACAGCATTTTTCTTTTTTGAAACAGGCGCAATGTGCCGAGTCTACGACTTCGCCTATTTCCGCCCGTACCACAAAGACATCTGAAAAATCCAACGGGTATCTGACAACATCTTGGCCGCGGGCGAGTGTGCAGATAATCAGGGAAAAAATAAGAACGGTAGTTTTCATATATCTATTTTATTGGCGGATACCCGAACACTTGATCTGTTTTTGTTCGTAGTTTAAAGGTATTGTTTATGGGGAGATTATCCAGCGTGGGGTATGGGGCGGCGAGATTGGCAGTACCGCTAGCTCCTTTATCATTCCTAACAGTGACATTTACCGCGCCGTTTCGCAGAAAAAGCATTTGCTGATCCGCATTCTTGAGGGACTTAAGATACCCTAACTGGGTCGGGATCAAGAAATTTTGTCCGGAAGCGTCTTCGGCATAATACCGCTCGAACCCGAGCCCGGAAGCGGCGAAGAGTTTCGCTTCCACTTCATTGGCTAAAGTTGATCTGGCCTTCCATTCACCTTGCAAATTCTTTCCAAAAGTAGCTTTTCCATCCAACACTTGTTCCGCATGTTTTGTCTCCTCAAATAATACTCCTTCGGCTCCGTCATTTGTCCCATATCCTTTTCCAGGGTCAGCTATCGTTATATTTACATTTTCCCCATCATAGGCAACTGCGCCTATCGTACCGGTTGCGTCAAAATTAAAAACGAAATTATCGACTGCTTGATCAAGCCTACCGATAATATTCGCAAACGCCGCGTTATAGTTCTTGTTTCTCACCACTTCTCCTTTCGTGTTGATGGTTATTCGGCTGGCGTATTTGGCAACCATTTCGCACGCCCGGTCGCCTCCCGCACCAACCGCATACTTAACAGTGTCTCCGAGTACATCATTGTATAAAACCGGGTTATTGGACATGGCCGTATAGGGAGCTTCACCTAAATTCGGTTTCGGATCGATCTGCCAGAATCTCCCCAGTTGGGGGTCAAAGGTTCGGTAGAATGCATCGTACATGTTGAGGTCAAAATCAGTATTCTGTTCGATGCCGTTGAACTTGTACTTATTGTTCGGAATGGAGGTAAGCGCCTTGCTGCTAATGCCTGACATAACCAGCCCAAAGGGGTAATAGTGCGTCTCTTCAAGGATGGCACCGCGTGTATGCACGATGGAAAGTTCATCGAAATACACATTGCCTTTACTCTCATTGCTTACATATACATAGAGGTACCCGTTTCTCTTGATTTCGATATCATCCCCGCCATTTGCAACCATCGTTTGTTTTTCGGCAGTGTCGGTAATTTCAGGAATGCGGATCGCACCGTAGTTTTCTTCGACAAGTTTGAATTGCTTATCATCCAAGACAATCCAATTCAAATACGCTTTGGGGATAAGACTTGCGGCGGCATCGTGGCTGTTATCAATAAACGCTTGCAACGGCACGGTTAATTGTGCGCTTCCTGGAGCTGCGCCGCCGGTGCCATGAGTGCCACTTACCTGCATCCCGCCCGTGAATGAGCCGATAAGTGCGGTGACGATGTCATCGAGTTCCTCGGCCGTGTTGGGATTGGTGACGTTTGGTTGGTACCACCCCTTCACGCCTGCACGGAATTTATCGCCCGCCATGACCTTAAGCACGAGGCCAAGGCCGATTCTATTGTCATTGCCGTTTGTTCCATAGAGCTTGCTTACCTGATGATTAGCTGTATCGCTGTCAAAGCCATTCGGTTTGTCGAATGCAGTCTCCGGTATCTGCGTGAAGAGCTGCTCTTCTATCGGCTGATCGCCGGGCTCCATACCGGCAAAATACAACGCGTCGTCATCGAGCTCTTTAGTAAGTACCATACGGACATTTCCCAGATGGTCTTTGAGAAAGTAATCATAGAGGAACACGCTGTCTGCCTTTGATCGTATCCGTCCTTCCTCGTGACTGATAAACTGAAGCGTGTCATTTTCATACAATACGCCGCCGATATACAGCGTCGTTTTATTCGGTTTGCCGGATTCTTTCACTGTCCTTTTGAGCTTGTTGCCGAGCGCGTCATACGTATATTCAATCGAGCCTCTGTCTTTTACCCGCAGCTTCACCGGCAAATTCAGATGGTTGTACTCGATTGCCTCTGCGGTATCGCTTGCAATATCCTTGTTGAGATCCATTGTTATGTTGCCATTGTCATCATACGCATAATCGACCGCTCCGTTTGTCTTGCTGCCGCCAAGTACGGTCATGTAAAGCGCGGAACTTCGAAAGTCGCCAAGTGCGGTTACCGTGTCATTATGCTGGTCGATTACGTTTTTGAGCTTGTTGGCGGAGGAAGCATAGGTGTAGCGGAGATCGTCAATTTGCGAGCTTTCGAATCCTTTCAATCCCCACTGCTGCAGGCGGAGAATATTGCCGTTATAGTCATAGGCAGAATCGGGATCACTGCCGTTTCCAAGCGTTACCGAAAAATCGATGCCCGCCGTCTTGTTGAACGTTCCTCCCGTATATTGGTTGAAGTCAGCCGCAAGCAGTCGGTTCGCGGCATCATACGTGAAATCGTATTTGCGCGGTTGATGATCTCCCTTGCTTTTCCAGAGCATCCCGGCAATGTTCCCCGTGTATTGCGCCCCGGCATAGCTTGTGCCGGGAATGACGGTGCCGGTCTTGTCATATGCCAGTTCGAATCCGAAGTAGTTGTCAGCGGAATCTTTGAGAAAGGCTCGGTTCATGCCAAATGTCCACCCCCTGATATTGTAGTCGTAGGTGAGCGATTCAAGGCCGCTGCCCAAGACAGTTTTCTTCAGCTGGCCTACCGCATCGTACTCGTGTTCGGCGATCACTGTCCAAGTGCCCGGCATTGTGCCGCTGTTAACAAGGCTGCTTCCCACCTTCTTTTCAATTTTCGCCGTCCGTCCCAAATCATCATAGCTGAGCTTAGTCAGCACGAGCGTAGTTTGCGGATTTGCGCCCTCTTTGCGCTGTTCTTGAATCGTCAGAAGCGGCAACCCGCTCCATGAATATTGGGTAGTCAGAACATCCGTCCCTCCGGTGACGTTGGTTGCCTGTATCTGTATGAGCCTGACTTTCGCGTCATAGAAATGGACGGAATAGAGATAGGTGTTCGTCCCCAGGATTTTGACCCGAGTGCCGGTGATGAGCGTCTTCGTTTTGTTACTCTGCGTCACCGCTTGCGGATATGGGTATGTTGTATTGTCTGCGGAGAGCAGGTAGCCGCTGTTGGTCGTGTTCAGTGTTGCGCCGAGTGGGTTTCCATAGTCGCTTCGCCATGAATAGGTATCGTAAAACGTACGGGTTAACTCCTCGCTCGTATAGCTTTCAAGGGCGGGATATGCGCCGCTCCCGGATGCCTGCACCCGGTGCCAGGCGTGATCATCTGAATGGACGGGGTCGGTGATAAGCCCGGTTGCAATCGAGCGGTTGAATGTATCGTACTGCGTATAGAGCCAGACATGATTTGTTCGCAGGTTCCCGTCCTGTGATAATACCATCCGGTCGCGCGCGTCATAGACCATGCGAAGCTCTGCCGCACCCGGAACTTTCTTTACAATCGCCCGGCCACGCTCATCATACTCATACCGGAAACACAGCTCATCAAGGATCGTTTGCGTCAGGTTCCAGCCGTTGTCGGCAAGTTCTTTCACGGCCTTTGGCGGAATCACGAGACGAAGTTCATTCACGTCACCATACACGTAATAGGTGCAGAGCCAACCGTCATGCGCGGTATCGGGGGATGTCGCAAGCTGCACTTTGCGCAAGATTACCACCCCCTCCTTGTCTTTATACTCCACGATCTGCTTTTTGTGCTCGTCCGTAGTAATCGTCTTGTACAGTTCGCCGCCGGGATACATATGCGTGGTGCTGCTTGCGCCTGCCGTATCAACTTCCCATATCCGCACCGAATCCCGCATTTTGTTGAAGTGATAGCCGGTCAGTGTGCCATGCCGGTCATTGGGGTTGCCGGCGGTTTCACTTCCTGCCCAGCTATTGCCGGGAGCGTAGGAGCTTGTGACGCGGTTAAGCGGGGAGGGCTCATAATTTGTTTTGCCGTAAAAGAACGTCTCTCCGGGATAGTGGGAGGCGTTGAATGTCGTTTGCTGCTCAAAGGGATTGAGTTTGAACCTGCCGTCACTCAGAGAAGTGTTTCCGCCTTCCGTGTTCGCTCGAAAGGGAAGATAGTGATAGATTTCACGTCCCAATTCGTCATAGATCACTGCGCTAGTCAAATCCCGCGCCGTATCCCCGGTCGGGAGCGATCCCTCCTTTATAATTGTTTGTATCTTGCGTCCAAGTCCATCAAAATATGCGGTGGCAATCCGTGCGATCTGAAGCGAATTGCCTACGTGCAGGCTGTCCGCATTAGAGATCGGTTTCGTTGCATCCCAGGTGCGCACGTAATTTATTGCGCTACCGGGATATTGGATAGGGAAAGAATGCTGCGAAAAAACGGAAGCAGTTGATAAAATACAGAAAGCGAGTGATAGGATTTTTCGTGCTCTGACTTGATTTCCGCGGAAGAGATAGAACCAGTGAACGATCATTGCAGAAGTTTATGTATGTCCGAAATATGATGCTTTTTCTTTGAGTTTACATAAAATTAAAATATTTCCGTTTCACCGCCACAAATCAGCAGAAACCTGTATCCACCGCTGCAGTTTTCCTCTTATTGTCCTCTTTCCTTCTCTATCGTACTTTCACCCCATGCCAAAAAGCCTCATGACACATATGTTTGAAAAGGTTCTTGCCGAATACTTCGAACACGAGCTGGGAACCGTCTATACCGATGACGGAACCGAAATCTGTTATATCGATGACGATGAGAGCCAAGTGTCTGTTTTGGTCAGTGCGGCGGTGTACAGTACCACAGACGGCACCGGAGATATCACGGTCGAACTTGCAAGCGTTCACGAGGGATTGTCCGACTTCATCGCTTCGTATAATCTCACCCATATCCGCGGCATTGCCCGGATTCGCGTACGCGATCTGTGGAAATGGTATGATCACGGCAAGGCTACGCTTCTATTCGTTATCCATGGCAATCTCACCATCTATTTTCAAAAAGTCAGTGATGCGGTTTTCTGGTGGAATGAGGGTAACGAAACGGAGCGGTTTCCCGCTCCAACCTTAACCACCATCGAAGAATATATTGCATTTAGCAAAAGCATTCTGGCGAGCGATTATTAAATTTAAAATCATCTATCGTCCATTTGCTTGCTCATCAGATCGCATTTATTTTTTAGTAAACTCTGTATTCAAGAATTTAACTGAGGACGAAGTCGGGTCGAAATTAAAAACTGTTTCTCCGGCAAAGGGGATCTTGCATTTCAACTGCCCGTTATCACAAACTGCCTTATACTCGCCGCTAGTCATTCCAAAGTCTTCGAGTTTTACGGTGTAGCCCTTCGTGTCTTCTGAAAATGTTATCTGTCGATCATCATCACTTTTGTACGTACCAAGAACACCATCAGAAACGCATTCTTTTTGTGAATTCGTACATGAGAATACAAACGCCAGTACAGCAACCATACATATGTGGATCACTTTCATTTTGTTGGTTTTAAATTAAAAATAATTTTATGAGTAAATAACTAAAGTAGGATAAATAAAGTATTCAGTATAAACATGTACTCCCTTGTGGTCTCTTATTTCACCCCAAAATCGTACACCTTCGGGTTACTGTTATACTGCACGAGCGCCCCGGCATACATAAAGCAATACTCACCGCTCTCCAAAGGGGTATCAAAACTGATCTTATAAACACCCTTGGCAAGTTTCGTGAATTGGAAACTCTTCTTTTGCTTGTCATCAATGCCCTGAACAGCTCCGCTATAGGTACCTACGGAACCAGTTGTGATTTCCCGGTTATTATTCCGGGTTCCGGTAAACTTCACCAAGACAAATTCATTGGGACTCGACGCTTCAGCGAACCAAGACGGATTTTGCTGATTGAGGTTCTTTTCCGCAGCATTAAAGACGAAGTAAAAGGTGGGGGATTGCTGTGAAAGCTGAAGATTGGCTGATTTTCCGCTTACAGACATCTTCTGCTTCGATTTGGCCAAGCCGTACGTTAAGGCAGCTCCTAAAAAGCTCCCTTGCTTTGACTGAGAGAAAATCGAGGGGTCTAGCTCCTGTATGGTGCTGTCGGGAAGCTCGTAATATATTCCCGAACCTTCCGTAAGCAGCATATCGACAATCGTCACACCGCTTCCAGCATTCGCGTCACCCGTACTCCCGTGGGAAGCTTTCATCTTATCAATCATGGCATTGATCACCTCATCTGCAACCCCGCTTTTCTTAAGGTCAATAATGGACTTTGTATCAACGGAAAAAGTACAGGGAGAGCTTGCAATCATGGTCTTTTGAGTGGTCGCGCTGATCTTGGCCTTGGTCAAATCAATAATGCTCTTATTCGTCAGCGTATCGCCGGATTGGGCACCTGCAGCAAGAGACACAATACAGGCAAGAAACGCAATTATCAATTTCATAAGGAATGGGTTTAGGTGAGATTATAATCTGAAATTCAGGCCAAGAGTAACGGAAGAAACGCCATAGCCGATTTCAAGGAAGAGCCCCGCGTTTTGAGAGAATCGATAGCGGCCGCCCACGAGTACGGTATAGGCAAAGGCGCTTGCTTTTGAATCGGCGCTTTCATCGCTGACCTTCGTCCCATGATAGCCAAGCATGGCCCCACCGTAGGTATCAAGGGCAGGCGTCAGATCGAAGTGATATAAGGCGCGCACGCCAACGACAATATGGGACACATTTCCCAAGTCCATATCCTCGTACGCCAAATGGGTTTTTGCATAGGCTAGCATCCCACCAACACTGATTTCGTCGGACACTGCAAAATCGACCGATCCGCTGACCGGCGGAATGGTCGATTTGGTATCGAATCCGCTGTTTTTGAAGTCGTGGCTAAGCGTTGAGATAAAGCCGATTCCGAACTGAATATCGGTCTGTCCTTTTCGAAATTGGTCGTTCTGGGCAGAGAGGATAAGCGAGGATAATACGGCACAAAGGAAGAGCAGAGAGGGTTTCATTGAAAAGGTTTTGATTAAAATATAGAAATTATTGCCGATATCGTTGAGCGGCACGTGTTGCTACAAGATTAAAAACTATCGTTTTATTGGTGGTGTTTTTTCGGTAGTTTTACCGATCTTTAAAGTAGTTTCTAACAACTTTTATATGCACCTAGACACACTTACGATCGGACAAAATATCGCCAAGTTCAGAAAACTTAAAGATATCAAGGCCTCCGACATGTCGGAGCGTATCGGAATGAAGGAAGGTACGTATACAAAGTATGAGCGAGGCGAGACTGCCATTACGGTAGATTTTTTGCAAAAGGTGGCCGAAGTGCTTGACATTAGCCCTATCACGTTACTGTCTGTATCTCCAAGCAATATTCTTGAGAATATCCACAATTCTTCTATCGCAATCCAAGATCACAGCACATTTCAAACATCTAATGAAAAGCAGACACAGTTAATGTTGAAGTTGATGGAGACTGTTGCCGTTCTTAATGAAAGAATTATTAAGATATTAGAGAAAAAGAGTAAGTACATAGTGAGATCATGATTCTTTGAGCATCCTTGCTATAGCGATTACCCTAAAACGTCACACCCTAAGAAATTGCGCTTACTATTGTGTGCCGATTTCATTACCGAAAACCCTCCCGCGCATGGATCAATCACGACATCGCCTTGGTTGGTAACGGCATCAATAAGACGCTCCTGTAGCTTTGCCGGCTTGGCATGTATATGATTTTTGTCCCCTTTCTCTATCCTTTCAGACCATACGTCGGGAATGTCGTGATTACGCCACACTCCTTTTGCGCGAACAGGGGGTTTTTGGAAAATGACGAGATATTCGCAATACCTGCGTGTGCGGTAGCCCATTCCCATGCGTCCCTTATTCCATGTGATCATGTCCACAAGCTGCAAGGTAGAATCCTGCATGAGAGTAGTGATACCGTTACAGACGATATATTTGTCTACCCAAAACATAAGGTGGCCGCTCGGCATAAGTATCCGCTCAATCTCAGCTATAAAATTGTGTATGACTGTGTCACTCATCTGCGGCAGTTCGGATCGATTCGCCTGCCGGCTCTTTTTTTCATTTCCATATCCCTGCTTACCTAGGACACTGCGATATTGAGGATCAAAGAATACAAGAGGGGCGGTATTGTCCTCGATCATTTTGAGCATTCGCAATCCATCCATTTTCTGGCGTGTATTGAACTTCAATTTCTTCTTGTGTGCGAATACAGGCGTGATCAGTTCACGGCTACGCGAGAAAACGCTTTTTGTCTTTGAAGAGCTGTATACTTTCACTTCATAAGCATAGGGAAATATGCCGCTTCGTAAAAGGTAGGGGGTAATGCCCTGTGGGCGCGTTAGTTTGTTGGATGGAGGTGAATAAAGAAAAAAGAAAAGAAATTAAGTAAATTTACTTACGCTCATGTAGGTAATCTCTTTTTTGAATATTCACTGGATTATTTAGAGCTTTATATCACCATTTGATATTTTTCATAATACAAGGAACAGCCTTCGACGCATAACGGAGGCTGTTCTTATTTGTAATGGCGCTTAGCTTTGTATTCTGTCCGCATAGTAGGCCATAAATAACACAAAGGATGGTCGGGTCATAATATTTCTAAGAAGTACTAGACCCCTAGCTTTATGGTTCTTTACAGTGTTGAGGGCAATTCCCAATTCCTCGGCGATCTCTTTTACTGTTTTGCCTTGGATATAAGACATTTTATAGACACGTTGCACGGCGGTCGGCAACCTGTCTATTGCGTCATATAATTCGCCTATTACTTCAGCCCGGATCATTTCGTGAATGACCGGCTCTGTTGTATCGTTTGTTTCTACATGTTCATAGAAATCAATATTTCTCTTTACGGATGCCTCTTTTGATCTGAGGTAATCTATACAGGTGTTGTGAACTGTTGTATATAAGTAGGATTTTATCACTCCTTCATGGTCAAGACTTGTATGATTTTTCCATACTTTGATGAACGACTCTCCAACCAATTCTTCAGCCATCTGCCTATCCTTAATAAACCGAGAAGCGTATACTAAAAGTCTTTTGTACAGGGCATTAAAAAAGTAGGTAAATCCTTTCTCTTCACCATACTGGAAAGAGCGGACGTATTCCTTAATATTCGGGGAATCGAATTGCATAAGCAAGGTTTAAGTGCAGTGCTAAAATAATGGATTTTGACAATGTACCAAACGGGCTGATTATCGTCTCTTATTATAAGAAAAGAAAAAAGGGGATAAAAAAGACCGTTACGTACAAGGGGAAGCCTTGTGTTATCGAGGATCGTCCGGTTCGAACATTAAAAAATTATTTGACGTAAAATTGAATATCATTACCCCTTATTTCTTCATTTTCCGCAATGAGTCAGCCACGATCTTGGCCACTGAATCGCGTTTTCCTTTCATTTCTGCATCCGATACTGCATCATAACTCACTTTTACCCGATAGCCTTTGAAAGTTGTTTCCGTGGGTACTTCAGCAATGGCAATGGAATCCAGTGAGCTAAAAAGCGCTTCCGGCTGTAATACTTTCACTTTTTGTTGATCCACTGTACTTAACGTTTCTTGAATTTTCCTCCGCAGCTTTAATATCCCTTTCGCATCGCCTAAGCAGCAGATAACCGTCCCATATCCTGCCGCCAGACATTTCTGTATGTTATGCAGCTCCCATTCTGCATCGGTGGTCACCGATACTTCGCAGGCGATCTGCGTGTCATCCTTCTCAAGGAGTACGTCCACTTTGCCTTTTCCGTCAGGCGTACCTGCTTCAATCGTCGCCTTGTATCCTCTCGATTCAGCCATTTTCTTAATGAGCGTCTGCAGGTATCGGTGCTGGCTTTCCTCCTTTTTCCCGGCGATATTGGCAACTGTTTTCTGTACCGCTTCCGGTTCAAGCCGGACAGGCTTTTCTTCCGGGATGTGTTTAACGCTCGATACTTCTTCGTCCCCTTTCTCTTTTTCCTTCGGCGGGGGAATATGTTCGGGAGCCGATGGCTCGGAGATGTATAACCCAGCGGATAATTCCTTTTCAACGCTATCTCGCCCTGTCGCATAGCGCTCTCGTGAATAAGCGATGACAGCATCCTTTAATTCCGGGGCAGTGGGGGATGCGGGAAGTCGGATGGTATCGAGCGAAAAATCATTTTCTCGCCGTTCCATTCTAACTATGGCTTGGCCTGTATCGAGGTTTTGAAGATCTTCAGCCTCAAAAAAAGAAAAGCCTTCCGCCAGGTGCTTGGCATCGTTGTCACCGACCCTGAAGCAGATGCGGGTCCCGATATTGCCGATAATGGCGCTTGCAAGATCGCTGTCATTTTTCGCCAGCTGCTGCATATCCTGGTGTGCCAGAACCAACCCGAGTTGGTATTTCCGGGTGCCGGAAATGATTGATTCCATGGAAGGCGTGACGAAATGCTGGAATTCGTCGATATAGAGGTAGAACTCCTTTCTGAGCGTTTTGGCCTGCCTGGCAAGGGCAGCTTGGTGGATTTTTGCGACAATCAATGTTCCAAGCAAATAGCTGTTCTCGATCCCGATGAGCCCCTGCGGCAGCTTGATGAGCATGATTTTCTGCGTATCGAGGATACTCTCAAAATCAAGGCTGCGGTTCTGGCAGACCATGTTGCGGATGAGCTTCGGGCGCAGGAAGGTATCGAGCCTCGTTAAGATCGGGCCGATGGAATTGGTTTTCAGAAGCGGATACTCCTTATGCCAGTAATACTGGATATGAGGGTCGCTCACGGTTTTTAAAATAGCGGCCCGGAATGAGGGCTCGATGAGAAACCGCCGCAGATCGGCTAAGGTCCCGCCCGTGGTGCTTTCCAGAAATGCGAGAACCGCATTTGAAAAAATGCTGTGCATCTGATCGCCCCAGCTCGTGCTTAGTCTCTTGAAGGCGGCCACCATATCAGACGACAAGACCTCTTTTTCAACTTCGGAATGGGCGAAGAGCATATTGAACGCAACCGGATAGTCACTGTCGGACGGGTCAACGATTACCACATCCGAAATCCTGCTTTCCGGAATATAGGTGAGAATGGTTTCGATGAGGTCGCCATGCGGGTCAAGAACCGCTACGCCATTTCCCTTGACAATATCCTGGACGATCAGGGAAAGAAGAAGGGTTGATTTTCCGGTGCCGGTGCCGCCGATGACATACGTGTGCTTCATCCGTTCCGCCACCCCGTATGACGCAGCTGCCGTGACGCCATGATGGGTATTGGTTCCTAAAATGAGTTCCTTGTTTTTGGCAATGCCGGGAAGGACTTTGGTTTTGCGGGCCTGTTTAAAGAGCTTTTCGACCTCTATCTCTTCGGAGGGAAAATGCAGAAGATTCACCAATTCGTCGGCATTAAGAAGCATCCCGAGTCTGTGAGATTGGCGTAAAAGAAGATCATCAACACGGGTATCGAAGTCATACTCGGGGTGCGGCAGGGGAATGAGAGCATTGAAAGGGCTTTGTGAGGCAAGCATTAGGGCGTGGCTGACCTGAGAAAGGATGCGGGCGCTGCCATCGGCATTCTCGCCTTGGCTGAAAGCGCGGATCGTAACGGCACACAGGGGACTGTTTGTTTTTTCAAGGGCAAGCTTCGGGCTTTCCGGCGCATCGGCAAAAAAGGATGAGCCATCAGGCATGATTGCAGAGTGCATAATGCTTTCACCCCAAGAATTGACCGTACCCGAAAAAAGGATCTGGATGCCGCCGCGCTCGACACCGCCTAGGCGATTGAGTACCGCGAATATGCCGGTTAAAAGATCAACGGTAAATGTCTTTGACGTATCAAGAGGTCGGATGAATTCGTCCCGCAAGCCAAAATCAATCACGCTTGCCGGTACATTAGGCTCGATGAGATCACGATAAAGATCATCACGAACAATGACAGCTTCGGGAAAATAGGCACTGGCGTGCGCCTCTATGCCTCCGGCATCGGGGTGCCGGCAGGCGAACTGAATGATGATCGCCTGGGCTGTTCCGATGATCTCATAGGAAATCAGGGCGCTTGATGAGGAGAGCATGATCAGGAGAGCCCTCATGCGCTCAGGAGTGATTTTCCGCTCTTTGGGGAACCGCACCTGAAGGACACAGAGATCGTCCGCCGTTTCCTGAACAAATGGCTCTATGGTTTCATAATCAAACGCAGGTGATTCCGCCTCCGGCGGCTCCCGTGTTCCTTTGACCCACCCGATCAGCCAGCTTATAAGGGTATGCCGCTTTCCATCATCGGTGATACTGGACTGCGGGGCGTGGCGGACAAAGGGAATGAATGGAGGTTCAAGCTCAATGGGTTCCCCCGCCAGAAACCAGCCCCGGCCACGGTAGTCCCAGGTGTAGAACTGGTAGGTGTAATACTCAGCGGTGGTAAGCTGCATATCTGCCTATTTTTCACCTATAATGCGTCTTTCCTCGAAATTAAGCTGCCGGACTCCCTTGGCTGCTGTCATGGCATCAGTCACTTCAAGGACGCTGTGGTGAACTTCATCCTTATACATCTGCTCCGTGTCCAACTGAAAGAAGGTTTTTGATTGAAGCGAATTTGCCCATGCGGGGCCGATATACGGGAGTAACGAAATGATGGTAAGACCGATACTCAGCTGTTCATAATGCCACCACGAGACGAAAAATCCTTTGCCAAAGGGAGCAGCACAGATGACAAATACCTTTTTCTTGCGGATAACCCGCAGGTACTCCCGGTTGGCCGAGAACAGCCCGCCTTCGGAGTATGATTTGCGGCCGGTATGCACGTCAGGTATCCCTTTTTCCCGGACAGATTGCTCGATAGCGGCATAGAACTCCTGCGTCGAATAATTGAGATTCGCAAAATGATGATGCCAATGAGTCGGCGCTACGACTGCATTGTTCCAGACTTTGATGATGCGCCAAATGAGAAGTCCAAGGAGAAGAAGGAGAATGATGGTAAGCATAGAACTTGTTTTTGGTAAGAAGAATAGTGGCCATTAAAAATATATTTTCAATTGCTATTTTCATACCGTTGAAAGACGGTGCCGAGACGGGAAAAGAACGGTGCACGCGAAGAATCAGGAAATTTCATAAATCCCGGAATTTATCGTACATTTTGAAACCTAAAACCTTGCATATGAGAATCTTTCTTTTGGGCCTCGTGCTATCCTGCACCACCCTCTTTTCATCCCATGCGCCTTTGCCTTATGTAATCACTACCCCTGCAACTGAAAATGTCTATATCTGTGCAAGTTCAGGAGCCTATGCGTATCATAGCGATAAAGACTGTCGCGGGCTCGGGCGGTGTACGCATACAATAAAAAAGATCACCGAATCGGAAGCGATAAACACCTACAAAAGAAAGAAGTGCAAGATTTGCTACTAGCTAAACAATGTCAGTCTTTCTTGTTCAGGGGAAACATGTGAGAATCGCTGCAAGGCAATCTCTTTTTCGACACTTGCTCTATCACGACAATAAGCCCTCCTACTCCATTCAATGATCTCACCTTTTAACCCGTGCTTCTTAGCTGTTATTGGCATTGTCACCGCACTAAATGGTTGCGATGTTGTGCCGTCAATTAAAAGCTTCAAATAAATCGAATATTGCGGCAAGCTGATGAGATCAGTTTTGGTAAAGACGGGGTAGAATTCATTTTCCATGAGATCGGCGTCAGTAGCTCCGATCCGGAAGCAAATGAGGGTTCCGACATTTCCCAAGATGGCCATCCGAATATTCTCCTCTAACTGGTCGGTATACTGGTGGGTCAGGAACAGGCAGAGACCGTATTTCCGGGATTCGGCTAGAATATCGGCAAATGAGAGAGTCATAAAGGAATGCATCTCGTCGACATACAGGTAGAAAGGAGTGCGGGAAGATTCAGGCTTTCTAGCTCGGGCAAGCGATGCCGTCTGAAATTGGGTCAAAAGCATTGAGCCTAAGAATTGTGTTCCGGCTTCACCTAATACTCCTTTGGAAAGATTGGCAATAAATATCTTTCGAGTATCCATGATCTCTCCGAAATCAAGAGACGAATCAGCTTGTCCGAAAATATTGCGAATGAGTGGGTGAGTCATAAGTAATCCTGTTTTGTTGACAATAGGGGAAATGGCTTCCGATTTTAGATGTGCCGGCAAGGGCAGAAATTCCTTGTACCAAAAATCACGTAGCGCTTCATCGGTGACGTACCCAATGACCCTGTTTCTGAATTCTGCCTGGGTCAGCAAGGGTTGGATATCGAGCAATGTGGCATTAGGGACAGGACAAAAGGGTAAGGATCGAGTTCCGCAGGATGTGTTCCAAACGCGGCCCCCAGGAATCCGACCACATCTTCTTAAAAGTGCTGACAATACTCGAAGCAACCAAATGTGCTTCATCTTGGGAAATTCCAGCTAAAGGGTTAAACGAGATCGGAAACTGAGGATCGCCGGTGTTAAAGTAAATCACGTCCTTAATCCTTTCCTTTGGTATGTAGTCAAGAATTTCCAGAGAAAGATCACCGTGAGGGTCAATGATCCCGAAACCGTTTCCAGCATTGATATCGGAAATTGCCATATTTAACAATAGGGTGCTTTTGCCGACACCAGTTTTGCCAATGCAGTAAATGTGGCCGGAGCGATCTTTTTGTTTAATACCGAAGGGAATTTCTTTATGATAGTTGGTTATACCGATACGGGTTATGCCACTCATACACGTAATCTATATGACGCCTGAGGTAAAAATAAGGTAGGGTCATACAATATAAAAGTCCTGTGTAGATTCACAGGACTGTAGTTTAAAATAAATTTAGCTGACTTGAATTATCCGTTTTCTGATCACGAAATGGTTTTAAATCCAATACATCTTTTTTATCCTGCAGCGCCTTTAGCGAAAATGAGTTCCTATGAAGATTCCACAGGACGGATTGCTCTCGTGCTTCAATTCTAAATATTCCAAGAGGCAGAAGCGAAATTCTGTATGAAATGCCAAAATCATTGGGTATTAAGGAATTTGAACACATAACTTCACTGTTCCATACACCGTTTAAGAATAAATTAAGTGCTGATATTTTAACGCATGTATGGTCTATATCGACGCCATAGTACTCATGGTGAGCGCCATTTTGCCGATGGGCAGCTAAAAGCAGCCGTCCTGAGCCACAGGCAGGATCAAGCATCCGCAACGGTCGTTTTTCGTCATCTTGTGTATCCTTATTAGTGATTGTGGCCATAACCTGGCAGAGAGGATAAGGAGTAAAAAACTGACCATTTCGGCCATTTGAAAGGTGTTGTTCAAAGAATTCGCCCAGAACATCATTCCCAAGATCTCCACCTACACGTTCTTCCATTTCTAGGATGAGGCGTGAAAAGGCATGTGGAAATTCGAATCGCAGATCGGAATCTTTATACTTATCTATCGTATTGAGATATTGATCTTCATACCACGAGAGCCTTGTTTCTGGATTAATGCTGCAGGCGGCAATGGACATGGTAAGGAAATCTTCGAAGACCTGTGAGAGTGAAAATCGGCTGCCGATTTTGAATAATGTGCCAGCAAATGATTGTTGTGAAGGAACTGAATTGTTTACTTCGTTTGCCATATTGTTTTTGAAGAGTATACCATTTCATCTCCCAAAAACTAAGGCAGGGTGACCTTCCATTTTCGGAAGAGATCTCTTCATTATCAATAGTCGATACAGTAGGTGAAGAAGCCTTGCTTTATTGATCTATGAATTTGTTTCGCAGTTGGCTATGAAAGCTCCCCTTAAAACCGTAGCGATTGCAAATAGAAAACAATTGTTAGTTTTAGAGGGTTAAACATGAAAAAGACAAAATTTACGGAGTCCCAAATCATCGGGATCCTCAAGCAACAGGAAGGCGGCCAGAAGATATCGGATATCTGCCGCGAGCATGGCATCAGCCAGCCGACATTTTACCAGTGGAAAACGAAGTATTCGGGTCTTGACGTGAACCAGCTCAGGAAAATGAAGGAGCTGGAAGCGGAGCTTTCGCAGTACAAAAGGATCGTAGCCGAACAGACCCTGCATATCACGATTTTAAAGGATGTGATCGAAAAAAAGCTATAGGGCCTGCTGAAAAGCGGGAGCTGGCAGATCATAGTCGTAAAGAGTACGGCATGAGCCTGCGGCAGGCCTTTAAGCTGTTCAATATCCACCCATCGGTGTATTATTACCAGGTAAAGCTTAAAACGTCGGACCAGGAGATCCGGGATAAGCTGAGCGAACTGGCTGAGCTCAACTGCCGCTGGGGCTTTTGGATGATGCATCACCGGCTGCGGAACTGTAACTATGTATGGAACCATAAACGGGTATACCGGATTTATACGAAGATGGGATTAAACCTGCGCCGCAAGCGGAAGAAACGGCTGCCGGCCCGGATCATGGAGCCACTGTTACAATCTATTTTCCCAAATATCACATGGTCGATGGATTTTATGCAGGACATCCTTGCCAATGGCATCAATTTCCGTTCACTGAATATCATAGACGATTACAACCGGGAAGCCTTATGTATTACCACAGACACCAGCCTGGCCAGCAGGCGGGTGATCCGGGAACTGGACAAAGTAATTGCCTGGCGGGGTCAGCCGGCTAAAATCCGGGTGGATAATGGTCCTGAGTTTATCGCGGAAGCCATTGTAAGCTCCCCCGAAAGCTGGCCATTTAAAATTAGAGATTATCTCTTAACTTAAATGGTCAATTATGAAAAAGAAAAAATTTACGGAGGCGCAGATTGTCTCCATTCTCCACCAGCAGGAAGCTGGCAAGTCAGTTAAAGACATCAGTCGTGAACATGGCATCAGCGATGCTACGTTTTACAATTGGAAAGCAAAGTATGGTGGTATGCAGGTTAGCGATGTAAAACGGATGGAAGGATCTGGAAGAAGAAAACAGCCGTCTAAAACGCATTGTAGCTAACCAGACCCTTGAGATCGACGCCATTAAAACAGTGCTTGAAAAAAAGTACGGCGGCCTGACGACAAACGGGAAGTAGCAGTAATGCTGGTGCTGGAGAAATTGAGTGTGCGTCGGGCCTGCAAGCTGGTAGCACTGCCCATGTCAGTACTGATGTATCAGAAAAGGCCGAAAGATGACAGCTCTTTGATTGAGGCATTGCATGAATTGGTGGATAAACATCCGGCAATTGGATTTTGGAAGCGCTATCACCGGCTGAAAAGAAAAGGTTATGCATGTAACCATAAGCGTCTGTACCGGGTGTACACTATGCTAAGATTAAATATCAGAAGAAAAGCAAGGCGCAGGCTACCACAGCGAATAAAACATCCCTTGCTGGTCCCACAGGCAATTAACCAGGTCTGGAGCATGGATTTTATGTGTGACAGTTTAGTGGACGGCAGAAGGTTCAGGCTGCTGAATATAATCGATGATTATAACCGTGAATCGCTGGCTATCGAAATCGATACTTGGCGGCCTGCGCTCAGAGTTATCCGAACACTTAAGCAATTAATTGAACGCAGAGCAAAACCACAGGTAATACGCGTAGACAATGGCCCTGAATTTATCAGTGACAAATTGCAGCAATGGTGCGATGATAATCAAATCCGGCTTCAGTTCATACAGCCAGGCAAGCCTATGCAGAATGGATTTGTAGAACGCAACAACGGCTCTTTGAGAAAGGAATTACTGGATGCTTATTTATTTTACAGCCTGCCGGAAGTAAGGCAAATGGCCGGGGAATGGCAGCTTGATTACAACCATCAGCGACCTCATGAATCGTTGGGAAATGTGCCGCCAGTTGAATTTATTAATCCGTTTCCTTAGAATTACTAAAAACCCTAAAACTCTAATGTAGAGTGGCCCGAAAAAAGGGGGAGCTTACACCATGAGCAAATGGGCTGCGGAGCGTGGCATCCAGATCAAGTTCATTGAAAAGGGCAAACCTCATCAGAATGGCTATATGGAACGATTTAACCGCAGCTTCCGGGAAGAAGTACTGGATGCATACCAGTTCACCAGGCTGAAGGAAAGCCCAGGTAATGGCCACTGCATGGATGTGGGTCTATAACAACCAACGTCCTCACCAATCACTGGGCTACAAAACACCAACAGACTTTCTAAAACAACATCAAAAAGTAGAAACCTATCCAACCATGCAAAAAGACCAGGATATTGAATGGAAATCTTTAGTTTTAAATGCTACTAATTAGGGGGAGCTTTCACTTGAACCAATACGACACTTTCTTCCCGAAGCTTTCGTATCGGAAATGAATTCTTATGACAATTCCAGAAGTATTTAACTAAGCGTGGAAAGCAGCATAGCGAATCAATATATCCAAGATTTAAGCAGAAATGTTAAGCCTGGTACAGCGCTCCTAGGAAACTTAAATACCAGAACCCAAATCAATGAAGAAAACTATATCATTAAAGATCCAAACAGTTTCCTTTAAATAAGATATCTAGGGGCAGGCCCACTGAGTGTCTCAGATATAATCTCTACTTATCATGTATTATTGTAAAAGAGAAAAATTACGAATATCGATTCATTTCTTATTGAATAGCTGTTAGATCCAAAAATACAGTTAAGTTATTATAAACATCTATCTTACCAGAACCCAAGCTGCCCATTTATTAGGCTCATGCCGGTACTTAGTTCTCATCTTACTTTGTGCATTATAAAAAGCATCATTGATAGATTGTTTTCCAAAAAGATTATTATAAAACAGCTCCATAAATTCAGCCGTCTCCATATCTGGTACCTTCCAAAGACTCATAATGAGGTTTTGAACACCAGCCATTTTTAAGGCCCTTTGCAACCCATACACACCTTCTCCTACTTGTATATCTCCCAAAGCAGTTTCACAAGCAGAAAGTACAGCTAATTTAGTATTTGGTAAATATAGATTAGTCATTTCATAAGCCGTAAGAATACCATCTTCTATTCCTGCAATAGGCCGTCCTATCCATGCATTATTAGCTCCCGTAAAAATAAGTCCCGCTCTAAATAAAGGATTATCCGATTGCTTAAATATTTTTCCACTTGTTTCGAACTTGCGTTGAAAGGCATTACGTTTGTCTGCGTTGGGATCGGGAAAGAAAAAACCATGCGTCGCAATATGCAATACTGAAGGCGAAGAATTTCCATTAAGAGTCTTTATTGATTCTTCTAACGCATTTGTGTTAGAAAAAATTCTTGTACTAATCCCGGCTTGATCTGCTTGTTTTTTAATTTGATTTATCTCTTTTAATGTTCCCGACAGATATTTAAACCCAGAGCTTCCATTGGGGGTAAAACGAAAAACAGTAGGTCTTGTCCCATATATAGCGGCCTCCTTCTTTTGCATAGTAGAATCGACGTCATATTGAACACCTCCATACAATTGTATATTATCAGAAGCACCTACAAAACTTTGATGGCTTCTTATAATGTCCGCTGTTGTATTTAACTGAACTAACTGATATATATCACTCAGAAAAAGATTATCCTTTACAAGTAAAGCAGCAAAAGATATTTTGAACAAATCACCCGCCGAAGCAAAGTATACTTTTGTAATTCCATTCAGGTGTTTTTCTAATGGTTTCCAGATTAGATTATAAAGCGATTTGTTTCGAGTATAAAGAGAATCTATAATACTATTAGGAAACAAATATTTGGAATAATTGAGCAATGTATCAATCTGTCTTTTTTCAAACAACTTAATAAGTTTCGGCACCTTGCTATCTTTTCTTAAAACTATTGCGACATAATATATACTATCAGTAAAGTCTCTTCCATTATAAAACTTAAAAAATGAAAACTCAATGGAAACTTCATTGATTTTCAGCTTGTCCTTAATACTCTTCCAACTTGTCGTCTGTTGTCGTTCTCTTAACTCCGAAGAAATCACAGCAAGCTCTTTTTCCAGCCGATTTGCTCTTTCCTCTATTTCGTTAGCTATGTGCTTATTGTTTTCATCAATAAGTCTAGAATGTAGTATTGAAAAATATTTTTTTAGGCCGACCCATTCATTGTATTTTCTAATAGCATTGGTATCATTAGCAGAAAATATATGCTGTGTGATAATTTGCAAAGAGGAAAGAATAAGATTACGATGAAATAAAGACAAGGTGTAAGGATGAGCAGATTCTATTTCTTCAGATATATAAAAAGAGTATGCTCTGTCATTTTCACTAGACATTCTTTTCACAAAATCCGATTTTTCCTTTTCACTAGTAAAATTGAAAATAGAGGATATGCTATTGACATTTATCAAGAAAGATTCTTCAAATTCCTTTTCTGCCAACAACGGAAGATGAAGTAGCCAATATAAATTAGCAAGATTACTACATGACCATGCGTAATCGGGATGTTGTGTGCCTAATATATTTCTTTGTATCTGTTTTGCCTGAAGGTATAGTGATTCAGCCTTTTTATACTTTCCCATTAACACATACAGACTAGCAAGATTAGTACAGGAAACTGCATAAAGACGGTTGTTCTTTCCCAAAATCTTTTCCTGTATTTTAATTGCCTCAATGTACAATGGCTCAGATTTTTCATACTGACCTATATTCATGTAATGGCTAGCAAGATTAGTGGCCGAATGAGCATAATCTGGATGATCTTTTCCCAATACCTTTTCTTGAATTTTAATTGCCTCAATGTACAATTGCTCAGATTTTTCATACTGGCCTATATCATGATAAAGAAGTGCAAGATTATGACACGACTGTGCATAATCAGGATGTTCGTTTCCCCAAATTAACTCTCTTATATCTTTTGCTTCTAAATACAATTGTTCTGATCTTTCATATTGGCCCATTACCATATAGTGACTAGCAAGGTTGCTACAGGATTGGGCATAATCTGAATGCTTTTTCCCTAATACTTTCTCTTGAAACTTAATTGCTTCAAGAAATAGCTCTTCAGACTTTTCAAACTGTCCCATTTCAAAGTAAAGAACAGCAAGATTATTAATAGAATTAATATAAGTAGGATTCTCCTTTCCTAATATTTCTTTCTGTATTTTAATACCTTCGAGGTATAATCCCTCAGATTTTTCATATTGGCCCATCGCGTAATAATTACTAGCAAGATCAATGCAAGATTTAGCATAATCAGGATGCTCTTTCCCCAAAACAATTCCCCTAATATCCCTAGCCTCAACGTTTAGCGTCTCCGCCTTCTCATAATACCCTATACGATAATAAAGCAAGGCAAGATTATTACATGAAGCCGCAAAATATGGGTCGTTCTTTCCTAATACCCTTTCCCGAATTTGTTTTGCTTCAACATAAAGAGGTTCAGCTTTCTTATACTGTCCTAGATTAAAATAAAGACTAGCTAGATTATCACAGGATGTAGCATAATCAGGATGTTCTTTTCCTAGCGTTTGTACTTGTACTTTAATTGCCTCAAGAAATAGTGGCTCAGCTTTCTCATAGCTTTGTATGCTGTAGTAAAGAAGTGCAAGGTTACTACATGAAGCAGCATACAGATAATATTTCTTTTCTAATAGAGTCTTACTCATTACTTCAAGAAATAGTGGCTCAGCTTTCTCATAATCTCGTACATGGTAGTAAAGAATTGAAAGGTTATAGCAAGAAGCAGTATACAGATAATGCTCTTTGCCTAAAGACTTTGCAGCCAGCTTTATTGCTTCAAGGAATAATGGTTCAGCAACTTTCTCCGATTTCTTCATATTGAAATAAAGAAGCGCAAGATTATAACAAGACACTATATAAAGATAATTGCCTTTACCTACCAATTTTTCTTGTATTTGCCTTACTTTAAGATACAATTCCTCCGCCTTTTCGTACTGCTTTGTATTCAAATAGACATTGGCTAAATCGATACATAGGATTGTATAAATATTTGTCCCACTGGAATCGTTTTGTAACTCGTCCATTGCCTTGTTATACAACTCTATTGCTTTATAATTATTCTTTCTATTAATATACATTTCTGCATCATCTACATATTGTTTCCAAGACTGTCCGTAAATACCGGAATAAACAAACAGAGATGTAATCACCCATGAATATTTCATAGTTTGCATTATTTAAGTGAGTATAAGTAAATAAAATGCAGCACTAGGCACTAAAAAACTCACACATGAACTAGGCCACTTTCTACTATTACCTTTATTTTCAAAATCTAGTAAGCTATCACAGCAAATACTAGCTATAACTTTTCTTATTAAAAATCCAACAAGGTATATACCAGGCGTCGCACTATACTGTTTAGATTATAGCTTTTGATCAACCGATTCAGAATGCGCCTCTGCACCAGAAATTAACCTTAACTAATCACCGTCGGCTTAAAGGGATGACATGATGCTATCAATATACTATAAAAGGCTACTTGAATTTATCTTACTAGTATCCAGGATGCCCATTTATATGGTTCGTTGATGTACCTTTGCTTCATCTTTCTTTGTGCGTTATAAAATGAATCATCGAAGGACTGGTTAGAAAAAAGATCCTTATAAAGCAACGTCATAAATTCCGAGGTTTCGATATCAGGAACTTTCCAAAGACTCATAATTAGATTTGGAACTCCGGCCATTTTAAAAGCCCTTTGTAAGCCAAATACGCCTTCACTTCCTTGAACATCTCCTAATCCCGTTTCACATGCTGATAAAACAATGAGCTTTGTCGAGGGCAAATACATATGAGATGCTTCATATGCAGTCAATATCCCGTCTTCAATACCACTAACGGGCTTGCCCTTCCACGCACTATTTGCCCCTGAAAAAACGATTCCTGATCTAAATAAAGGATTACTTAAATTCTTAAATATTTTACCGCCTACTTCAAATTTATTCTTAAAATTGGTTTCCCGATTAAACTTTGGGGTTGGAAAAAAAAAGCCATGAGTTGCAATATGAATAATTGAAGGGGAGATTGTGTCGCCTAAAGCTTTAAAAGATTCTTCAGTTGCCTTTATATCTGAATAAGCTGTAACACTTATACCATTTTTATTCGCCATTAATTCTATGTTTTCAATCTCTTTCTGTGTACCTGGCAAAAAAACAAAACCAGCACCTCGTTTACTATCATCAGACGGTGACCGGTTAATACGACTTTTACCAGAGCCATAACGACTAACTACATTCTTTAACAAAATCGTATCTACATCAAAGCTGATTCCCCCGTATAATTGTACTCGATCTGAGATCGATATAGAATCTCTTCGATATTCAACAATGGCAGCTGTTGAATTTAATTGAATCAGCTGATACTTATCGCTTAAAAAAGTCTTATCATTAACCCTCAAAGCTGCAAAAGACACTTTATATAATAATCCAGTAGGCGCGAAATAAACTTTTTTCGCACCTTTCAAGTGCTTCTCTATCGGCTGCCAAATAAATCTGTAAAGAGAGTTGTTATTCGTATAAATAAAATTGAGCATAGTTTCTGAATTCACACCCGCATTCTCATTCATAATCGACTCAAGCTGAACGCTTTCAAATAACTTGACCATAACAGGAAATGCAGAATTCCATCGTAATATCATTGCGACATAATACAAACTATCAGTCCATCGCTTTCCATCATAATAGTGAAAAGAAGCAAATTCTATTGAAGCTTCATCGGGCTTAAGCTTTCCCTGAATATCACGCCAACTTACTTTTTGTTGTCTATCACCAAATTTTGAAGATAACGAAACAAGTTGCTTTTCTATTGAGTCCGCCTTATTCTCTAATTGTGTTATATTTTCTCTGAAATCTACAGTTGAGGTAGAAGAGTAAAAGAAAGAAAGATCTTTCTTTAATTCCATCCATTTATGGTATTTCTCTAACACGATGGTATCAGTAGAAAGAAACACAGCCTTTTTAAGTTCCTGCACAGATGAGAGGAGTAAATTTCGATAAAACAATGCACTCGAATATGGTAAATACGACTTCACATCTTCAGAAAAATAAAAAGAATAGAGTAGATCATTGCTCGCAAACACATTTTCCAGAAATGCTAGCTTCTCTTTCTCATTTGTAAATCGAAAAACTTTACCAAGAGTAGATTCATAAACGTTAAATAACTCTTTGTACTCAATATCAGCCAACATCGGCTGGTTCTGCATCCAATAAACATTTCCTAATCCAGAACAATATATCCCATATGCTGAGTGATCACTGCCGAAGTTGTCTCTCAGAATTTCCTTCGCTTCCTTATACAAGCTTTTAGCATCTTCATACTTCCCGATACTTAAGTAAAGGTCTGCAAGATTGCCGCAAGATTGCGCATAATCTATATTTCTTTTACCTAAATTGATTAGTCTTATCCTCTTTGACTCTATATAAAAGTGCTCCGCCGTACTGAATTTTTTTAATAACACATTTAAATTACCAAAATTATTACAGATATCACCAAAACTAGAATGATCTTTACCATAAAACCTTTGCGCTTCATTGATTGCCTCTATAAATAAAGTCTCGGCACTTTTATACTTACGCACGGCTATATAAAGATTAGCAAGATTATTACGAATAGATATATAATCACGACCCCCAACAAAAACCTCATCAACAATTTTTTTTCCTTTCAAAAGAAAACTTTCAGCCTTATCGAAGTTTCCGATATTTAGATAAAATGTTCCAATAAGACCACAAGCATCAACATAGCGAGTATGATATATACCTACAGAATTTTCAATTACTTTGACGCCTTCTATATATAACAGTTCAGCAGACTGATACTGCTCGATTGTCATATATAAATAGGCTAATCCAAGACAGGAAGCAGCATAGTCTATATGACTTTTCCCTAATATTTCTTCTCGTATTCTCTTTGACTCAAGAAAAAGCGTCTCCGACTTGTCATACTGTCCCATCGTCAAGTATAAATTAGCAAGATTACAAGACGTCATTGCATAATAAAAATTATCCTTCCCTAGATTTCGCTCTTGAATTCCTTGGGCTTCCAACAACATATCTTCTGCTTTTTTATATTGGGCTAAACCAAGATAAAAAGCACCAAAATCGTTGCAAGTTATTGAATAATCAATATGCTCTTTACCTAGATACTTTTCTCGGACTTCCTTTGCTTCCAAAAAAAATGATTCTGCCATTTTAAAATCCCCTCTAACTTGATATAAGCACCCAAGAGCGTTACAACTTGCCGGATAAGAAGGATCTTTAATCCCAAACTCATCCTTTATGATTTCTTTCGCCTCTGTAAAGAAGGATATTGCCGTATCATACCTACCGATGTCAAAATAAATATTCCCAAGTCCCATACAAGATTCTATATAATTAGAATTATCCTTTCCAAACAGAGCCTCGAAAATATCTTTTGCTTCCTTAAACAGCGACTCTGCCCCTGAATAATTACCGGAGTCATAATGAATCGAAGCTAACCTTTTACAGACGCGCGCATAAATATTTGTGCCTAGTGAATCTTTTTTCAATTCACTCAAGGCCTTGTTGTAAAATTCAATTGATTTAGATATATCCTTGTCTTTATAAAGCTTTTGAGCAGTTGAAATATAATCCCTCCAAGATTGCCCTGACACATGTATCGAAAAAATCAAGCAAAATAAAAACAGCAGGATTTTAAAGCAATTCATCTTCGTGCAAATATTTTGAATAGATCTGATTAAAATTTGTCCCAAACAGAAAACGCTTCATTATCTAAGCAATACTTTAATAAAAAAGCTACATAAGTCTTACGCAGTGCTCTATTAGAAGCATTGAATTTTAATAAACTATCAAACCAGTCAAAAGCTTCATATACTAGTCCATTTTTTTCCAACATCTCAATTTGTTGAAGACCTTCGTTAAGATCATAGCTAACCGTACGAAATCCCAATCGACGAATTAAGACTTGGACATCATCTTTATTCAATATTGTAAAGGAAATTGGCACTTCATCCTCACAAGAGCCATCCAAACTGGCTATATTCCAGAAATACTTATTCCCTTGAACTAATAATAACAAGCTCGAACTAATATATTTAATTGTATCCTTTACATTTACTTGAACAAGTTCATTTCCCATTTCATCATAAATTGTAAGAAAATAATTGGACATTGGACTTGTACTATACCATTTGAATAATATAGAATCTGTAGAAAATTTTAAATTATTCATGGGAAAAATTCTGTTGCCACATCCTTCTGCCCTATATACTCCCATTGTATTTTTTTCTTTAAATGCAGAAAAACTTTCATCAGGTTTTAAAAGTTCATCGAATAATAGCTTAAAGTATTTCTTAGTTAGTCCATCATTAGGAATTACTTTAAACATTTCTGAAATGTCAGTTGTTTTATATTCACCCTTTTTATTCAATACAATAAAGTTTCCCTCCTTATCGACTAATGTAAGTTCCGAGTTCTCTTTTAGTGAAACTATTTCGCCCTTATATATTAGCTGATTTTGCTTCACTGGTATCTTCTTTTCCCCAAATTTTTCGACACTTACACTATTCCTAACTAGATATACATAATACTCAGGAAATTGCGCTTGCGCGCCAAAGCCTAATGCAATCAAAAAAAACATGCAACTAAATTTCATAAAGTAGATTTAAATACGGTACTATAGTTCGTTCGCTTACCTAACCAAATCGCTATACTCTTATATACATTTAACATTTCGATTGAAATGATTAAAGATATTATTATGGGTAGCAAATAAACCTTGATTAAAAAAAATTTGAACAAAAGAAGAGCTATATAAACTAAGATTATTATGAGAACAAACTGAATAGCAATAAGCCAACCTTTCTTTATCTGGCTATTTTTTTGATGTCTAAACAGGATGAGCGATAGAAATCCAAAAACAAAAACGCCTGAAATCAAATAAGATGAGATTCCGGAAACTTGATTTACATAGTTGCCATTTAGAATCATTGACAACACATTAGCATGAACAACTACCCCATACATATCAGGAAAACTTCGACCAGAAATGCGATCATTTAAAGGAGTAAAATGCAGATCTTCTAATACTAGCGGTTCTTGTTTTACAAAATATCCTAATAAAACAACCTTGTTATTAACTACCTTGCTTAATTGATTCTTAGCTGCATAGTACTTTATTTCTTCATTAGTAAAAGATAAATATCTTTCAAGATTTCCTGTATAGTTAATTACTTCTGATAAATTACCGCGATTCTTAAGTTCTTTAAACTCATTAGGAAAAAAATTCTTGGCTATCTCAGAAGTAAACGACAATTGTTCTACATTATTTAAGTTAACAAAAGGATAATACTTTCTAACTACAGAAAACTGTTCAGTTGGAAAATTTATATACCCTGCAATCCTTGACCTCATAAACGCATCCCAATAGTTCACATTACTCAATGAATCTCCTTTAAAATCAAAATCATATGCAAATACCAAATTGTCATACTGACTAACTACCTCTACCAATTTTTTATCTCCAATTGAATCCTTTCTGCCTACAAAGACCGCATCAATTGCAATTACCGTCGGATTAAATTTCTCAATAAGATTTATTTGAGCAGCAATTTCACGTCGATTACCAGCAATCTCGACAATTACAATATTTGTATCTTTCGCAAGTTTTTTTACTCCATTTTTAGAGTAATTAAGGTCATATATATCGAAGTCACCCCCCCCCTGTGGTATTGGCTTGATATACTCATTTTTAAAAGGTGTCAAACTGAGTAAAAAGGTAGTAATAAGTACTAATATTGTAACAACAATACCTTCTATGAAAAGACGAATTTTTCTCATAATGCAACATAGTGTTATGCTAAGACTCAAATTATCCTGATTGAATCGCGTCGCTCATCCTCTACATAATCATGGATAGCAATCTTCTTAGGCATTGAAAGTCCAAGAAAGTCATTTTTCCTTAAAAGTCAAAGCAAATAGCCTTTTATGATCTTATCCATTGCTTTATTGATTCATTTTCAAATAATTAACACTACTCATCTTATCCTCTTCAACATCAGCCAGATGCAGTAACCCGCATTGAATTCGATGCTCTTTTTGATGTATTTGTGTACAGATATACTTGTTGTGCCATATAGTTTAATCATAGGTTATTGGATAATGGGTATATAAGGTAGGGTACTGAACAATTAGAGGATATTGTAAAATGTGCCTTAATTCAATAAATTCTTCTGAGAGTTTAAAGACAAATTCTGTATTTGGTATATCTGTGTTGTTCCAAAATTCTTCACCTGAGTGGTCTCTTCTTCTTTACTGATTTGAGAATCTCTTCGCAGTCAGCTATACTTTTCTGTATAGCAGCTAAGCGGTGGGGGAGTTCGGAAAGCCACTCTTTCTGCCCGCAGCTTGCTAGAAATAGCAATTACCAATACCTTAAATTATAAGGCTTTTTCATTTTCTTCAGGAAGAGATTCGAACTTTTTATTCTTCCGCAAAGCATGGTTAACCCCGTCAGGGGACACAAACAGGCCCTTATTATGATCAATAATCCATCCCTCTGAAATAAGGCGATTATAAATCTGTCGCAGAATCTTGCCAAGCTTAATTAATCCCTCTATCGTTTCATCTGCAAATAATGCCCCTGGTTGATAATGAAGTTTCGGTCTTTCGCCGTCTTCGCTAGGAATGCAATAACGAATATAATTTTTTTGTTTTCTCATATCTCTCAGTATAGAAAACTTCCTAGTTATTCTCTCTTTTGAACATTGAGAATTGAACCATATTCCGATATACTTTACTGTAGGGTGGGTAACCAGAAATCCCCTCTTTAAATGGGTATTAAATAAGCTGATCGCAGTAGGAATTCATTCCTATTATGTTTTATGGAAAAAAAGAATAATATTTGATCTTTGTTAGTCTTATTATGTACATCTGCAACCTTAGAATAAAAAATTTCAGAAACTTTGGGGAATCTGCATTTGATATGCCCCTTAAGCCCTTCACCTTAATAATCGGGGAGAATAACATTGGGAAAACAAACCTATTAAATGCATTAGGTCTTATTTTCGGACAGGATATAACCTTATCTAAAAAAAGAATCCTTGAAATTGATGATTTTAACTATAATACTATTCAAAACTTCAAAAGACAGATCATTGATTCGTCTGTGTCTTTAGATAAAATTGAATTCCCGGAAGTATCTATCGAAGCTACTATGTGCAATTTTAAACCAGATCAAGCGGCAGTAGTGGGAGATTGGTTTATTGATAGGGAATTGAAATTTGCAAGGCTTACATATTTATATAGTATACGAAGCGACTGGGTGAAAAAAGGTGAATGGGTAGCCGCGCAAAGAAAATACTTGCTTGATAAAATTAACGAGGCTACCGAAGAAGGGAAAGCTTACACAGAAGAACAGAAATTCAGCATCATTGACTTTCCTATTGAATATTATGAATATCGGCTATTTGGAGGTAATGATTTTTCTAATAGATGTGATCCGTACTATCTGAAGATGCTAAAAATGGAGTTCCTCGATGCTCTACGTGATGCCAAGAAGGAACTAGTCGCCAGTGGAGAATATCGCCTTTTATATAAAATATTATGCAAGAAAGATCTCGCCGGCTATTCCTCCATTAAAAACATTTTGGAGTCACTTGAAAAAGAGATCAAAACTAATCCAAATCTTGAATCTATACGAAGTGAGGTTGGTACACTTCTGGAGAAAGTTTCTCTGTACGAGAACGGGGCCGATCATTCAATTGGCTTTAGTTTCTCATCGCCAGAGACTTTTGAAATACTTAAAAAAATTGGCTTAACCTATGGGGCAAATCCTATCAGTGTTGACCGAAATGGACTGGGAAGAAATAATTTACTATACATCTCGTTAGTTCTCTCTCAAATTACAGGAGGTCATGTCAATGGAGAATATACCAGTTTTAGGATAATAGGTATTGAGGAAGCTGAGGCGCACCTACACCCTTTATTACAAAGCCACTTGGCAGAAAATATTGAGACAACCCATGTAAACGAAGCCTCTCAGCTTCTACTTACTTCACATTCAACTCATATAACTGCAAAATTAAGCCTTGAAAATACAGTAGTTCTTTTCAAAGACACAACATCTACAAATATTGGCTTTCACTACTTATTGAATGGGCTAGATGCAAAAAAAGAAGCTCAGAGTATTGCCTACCTGCAAAAATATCTTGATGCGACCAAGGCGGGAATATTCTTTTCTAGAAGGATACTCCTGGTTGAAGGGATTTCTGAGCAATTGCTGCTCCCGATCTTTTACAAGAAGCATAAACCTGGAATGACGTTCGAAAAAATTGGCTGTTCAGTTATTAATGTAAATGGAGTAGCATTTGAGCATTTTTTGAAAGTTGTCAGAAATGGATTTTTCGTAAAGTGCGTGGTTCTCACTGACAGTGACACCGGCAAGAAGACAGAGAATCGAGCAGATGAATTGAAAAAGACGTTTACCGAGTCCATGTTTCTTATTGAAAAGACCGACAATAGCACATTTGAAAAAGATATAATATCGGCTAATAAAAGTGGTACAGGGAAGGATCTTTTATTTGAGGCACTAATTCTCACAAAGCCAGTAAATGGAAAAGCTCTAAGGGTGAAAACCGGTAGCAATGATATTGACATAGAAGAATTCTTTTCTGAAATTGAAAATTATAAATCGGAATTTGCATTTAACCTTGCAGCCGAAATTGGAAAATCTCCTAATTCGTTTACAATTCCACCTTACATCGAGAGAGGCCTTAATTTCATATAAGTCATGAATAAACCAAGGCTAATAATTGCAGGACCCGGAAGCGGCAAAACACATGACTTTGTAGACCAAATCCTGACCTGCATGGAATCATTGGAGCCGTACCGTACCCTTGCTGCAATTACTTATACCAATGCTGCCACCGCCTCAATAAAAGAGCGGCTTGAGAAAAAAATTAAATTACCTCCAAATGTTTTTATAGGAACGACATATAGTTTCTTTAATGCCTTTATTCTTCTCCCGTTTGCTTCCGTCTTTGGTTTAGTGGAAATGGATAAACTATTTATCGACTATGACATTGACGAAAAAGCAGAAGAAATAACGAAAAAGAAAGGATTTCCCGACCCAGTTAAAAGACTAATGTATAAAAATGTTGTAGCAGCAAATCTCAAAAAGGCACTCTTGCGTAAAGGCATTGTACCTTTTGACCAAATTGCGAAAATCTCTTCCGAATTAATCATCGACAAAAAGATTAGATCATTAGTGGGAGAAAGACTGCAGTACCTATTCATAGATGAATTCCAGGACGCGACAAGTCACCAATACACAGTTTTTGATCAAATACGAAAAGAGAAAAAGACGGCTATATATGCTGTTGGCGATCCGGAACAATACATCTCAAATTACACCCTAAAGAGAGCTAAACCTAAGTTTTCTTCGTTACCAATTATTTCATTCAAAAATTCATCCGACGTAGAGGTCAAAGATATCAATCGGCGATCTTCTGTTACAATCACGAAATTTATAAATAATTTTAATACCCAGGTACAACAAAAGACGGAATATACTGGCATAACCACTACTGGTGTATATTTCCTAACCTGCACCGATTTAGATGTTATTGTGGAAATATTCAGAGAGGTTTCAAAGGAGGTTGAGAAAGAACCAGAATATAAAAGATTTTACTTAGCCCAAACAAATGCTGCTTATAGTTCAGTCTCCAACAAGTACAACTTAAAGCCATTTTCCAATGAAAATCTAAAGCCCCAATCAAAGCTTTTAGAAGCCTTAAAACTTCTTTGTGATATTGCTCATCTGCCGTCTAATAAGTTCAGAGAAACACACAAACTTACAGCACTAGAGCACCGAATTCTAGGAATTAAATTGATTAACGAACAAATCAGTACAAAAGAGGAATTTGTAGCATTTATACACGACCAATTGAAAGTAAAAATTTCTAACGAAATAAACATTGAGCGCTTATTTAAATTATTTCTAGAGATTAAAAGCCATACCACTGAGCCATCATGTAGAGAATTAACATCCTCTATTCATAAATCTAAAGGCTTAGAGGCGGATGCAGTATTAGTGTTGGCAAAATCAAATAACCAGCTAGGAAAATGGCTAGAAACAAACATAAATCTTCGTCATAACGACAAAACTGATGAGCATAGATTAGGTTTTGTTGCCTTTAGCCGGGCGAAAGAGATACTTTGTATTGCTTGCCTAGAGCCCTTGAATAATGTAAATAAGGCTAAACTAGACGGCTTCCAAATCCTCTATCGCTAACTTATTTGTGGTTCAAGACATGAGAAATAGCTATAACTGATCTTAATAGACCTTGTCAGGTTCAATTTCATATATCCTACACAGTTTTAGGAAATTCAGAACATTTGGCAGTGCTATTCCATTTTCCCACCGTGATAAACGATTTTCGCTCTCTTTTAGATCAAGTTTAATAACGACATCCTTTTGCGTAAGTTTTTTATTCAACCGGTATTCTTTTAACTTGTTTGGATATTTTACAGTTTTCATATATAGAGTGTAGCTAGATTGGTTATGACACATAAGGGAGGGTCTAGTACACTATGGTGGCGATTTCTTCTTTACTGATTTGAGAATCTCCTCGCAGTCAGCTATACTTTTCTGTATAGCAGGGAGACGGTGGGGGAGTTCGGAAAGCCACTCTTTCTGCCCGCAACTTGCTATAAATGAGAATTAAGAATACCTTTATTTATAAAGAAAAAATACCATGTCGATACCTCTTTCTCAATTAACAACGTGGTCGAATCAAGGCGCTACGGTTTCTGCTAAGGCGACTCACGAATCTGTACGGAATGCCCTTACTCATGATCAATCCCCACTTAAAGACCGCATTAGTAATGGATCAGTGAAAATTTATCTCCAGGGATCATATAAGAACGATACGAACATTAGGGCCGACAGCGACGTGGATGTGGTTGTTGAATTAACTACCACATTTGGACATAACGCCCATGAACTGCCTTATGACCAAAAGAATGCCCATGATCAATCCTATGGCAATGCGGCCTATGATTGGCAGGATCTGCGCAGAGATGTCATCACCGGTCTCACTAAATATTATGGAGTTGACAAAATTGATACAAATAGTAAAAAATCAATTAAAGTTTTACCATCACCTGGGCGCCTGAAGGCTGATATTGTTCCCGTGATAAACTACCGTAAATATGATTACTTTTATGGAACTAGTAGCCATAGCTCAGCAGAAGGAATTAAGTTTTATCATCGCACGACAAATCGGGGGATTATAAATTATCCTGAACATCATTACCAAAACGGTGTTTCCAAGAACTCCGATCTTCGTACAGGAGGGCGGTTCAAGCCGACAGTACGTATCTTTAAGAACATGCGAAAGTACTTAATCGATACTGGTAAGCTTACCAAGGACGTCGCTCCATCATACTTTTTACAATCATTAATCTACAATGTTCCTGATGAACATTTTACTGGCGATCATAGCGCGACAATTTATGCAGTTTTAAAGCATCTGTGGCAAGGGCTATCTCTTGATAGATGCGTATGCCAAAACCGTATGCACTCTTTGTTTGGTGAAAGCGAGGAGCAATGGAATCAAGATGACGCTGTCAAAACTATTCGTGCTTTTGTCGAACTTTGGGATAACTGGAATTAATAATTATGCATCCATATTCAATAAATTCAGAAGAGCACAAACATATATCCCTCTATTTGGCAGTAGTAGCCATACTACTTGCTTGGGGATTGTATCTCTTTTCGAAAAATATATTTGCCCTACCTTGGTGGATAGAGGCACCGTCAGTCATTGGATTTTATGGTATTTTGCATAGATGGTTTGAGAAAAAATTATGGCGAAATAAATATATCCGTAAGTTTTTTAGGATAAAGACACCGATTATTGATGGCGACTGGTCTGGTTCAATAACATCTCACTCTACCCATGCCAACGGCCAGATACCTATTAAAAAGTTCTGTATTAAACAGACATGGACACATGTGGTTATTTATCTGGAAACCGAAACATCAGAATCCTATAGCTTTGAAGCATCTATGAATGTAGATGAATTTGGTACAGCAAGGATTCACTATCAATACATGAACAAACCGAAAGATAACGCACCAGAAACCATGCATGTTCATTATGGTTCCGCATCCGCAAAACTAGACGATCAGGGAATACTCCAAACAGAATATTATTCGGGCAGAGATAGAAATAACACTGGTTCATTTACAGTTGAAAGAGAATAAACCATGTAAATTCTTACCGGATTATTTCTTGGACGTCTATTCAAAGACTTGAATACTCAAGCCGTGAAATTAGAGAAAACAAAAAAGCAGTTAAAAGGTAAATTTTAGGAATGAAAATTTTTTCAAGAGAACCAGATACCTGGAAAGAGTTACAAGACTTCGTGAGTCAAATTTTTAAAGAATGTGCCTTTGAAACCGAAGTATCAAAAGTAGTAAATCTAGTTAGGGGTAAAAAGGAAATTGATGTTTATACTGAAGATAACTCAAGCGATTATAAGCTGGTAATTTTAGTTGAGTGTAAGTATTGGAACGCACCTATTAACCAAGAAGTGATCCACGCATTTCGTACAGTTATTAATGACCTTGGTGCCAACATCGGCTATATAGTGTCTAAAAATGGATTTCAGTCCGGATGCTATGAAGCTGTAGAGAAGACTAACATTAAACTTGTTTCTCTTAAGGAACTTGAGGAAATTTATCATCTAAAATGGAGAGGAGAAATGGTAAAAAAATATTCTCCATATTCAAAGCCCTTACTTCCATACTGGCTTTGTTCTTCGAGTCCAGGCAAGACGGCAAATGGGAAGGTGGTTGACTTCAACACACAACTTCTTTTAAGTCGGGCCTACTCTCCAGTCTGTGATCTAGCGTTGAGAGATTATTTTGAAGAAGGAATTGTTAAATACCCCTTTAGTATTCCTGTAATAAATGACAACTTGGAACCAACAGGAGTATTGGAAATTAAGAATGACCGAGAGTATTTTGACTTCTGTGAAAAAAATAAGGAATTAGCCTTAAGGCATCACAAAATCTTATTTGAAGAAATTTAAAAGTGATACGTAACTGTAAATTTTATACGCTCCAAGTCGTGGAGCATCGGTAATTAAGCGCCCTGGTTGATAATGAAGTTCTACGGTGTCCTCATCTGTGGGAATGCAATTTAATATCTTTTGCCTTTTCATTCCCGTAGTCTATCAGAACTACGTTCTATATAGAAACAGTATATACATCATCCGGCTTAACCTCATAGAGCGCACAGAGCTTCAAAAAGTTGTCGACACACGGTTTACCAAACCCATTCTCCCATTTCGATAATCGACTCTCACTGCCGCTTATTGAGAGAAGTATTACAACATCTCTCTGTCTTAATTTTTTATTTAACCGGTATTCTTTCAGCCTGTTGGGGTATTTTATAGTTTTCATATATATAGTGTAGCTAGATTAGTAATGGTACATAAGGTGGGGTCTAGTACACTAAGGCGGTCCTTTCTTCTTTACTGATTTGAGGATTGCTTCGCAGTCGGCTATACTTTTCTGTATGGCAGGGAGACGGTGGGGCAGTTCGGAAAGCCACTCTTTCTGCCCGCAAATTTTCGAAAAGGGTTTCCGAATGCAAAATGGGGTCGGCGCGAAGCGCCGACACTAATGAATTCCCCCCGCCGAATCCAGAATCCAAAAGGGTTTTCCACGCTCCGCGTGGCTCAAAAAGTACGGTTCGATCTAAAATTTTAAAGTTCGAACCGACTTTTTTAAACAAATGAAGAAATTCTTCATTTGTTTTCTCGTTAGCCAATTCCACCATATGAATATTGGCTTTTAGAAAATTTTCAGTAAGTTCGAACCGATTATGAGATTTTTTCTCAAAAGCTGATAATTTCTCTTTGAGAAGCTGTTTTGAGCTAACCAACTTGTTTTTGGATTCACGATATTCGTCTAATGAAAGTACGTTTTCTAAATATGCGTTCATCAGCTTCTCAATCTTGGAATCCAAAAGAGAAATTTCATCTTTTGTTTTTTGAGAAAAAATCTCACTCGATTGGGTTTCTGATTGCCTATCTTTTTCATTTTCGGCAATCATCCAGTTTGTCCAATCGAGTGGCAAAGAAACTTTTTTGATTTCTTCCTTTATTTGAGAAGTGATGAGCTCCTCACGGACATATTTTTGAGTACAAGGATTTTTCCTTTTAGTACATCGCAAATAGTTATGACCTTTCTGCGTTTCGGTGGTAATGAAACAGCCACATTCTCCACAACGGAAAAATCCTCTATACAAAAATGGTTTTAGTCCTTTGCTATGCGGTTTAGATTTTCGGCTCATCACTTCTTGAACAGAATCAAAAAGTTTCTTTGTGATAATCGGTTTGTGCTTTCCTTCCTATATTTCACCGTTATATCTCATTAAACCAGTGAATATTGGATTTCTCAAAATTTGTTGGTAGTTGGAAACGGAAAGCACCTTTCCATTCTTTCTACTCAATCCAAGAGCGTTAAACTTATCGTGCAGTTGTCTCAAAGTGAAATTTCCAGTTGCATAGGCCTCAAATGTTTTCTTGATTAACGGAGCGATATTTTCATCGGGTACAATTCCTGCACCTTTCACATTTACATAGCCCAGAGGCGACATTTGAGGCCATATACCGTCTTTCACTTTGTTTCTATGTCCACGCTTAATATTTTCCGATAAGTTATCAACATAGTATTTGGATTGAGAGAAAGCAATGGAAAGCATGAACTTACCTTGTGGCGTTGTATCACACCAGAAAGTTGGAAATTTTAGCTCGGCAATTTTTCCCGTATCGAGCAAATATATTATTTTTCCACCATCAACACTATTTCTCGCTAACCTATCGGGATGCCACGCCAAAATCCCACTTGCCTCATTTGCTTCGATACGGAGAAGCATTTCGTTAAATACTGGCCGACCCGGAGCTTTAGCAGTTTGTTTTTCCACGAAAATATCTACAACCTCAATTTGTTCTTTAACCGCTAACTCTTTTAATTCGGCCAGTTGGTCTGAAATGCTTCTAACTTGCCGATCTTCGGTATCGGTAGATTTTCTGGTGTATATAAAAAATTTTCTAGTTTGATTATTCATATTTTTGTATTGGCAAACGAGGAGCCACGCGGAGCGTGGAAAACCCTTTTGGATTCTGGATTCGGCGGGGGGAATTCATTAGTGTCGGCGCTTCGCGCCGACCCCATTTTGCATTCGGAAACCCTTTTCGAAAATTGGCGGTATTCATTGTACAAAATTCGAACCTTTTTTGAAAGCAATCCCGACGAGGAAATCTGAAACAAAGCGGACGAAGTTTTGCGGAAACAATTTTCTGGGGAAAGGATTCCGCAAAACTTCGGCTGATTCCTTTTTTTGAATTTGGATGTCGCAAGCGGAGGAGGAGGGGTCTGGGGAGGAATCCTCCGCTTGCTCCTCTTTTTGTTTTGGCGAAATTCGGGCGGACTTCCATAAATACATACTATCATATTATTCTAAGTTTGAATATCCTTGTTGTGAATATACACTTATGATACAATATGGGTAAATCAATTAGAACAAAAGAATACGGAGTATTCGTCAAAAGTCTTCGCCAAGCTCGTGAAGAAATGGGTTTAACACAGGTTGAGGTTGCCAAGAAACTTAAAAGACCGCAATCATACATTTCTAAATGTGAAGCTGGCGAACAAAGGATTGATGTGATTGAATTAAACAAGTTTGCGAAACTTTATAAAAAGTCGTTAGATTATTTTATTAAATAAATTTTATGGAAAAGAATCAGCAACAAAATCATTTTAATAATCCTGTCGTAATTATTTTGTTTATTGCGTTAGTAGGATTAGGCGGTTATTTCTTATTTTCAAAAAACCAAAATGATTCTCAAGTAAAACCTGATACGAGTCAAGAACAAATTGATAATTTAAAAAAGGAGTTAGATGCACTTAAGCAAAATGGGTCTACAAATACAAAACCATCAACGACAACAGCAAAAGAAAAAAGTACCGCTGAAATAACTAAAGAATGGAGTCCTCGCATAGCTCATATAGCTTGTACGAATGATAATATAAATTATAGTCTTGGAAGCGGTACTTTTACTGAATTTGTGAAAGGTAGTCCTATCATACTGACAAATGCTCATGTGGTTACTTTAAACGGATATGTATACTCATCATGTGGTTTTACACTTACTGGAAACGAACAAGTTTATATTCTTGATACAAGTAGTTTTAGTGGTTCACCACAAGATGTAGAATACATACTAACTTCTTCGTCTGCTTACCTTAACCCAAATATAATTATGCCGAATAAGGGAGAAATGAGAGTATGCAAAGCTCCCGGTGCTATTGGAGATAAAATAGTAATACTTGGATATCCTGCTGCTGGAGGAACAGGTGGCTCAATCACTGCAACAGATGGAATTATTTCAAGTTTTGACCAACAATATTATGTTACTTCAGCAAAAATTGATCACGGAAATTCAGGAGGAGCTGCAATTCTTGTTAAAGATGACTGCTATCTTGGAATACCAACATGGGCTGAAAGTGGAGGGTTTGAATCTTACGGGCGCATTCTTTCACAGTCATATTTTTTAGGACATGAACCGGGTGATGTGTTGAGGTAAAAAATTAAAATGAGCGAAGAAAAACCACTTTTTTCAATTAGCGATATGGACGGCATAGAAATCAATCTTAAGAAAGGAGATTCTATTAAAACCAATTCAACTCAAACATTTATGCAAGGAGTAAGGCAAAATGTTGAGGGTGGTCTACTTGAACATCACGCAACCGAAGAATTAACACAAATTGGTAATACAATGGAAGCTACTAAAGGCGGAAAAATAATAAACGAGGGAGGCAAAGTTACTCAGATTGATAATAAAATGAGAGCTGACGGAAAAGGTATTATAGTTAATAAAGTTTATAAGAAAATTGGAATTACTATCGGAATAATTACAATACTTGGAGTGTTGGCTGATATTACTTCATTGTATCTTTTTGGTGTTAATCTTTGGGGTAAATAAGTATATTTTTTTATTTGAGTTGCATGAGTTGTAAGAACTGTTCTTGTTTAAATAGTGTCACGAACAAAAACATAAAATAAAGGAATGCGGAATAAATCTAAAATCCAAATTGATTGGTAATCATTAGGGATGAAATCAAAAAAATAAGCGAAGGTATCTTCTTTAGTCACTCTACAATTCATTGTTTTTGTCATTTCTTGAAGTTTTTGTTCCTGCTCCATTTTTGGAGTAATCCAATGAATAGTAATTGACCAATTTTTAGGAACAGTTTGTTTAAATTCTTGAAAGAATAAACCTCGAATTACTTTATCCACAACCCGATTAATTCTTGCGCGGTCAAATTCAGTTATATTTATGAGTGTCGCTTTTCCTAAATATTCTCCGGTTTTGGAAAAGCGATTGACTGGTTTCATCTGTTTGAACATCTGCCAACCCAACGCCGGTTTCCTTTTGATTGAGCGAGAAACTTCATTTTCCATAAGTCGTTTTGCTTCTGTTGATCGTTCTATAAAAAATGAAACCCAAAATTGTCGGAAGAAATCCTCGTCTTTTTGAAATCCGCTATTGCATTTTTTGCAACTTGGAACGGTTATTAAATTTTTACCAGAAATTCCCTTGAAAAGTTGTTTTGCGGGAATATGCTCTTTTGTATCTGCCTTTTCAAGGCAAAAAATGCAATTCTTATCGTTCATTTTTGTATTATATTCTTACTAGAAAAATTAATCTAGGATCGGGAGCAATCCCCGCCGTTTTATAATATTTCCTAAAAACGGCGGGGATATGTGCGCGAACGGGAGGGTGGGTCAAGCACAATACAATTTAGGACTCGCCATTCTTTCTTGTTATAATTGTATGGCGAGACACTTTTTGAATTTATAAGTCCGCCCGAATTTCGCCAAAACAAAAAGAGGAGCAAGCGGAGGATTCCTCCCCAGACCCCTCCTCCTCCGCTTGCGACATCCAAATTCAAAAAAAGGAATCAGCCGAAGTTTTGCGGAATCCTTTCCCCAGAAAATTGTTTCCGCAAAACTTCGTCCGCTTTGTTTCAGATTTCCTCGTCGGGATTGCTTTCAAAAAAGGTTCGAATTTTGTACAATGAATACCGCCAATTAGAGCTGGCTCGAAGTGCGTCAATGCTATATTTATAATTTTTGCATAGAGTGTAAATCTCATAATCCGCGATATAGTTAAGGTATGTACGATGAATTACTGGAGGAAATTCTGAAGAAATACAGCGCAGGCAACTTGATGGATTTTGCGCGTATTCCAACAGGCGTATCAAGCGAGAACTATAAAGTCAAAACCTCTAAGGGAACATACTTTTTGAAAAAACACAGAGAATCTGTCCTGGAGAGAATTGAGTCCTTGGAAAGGCTTGAGCAGTTCTTTGCAGCCAATGGCATACCGATAATTACCCCGATATCAACCATTGATAATAAACTTCATTGCCTACATGACCATGCGTGTTATGTACTGTATCCTTTTGTGTCAGGGGATACTTTTGAGCAAGGAAAAGTATCAGATGAAGTAGTCAAAAATATGGCTGAAATGCTGGCAAAGATACATCTCTTGACGAGAGATGGTATTCAAGAGCAATATGCTGACGTATCAGTTTATTTCATCCCAAGAAAAACGGAAGTCATGACAAAAGAAATCGATACACTTCTGGAACATATTGAACACCTGCAATCAAAGGTAGCGTACGATGAACTGGCTGAACGAGGACTTGCATTGAAACGCGCATTTTTGCTTCAGCACGCTTCAGAGATAGACGATTTTTCTTTCAATGACCGTAATTTGGGTCACGGAGATTATCATCCGGGCAATATCTTTTTTAACAATGATCTCACTATCTCGGCCCTATTCGATTTGGACATGGCTGGAGCACTCCCAAGAATATATGAGCTTGTTCGTGCAATCATGCTCACCTGTCTCAACCATAATTATTCAAAGGAGAAAATACAACAATCAAAAATTTTTATTAAAACGTATCACGATCTTTATCCTTTTGATGAAGAAGATTTAACAAAGGGCATGGAAGCTTTCTATTTTGAAACTCTTGCTACATGGCGTGAAAAGGCGCACTATTGGGAACATGATGGTCGTACGGATGGAGAATATGAAGACACTATCCAGAGTATTCACTACCTGACTGATTATAGGGCTGAACTTGTAGATACTTTATATACATCTACTCAAGAATAGATCCGCTCGAGAATCATCGATTTTGAATGTTAAAAAATGTTAGAATGACCTTACAGGGCTTGTCCGATAAAAGTTCCAACAAACAACGCATTGAGAACCTGTTAGTTTTGGTGACTCATTTGCCTATGCACTAGGTGCGACTCACAAAGCTTAAGGTATAGAAAAAGAGCGACGAATTGTCGCTCTTTTTCTATCTAACTATCTTACTCAAAAGTGTGTTCATTTCCAGTAACGAAATGGCCAGTGGTTAAATTCCAGAAAGATAATAAGGATTGGTATCACTCAGAGCCTTGGTTTATGCATGCCGATCCAAAAGAAGTACTAGGAGGTTACAAAATACTGGAGTACATGTCGACCTTGAAAGAAAACGAGATCAAGCAGTCATATCCCTAAACATAGATGTAAGAAATAGGGTTTTCATATGAAGATAGTATATCAGAAGACTGACTCACTTGCCTCGGCGTGACCCCCTAAAAGGTGCTAGAATGTCCTTACAAAGGTTGAGAGCGTGGGTACTGAACTCACTGCCCGCCATTAGCAGATAGCACGACATGCTGTACACTAATTAAAGTTGAATCATTTTTATGAACGAACCATCCATGAAAAAGAAAGTGTTGATATCAGGTTCAGGTGTGGCAGGTATACTCTGCGCTCTCTCACTTGATGCCGAAAAATACGATATAGAAATTATCGAACGGGCTGACTCCTTCCGCAATATTGGTTTTTCCATCACACTTTGGAAAAGCGGATTCACTCATATAAAAGGAGTCCTTTCTAAGCACGAACAGTCGTTCATTGAAGGAAAAGATTATTTCCCTGTGAATAGTTTTACGTTCTTTGGCGGCATGAAGCTTAAAAAGCTCAAGCAGCTGTCGAGCAAGGGCTATGCATGGTGCATAGAACGTGAACACTTGATGGATATTCTCGAAAAAGCATTGCTTTCAAAAATAAAATCTGAACAACTCTCGTTCTCAACGACCGTTGATACGGTACAAGAAAATAATGAAGGCGTATTGGTACGATTCAATGGTGGAAAAAGTAAAACATATGATTTCGTCCTAGTTGCCGAAGGTATCAATTCGACCACTCGCTCCTTGATTTTTCCGACTCAAGAACGTATCATTCCTCTTGGGCAAAACCTTCGGTATGCATGGTTTGATAAAGAAACCGATTTACAAGACGGTGGCGCACTATTCTTCACGCAGCACCATATCGGAGTTATTCATCCGCCGTATACTCGGAATCTACTCGGGTACTATTTCAAAGACGGTACGTCGTCTCTGAATCAACAAGTTTTTGAGCGAAAGATGTTCAGTGTCATCAAACAACCCGCTGGACAGGAAACGTCCCTCGACCATGAAACAAGTCATGTGTTTAATCTGAAGAATGTATATCTTCCGCAATACCATAGTAAAAGGATTGTGTTGATCGGGGATGCTGCCCATGGCAGACCGCCTACGCTTGGGTTCGGCACTTCGCTCGCGGTAGAAGATTCAATAGCAATATCCCGATTGCTGAATGAGTCAGATTCGCTCAATATGATTGAATCAAAACTTGAAAATTTTTCCCGTACTCGTTCTCGGCGCATCGAGAAAATTTACAGATTCCAAGGTTTCATCCACAAATTTATTACTGGTAATATATTTAAGGTACGAATATTATCTGTATGCTTGAAGCTGTTTTATGCAAGATACATCGAATACAAAATAAAACGCTTCGCTTCTTATGAAGTTCAGACTGATTCAAGTATCTAAACCCGTGTCGTTTTTTGAAGCCCACGAGATGCGTCGATTAAGTTTCTGAAAAAGTGCTAAAATACCCTTACAAAGGTTGAGAGCGTGGGTACTGAACTCACCCCGCAGTAGAAAAATAGTATCGGTATGACCCGAGTACCTAAAAGGGTCTTTTTAAGCTAGAATAGACCTATGGAATGGAACCCTTTTAATAATAAAAAGAAACAGGAAGAAGCCAAAAGATTAGCTAGTGAAAGGTTAGTTCGAGAAAAAGCTAATCAATTAGCTCAAGAACAAAAAGAAACAAAAGAATTATCAGCTCTTCTTGAGACATATTGTTCATCCTGGCAATCAGGGTTTTATACAAAAGCAGACGAAATAAATTGGTCGTTTTCTCCTACTACGCTTCAAAATAAATACCCATATTCTCCAGAAAATAGAGAGCATGATAAGAATATTATGAACCTGGAAAGTTCAGTACTTAGGATGAGCCGTATTAATACAAGCTTTCATTCTCTTAAATCATGGTCTGTAAATAAGATAGATCTCGGCGAGGGGAAAATATTAACTATGTTGAACGAGAAAATTCTCGGTGCAGGTAGAGATAATGCTGGGCGAGGCTTTAATCATGAAGAGATAGTTTGGAAATATGGAGATTCGCTTAAGAATCCAGTCTCCCTTCTGAAAAATATATCTACTCCACCTTTCCCTGTTAATAAGGAGTTTACTTTTAAAGAATTTAATCCTGAGACAAATCAGGAATTAAAAGAACTTAAAAAGAAAGAAATCTCACTACTCTTGAAAATTACTGACAGTTTAGCTAAGGGTGAAAAAATTTGGGTTTGCTATGACGATGAGCGAATTAACTTTGAACCACTTATTTCAGAGAACATACCATGTTCTAGTAATGAAGATTTTCGAGACAAAGTTCGAAACTTTAAGGTGTCTGATTTAAAATATTATAAATATGCTGAAAATCTATGTAATGCATTGCCCTCTTCTTTGAATATATCGATTGGTTTCGAAATGGACGGAGCAAGTATTGGAGATGTTAGGGATGTTATGCAAAATCTTATCTTTTGTGGAAAGGAAAGAGCTGTTGATCAAAGAGTGCAAGGGAAAGAGACACCGGTACGTCCTATCAATGGGTATACTTCGCTCTATACTTCAAAATTACTAGAGCCGACCGAAGAGGATATACAGCGTTTTAATGCGATACATCGAATGTAGTCAGGTGACTCACATCCCTCAGCGAGACACTCCCAAAGGTGCTAGAATACCCTTACTAGGGTTAAGAGCATGGGTACTGAACGCTCATGGCCCGCAGTAAGTATCTATAAATACGCTACATGTTTGTAGAGAAATACTTGTACTAGATCCAGACGGATATCTATTACGGTTTTCTCAAAGCTTAGGAGAAAAATCAATTGCAGAGATTTAAATATTGTTTATGATCAAAACTCGAAATTATTCTTTCTCTACTATTTTCGTTGTTAAAGCACCAGTCGAAACAGTTTGGTCAGCTCTCAGTGAATTTGAAGGGTACGGAATATGGTGGAAGGGTGTCAGCAATATCTCAGTTGATAGATCCGTTTCTTCTCCTGTCGCCTCAATGACAGTTAAGTATCTTTTTCACAGGCTATCTCTTGTATTTAATATCTATAATCTTGTGGAAAACGAATTGTGCGAATTTACTGCCAAAGGAGATCTGGTTGGGAACGGGAAATTCATAGTAAATAAAGTAAAAAATGGAACCAAAGTATGTATAGTATGGCAAGTAGTTACTGTACGAGTATGGATGAACATCTTTGCGCCTATTCTCCGGCCATTTTTTGTTTTCTCTCATGAAAAAATCATGAGGTGGTTTGTGACTGGATTTGCAGACAATCTTCATGCTGAACTGCTCTATGCTGAATATAAATAAATCCATCCTGACTCACCTGCCTCGGCGAGACACCCAAAAGATTCTAGAATATCCTTACAAGGATTGGGGGCGTGGGTACTGAACGCATATGGTCCGCCAGATTGGCAACTTTGAATCTGTGCCATAAACTATGGATAGACTGGAATACCTTACTTGGTTATAATAAACATATGAAGGCGGAACAATCATTTAACCCACAAGAAGATAAACCAAAGAAAGAATTGCCGGAAATACATCCGAATTTATCTGCCGCTGAATTTCTCTCAGACTGGGAAAAGCAATATGGTGAATTTAACAACCCATTGTATGCAAAGCGTTTTTACTATCAAGCTCCTAAAACTTCCCTTAATGCAAAGTTTTCTTCCCGAGGATGGAAAATGCATGTTCAATTTAAAAAAGGCTATGAAAAACAGCTCGCCGGCTTGCTGAATACATACGGTCAATACTTTAAGATAGAGGGTGAAATCGGTACCTATTTCAATGGGATGATTGACTCTGGTGCCACTATTTATGTTGGACCTCGAGAAAATTTAAATAAATTACTTGCATTGATAGAAGAAAAATGCCCTTCAATAACCACTGCCGATAATTATGCGACTACTGTTTTTGGGAAAGAAGTGTATGGCGGAAGCGGATCCGATGAACCTGTCGGTCGCGGCCTCGGAGCTCGTTTCGATGTTCAGAAGTCGGAATTCAAAGATAAATATTCAGAGTATGGTTTCGCCACGGGTTTGGAATTTAGAGGATTGCCAGTGCTTAAAAAGCACAGTGCGCGCGTTCGCGTTCTGGAAGATATCATGAAAGGTACTGAATCTCAAGAAAAACTGACAGAAGCGTATAGAGAATTGCAGGAACTCTTTACGGAAACAGAAAAAGAAGTACTAAAAGATTTTGGTGCAGATTTCGTTTATGGAACAGGTGAAAGGTAATCATGCTGATCTTGCAAGGATCACGTCTTTCTTCAACAGACAAAGACTTGAAATCAAAATAGAAATAAAGACATTCTACTCACATTATGACCCTACCGGAACTTAAAAGAAAATTAAAAGCAATCAAGGCTCTTGGATTTATAAAGACGCATCGCCTCGGCGACCCAGACATTGGAAAGACTCTCGAGGATCTTCTTGGTATTAAAGAGAACAACATTCCGCTTCCTGATATCGGAGAGATCGCAGAACTGAAATCTTACAGGAGAAGCGCGACATCCATGCTGACACTTTTTACGCTTGAGCCTCAGCCAAAGGGCGGAGGTCGAAATCGGATGCTTCTGGACGGTTTTGGCTACTCAAAAAGAGATAATGGCCGCTTGAAAGAACTGCATAGCACTCTTTCGTGCAAGCGATACAACAGCCAAGGATTAAAGCTTAAAGTTGAGAGAGATAAAGTCCGCGTTGTCGGCATAGGCAGAAGATTGAATATATACTGGAATATGGAGGATCTTCAAAGGAAATTCGAGGCAAAATTACCCGCCTTGGTATATGTGCTTGCAGATTCCAAAGAGATAAGAGGCTTTGAGAATTTCCATTTCAACCAAGCTTTCTTTTTGGAGGGGTTCGACTTCGAACGCTTCAAAAGCCTGGTAAAGAAAGATGCCATCGTTATAGATTTCAGAATGTTTTATCGTCCGAACGGCTCAGTCCGAAATCACGGTACGGGATTCAGAGTCAAAATAAAGCAGCTCTATAAGTGCTTTGATACAAAAGTCGAACTGATTTAATTTTTCCTCAAGATAACGATACTTTCTTTGTTCATCGTCTCCTCTAATGCACCCACGATATTCGTGGGGGAATTTTTAATCGGCATTCTTTTTCCGGGGATATTCCGAACGATGATATCTTCGCACGTAAATCCTATTTTTTCCGCCAATTCAGCGATAATGAAGTCGGTGGGGATTCGCACTTGCTTGACTAGTCTGTTCCCGACAACAAGGCAGAAATATTTTTTCGGCTTAAGCATCCTGTGCGCCTGTTGCAAGCATTCATATAAGCCCTTATTGAAACTCAATACATCCCGCGCCCGCGCCTCGTCTTGCGTGGCAATTTTCCCCAATGATTCTTTGAGGTAATCTGACGAAAGCGCATGGATCAGATCCTTGCTCGCCCTGCCCCCCAGAAGATCGTTGTCGACGCCAGACGCATCATCCGGATCATCAAACATGTCAATCCATTGAGCGGAGAGCCTTGAAAACTGCCCATAGGCTACTGTCGTACGGCTGTCCCCATAGGGGGGCGATGTAATGATGCAATCGATAGAATGCGGCTTTATCCCGTTATCCTTTGATGAATCGCCATAGATGATTTTTGTCCACGAATCCTTGTCGGCAGCCTTGTAGAAGTCACTCATCCCGGCGATATTTTTCTCTGCATTCTTTCGAAATATACCGAGCACATCGGGATCGTGTTTTTCCAGTTTTTCTCCCTTGGTGCGCACTAATTTGAATTCGCCGGTCTTCGTGTTTGAGGAGTAGCGAACCGTCTCGCTAAAAGCAGCCATCAGAAAGTTCTGAACGGCTCTCTCTTTTATTTCTCGAATAGCCTTTTTGATCCTTGCAAGCTTTATGATGACTTTTTCCTTAAACCAGAAATCAATATTCTTAAAATCAGGCCTCTGTATCTCGCTCTCTTTTATTTTTTCTATCCGCGCAAGAAGCAGAGCGTACTCTTTGGTCAGTTTTTGAGGATTAATAGGCGTTGTTTTCGCTTGCGCAAGAAAAATAGCCAAAGGATTAAGATCGATGCCGTAGGCGTTTCTCCCTATCAGCCTGCTTTCGACTAAAGCCGTACCGGAGCCGCAAAAAATATCACATACAGTGTCGCCTTTTGCGCTATAGGTTTCTAATAGCCTTCGCGCAACTTGAGGGATGAACATCGCGGGGTATGTATGTATCCCGTGCGTGTACGATTTTGTCTTTTCGCCCCTGTAGTCCCAAGAATAATCCATTTTGCGGACATACTTCTCGTCCTTGGAGCGTCCTTGATCCAATTGTAATTCAAGGTTGCGAATAATCTTTACAACAACACCCCTTACTTCCACGTCATCGTGATAGAGGGGAAGGAGTGTTGGATTTGCCGACTGAAGCCGGAACTTTCCATGCTCATGGTACAGCTTTTTGAGCGTCGCTTCGTTATTATCAATGACTGCTACGACAGTTTGACCGTTTTCCGCAACATCTTGTTTGCGAATCACAGCGATATCGCCATCGAAAATGCCTTCATCGATCATGCTGCTTCCCTGAATGCGAAGAGCATAATGCTTTCCCTGTTTCCCAATTTCATCCTTCGCGATGGTAATAGTTTCGTTTGGCACTTGTATTGCTTCAATGGGCTGACCTGCCGCGATCGCGCCCACAATAGGGACTTCTATCATTTGTCGTGCTCCTACTGTTGAAACAGCTCGCGGTTGATTGCGTTCTTTATTCAAAAAACCGGCATCTTGCAACTTGCCAATATGATAATGAGCCGTAGAAACAGAGGCAAGCTTGAATTTCTGCCTGATCTCTTCAAGGGAAGGGGCATAGCTATGCCTTGCCATATAAGCTTTTATAAAATCTAAGACCTGCGCCTGTTTTTTTGTAAGCATGTAACAGTATTATAGAAAATACTTAGAAAGTATACAAATCGGATTTCCTCTATCATGAGATGATGTAAACGCATCTTGCAAAACAGCCATCAAGCGTTTATCGACTGACTCCTTGGCCGTATCCGGTATCACTGACCGAAGAGACTAGATCTTGCGCATGTATGCTATAATTGAAAAATTAGAAATCAGCCAATAATATTATGAAAATCAAAACACTCATTATTATCCTCCTTATCATTCTTGCCGGCTACGGCGTCTATGCGTACGTGACACGGCCGATCGCCGCTCCGACGACAGATATTGAAGGAGAAGTGGAGCATCTTTCATCTACGGAGGAACAGTCGATGGCAGGCCAGAAGGTCCTCCGCGTCGTCAGTCTTCAATCCAAGGCCGAATTTAAGCTCACTGAGGATCTCAATGGCAAGCCGACGGTCGTAGTCGGAACAACCAATCAAATCGCGGGGGATATCGCCATTCGTGCAGAAGCTCCGTCATCAATGACTATCGGAGAGGTAAAAGTCGATGCGCGGACATTCAAGACCGACAACGCGAACCGCGACGGAGCGATCGGACGATTGATTCTGAAATCTGAAGAAAAAGGCAATGAATACGTGACATTCAAGACAACGAGCGTTGCCGGCCTTCCGAACATGATCGAGACAGGCAAGGAGTTCAGCTATACGATCACAGGAGACCTGACCATCCGGGGGATTACCAAGAAAGTGATATTTGACGCGAAAAGCGCTCTTGCTGCTGACGGATCGCTTACAGGCAATGCTCAAACGACAGTCGCGTATGCGGATTACGGCATGACAATACCTGATTTTCCGTTCCTTGCCAATGTTGATAAAACAACGGAGCTCTCTGTCTCATTCGTCGCCCGATAGGACATTCGCACGCACGGCTTTTAAGCCTGCGAGCGATATCGTGCTCCTATGAAATATTTATTTTATACACATTCGAAGTCGGCATGGAAGGGCTTCCTTTCAGCGATAGAATCCGCGCATTCGTCGATCTATATCGAGATGTATATTTTCGTCGACGATGCCGAGGAAGGAAAAGAACTGATTTCTCTTTTGGAAGAAAAAGCGCGATCAGGACTGTCGGTGAAAATGGTCTTGGACGCGTTTGGAAGCAAGGAGTTGTCTGCTCGATCTGCCGATTCGCTGCGCGAGTCGGGCGTTGAACTCCTGTTTTTTAACAGGCTCTTTCGCAGGCTTCATCGCAAGATCGTCATTGTCGATGAGAAAGTCGGTTTCGTCGGAGGAGTCAATATCCATAAAAGCGCGCGCCTGTGGGCCGATCTCCTTGTTCGCGTCGAAGGACCTATCGTTTATTCTCTTGTTCGTACCTTCTCCAAGGTCTATCGCGCCTGCGGCGGCACAGATGCCCATCTTGTTCATTATCATAAAAAGGCGATCTTGGGACGCACGCGGATATGGTTCTTGGAACATCTTCCATCGGTGCACCTGTCCCGCTTGAAGAATTCTTATAAGGAAGCGATCCTTCAGGCGCGGAAGGAAATCCTCATAAGCACTCCTTATTTTCTTCCTCATCGATGGCTACGTAAGCTCCTTATGGAGACGAAAGAAAGGGGAATAAAAATACGGATTTTCGTTCCCCAAAAAACAGACATAGGCTTCATCACACGGGCGAATTATACCTATATGAGGCTTTTCGGAAGGCGCGGCATTGATTTCTATATGATGCCGGAGATGAATCATTCAAAGCTTCTCCTTGTCGATGACACATTGGCCCTTGTCGGATCGCAGAATATCGACGCCTTGTCGTTCGATTATAATGTCGAAGCGGGATTGTTTTTCGACGACCCGAGCATGATCGGCGATGTGAAGAAAATCGCTGCCGACTGGCAAAGCAAGGCGACTCTTTTCGATCCCCGGCAAAGCGTCACCGTATTCGATCGTCTCTATTCGTATTGCGTGAAGCTTCTGGTGGCTTTTTTATAAAGGCAACGCCAATCTTGGAAAATAAACGCGGATAGAGTATGATGAATTATTCCAATAATATCGAAGTATAGTGGAGGCGTGGATATAAAATATGAACTGCTTCATATTTTATCCGTTCGGTCGACAGACCGACAAGCGTATGTGTATGGCACACGCTTGAGGGGAGGGTCCGGGAGGACACGAAGCCACGCCGACGAACGAA
>JAZKIH010000042.1:0-52235 GCA_040384965.1 Bacteroidota bacterium | reverse complement strand
AATCACTGGAAGCAGATGCTGACAAATTCTACAACAAGGCAAACAGCGCAGCAGGAACTCGCGTAAGAAAAGGTATGCAGGATCTTAAGAACCTTGCTCAAGCCATTCGTCTTGAAGTTCAGAACACTAAAAACACCGAAGCGGCAAAAGCTAAGAAATAGTTTGCAGAAGAAATTGAAAGCCCGTCCCAGAATCCTGAGGCGGGCTTTTTTGTTATATAAGGTGTAGTTGCTGGAGCTCTTTTTGTATCTGCGAGACGGTTTCAGCACTGACATTAACCAGCGGCAGACGTAGTGTATCGTTGCAGATATCCAATAGCTTAAGGGCAGCTTTAACTCCGCCTGGGTTTCCTTCTGTGAAGCAAAGGCTGATTATTTCAATGAGGCTATAATGGAGTGGCTGAGCTTCAATAAATTTTCCATCTAAACACATTCTAACCATAGTCGATAATATCCCGGGTAATGCATTACCCACAACGGATATAACACCCACAGCTCCTGCAGATATCAATGGCAATGCAATCGCGTCATCTCCTGATATAACGAGAAAATCTGCCGGCTTATCACGAATGATGATGTTGAATTGATCAAAACTCCCGGAAGCCTCTTTAGTACCGAAAATATTTTTAAAGTCATGAGCCAGCCGAAGTGTAGTGTCAGCAGAGATATTCATGCTGGTACGGCCTGGCACATTATATAATAATACTGGAAGGTCTGACGCTTCTGATATCGCTTTATAATGCTGATAAATACCTTCCTGGGTAGGTTTGCTATAATAAGGTGATACTGATAATACCCCCTGATAATCTTTACTGTCAAATTTCTTCAGATCCCGCACAACTTCCGCTGTGTTGTTACCGCCAATGCCTGCTATTAGGGGCACCCTCCCCGCGTTGTGCTCTGCAGTTGCTTCCCAGACTTCCTGCTTTTCATCGCTGCTAAGTGTCGCTGATTCGCCAGTAGTGCCGAGCGATACAATGTACTCAACCCCACCAGAAATTATATAATCAATAATGTTCTTTAGTCCGGAATGATCAATTGAACCATCTGCCTTAAATGGAGTAATCATCGCTACTCCAGTTCCGTGAAATTTATTCATTCTGGTATCTTTTATTCGACTTTTATTCTGCGAATTTAATAGATAAGCCTCAATTCTAAAACGATTACTGAATTATAGCTTGTTTTTTGTCGATTATTTTAACATTTCCAATAATTCAGCATCTGATATCATCGGTATTTTAAGTTTTACAGCCTTTTCAAGTTTAGAAGGCCCCATATTATCTCCTGCTACGAGGTAGTTTAACTTGACCGAAATGCTGCTTAGAATTTTCCCGCCGTTTGCTTCTATAATATCCTTCAACTCATCGCGGCTATACGTTTCAAAAACGCCGGAAATTATAAAAGACATTCCTTCAAATTTGGTGCTTTGAAGCTCAACCACTGTTTCGGAAGTTTCAAATTGTAACCCATGTCTTCGTAATTCTTCAATTTGTTGCTGATGGCGGGGTTCTTTAAAGTACTCGATAATACTTTCAGCTATTCTTTCACCTATTTCTTCCGCAGATGTTAGTTCGGATAAGCTGGCGTTCATTAAGCTGTCTATATTCTTAAAATGAGCGGCTAGCTTTTTTGCAACAGTTTCCCCCACGTAGCGAATGCCAAGTCCAAACATCACCTTCTCGAAAGGCATTTGTTTTGACTTTTCAATGCCTTCCAGCATATTTGTTATCGACTTTTCACCAAACCGATCAAGTTGTTTTAGTTGCTCTTCTTTTTCATAAAGTGTATATAGATCACTAATGTGTTCTACCAGGCCGTGACGATAAAAGTTTTCTATGGTTTCCTGCCCCAGACCCTCGATATTCATTGCCTTCCGGCTGATAAAATGCTGCATTTTACCGACTATCTGAGGTGGACAAGCTTCATCATTGGGGCAATAGTGAACTGCCTCGCCATCTTTTCGGATTAGATTACTTCCGCACTCCGGGCAAACTTCCGGGTAAACTATTGGCGCCGCACCAGTTCTGCGTTTTATTGTATTAACAGATATAATTTTGGGTATAATTTCGCCACCTTTTTCCACCAGGACGGTATCGCCTTCATGGAGATCGAGACGGCCAATTTCATTCGCGTTATGAAGAGTTGCCCGTTTAACGGTTGTGCCGGCCAGCAGCACTGGCTTTAGATTAGCTACGGGAGTAACTGCGCCCGTACGGCCTACCTGATAGGTAACTTTGTCCAAAATCGTTTCGACTTCCTGAGCCTTGTACTTATAAGAAATAGCCCAGCGCGGAGATTTGGCTGTGAATCCCAATTCCTGTTGCTGGCTGTAATTATTAACCTTTATTACAATTCCATCGATATCATAACTTAAGCCGAATCGTTTTTCTTCCCAGAGGTGAACGAAATCAAGAACCTCACCTATATTTTTGCAAAGCTTTGTATGCTCGCAGACATGAAATCCCCATGTTTTGACGGCTTGTAAGCTTTCCCAATGAGTATTGTAAAGACGTTTGTCAGTGTATAAAAAGTAGAGAAAGCAATCGAGCGGACGCTTTGCCACTTCGCTCGAATCCTGCATCTTCAATGTTCCGGAAGCGAAGTTTCGGGGATTTGCATAGGGAACTTCATTGTTTTCCAACCTCTCAGTGTTGAGGCGATCAAATGCTGGCTTATGCATAAAAACTTCACCTCTAATCTCAAACATCTCAGGATATTCGCTGCCTTTAAGATTTTTGGGTATAGTTTGTATCGTCTTTGCGTTCGTTGTAACATCGTCCCCTTTGGTACCATCACCCCGCGTCACCGCTCTAAGTAATTTTCCGTTTTCATAGGTGAGACTTAATGATAAACCATCAAATTTAAGTTCACAAACATAGTCGAAGTTATCACCTATTGCCTTGCGAACCCGATCGTCGAATTCCTTAAGATCCTGTTCATTATAAGTATTTCCCAGGGAAAGCATAGGCCATTTATGCTTTACAGTTTCAAACTGTTTCGTGATATCGCCGCCAACTTTCTGAGTTGGTGAATCGGCGTCCTGAAGCTCAGGATATTGCTTTTCCAGGTTCGAAAGTTCCTCCAGCTTTTTATCGAAGTCAAAATCCGTAATAGTGGGTTGAGCAAGTACATAATAATTGTAATTATGACTATTAAGCTCTTTAACAAGTGTGTCTATACGTTCTTTAATCTGGGAAGAGGACATTTCTAATAATTGACAATTGACAGTGGAAAATTATACGTTTGGCGTATAAAAATACAAATTCGTTTTCACAGAGCGTTTAGACATTGTCAACTGTCAATTTCAACTACAGTCTCTATTTCATCAAAAATCTCCATATAACATTTTTGTAATTCTTCATAATATCCCAAAAGTATCGCGCTAACTTGAAGAAGTTGAGTATCATTCATAGATTCTGGCCAGATACGCATGCAGATTCGGTTTAAAGCATACATAATGTTATGCGTCTCACGATAGCTGTGGAGATAGCTCACTTCGAGAAACTTATCAAAAAACTTAAAGAAGTGACCGATGTCATCCATCGCATTGAGTTCGAGAAAATGACTAAGAGCGTCGCGGTCGGATTGACGCAGGCGGGCGTAGAGTTCATCCGCATTAATAATATTTTCTGTTAACAGGATGCTGTCGAGCATTAGTTCCAGAGCGATGTGGGCGAGGAAAGATGGCCTAACCTGTGAATGAACAAGGGCAGGCGCTATTGCCGTTCGGATGGCATTCGTGTGTTTTATGAAAAACCCTGAATTATGAAAGTGACGATCTACAGCCAAATGCCGCTTCCAACCCGCTAGTATAGAACTTTCGTACTTTCCGTTAAACAGCGCTTCTTTCTTTTCGGGATGTAAATTCCAGTCTTTCCTGGCATTTTTTACAAGGTCAGGTAAAACCGTACCCAACACTACGTTTGGGTCGTTGTTATGCCTGTCGAAATAAAAATGGGACAAGAAATTCATATGTATGAAAGAGGGTTGTTAAACTAATACGGGAGCCGACGATATAAGTTCGTTGAATAAAAATACGAAATTTTTGCCATGCAGGGGTTTTGGCAAATCTGTTATATTTGCAGGCAAAACGAGAGAATAACACATGAATTTTGTAGAAGAGTTACGCTGGCGGGGAATGCTGCACGATATAATGCCCGGGACTGAAGAAGAACTTAACAAAGGGCTTACCTCAGGATATATAGGCTTCGACCCTACCGCTGATTCCCTCCATGTCGGTCATCTCACACAAATCATGACTCTTATTCACTTCCAGCGCGCAGGACACAAACCAGTCGCTTTGGTTGGAGGAGCGACAGGAATGGTTGGTGATCCGTCTGGGAAATCTGCGGAGCGAAATCTTCTGTCTGAAGACATTCTGAATCATAATGTGAGATGTCTGGAAGCCCAGCTCAAAAAATTCTTAGATTTTGATTGCGGCGCAAAGAGCGCTGAAATGGTAAACAATTACGATTGGTTTAAAAACTTTACCTTTTTAGATTTTATCCGCGATGTGGGTAAACATCTCACGGTCAATTATATGATGGCAAAGGATTCGGTGAAAAAACGCCTTGAGGGCGAAACCGGAATGTCATTTACCGAGTTCAGCTACCAGCTGGTTCAGGGCTACGATTTCTACTACCTGTGGAAAGAGAAAAATTGCCTTGTACAGATGGGCGGATCTGATCAGTGGGGAAACATTGTAACTGGTACGGAAATGATCCGCCGGAAGGCTGCTGGTACAGCTTACGCGATTACAACCCAACTGATTAAAAAGGCTGACGGGACCAAATTTGGCAAAACTGAGAGCGGAGCGGTTTGGCTTGATCCTGCAAAGACATCTCCATATAAATTCTACCAGTTCTGGTTAAATACTACAGATGCTGACGCGAAAAGCTGGATCCGCATATTTACCCTGAAGTCTAAGGAAGAGATCGAATCGCTGGAAGCAGAGCATGACCAGGCACCTCATTTAAGGAATCTTCAGAAAGCCCTGGCAGAAGAGATAACCATCCGGAGCCATTCGGAAGAAGCTCTGCAAACAGCCCTTAAAACATCTGAATTCCTGTTCGGCGGAGGGTCGCTTGAGTTTCTTACGGGAATGAATAGTGAGCAGGTTCTTGAAGTTTTTGAAGGACTTCCTCAATTTACGGTATCGAAAACCGAACTTTCCGAAGGAATAACCGTTACAGATTTACTCGCAGAAAAGACCTCAGTTTTTCCATCGAAAGGCGAAGCACGAAAAATGATAACAGGTGGCGGCGTTTCTGTAAATAAGCAGAAGATCGATGACCCTGCACATTTGTTTTCGACTTCTGATCTGATTAACGATAGATTCCTGGTCGCTCAAAAAGGCAAGAAAAATTACTTCTTAATCATTTCAGAATAGATTCAACCCTGCGTGTGGGGCGTTTGTAAGTTCATCATTAACGGCACAGTTGAAGATCGCTGGGTAGACAACACGGCCATAACTGCTAATTAAAATCACAACTTAGCGTAAGCTATGATGATTTTTCGGCCATACAGGACTGTTTTAAATTCTTGTAAACTCTCGTAGCATATTATGTGAAGAATAAATATTAGATTTATCATAACCTAAACTCACAATATGTCAACATTCAGCCGCCGTAATTTCCTCCAAGCGAGCGCCCTTGCCGGGGCGGGCACATTACTAACTCCATCTTTACAAGCTAAAAGTCTGGATATGATTTTGGACAAAGATTCAATCGGCAAGTCCAAGTGGGACCTTGATACACCTGCTTTAATAGTTGATCTGGACAAAATGGACCGGAATATCAAGGCTGTGCATACACGTCTGCAGGGAACAGGAGTTGGTGTTCGTCCGCATGTTAAAACGCATAAGTCGCCAGCTATTGCGAAAATGCAGATCGCTGCAGGGGCAGTTGGAGTTTGTGCTGCTAAGCTGGGTGAAGCCGAAGTAATGCTGGAGAATGGTATTAAAAGTGTTTTGTTAACCACCGTTAATGTTTCCGCGCCAAAAATTGTGAAAGCAATGGCTTTGAGGAAAAAACATAAGGGTTTCATACAGGCGGCAGATAATCCTCAAAACATTCAGGACCTTCAGGATGCCGCAAAAGCTGCTGGTATAAGGGCGGAGGTTGTACTTGATATAGATGTAATAAGAAGATCGGGCGTAGCACCAGGACAGCCAGCTTTGGCTTTGGCGCAAATGATCGATAAGATGCCTAACCTCAAGTTCTGCGGAATTCTTGCCTATGATGGAGGGGTACAGCACGTTATTGGCTTTAAGAAGCGCCAGGAGCAAGCACTTAAAGCTTACGAACCTGTGGTTAAGACATTTGAGCTGATGAAAGCTGCGGGCCTCAATATGGAAATTTTCAGCGGCGGCGGAACTGGAACTTATGACATCATGAGTGTAGTGCCTGGTTTTACCGATGTTCAGGTAGGTAGTTATGTTTTTATGGATCGTCAGTATATGGAAATTGGCGGTGAGAAAAATGAGAAGGTTTTCGATGATTTTGAAACCTCCCTTACTGTTATGTCAACAATCGTTAACAATTACCATCCCGGCAGGTTGACTACAGATTCGGGCTCCAAAGCGTTTACCCTTAATAAACCCAATCCTCTTGTTCTCGGCGAGCCAGACTTTAACTACAATGCTGGTTCTGATGAATATGGAACAATAACATTCGAGAAATCTAATAAATCTTATAAGGTAGGGGATAAATTAGAGATCATTGCTCCACATTGCGATCCGATTGTAAATCTTTATGATGTTATTTATGGGATCCGCAACGACAAGGTGGCTTCAATTATACCGGTGCTGGCGAGAGGGAAATCGCAATAAACAGCTGAAAGTTCAAAACTGAAAGATGAAGCTGAGCGTTTAATACCGTTAAATCAGTAAGCTGCATCCGGAAATAGGTTTTTTTCTGCCGGGACATTTCTTTAGTATGTTGCATTCAATTTTGACAACAATGAGAGAAAGTCTGATACAGATTAAGACGTACGCGTTTGCCCTTAGGATCGTAAAACTATATAAATTCTTGTGTGAGAGTAGAAAGGAGTTTGTGATCTCCAAACAATTATTGAAAAGCGGAACTGCGCCAGGAGCTTTGAGTTATGAAGCAGAACACGCGCAATCAAAAGCAGATTTCCTGAACAAAATGAACATAGCGCTTAAAGAAGCAAATGAAACTAAGTACTGGTTGTTTTTGCTTAAAGATTCTCAGTATTTGACCACTGATGAGTTTTTAGCTATAATTCCTGATTGCAAAGAAATAATTCGGATGTTAGTAAGTACAGTGAAAACCACTAAATCCTCCATGAACAGGTAACTGTGCTTCAACTTTCAGTTTTCAGCTTTCAGTTAACTGTTCATGACTAAGTGGATTTTAGTAGATAAACCTAAAGTCTCTTAATAGAAATATTCCTGTACCAAACCGCGTCCCCATGGTCTTGCAGGGCTATCTTTCCAGTTTTATACATTGCGAAAGCCGGCCAGGTTTTGAATTTGCTGCCTGCAACCAGTTGCTTCCAGTTATCATCCCACATGGTAGTTTTTACAACGGATTCTCCATTTTGAATTAGTTCGAGATTACCGTTGTTTAAAATAATTTCGGCTGTATTCCACTCACCAACCGGTTTAACGTTTTCTTTGCGGCTTTGTACGAGGTCATAAAGATCGCCCGCGCGATGTTTTGTGATCTTGCCGTCAGCATGTCCATCATTATCGATGACCTGCATTTCAGGGCCGGTAGTGTACGTAGCTCCGTATTTAGGATCTTCGTTAACGTTAAAAATGATCCCGCTGTTTCCATTTTTGGAGATCTTCCACTCCAGCTTCAGGTGGTAGTTGGTAAACTCCTCGTTGGTAACAAGATCGCCGCCCTGGCCAGCTGTTTTGTTAGTTGCATCCAAAAATAGTGCACCATCAACAACTTTCCAATCCGAGCCAGCGGCCGGTTTGTTGTACGTATGCCATCCGGTCGTGGTCTTACCATCGAACAGCTTCTGCCAACCTTTTCCATTTGAACTAGTCATTCCTTCTTTTGAAGAACCGCATCCTGCTAAAAGGGCTGCGCCGAGAATCATCAGATTTATTGATTTCATATTTATTTTTTTAAGGACAATATGTATTTAACCATCTCTTTCGCATCTCCTTCGGTTATTGAAGGATGCGGGGCCATTGGTATATCTCCCCAGTTTCCAGCTCCGCCTTTAATGATCTTACCAGCAAGCATCTCAATATTTTCATCCGTTGCCGGATATTTAGCAGCCACTTCCTGATAAGCAGGACCAAGCAGTTTTACATCAACTTTATGACAGGTAAGACAATCACTTTTGGTTATCAGCTGTTCGCCGCTGCCCCCAGAACTTGCTGGCGAATCTGTTCCGATATTGTTCGCATTTGTATCTGCGTTAGATTGCTGAGCTGTTGCCGACTGATTGGCGCCGGCTGATGTCGTGTCTGTTGAGCCGGACTTTTCACTGTTAGTACAGGCAGCAACAATGCCGCATATTCCCAGAATAAAGATTATTTTTTTCATCTGTTTAATATTTGTTTTCATTGTAATGAAGCGATCACGATCTAATAATCATAACCCTGCGGGCTTCGGCGAAATCATGACGGTTTCATCGCAATAATGTTTATGTGTCTATTTTCAACAGGATCGTGAATGTAGTGTTTTAAATTTATATTCCTAAAATCTGGCGGTTGATGTCATCGTTGCTTGCTCCGGCCGCAAAATCGTCAAAAGCCTTGTCAGTAACCCTAATTATATTGTCCTTAATAAAAACAGCACCCTCTTTCGCTCCATCTTCAGGATGCTTGATACAGCATTCCCATTCCATTACAGCCCAGCCTTTATAATCATATTGGGTCAGCTTACTAAAGATTTTCTTAAAGTCAACTTGTCCGTCGCCGGGCGAGCGATAACGTCCTGCGCGGTTAGCCCAACTTTGGTAACCGCCAAAAGTTCCCTGTTTGCCTGTAGAGTTGAACTCAGCATCTTTTACGTGAAATGCCTTTATACGTTCGTGATAATGATCAATGTATTGGATGTAATCGAGTTGCTGTAAGACAAAGTGGGAAGGGTCGTATAAAAGGCAGGCGCGTGGATGGTCGTTTACCTTATCGAGAAACATCTCATAAGTTATACCATCAAACAAGTCTTCTCCCGGGTGGATCTCATAACAAACATCAACACCTTCCTGATCAAAATGATTCAGTATTGGTGTCCATCGTTTAGCAAGTTCGGTAAAAGCCATATCAACTAACCCGTCAGCCCGCTGAGGCCAGGGATGCCACATGTGCCATAATAATGATCCGCTGAACGTGGCGTGCGCATTCAAACCCAGGTTTTTGGAAGCCGTTGCAGCGTATTTCATTTGCTGAACAGCCCATTCCTGGCGGGCTTTAGGATTGTTTTGGAAATGAGCTGGCGCGAAAGCGTCAAACGGCTGATCAAAAGCCGGATTAACTGCTACCAGCTGACCCTGAAGATGCGTGGATAATTCTGTGATCTCAAGGCCGCAAGAATTCACAATTCCCTTGATCTCATCGGCATAAGTTTTACTTTCCGCTGCTTTTTGAAGGTCAATAAACCGGGGATCGAGCGTCGGGATTTGAACACCCACGAACCCCAGGCTTTTTGCCCATTTGCAAATAGATTCAAGGCTATTGAAAGGTGCCTCATCACTAATAAACTGGGCAAGAAATACACCAGGTCCTTTTATTGTTGTCATATTCTAAGGATTATACTGTATAATCAGTCCATTTTTCAGAGCTCTCATTACTTCGAACTACATTGTCGATGAATGCCATTCCTCTTATACCTTCTTCCACCGAAGGGAAATCCAGTATTTCAGCAGAAGCTTGTGTACCATCGATTCGCGCTGAAAGTGCTAAAGCGAAATTTCTGTAAAGGTTTCCGAATGCTTCAAGGTAGCCTTCCGGATGTCCTCCGGGAGTCCGGCAATTATGAGTTGCATACGATGATAACCTGTCGGTATACCCCGCTCCTGCACGTAATATTTCTGTCGGTCTGTCGAGCCATTTCACGAGTAAGGTATTAGGTTCATGCTGCGCCCATTCTAATCCCCCCTTTTCGCAATAAATACGGATTTTGAGGGCATTCTCTTCGCCGGCAGCGACCTGCGAAGCCATCAGTACACCGCTGGCTCCGGAATCAAATTTGAGAAGTACACTGCCGTCATCATCAAGCTGCCGTCCATCAACAACAATGTTCAGATCGGCACATACCTTTGCGATCTTAAGCCCCGAGATATATTCAGCAAGGTGGGCAGCATGAGTTCCGATATCGCCCATACTTCCGCTTTTTCCGGATTTTTTAGGATCTGTTCTCCAGGCAGCCTGAGCATTTCCTTCCCGTTCAGACAAACGGCTAAGCCATCCCTGTGGATATTCTACCCAGACCTTACGCACCTTGCCAAGAACGTTATCTTTTACCATCTGTCTGGCTTGTTTAACCATAGGATAACCTGCATAAGTGTGGGTGAGGAGTAATATTAATCCGGTTTCTTTAACTTTTTTCTGAAGCTGTTTGGCTTCATCGAGAGTAAAAGCAATTGGTTTCTCTATAACAACATGGAATCCGTGATCGAGGGCCATCATTGCAGGAGCGAAATGCGCAAAATTAGGCGTAACTATTGTAACGAAATCAATTTTTTTATCAGCAGGAAGCTTACTTTCCTTTTCAATCATTTCCTCAAAAGTCAGGTAAGTCCTGTCTTCCGGAAGAAACAACATTTTGCCACTCTCGCGTGCTACCTCGGGATTTATACTCAAGGCCCCGCAACTTAGCTCTACCAGCCCGTCCATATTGGCCGCAATTCTGTGGATAGCTCCTATAAAGGCATCTTTTCCACCGCCAACCATACCCATTCTTAGTTTTCTGTTCATAGAATTGTATTAATATTTAAATCGTATTAAATTTTAATGTTTGAAGAAACGGCCTTCGTCTGATAGGTTTATTTGATTTCAGAATTATATATAAATCGTGAAGTTTTGTGTCACCCGCGGACTGCAAATTAATCATCGAGGATAATTGTTTTTCCGCTCCTCCCGACTTCATATCAGTGCTTCCAATTAACTTACCATTTTCCCGGTCTAACCTTACTTCTATGGTAAACAAACCATCGTCAGCCCCGTTAAGAGCGCTTATACCAAGACTGTTAATTCCAGTTAGATCAATATCGCTGAGTTTAATCCATCCGTCAGTTTGCGGATATCCGATAAGGCCGGTAGCGGTGGAGTCTTTCAGGTTTAAACGTGTGCGCTGCGTTAGTTCTCGTGCATATATAATATTACTTCTAAGAAACGCTGTTCCTGTAGCGGTAAGTGGCTTCACGCTGATAGAACCAGCGTCAGTGTAAGAAGCATTAATTACGAACGTTGTATTTCCGTCGGACGATGTCTTTGGAATCAACTGTCCCTGTGCCGGCAAAGTTGCTGCTGATGATGAGCTGCTGCTCAATGATAACACATATTGGGCTATCTTTTGTGCATCACTTTCAGCCATTGTTGGGTGTGCCGGCATGGCAACTTCACCCCACACACTACTGCTGCCCTTCAGAATCCTGGAGGCAAGATAAGTCACAGCGTTAGACTGGCTTTTGTATTTTTTTGCCACGTCGGTAAATGCAGGGCCAACAGAAACGGCATTTACTTTATGGCATGCCGAGCAATCAGATTTTAGCATTAATCTTTCACCGACCTGTACCTCAGGTACTTCCTGATGTCCGAGCGAGGCTCCAGCCATATCTGTTCCCTGTGTATAACTGTTTGCTACATAGATTTTAGTTCTGTTTACTGATGCGCCCTGGTCTGCTACTAACACCTGATAATCAATTGGTGTGCCCGGGAAATAGAAAGTTTTATTTCCTTTCAGTGCCACACTTAGTTTAGGCCGCGCATTGCCGGCATATACACTTTTGGCTGGGCTTGTAGTGCTTGCCTTAGATCCGTCAATTGCCTGAACGCTGACAGAATATTCTCCAGCTGTTGGATATGAATATTCTATCGAGGGTAGAGTTGTAGTCTTTTTGATCCCGTTTCCAAAATCCCACACATATGTGAGCGCATCACTATCCGGATCAGTGGAAATGGCTTTCGCCTGAAGCTTGTATGGCATCACACCGCTCGTGTTGGTAACCACAAGATCCTTAACAATTGGCGCCCGGTTACCTGCGTTATAGTCAATTCTTACTATGCCGGCGTCCGGATTCTGGGTAAACCATCCTTTCCCATATTCAAGAATATATAACCGGCCATCTGGTCCAACCTCCATATCAATAGGAGCAAGGAAAGGCGAAGAACCCATAAATGGCTCCATACTCTCATAGTCTCCATCAGGCTTCATGGTTACTGCCTTCACCCATCCCCGAATCCAATCGTACATGAAAAGTTTATTGTCGTAATACGCAGGGTACCTCGTTTCTTCCGGGTAGAGTTCGCTATGATAAACTGGTCCGGCCTCAGCATTTCTGCCTCCGGCACCGAGTTGTGGAAATTCCTTAGACTCTGCATAGGGATACCATATGAACGCCGGTGAGACAGGTGGAAGGTCCGTTAAGCCTGTATTGTTGGGGGAATTATTAACGGGCTTCAATTTGTCAAAAAGTTCACCGCTTGTTCCGGTTTTGTAATCGTATTGCCGGTATGCATAATTATTTCCAACAAAATAGGGCCAGCCGAAGAAACCAGCTTTTCTTGCCTGGTTTAGCTCGTCATATCCTCTTGGACCCCTTTCGGGGATATCTGCGTTTGCATCTGGTCCAACTTCTCCCCAATAGAGAAAACTTGTTTTGCTATCTATAGAAATCCTGTAGGGATTTCTGTTACCCATCACATATATTTCCGGCCTGGTCTTGGGAGTATTAGGAGGGAAAAGGTTTCCTGATGGAATTTCGTATGATCCATCAGCTTTAACATGGATACGTAAAATTTTTCCACGAAGGTCGTTTGTGTTTCCCGAACTTCTGCCTGCATCATATTGCTCAAGGCCTGGACGGTTGTCCATTGGGCCAAAACCTTTATTAGTAAACTGCTGGTTTGGCACATCAAACGGAGTTGAGTTATCGCCAGTAGAAAGGTATAATAGTCCATCCGGTCCGAAGGCAATTGATCCGCCAGTATGGCAACAGATTTCACGTTGTGAATAAAGCTGCAGGATAATTTTTTCTGAAGTTTTGTCGAGTTTATCGTTAACAAATTTAAATCGGGATAAACGATTAACCGACGTATCGATCGGGCTATAGTACATATAAACGTAATTATTGTTTTTAAAGTTAGGATCAGCGGCTAAACCAAGAATTCCTTCTTCAGCGTTGACTCCCGGCACGGAAGTTTTAGCGTATACATCTAGTGAAGATATCTGACTGATGCTTTTAGTTTGTGCTTTATAAAGCATGATCTCACCGCGCCTCTGCACCAGCAGGATATCCATATTAGGAAGAATGGCCATCTCCGTAGGTTCAAACAAAGTGCCCTGGGTTAATACATTCCGGACAAACCTGTTTTCCTCAGGTGCTCGTGGGGTAGTAGCCTTGGAATAGTTAAGAATAACATTATTGCCGATCGCATACTTTATACCTCCTAGCAGGTGTTTCAGAAAAAGTGGCTCGGCAAAGGATTCGTCTGTGTGTCCCATACCGGTGTAAAATGCGCGGCCGCCATCGTACTGATGATACCACGCGATCGGGTGGTTTGTGCCGTTTTGGCCACCTTCATAGCTTGATTCATCCAATGAAGCGAGAACCTTCACATTCGGGTTGAGAGTTTTGTAATTATACCATTCGTCGGTACGTTTCCATTTTTCTGGCAGATGACTGCTTGCTGCGTTTGTACGGTCGGTGACATTAACAATTGCCTGCTGCGTTTTCGGGTGACTTACAAAATATCCTCCGACAAGTTTTCCATACCATTCCCAGTCATATTCGGTATCTGCCGCTGCATGAACTCCAGCATAACCGCCGCCTGCCTGTATATAACGCTCAAAGGCTATTTGCTGAGGAGTGTTCAGTATATTACCCGTTGTACTCATGAATACAACGGCCTGATATTTTTTAAGTGAATCCTCATTGAAGTAATTCTCGTTCTCCGTCGTGTCGACTAAAAAACCCTGCTCTTTACCCAATTTAATTATAGCAGCTTTACCAGCAGCAATAGACTCATGCCGGAAACCTGTTGTTTTACTAAAAACCAGGATTCGTGGTTTTGCTGTCTGTTTCATCAGACGGAAAGAAAGCAGCGAAAGCAGGATTCCCGCGGCTAACAATATTTTGGTGAACCTTCTCATATCAGTTATAAGTGCTACGTGTTACATTATAAGTTTTGAAGCCGCAGGTGTCCGGATTTTTGCCAGCTGTTGAATTTTGTCAGTGACATACAAGGCATAACTTACAGCGTATAACTTTTCAGAGTATGATTTTTAAAAATAAAAATATACATTTATTTAATACAAGTACACTAAATTACATTATTGAAATAATGCATTTCGGCTGTTTTAATCCATAAAATGATAAGGACTTCGTGTATAAACTACACCAGTGCCTTGTATTCAGCCTTTTAGCGATCTACAGTTAATTTATTTTTTATTTACCGTTTCAACTCAAATTAAAAAACAACCTAGCTAACATGAGCCCGACCAATCGAATTAAATTATCGTTAATGATGTTTTTGGAATTCTTTATCTGGGGGGCATGGTTTGTTACTCTGGGAACATTCCTGGACAAAGAACTTTCTGCTACCGGAGCTCAAGCTTCTGCTGTTTTCTCTACACAGTCATTTGGTGCTATCATCGCGCCCTTTATTATCGGTTTGATTGCGGACAGGTATTTTAATGCCGAGAAAATTTTGGGTATCCTGCATCTGATAGGTGCTGTACTAATGTTTCAAATGTATAATTCCGCTGACTTCGCTGGGTTCTATCCTTATGTATTTGCCTATATGGTGATGTTCATGCCGACGCTAGCTCTGGTTAATTCTGTTTCATTCAATCAGATGAAAGATCCTGAAAAAGAATTCTCTGCTATACGAATTTGGGGCACAATAGGGTGGATTGTCGCCGGACTATGTATCAGCTATATTTTTCACTGGGATTCAGCAGAAGGTCTTTCTGAAGGTTTGTTAAGAAACACTTTCCTTATGGCAGCTATCGTTTCTGCAATTTTAGGAGTGTACAGCTTCACGCTGCCAAAAACACCTCCGACGGTTGAAAAAGGGGCGAAAGTTACTATATCTGATATCATAGGACTAGATGCCTTAAAGCTATTGGGGAATAAGAACTTTCTGATATTTTTTGTCTCATCAATTCTGATCTGTATCCCGCTCGCTTTTTATTATCAAAATGCGAACCTCTTTCTCGCAGAGCTTGCTGTAGAAAATCCGACCGGTAAAATGACGATAGGCCAGATTTCAGAAGTACTGTTTCTGTTGCTTCTTCCTGTGTTCTTCAGTAAGTTCGGCTTTAAAAAAACAATTCTTGTAGGGATGATTGCCTGGGCGGCGCGTTATGCATTGTTCGCTTATGGTAATGCCAGTGACCTGAGCTTTATGCTGATCATCGGGATTGCTTTACATGGTATATGTTACGATTTTTTCTTTGTTTCAGGTCAGATCTACACGGACTCCAAAGCTGGTAAAAAATATAAAAGTGCAGCCCAGGGGCTAATTGCACTGGCAACTTATGGCATCGGGATGCTGATAGGATTCTGGGTTGCAGGCTTAGTCAGTGACGCTTATAAAATATCTGCTACACAGCACGACTGGCAGGCTATCTGGCTCGTGGCAGCTGGTATTGCCACAGTTGTAGCAGTATTGTTCTTTTTAACATTTAATCAAAAAGAAGAAGATAAGTTAAGGGCCGAAAGCTAGTAGCTGTAACGCAGTATTGGGAGTTAAAAATTTTATTGAGCTCTCAGTGAAGGCGTGAATTTGTAGCAGGCAATAATTTTCAAAAAATGGCAAAAAACGAGAATCGCCGAAGAGCGCTTAAAAATATAATCGCAGGGACAGCCGCGTTATCTACGGGAGCAATGCTCTCATCATTTAGTAAAATGACTGAAAAACAATCAGGTTTGCTTAAAGGCAATATCAATCATTCTGTATGCAGGTGGTGTTTTAATCAGCTTTCAGTTGAAGAGCTGGCAATAGCAGGTAAAGAAATGGGCCTGAAAGCAATAGATCTTGTAGGCCCGAAAGATTGGCCGACGCTTCGAAAATATAGCCTTGAATCCAGCATGTGTAACGGGGCAGAAATCAATCTGGTAAACGGTTTCAATGACAAACAATATCACTCAACGTTGCTCAAGAACTATTCAGAAATGATACCTCTGGTAGCGAAGGCTGGATACAAAAATCTCATTTGTTTCAGCGGGAATAGAGCTGGTAAGGATGACGAAACCGGACTAAGTAATAGTGCCGAGGGTCTTAAACAACTGATGGCCCTAGCTGAGAAACATAAGGTGACTTTGGTCATGGAACTTTTAAATAGTAAAATTGATCACAAAGATTATCAGTGCGACAAAACACCATGGGGAGTTGAACTGGTAAAACGGGTAGGTTCAGAAAATTTCAAATTACTGTATGACATTTACCATATGCAAATCGACGAGGGTGATGTAATACGGACCATTAAGGCAAACCATCAGTACATTGCCCATTATCATACAGCTGGTGTTCCGGGACGTCACGAGCTGGATGAGCTTCAGGAGTTGAATTATCCGGCTATTATGAACGCCATTGTTAGCACAGGTTTCAAAGGATTCGTGGCGCAGGAATTCATTCCAGTTAAGGCGGATAAACTGGCTTCGTTGAGGCAAGCTGTGGCTTTGTGCGATGTTTAGAAATAAGGTACAAATATGATGTATGAAGTCGGAATGGATGACCGCTCCGCGAGTAACGAATAACTAATATTCTGCACAAACCAACAAAGCAAACAAATGGCTGACAACAACACGTATGATGCAATAGTAATCGGCTCCGGTATTAGTGGCGGCTGGGCTGCCAAGGAGCTGACCGAAAAAGGACTTAAAACAATTATGCTTGAGCGCGGGCGAAATATAGAGCATATTAAAGACTACGTCAATGCAACCAAAAACCCATGGGATTTCCCTCACAGGGGAGGCAGGACTCAGGAGATGGTTGATAATTATCCCGTACTAAAACGAGATTACCCGCTCAACGAAAAGAACCTTGATTTCTGGGTAAAAGATAAAGAGAGTCCATATACCGAGGTGAAGCGTTTTGATTGGTATCGCGGATACCATGTTGGAGGCAGATCATTAATGTGGGGCAGGCAAAGTTATCGTTTAAGCGATTTAGACTTCGAGGCCAATGGCAAAGAAGGGGTTGCAGTGGATTGGCCAATTCGTTATAAAGACCTCGAGAAATGGTATGGTTATGTAGAGCGATTCGCGGGTATTAGCGGTAATCGTGACGGGCTAGCACAACTACCCGACGGTGAATTTCAGCCGCCGATGGAGATGAATATCGTGGAGAAAGATGTTGCCGCACGTATAAAGGCTCATTTTAAAGGCGCTCGTAATATGGTTATCGGGAGGACAGCAAATATTACTCAGCCGCTCCAAAGCCGTACAAATTGCCAATATAGAAACAAATGTTGGTTGGGTTGTCCCTTTGGTGCCTATTTCAGCACTCAATCATCAACCTTGCCGGCGGCAGTTGCTACCGGAAATTTAACTCTTCGCCCGTTTTCGATAGTTACGAAGATTCTTTATGACAAGGATACTAAAAAGGCAAAGGGAGTTGAGGTGTTAGACGCGGAAACTAACCAGACGTATGAGTATTTTGCTAAAGTTATTTTCCTGAACGCGTCTGCGCTGAATACAACCTGGATTTTGATGAATTCGGCTACTGATATATGGGATGGTGGACTTGGAAGCAGCAGCGGACAACTGGGCCATAACCTGATGGATCATCATTTCCGGCTGGGTGCTTCGGGACAAGCCGAAGGCTATGATGATAAATATTATTACGGCCGCAGGGCTAATGGCATATATGTTCCCCGTTTTCGAAATCTGGGAGACGAAAAACGAGATTATTTACGCGGCTTTGGATACCAGGGCTCGGCCAGCAGAGAAGGCTGGGGTAGAAATGTAGCCGAAATGAATATTGGCGGAGATTTTAAAGATGCATTATGCGAGCCGGGAGGCTGGAGAATGGGGATTACCGGATTCGGGGAAACTCTTCCATATCATGAAAATAAGGTTACACTGGATAAGACTAAAAAGGATAAGTGGGGCTTAAACATTTTATCTATCGATGCTGAGATTAAGGATAATGAGATCAAGATGCGAAAGGATATGATGCAGGACGCCAAAGATATGCTTGAAGCAGCAGGACTTAAAGATGTGAAGACATTTGACAACGGCTATACCCTGGGTATGGGTATTCATGAAATGGGCACCGCTCGGATGGGTCATGACCCTAAATCATCTGTTTTGAATAAATTTAACCAGGTTTGGGATGCCACCAATGTGTTTGTCACAGATGGCGCAGCTATGACTTCGGCAGCCTGCCAAAATCCGTCACTAACATATATGGCGATGACGGCAAGAGCGGTTGATTATGCTGTTTCAGAGTTAAAAAAAGGTAATATATAGTCTTATGGATAGAAGAGAAGCAATAACACAAGTTAGCTGGATATTGGGCGGAACTATTATTGGATCCAGCATTTTTCTTGAAACGGGGTGTAAAACCGATGTGGAAAAGGTGAAAGATTTTTTTGATACCGCCACCATAACCCTGCTTGATGAGATGGCTGAGACTATCTTGCCAAAAACAAATACACCGGGTGCGAAAGATGCGAAAGTGGGTCAATTTATGGCTGTAATGGTGAAGGATTGTTATACGCAGAATGATCAGGGTATATTCCGGGAAGGACTGAAGAGGCTCGAAAAGAAGTGCAAAGATGATACAGGCAAAACTTTTATGGAATGCAGTGCTGATGAAAGGACTAAATTCTTCGTAAAAATGGATAGCTTGCAGAAGGCTTATATGGAAGCAAAAACGCCTGAACAGCCCTCACACTACTTTAGGATGATTAAAGAACTAACACTTTTGGGATTTTTCACATCAGAAATTGGTTCAACAAAGGCGTTACGTTACATAGAAACTCCTGGCAAATACGATGGCAATGTGCCTTATAAAAAGGGTGATCGTATGTGGGCTAATGCATAATTAATATCCAATATATACATGAAACAAAGAGACAGTAAGAATTCCAGAAGAGACTTTGTAAAGACAGCAGCGTTTGCTGCTGCAGGTTTTATGATCGTACCACGGCACGTGCTTGGCGGTAAAGGCTATATCGCGCCCAGCGACAAGCTGTTAATAGCGGGCGTAGGTGTTGGCGGTAAAGGTCAGAGTGACCTCGCCGGATTTGCAGTTAATCCTAAAGCTGAAATTGCATTCCTTTGTGATGTTGACGACCGCCGGGCAGCGGCTTCGGTAAAGGCATTCCCGAAAGCAAAATATTATAAAGATTGGCGTGAAATGTTTGACAAGGAACGCCGGCACTTTGATGCGGTATCTGTTTCTACTCCTGACCATAATCATGGAATAGTGGCGCTGGCTGCAATGCGGAGGAAAAAACATGTGTATGTTCAGAAACCTTTAACACACGATATCTACGAAGCGCGGGTATTAACTGAGGCGGCAAAGAAATATAAAGTGGTGACCCAGATGGGTAATCAGGGTTCATCATCAGATGGCTCAAGAAGTATAACGGAATGGTATAATGCCGGACTAATAGGGGAAGTACACACGGTATATGCCTGGACCAACCGCCCGGTATGGCCTCAGGGTATTCCATGGCCGGCCACGAAGAGTGAAATTCCAAAAGAACTTGACTGGAACTTGTGGCTTGGGACAGCCCCTTACACTGAATATGTCGACAAGCTTGTTCCCTTCAACTGGAGAGGCTGGTGGGAGTATGGAACTGGTGCTATTGGTGATATGGGCTGCCATATGGTAGATGTGCCATTCAAAACCTTAGGCCTCACCTATGCTACAGATGTTGATTGCAGCGTGGGAAGTGTCTATACTGATCAGGGCAGGCGCGGTTATTACCCGGACAGCTGTCCTCCTTCCTGCCATGTTACTATGACAATAAAGTCTTCCAAACAACCTACTCCTGTTCGATTACATTGGATGGATGGCGGAATTCAACCTGATCGTCCTGTGGAGCTTGGCCCGGAAGAGCGATTCGGTGATGGCGGAAATGGGGTTCTTTTTGTTGGAACCAAAGGCAAACTCCTTTGCGATGCGTACGGCAGAAATCCAAGATTGCTGCCGGTATCAAAAATGGATGATTTAGATGTGCCAGAAACACTAGCGCGTGTACCGGGACAGGAAGTTGGCCATTATACTCAATGGGTTGATGCCTCGATCGCAGGTTATGGAAAAATGGAATTAAGCTCTGATTTTGCAATATCAGGACCATTAACAGAGGCCTTGCTAGTTGGTAACCTGGCTCTTCGTGCCTATGATATTCAAGTACCGGTGGCTAATTCAACTAATTTCCAGTATCCCGGACGTAACAGAAAATTCCTTTGGGACTCTGAAAATATGAAGATCACTAACTTTGATCTGGCGAATCAATATGTAAAAAGAGAGTACAGAGAAGGGTTTGATGATTTTAAGTTTAAGTTGTAAGCGATAAGTTTTACGTTGTACATTCCAAGTATTAAGTAAAACTATTACTGCACTAACAAATTGCATCCCCGGATATCGCTATTGTCGAATCTACCGAGCACTTCGAAAGTTCCATCAGAAAATGTCTTTCCAAGGTCTTGAGTGGCAATAAAAGAGCAGGAATTAATGTTAGCGAGATCGATGACATTAATTCCTCCTGTTTTGTTCGTTTCTAATATCTCTAAAGGATCATTTGTGTCGCGGATTTGTATTTGCATCCAAGGCGGACAATGAAATAGACCTGCCCCTTTGGAGTATGCCTGAGATAGAAGTTCGGTCATGCCATATTCCGAATGAATTACCGGTACTCCGAAGCCAGCGCATAGTGTTTCGTGCAATTCTTTTCTTACCATTTCCCGCCGTTTTCCTTTCATTCCGCCGGTCTCCATAACGATCAGTTCCGGGAATTCTAGAGAATGGCTTTCAGCAAAATCCAGAAGTGCATAAGTTACTCCAATAAGAATTGTGGGGGTTTTAGATTTCTTTAAGCTTAGTAAGGTATCGTTAAGCATCTTATGATCATACAGGAAATAGCCGCTTTTTGGATGAACGCTAGACCGGATCAGATCGTCAACCATGTAAATTAGCGAAGAGCCATCCCGTTCGAGATATGACGGAAGTAAGGCCAGTACTGCATATTTTTCAATGTCGCCATAAAAGATCTGAAAAGCATTTCGGAAACTTTTGACATAAATGCCTGGATCAATTACAAGGTGCTTGCTTTGTATTACACCTGTTGTTCCTGAGCTCGTGAAAACCTCTTCCGCTATTCCATCGGCGTTTATCACCTCATGGCTTTTGAAGAACTCTATTGGAAGAAAAGGAATTTCCTGGATGCTTTTTACCTCGTCAGGCATAACTCCAAGATTTTTCACAAAGTCTCTATAAACTTTGCAGTTTTTAGCCTGGAACCTAAATATTTCTAACGCAATATTTTCAAATTCAAGGGAACTCTGGATAGAAAAGATGTCTTCAACGATAATCTTAATCACCCTCAAAGATACAATTTGGAGTTTTAATTTACTGTGGAGCTTTTTCCGGAACTACCATTGCTTCGCGGCAATAATATCCGGCGAGAGAACAAAACCCAGCTGCAAGGCCGCCTAAAATGCCGGAAATTAGCAAGACTATAGCCCAGTTTATACTTGTTTCCGGGAGACCAAGCATTGCACCGACGCGATTTGCGAGAATATGTCCATTTGGTATACTGTAAAAAAGACCGGTAATTATCCACAATACGAAGACTGCGAAGAAACCGGACCAGAATGCATGGCTAGCAGTTTTACCCTTCCAAAATGCTGCACCGAAAGCAAGCGGGGTAATGATCCACCATGGAAGGAATAATTGAAAAACAAAGGCGAGCAAGACTATTATGAAGAACAGCATATTTCTTAATTAGGTTAATAATTTATTTCTTTGACAGCTTCCATGAAGCCTTAACGCTGTTCGATTGTTGACTCTTCGATTTAAGATACAGCAATTCATTTAATTTTCCGTCAGACCATGTATTGATCATATTGTCATAGTATGGACTTCCCGGGTTTCCCGATTCACCGCCTGGAAATACTCCATAAGCTTTTACATCCTTTCCGAGTGCAACTACCATTCGCCATGACGGTCCGTTGCTTTCGCTCATCGCATTTACAGAAGTTTTCGATCCTCCATTTTTAAGGAATTTGGACCCAAAGCCGGCCACTTTCGCCAAATGGGGAACATTGGTATGTTTGACATTGCCCCAGTGCCAATCTTCATCGATAGGTCCGTATTTCCGTTGAAGGCTGTCCATCGTAAATTTAAAGGCTGCATTTACTGCATCAGCGCGCGTTTCCTTTTTAGAAGTCCGAACATCGTCAAACCAATGGGAATCAGGCTCGTTTAACAGCAATTGGACATTCCTGTCACGAGATGGATAGCGCATCGGATTTTTCGGATCTCCAAGGTCATCGTCCCATATTTCTTTGGCAAGGCTCTTATGCCACAATTCAAATATGCTTGCGCCAATTTCATCGGCGTCGAAGAATTTTTCCCATTTGCTCACGATATTATAACCTTCGCGCTCGGTTGCGTTTAGTTTCTCGGTATCAACAAGCTGGACAAGTGTTGGCAAAATATTCTCAGCCAGGATACTATAGTTATCATTTTGTAAATTTATCAAGCTATCCACGTTAGCCTTCGTCATTACGGTTAGACGTTTATTTATCCTGTGAGCGCGTTCGTAAGCGGCAAATTCCCAGTTGATATAATATGGATAAGTTTGATCTGTTAGTGATTGGTTAGCTGAACTGACAAAATTCCGCGGTGGGTTTTTGACTGTTGGATTTTGCTCTGCCGGAATACGTCCATGCCAGTCGTTCGCCGGATCTGAACCATCCATGAGAAATTTTCCCTGCCCTTTCCATTTGCTTGGGAAATATCCGTTTGGAGTGATTGCAATGTCGTTTTCAACACTTGCAAAGACAAAATTTTGTGCAGGAGCGGAATAGTAAGTCAAGGCCTGACGGTAATCTGTGTAGTTTTTGGCCCGATTTAATTTATAGAAGGTTTTAACGTCATTAGAGCCATCATGTGCGACCCATCGTAATGCATGTCCTGTAGGGATATTATTGATTTTCGAGAAATTATCTGGCCTCTGTTCAGTAGTATAAACAATTGGTCCATGGTGCGTGTAGAACACACTATCCACAACTGTGTTGCCACCCTTGACTTCTATGGTTTCCACCCGTATTTTAACAGGATTCCATTTGCCGTTATACCAATATTCTTTCTTTGAACCATCTTTAAATTTAATATTATACCAATCCAGGACATCGGCCCCAACATTGGTGACTCCCCAGGCGATAGTTTGATTGAACCCAATGATCACCCCCGGTGCTCCCGGAATGGAAACACCATACGCGTTGACATCCGGTGATACCGTTTGCACTTGATACCAGATCGACGGAAGCGTAATGTCGAGATGCGGATCGTTAGCCAGCAGGGGATAACCGCTCGCAGTTTTCGCACCGGAAATTGCCCAGTTGTTACTGCCAATACCTTCTTCAAGCTCGCGGGTTTTTATCTGATATGATGTCTTTCTATCATTTAACAACTCGGGTGGGGGTGGCACAGCTCCGGGCGTGAAATCCCATTTACTACCCTCAGGTATAATAGGGTCTTCTCTGAAAGGATAGTCCGGGAATAGATCTTTGGTAATCTCTGGTCCGTATTTATTTAAAATATTCGTCATGTAGAATTCATTCGATCCTCCCGCGAGCGTGGCTGACATCAGCTTTAAAAGCAGTGCTGAATTTAAGGGTGTCCATTCTTCCGGCACATAGTTCAAGAGTTTGAACTCGACCGGATACTCACCAGGTTTAAGCGAATGGATGTATGCATTTATGCCATCAGCGTAAGCCTCCATCGTTTCCTTGATCTCCGGATCGTTCATCATAACCTTTACCATGTTCTCGGCGCCGTATGTCATGCCCATTCTGCGCTGATACCTATCGAGTTCAATAGCTTTGGGTCCGACAACTTCAGAAAGCCGTCCCGATGCGAAACGTGTTTGGAAATCCATTTGCCAGAGCCTGTCTTTAGCTGTGACATAGCCTTGAGCGAAATAAAGATCATAGTTACTTTCAGCGAAGATGTGAGGTACCATTCTTTCGTCGAATTTAATCTCGACAGCACCTCTAAGGCCTTCTATTTTGAATTCTTTTTCGGCAATTAACTTTTTACTTTCAGCGTTCGTCCAAAATCCCCGGAAGGGGTCAAGGAATTTGCCTAGCGGAGGGATGTCTCCGAACTTACTGTTCAACGAAATGACAAGGGTTAAAGCAATTACCGATGAAATTACGGCTTTGATAATCTTCATATAGATTTTGAGGCTTTCAACTGGGTTTAAAAGTTACGAATTATTTCGAAATCTTACTGATGTATTACTTTATGTTTTTTGTTAAAATGTTAATCTAGGATTAATTGGTTAGTTAATTTACTATGCAAGCATAAAAAAATTAATTGAAAGTCCTTGTCAGATTCAAAATATTCTACTTATGTTTATAATTACAATTAAAATAACCATAAACTAATCTCAGAATTATGAGCAGAATTTTTACCCGTTTAGCTAGCCTGTTGGTTGTACTTTTGGTGAGTGCAAACATGGTATTAGCGCAAAATAGTACAGTTTCCGGGACTGTTACAGATAATCTTACCCGGGAAACGCTTCCTGGAGTAACTGTTACAGTTAAAGGAACAACAACAAGTACATCAACTAATGAGAACGGGCAGTTTACGCTAATTACTTCCGCATCTACTCCTTTCACGTTAGTAGTTAGTTATATCGGGTACAGAACTGTTGAACAAACTGTTAACGGACAGTCGAGCGCACTTTTGATATCAATGGAGCCTCAAGCTATCATGGGTCAGGAAGTGGTTGTAGCAGCTTCCCGTACTCCGGAAAGAATACTTGAATCCCCTGTTTCAATCGAAAGGCTGGGCCTGACCGCGATCAAGGAAACAGCTTCGCCGTCTTTTTATGATGCATTGACAAACTTGAAGGGTGTTGAGTTAAGTGCTCAAAGTTTAACTTTCAAATCAGTGAATACCCGTGGTTTCAATGCCAATGGAAATACCCGTTTTAACCAATATGTTGACGGAATGGATAATCAGGCCCCGGGTCTTAATTTTGCCGTGGGTAATATCATTGGTATGAGTGAGCTGGACCTGGACAATGTTGAGCTTTTGCCTGGTGCATCATCAGCTTTGTATGGAGCCGGCGGCATCAACGGTACAATGCTTTTGACTTCTAAAAGTCCTTATACATCTCAAGGCGTTAGCTTCCAGTTAAAAACAGGATTGAATCACCTTAACGATCCAAATCAGGGAACAAGACCGTTTCAGGAAGCAGGTGTGAGGTTTGCAAAAGCGTGGAATAAATTCGCTGTTAAGTCAACAGTCTCTTTGCTGACAGCTGACGATTGGCAAGCTAATAACTACACGAATTTTGATCGTAATTCCCGGACCCAAAAAGCCGGTGACAGAAGCACCGATCCCAACTATGATGGAATCAACGTTTATGGGGATGAAGTAAGCGTAAACATGCGTAATGTCGCGAATAATGTGTTGACCGCTACGAGCGCTGGGGTCGCTGCAGCTTCCGGAGGACTTATTCCAAACATTAACGCGCTTATTACAGCTTCCCTGCCAGTTAATGCTACAACAACGCAAATTGGCGCATTCTTGGGAGGTTTTCCGGCAGCTTTAAGGCCAACTATTCAAAATGCAATTCCTTTCAATATTGGACTTCGCGCCGGGTTGATTCCGGATCAGTCAGTTTCAAGAACAGGTTATATTGAGAAGGATTTAGTTGACTATGATGCTAGATCATTTAAAACATCAAATTCATTGCATTATAAACTAAGTAATACTGTTGAAGCTGTTGCTCAGGCTAACTGGGGTGCAGGTACATCTGTATACACTGGATCTGATCGCTATTCATTACGGAATTTCAGCATTGGACAATATAAATTAGAATTGAAAGGACAGGATTTCATGCTTCGTGGATATACTACTCAGGAGCGTTCGGGAGATTCTTATATTTCTTCAATTCTTGGGGTTTATATTAATGAAACATCGAAAGGCAATTCAGCCTGGTTTCCACAATACGTAGGTAATTACGTTGGAGCGCGGGCTGCTGGTGCACCTGATGCTCAGGCGCATGGTCTGGCTCGTTCTGCTGCAGATGTCGGTCGTTTCCAGCCGGGATCACCTCAGTTTAATGCTGCTAAAGAAAAGATAATGAATTCCACTATCAGTTCAGGCGCAGGAGCAAAATTTGATGATAAGTCTAACTTATGGCATTATGAAGGGATGTATAATTTCACAAACGCCCTTCAGGATAAACTAGAGCTACAAGTAGGAGCATCATATCGGGTTTACGACTTGAATTCTGCAGGAACAATTTTCGACGATCTTAATCGTGAAATTGATATCAACGAGTACGGTGGCTTTGTACAGGCCGGGAAAAAGTTCAGCGACATATTTAAGCTGACTCTTGCAGGTCGTTATGATAAAAGCATGAACTTTGAGGGCCGTTTTACTCCGAGAGTTACCGGCGTATTAACTGTCGCTCCAAATAACAATATCCGTCTATCGTATCAAACAGGTTATCGCAATCCAACAACGCAAAATCAATACATTGATCTTGCCGTTCTTGGTGGTGCCACACGTTTGATCGGAGGTTTACCTGAAAGTATTTCCAAGTATAGCCTTTATACTAACAAACCTTTTACTGATGTAAGCTACAGAGCGTTCCTTGCTTCTGCTTCGGCAGGTACACCTAACCCGGCGTTATTGCAACAATATACTTTTGATCCTAAAGGCGTGAGGCCTGAAAGTGTTAAGGCTTATGAGCTTGGTTACAGAGGCCTTTTAGGTTCTAAAGTTTTAATCGATGCGTACGGATACTATAATCAGTACAAAGATTTCATCACAGCAGTTGACGTTTATCAGAATGTTTCGAACGTATTCACAAGATTCGGTGTTCCTGTAAATGCTGCCGGCGAAGTGACAGCTTATGGAACTGCGCTGGGTATTGACTATATGATTGGAACTTTCAACCTGAATGGTAATGTTTCCTATAATAAGCTTGGCGATATCCCGGTTACATACGTGAATGATTTTAATACTCCAACTGTTCGTTATAATATTGGGCTCAACAATCGTGAAGTTGTAAAGAACGTAGGGTTTAACGTTTCTTACCGCTGGCAAGATTCGTTCTATTGGACGTCTTCATTCGCATCTGGCGATGTTCCTGCATTCGGTACAGTTGACGCACAGGTTAACCTTAAAATTCCAAGTGTGAAATCGGTGCTTAAAATTGGAGCTTCCGATCTGCTAAATAAATACTACACTACATCTTATGGTAACCCGCTGATGGGTGGAATGTACTATGTTGGATTTACTTTCAACCAATAAGATTTAAAAAAAATATATAGCAATTCAAATAGTAAGTCCCGTTTCATTCATTTGGAACGGGACTTGCTATTTATATAAAATGAGATATATTTCTTAGTATGTGCCTAAACTGGTATTTTGTCGGCATAAATCTTTGGCGTACAGACACAACAAGTCACTTTCAGCTACTTAGTAGATTCTCTCAGGCTGATTAAATTATTATATTAAAATATGGAAGTAAGTAAAGATCCGTTAGCAACGGAGTTGGATATCAATGATTTAGAAAGCGATATGCAACACGTTAATAACCCGATCGTGGGGCTTGAGCCTATTGTGAAAAAATACCTCTCTGCAGTTACAGAATATATTCAGGATGGTAATAATTTTTACTTTTCAGATGGTAATTCTAAAGTAGAAGTTAGAGTCATAAGTGATGAGATTATCCGGGTTCGTATGGCACCTCAGGGTGTGTTTCTCGAAGAATTCTCATATGCAGTAGAGTCCCTTGAACATAAGGTAACAGTGTTCAAGCTTGAAGACGAGAACGATGTTTATAGGGTAGAAACCAATTCGGTTTCCTGTGTTATACGCAAAAGCGATTTTAAGATTTCATTTGAAGATATTCAGGGCAGGCTGATCAATGAAGATATCGAACCCATGCACTGGGAAGAGAATACCGACTTTGGGGGTTACTATGTTTATGCTACTAAAAGATGTCAGCCAGCGGAAGCATTTTATGGTCTCGGCGATAAGTCAAGTAATCTTAATCTTCGTGGCGACAGATTTGTGAACTGGAATACCGATGCATACTCATTCGGGAAGGGCGAGCAGCCGTTATATCGCACTATTCCTTTTTACATGGGAATTAACGAGGGCGTCAGTTATGGAATATTTTTCGATAATACGTTCAAAAGTCAGTTCGATTTTGCACAGCAGGAAAATGATAAAATAAGCTTTTGGGCCGATGGCGGCGAGATGCAGTATTATTATATACATGGTCCGCATATAATGGATGTCGTGAAAAGGTACCATACGCTTACAGGCACTCATCAGATGCCGCCTAAATGGGCGCTTGGTTTTCATCAATGCCGATGGAGTTATTTTCCCGAAAAAAAGGTTAAAGATATCGCCCGTAACTTTCGTGAGCGAAAGATTCCATGTGATGCAATTTATCTCGACATCGATTATATGGACGGATACAGGTGTTTTACCTGGAATAGGAAATATTTTCCTGATCCCCAGCGAATGATCAAAGAACTGGCAGACGATGGTTTTAAAACAGTTGTTATCATCGATCCCGGCATCCGCGTGGACGAAAATTACAGTGTTTTTAAAGAGGGAAAACAGAATAATTACTTCTGCAGGCGCTGCGATGATTATTTCATGGAGGGACATGTATGGCCGGGTCGTTGTCAATTCCCCGATTTTACTAACCCGAAAGTGAGAACCTGGTGGGGAGGATTGTTCAAGGAGTTAGTTGACGCCGGCGTAGCGGGTGTTTGGAATGATATGAATGAACCCGCTGTGTTCGGAGCAGGAACTTTCCCTAATGACGTACGGCATAATTATGACGGTTTTCATGGATCGCACCGAAAAGCCCACAATGTGTACGGGATGCAGATGGTTCGAGCGACTTATGAGGGACTAAAAAAACTCCAAAAGAATAAAAGGCCATTCACAATAACGCGGGCAGGATATTCAGGTGTACAGCGATATGCCTCAGTTTGGACAGGAGATAATGTGGCCTCGTGGGAACACTTACAAATTGGGATCGTACAATTGCAGCGATTGTCAATGTCAGGAATTCCTTTTTGCGGAACTGATATTGGTGGGTTCAGCGGGGAGCCTGATGCGGAACTTTTTGCAAGGTGGATTCAAATGGGAGTTTTTTCGCCCTTTATGCGAGCCCATTCGGCTGGCGATACTGCCGAGCGTGAACCCTGGAGCTTCGGTTCAGAATTTGAAGAGATTAACAGAAAGTTCATTGGCCTGAGATATCGGTTGATGCCATATATTTATTCGGTATTCTGGGAACACCATAAACACAATTTTCCTATCCTCAGACCACTGGTAATGCAGGAGCAAGGGAATGTAATTACTCATAGCATCCAGGATATCTTCACTTTTGGTGACAAAATTCTGGTTGCACCGGTAACTGACCCGGGTGCCAGAAATAAAAACGTATTTCTGCCGACGGGAAAATGGTACAATTACTGGACCCATGATATGATCGAAGGAGGCGGAGAATATCTAGCGGACGCACCGATCGACTCTATGCCGATCTTCATTAAAGCAGGGTCAGTTATTCCTGAATCGCCATTGATGCAATATGTTGGTGAGTTTGAGATCGATGAATTAATGTTCCAGATATATTACTCAGATTATGAAGCCAACTCATTTTATTATGAAGATCATGACGACACTTTTGCCTTTGAACAGGATATCTATCTGGAGAAAAAGTACGTCGTCAAGGGAGATGCAGCTTCAATGACAATAACGCAATCAATCGAAGGGCTTTTCACTCCTCGATACGAAACTTATGATCTCAAAATTATAGGACTTCCGTTCACTCCGACTAAAGTGTATATCGATGGCCGCGAATACTCTGGTGACCTGAGCTTCGATGATCTTAGACGGGTGCGTGTAAAATCTAACAAGAACTTTAAACGAATAGAGATTCTTGCCTGATCTTTGTTATAAACAGGTATATTCAATTTATGCAATTGAGTATACCTGTGATATAGCATATGTCGAAAAAAGTAAAACCTCTCGCTGAACCCCTGTCCATTCCAGCTAAAATTAGCTCGAATTGGTATTCCAGATTTTCTGATTTTGATATTAGTTTATTTCGCGCTGGAAGGCACTATAAATTATATGAAAAACTTGGCTCTCATGTGGTTACGCACAATGGTTTACAGGGGACATATTTCGCTGTATGGGTCCCGAATGCCAAAGGAGTAAGTGTTGAGGGGAATTTTAATGGCTGGAACAAGTCGTCGCACCCCATGCAGGTTAGATGGGATGGCTCCGGCATTTGGGAGACGTTTATTCCGGGCATCTCGACGGGCGAGGTTTATAAATATTTTATCAGTTCAAATACTGGCGATACACTCGAAAAAGCAGATCCATTTGCCTTAAGGTGGGAAGAGCCGCCTTCTACGGCATCGATAGTATGGGATACCTGGTATGAATGGAAGGATGAAGAATGGATGCAGTCAAGGCATGAAATAAATGCTTTGAATAAGCCCATGTCGGTTTATGAAATGCATTTTGGGTCCTGGGCAAGAAATATTGAGTCGCCGGGTGATTTTTTAACATATCGTCAAATGGCGGCGCAGCTAATCCCTTATATCCGGGAAATGGGCTTCACCCATGTTGAGTTCCTGCCAATGATGGAGCACCCTTTTTATCCTTCATGGGGATATCAGATTACCGGGTATTTTGCTGCGACATCCAGATTCGGAAGTCCGCAGGACTTTATGTTCCTTATTGATGAACTTCATAGAAACCGAATAGGTGTAATCCTGGATTGGGTTCCTTCCCATTTCCCGGGAGATGAACATGGGCTGTACCGGTTTGACGGGACACATCTTTATGAACATGCGGACATGAAGAAGGGCTTTCATCCTGACTGGAAATCCTATATTTTCAATTATGGAAGAAACGAGGTCAAATCCTTTTTAATTAGTAATGCGATCTTTTGGCTTGACCGGTATCATGCTGATGGGCTACGGGTTGATGCTGTCGCTTCTATGTTGTATTTGGATTACTCCCGTGAAGCCGGAGAGTGGGTTCCAAACGAGTTTGGTGGAAATGAGAACCTGGAAGCAATTAGTTTCCTAAAGGAGTTTAATGAAGCGGTGTATACGAATTTCCCTGATGTGCAGACCATTGCAGAAGAGTCGACGGCGTTCCCGGGGGTGAGCAGGCCAACTTATGCAGGCGGTCTTGGCTTCGGAATGAAATGGATGATGGGATGGATGAATGACACATTGGAGTATTTTGGAAAAGACCCAGTCCATCGCAAATACAATCACAATCGAATTACCTTCAGTACCGAGTATGCTTTCACAGAAAACTTTATGCTGCCCTTTTCGCATGATGAAGTTGTGCATGGTAAAGGATCTCTGCTAAACAGAATGCCCGGTGATGAATGGCAAAAATTCGCTAATCTCCGTCTACTGTATACATATATGTTTACCCATCCGGGCACAAAATGCCTTTTTATGGGAAATGAAATAGCCCAAAGCAGGGAGTGGGATTTTAACCATTCGCTCGACTGGCATCTCTTGGAACACGCTCCACATCATGGAATCAATGAACTAGTGAAATCTCTGAATGCTATTTATACTTCTGAGCCAGCGCTTTATGAGAGAAGTTTTGAAAGCGGCGGTTTCGAATGGATTGAGGGTGGCGATGCGGAGAATTCTGTTCTTGTATATTCGAGAAAGGGAAATCATTCGAAAAATGATCTTCTCGTTGTTTTAAACCTGACTCCAGTCCCACGTACATCCTGGCGAATAGGTTTGCCATCAGAAGGCAAATGGCGGATCATTCTGAATTCCGATGAACAGCAGTTTTACGGAAGCGGGCTGGTAAAAGAACACGTTATAATTTCTGAGCAAATAAACTGGCACGGTAAAGAACACTCTGGTTTAATGAATTTGCCGCCTCTGGGGGGGATTGTCCTTAAATCTTCCCTGTAATCTTGTCTATCATTGTCATTCCCTGTACTGCTTCTTTCGCAGAACAAGGATTTGCACCCTGATTGAGAAAATGCTTTACGACCTGGTCGATCATAGATTGTTGTACGTGCGGCATGTGATCAAATTCAAGCTGTTTGACTTGGCCGTTGATAATCACTTCGCATAAGTTTCCAAAAACTTCGAAGCGGATCACTCCATTAGTTCCTTTGATTTCACAGATATCTGTTTTATCATCAAGCTGTGCATTGAAGTCCCAAATTCCAGTGAATTTTATATTTCCACTGAAGAGTATTTCAGCGCTTGCATAATCATCGGCATCATATAAATTAGCCCGATTTAGCGATTTTCCTTCAACTTGAACAGGATCCCCAAAAAAGAAAAGCATTAGATCCAGCTGATGCGGCGCAAGGTCATGAAACAAGCCACCGCCAGAGACGGCTGGGTTTGTGCGCCACGTATGTTCGGTTCCCGGCTGATAGGGATTGTGAAATTTTAAATCAGCAGAGAGAACATCGCCAATGGCTTTCTGCTTCAAAAGGTGCAAAATTTTAACGAACCGTGGCTGCGCTCGCCTGTAATGTGCAATACTTAGCTTACACGAAAACCGTTCAGCAGCTTTAGCCATTCGCTCTGCTTCTACAGCATCTAAGGCCATTGGCTTTTCGACATAGACAGGTTTGCCAGCTTCGAAAGCTTGCAACGTGTAGGCTTCGTGATATGCGGGAGGCGTGGCTATGTAAATCGCATTGACATCATTGTCATTGATAAGATCGCTTGTATCAGAGTACCATTTTTTTACCCGATGTCTCTTTGCATAATCCTCTGCTTTGGCAGTGTCGCGTCTCATCACAGCGACTAATTCTGAATTTGATACGAGATTAAAAGCTGGGCCGCTTTTTACTTCGCTTACATCGCCGCAACCAATAATTCCCCAGGATATTCTTTCCATCAAATTTGAAAGTTTTATAAGTAAAAGTAGGCAATTGCCTGCTCTTATAATTAAAAAGCCCTGCTCTATAACAAGGCAGGGCTTTTATTTCATTCCGCGAAGTCGAAATAAATATAATTTATTTTACAGTTCCAATATGCTGAACCAGATCGATGATTTTATTGGAATATCCCCATTCGTTATCATACCATGAAACAACTTTAACAAAGTTGTCATTCAGAGCGATACCAGCTTTTGCATCAAAGATGGAAGTACGTGCGTCGCCCAGGAAATCCGTAGAAACAACTTCATCTTCAGTGTAACCAAGAATACCTTTCAGTTCACCTTCAGAAGCATCTTTCATAGCTTTCTTTATCTGATCGTATGTAGCACCTTTTTCAAGACGTACAGTTAAATCAACAACTGAAACATCAGCAGTAGGGACGCGGAAAGACATACCAGTAAGTTTTCCTTTCAGATCAGGAATAACAAGAGTTACAGCCTTCGCAGCGCCTGTTGACGATGGAATAATATTTTGATAAGCACCTCGACCGCCTCTCCAGTCTTTCGCAGATGGGCCGTCAACTGTTTTCTGGGTTGCAGTAACCGCGTGAACAGTGGTCATCAGTCCTTCAAGAATTCCGAAATTATCATGTAATACCTTTGCAAGCGGTGCGAGACAGTTTGTCGTACAAGATGCGTTAGAAACTATATTTTGATTTGCTTTTAGTTCTTTGTGATTTACACCCATTACGAAGGTAGGGGTGTCATCTTTCGCTGGTGCTGACAGCACTACCTTCTTAGCGCCAGCATCAATATGTTTTTGAGCGTCAGCCTGGGTCAAAAATAAACCAGTTGATTCAATAATCACTTCTGCACCAACCTCACTCCATTTCAGATTTGCAGGATCTTTTTCTGCTGTTACGCGGATGGTATGGCCATTAACAACAAGATTTCCGTCTTTGACTTCGATTGTGCCATTGAACTTACCGTGAGTGGAATCATATCGTAACATGTATGCCATGTAATCTGGTTCAACAAGGTCATTAATGCCGACTACGTCAACACCATCACGTTCAATTGCAGCTCTGAAAGCTAAGCGGCCAATTCGGCCAAATCCATTAATTCCAATTTTCATGTTATTGTTTTTTTGATTTTGATTTTAGGGTCCGACTAACTTAAAGTACCCGTATGCGTTTCACACGGAGCCAGATCCTTCTTAATTTTTATTCGAATAATATTTTAATAAGTTATATATGGGCTCTTTAATTACAGACCCTATTGACAAACCATTGTTTGTTGCGGCTTCATTTAAATAATCCTGAAACCCCGATGCGACAGTTCCAACCATGTGTATAGTCGCATCTGGATGTTGCTTTTTAAGAGGAATAATATAAGTCTTGAAATAGGCATCAAATCCACGGATCACCAGTTGTTTTACAAAAGAATCATCCCGGTGTTCCATCAGGAAGTCAGCAAAGTAGCTCAAAAATAAGGCCGGTTGTGGCTGCCGGTAAACTTTGTCAAGAATTTGTGTCCGGTCAAGGTCATATTTTTTCTGGAAGAGTTTTTCGAACTCCGAAGGGATTTTACTATTTAAAAATGCCTTAAGAAGATTTATACCTAACCAGTTCGCAGATCCTTCATCGCCAAGAATATACCCAAGGCCGTAATTGTTATTATGTACCTTCTTTCCATCAAAATAAGCGGCATTAGATCCGCTTCCCAATATGCCCAAAACACATGGTTCATCGCCACATGCTGCCAAAGCTGCGGCTTTTAGATCGTGATCGACAACTACGCGGCTAAAACGAAAAAATGATCCGAATGCATCAGAGACAACTTCTTTACGCTCCGGCGATGAAGCGCCTGCTCCAAAAAAATAAACCCACCTGATTTTCTCGGCGTTATTGATTAGCTGGACGTTCTTATTAAGCAAATGATTTATAGAATTTTTATCATTGAAGAAAGGGTTGATTCCCTGTGTCTTAAACTCTGAAACGATCTTTCCTTTTTCTGCCAGTTTCCAATCCGCAAACCTCGATCCACTATAAACTACCGCAATCATAACAACTATATAGATAATACATTTATCATTTCAAGCAAATCATCCTCCAATTTAAAGTGAGAAAAATGCAATGCTTCTTCAAGAGGTGTCAGGACAATGGAATTACCGCGCAGCCCAACCATATGCCGGTCTTTACCATTTAGCAAAGCCCTGACTGCTGCAAAACCCAGTCTGCTGGCTAATACGCGGTCAAAACTGCTCGGACTGCCGCCTCTTTGTAAATGCCCTAATATAGTGACTTTACTGTCGTAAAAATCAAATTTTTCTTTAACACGCTCGGCAACATGATATGCTCCGCCATTTTTATCACCTTCGGCAACAATGACTATGCTAGATGACTTCTGATTATTTGCGTGCCTGGATAATTTGTCGATAAGCTCATCGATTGCTGTATCTCTTTCGGGAAGCAACACCGCTTCGGCACCCCCTGCGATACCCGCCCGCAGCGCAATGCAACCTGAATCGCGCCCCATAACTTCAATGAAAAACAGTCGATTATGAGATGCAGCTGTATCCCGGATCTTATCAATGGCCTCAATGACTGTATTAGTTGCCGTATCGAATCCGAGAGTGAAATCAGATCCGTATAAATCATTATCTATGGTTCCCGGAATACACATGACAGGAATGCCATGAGTTTTTGACAAACGGCTCGCACCATTTGCTGTCCCATCTCCTCCAATGGCCACAAGTGCATCAATTCCATATGCTTTGAGATTCTCGTAGGCTTTTTTTGTTCCGTCGGGGGTTTTGAATTCGAGGCAGCGAGCTGTTTTTAGAATTGTGCCACCAATATGTATGATGTTTCCAACATCGCGGGCGCTCATATCCCAAAAGTTTTTGTCGAGCATTCCCTGATAACCCTGTCGTATGCCAACGACTTCTACCCCGTCAAATATGGCCGTTCTAACAACAGCACGTATGCAGGCATTCATTCCTGGTGCGTCACCACCTGAAGTAAAAACGCCTATTTTTTTTATCCCAGCCAAACTTATCTATCTGTTAGTTCAAACGAATATAGTGTGTATTTTTTACACTAAGTAATTTTTCCAATATTTTTTCATCCAGTTCCTTTTAATCATTATATATTTAGTCTTTAAATTATTAAGAGCTTTGGAAACGATCCTGCCCAAATTTGATTCAGTATTTTCGATTGACTGCGTAATTTTCGGTTTCGATGAGGGTGAGCTTAAAATTCTTCTGATTGAAAGGAATGTTGAGCCATTTAAAGATTGGTGGGCTCTGCCAGGTTATCTGGTAGAGCAGGAGGAAAGTCTTGATAATGCTGCCGAGCGAATTTTGTATGAACTGACCGGGCTCAAAGGTATCTATATGGACCAATTTTATACTTTTGGGGATGTTAACAGGCATCCGCAGGGTAGAGTAATAACGGTTGGTTACTACGCTATGATCAGGCTTAGCGGGAATAAAGATCTGAAACCAGCCCCAATTACTAATTATGCCAAAAGAGCTGTTTGGACACCTCTTGGTGATCTTCCCAAACTCGCTTTCGATCATGATAAAATTTTCGGAAGAGCTTTTGACAAGATCAGAAATAAAATAAGCTATCAGCCGATTGCATTTGAATTGCTCCCGGAGAAATTTACCTTAACGCAACTGCAGCACCTCTACGAAGTTATTCTGAATAAAAAATTAGACAAACGGAATTTTCGAAAGAAAATGCTGAATTACGGTATTCTGAAGGAACTCGATGAGAAACAAAAAGGTGTGTCATACCGAGCTGCGAAACTTTATAAATTCGATAAGAGAAAATACGCCCGATTATTTCAGAAAGAGCTTTCTTTTGGCAAATAGGTAGAAAAGTCAGGTTAGTATTCAGAACCAGCAGTTTATTTTCCTCTAGGCGCCAGTTCGACATGATAGCGTACCAAGTCATCTATTGGCGACCGTATAATCTTCCCTACTGACATCCCATATTCCAAAGCTGTTTCTTCCAGAACGTTTCTGAAGTTATAGCCAACCGAACCGATGCAGTTAAATGTATAATCTTTGTAATTAGGATAGTGACTAACAAGATTTTCAAAGAAGTCTACAAAAGATGTCTTTACTATGCCTCTTGAATACTCAGCGTGCACATTGTTGTCATAAACGAACTTGCTGAAACTGGCGCAAAAACGATTTGCAAGTGGCTTAGTATAAATATGATCAGTAACTTCATCAACCGTTAGTTTATAAGTATCCCAAAAACGTTGCCTTACAACTTCAGGCATGTAACCCCTCAAATAGTCGGTCAGAAGCTTTTTGCCTATATAACAACCGCTACCCTCATCTCCGAGTATGTACGCAGCGGAATCAATGTTATGGACGATATCTTTTCCATCATATATGCCTGTATTTGTGCCTGTACCTAAAATTGCTGCAAACCCAGTGTCAAGACCCAATAATGCTCTGGCTGCAGCAAGAAGGTCATGGCCAACATGGATTTCAGCTTTTTTAAATATGGCTTTCATCGCATCGGCCACAATTTTTACTTTATCTTCCGTTGAACATCCCGCACCATAATAATTAACTTCTTTAATCTCTTCAAGCTCGAGATCAGAAGGCAGATCATTTTTAAGGGATTCTATGATGTAATTGGTATCGACAAAATATGGATTATAACCCTGGGTATTAAAGTATATTTTTTGACCAGCCTTATTCAATAAACACCAATTCGTCTTGGTAGACCCTCCATCTGCAATAATGATCATAGTTTCGTTTGCTTATAAAAAGCTAAATGTATGAATTTATACGAAAGTTAAAAAAACCGGCAAAATAAAATTCGGTGTATTAAGAAGCTGTATAGACGAGAGATTTTGCCGGATGTATCTGTGCTCGAACAACTCACGAATCTTACTCTTAGCTTTCGCCCGAATGTTTTTCTTTCAAAAAATTCTGAATCAAGCAGATAAAATCTAATTTTAACCATGGATGAGAAAAGAATGATCGTTGACCTTCGCAGCGATACTGTAACGCGCCCTTCAACCGGGATGCTGGATGCGATGATGACTGCCAAAGTTGGCGATGATGTCTTTGGCGAGGATGAAACAGTTAATGCTCTTGAAAAAAAAACCGCTGATATGTTCGGGATGGAGGCAGGGCTTTTTTGTCCCTCAGGCACCATGACCAACCAAATCGCCATCAAATGTTTTACAAATCCTTTAGAAGAAGTTATTTGCGATGAAACTGCACATGTTTATCGGTATGAAGGCGGTGGCATCGCGTTCAATTCATCGGCCTCGGTACGTCTACTTTACGGAGACAGAGGAAGGTTGAACCCGGATATTATTGAACCGCACATCAACCCTGATAATATACATTATCCAAAAAGTAGCCTGGTTGTTTTGGAAAACACGGTTAATCGGGGCGGAGGAAGTTTCTATACAGCCGATCAAATAGCCCCTATATATCATCTTTGCAAATTAAAAGGTCTTTTTCTTCACCTAGATGGAGCGCGGATCTTTAATGCTCTTGTTGAAACCAAGGATGATGCGAAGGATTACGGAGATCTGTTCGATGGTATTTCAGTTTGCCTTTCCAAAGGACTTGGAGCTCCGGTGGGGTCCGTACTGCTTGGAAGCAAGGATTTTATTCAAAAAGCTAAACGGGTCCGTAAAGTGATGGGCGGTGGCTGGCGGCAGGCTGGCTTTCTCGCTGCAGCGGGAATTTATGCTTTAGACAATAATATCAAACGGCTGACTGAAGATCACAGGAGAGCTAAAATATTAGGCGAAGCCGTTAATAACTTGCCATACGTGAAGAGCGTTATGCCGGTTGATACCAACATCGTGATATTTGAGCTGGACAGCCACCATAATCCTGACAGTTTTGTTGAGCATCTTAACCACTCAGGGATTAAATGCAACACATTTGGAAAGCAAATGATTCGGTTTGTAACTCATCTGGATCTGAACGATACGATGGTTGAGTATACTATTCAGGCATTGAAGAAGGTCCATTAAGCTTATCTTTAACATATTCCAAAAGAATTATCTTTGTGGAATAATTACTATTTCTACGTCACATATAAGCAGACTAGGGATACTGATATCGGCTTCATAGTCGATAAGAAAATAATAAACTCATGAACAAAATTCTGATTGCTAATCGTGGTGAGATAGCGCTTCGTATCATGCGTTCTGCGTCAGAAATGGGAATTAAAACAGTTGCTGTTTTTTCGGAAGCTGATCGAAATGCATTGCATGTCAGATATGCTGACGAGGCTGTATGTATCGGTCCTCCAGCCTCTTCGCAATCATATTTACTGGGTGATAAGATAATTGAAGCATGTAAGTTGACTGGTGCACAGGGAATCCATCCCGGATATGGATTTCTTTCCGAAAATGCCGCGTTTGCACGGAAAGTTAAAGAAGCCGGTTTGATATTGATAGGACCATCGCCTGAAGCGATGGAAATTATGGGGAATAAGTTGTCGGCTAAAGCTGCCGCTCTCAAGTATAATATCCCGATGGTTCCTGGAACAGAAGAGGCAATTAAAGATATCCCACTCGCTCAAAAGCGTGCGGTTGAAATAGGATTTCCTATACTTATAAAAGCCGCAGCCGGGGGTGGTGGAAAGGGTATGCGGATTGTGGAAAAAGCCGAAGATTTTATTGAACAGATGGATTTGGCAGTATCTGAAGCCACTTCCGCTTTTGGGGATGGGTCGGTTTTTATTGAAAGGTATGTCTCTTCACCTCGCCACATCGAAATTCAGGTTATGGGAGACAGTCATGGAAATATTGTTCACCTTTTTGAGCGGGATTGTTCGGTGCAACGTCGTCATCAGAAAGTTGTAGAAGAAGCCCCATCCGCCGTTCTCAGTCCGGAGCTAAGGGAAAAAATGGGTCAGAGTGCTGTAGATGCTGCCCGCTCATGTAATTATACTGGTGCCGGAACAGTAGAGTTTATCCTCGACGAAAATCTTGACTTTTTCTTTCTTGAAATGAATACCAGATTGCAGGTTGAGCATCCCGTCACTGAAATGATTACCGGAGTAGATCTTGTTAAAGAACAGATCAGGGTTGCCATGGGCGAAAAGCTGAGTTTTAAACAAGAAGATCTAGAGATTAATGGTCATGCTATCGAAGTGCGGGTGTACGCCGAAGATCCGGCTAACAATTTTCTGCCTGATATTGGTAACCTGCAGACATACATAGTACCGAAGGGGCCTGGGGTACGGGTAGACGACGGCTTTGAGCAGGGGATGGATATTCCGATTTATTATGATCCGATGATTGCCAAACTCATCACCCACGGCAAAGATCGCAAGGAAGCCATTGAACGAATGATCCGGGCAATTGACGAATACACCATAACAGGAATTCAAACAACCCTGGAATTTGGAAAATATGTGATGCAGCACCCTGCTTTTATATCCGGGAATTTTGACACGCACTTTGTCGGTAAATATTTTAAGCCCGAGAATTTGAAGCATGATGACGAGGAAGAGGCCATGATTGCAGCCGTTATTGCTGCTAGTTTTATGAAAGGGCAAACTAATTCTGCTAACACTCTTAATCTACAGATTGAAAGTTCCGCGTGGAAGAAAAACAGGAAAGAATATTAAATAATTAAATCATGTTTACCGGAATAATAGAGACTTTAGGTCAGCTGACAGATATTAGACCTGAGCAAGGTAATCTTCATTTTACCGTGAAATCTGATATTTCTCAGGCCCTCAAAATCGATCAGTCGGTTTCTCACAATGGGGTCTGTTTGACGGTGGTGAATATTTGTAGCGGCGAGCATACTGTGACAGCCGTTCAGGAAACCCTGTCAAAATCTAATTTAGGGAAAGTTAAAATTGGCGACCTTATAAACCTCGAGCGCTGTATGCAAATGAATGGCCGCCTCGACGGTCATATTGTGCAGGGCCATGTTGATCAAACTGCCCAATGCTCAAAAGTTACAGTGCTTGACGGTAGTTGGGAATATACGTTCGACTATGATCCTGCTCTGGGGAACGTGACTGTTGAAAAAGGATCGATATGTGTGAATGGAGTAAGTTTAACCGTTGTTAATTCAAGGGAAAATTCATTCTCGGTTGCGATCATTCCCTACACATTCGAGCATACTAACATGCAGAATTTGAAAGAAGGTGACTCGGTAAACCTGGAGTTCGACATTATCGGAAAATATGTTGCGAGATTGATGAGGATGTAGGTTTAACTCTAACCTGGCATTTATCGCTAAAAATTGGCGTTGGGATCATCAAATGCTCAGTTTTTTCATATTTGAATTTTCAGTTACTATTCGTGAGTATATCCGGCAACTAAATTTTAGTTCCAAATATGATGTTGTTAGAAATCATTGATTTTTAATTACTGGCAGCATAATTGTATTATCCTGCTAAACCAAATCATAAAAATTATGGATAAGTTGAAAAAATTCGATCTAATGGAAAAAATAACGCATGAACTGGAAGATTTAAAAAATAGCCAGACTGCGATAGTACAGAAGATTGGTAAAATTGAGATAGACAATTTTGATCTGGGCAATAAAACTCTGGAAAAAGTGCTTCCGGAAATGCATCAGAATGTCGCTGATAATCTGGATAAAATAGCAGAAATATTGAGCAGTTTCGAAGAGTCGAAAGATGATTATGAAAAGAAAAATAACATTGAAGGATTGCGCGAGCAGGAAATTATCCGGGAAGCGGGAATTTAATAGTATTCTATAAGAACAAGGCCAAATAAAGGGCATTCCTTTATTTGGCCTTTTTTTATTTAGCTTAAGTAGTTATTCTATCGCTTTACCCTTCATTGCGGTACTTATAGCTACGTTCATTAATCTTTCGGCAAAAGGCCTGGTGAATTCGTTAAGTTCATCAATAGATTTATGAATAAGATCCTTTTCCCCGGATCCCAGTGCCGCCTTTAACGTAGCTAAAAGCTTGCCTGTATCAGTAACCTCTTGTTGGGAAACATGCTCTTTGTTCTTTTCAAGAAAGCGTTCCACAGTATAGATCATCTGTTCACCTTCTGTTCTGGATTCTATTAACATCCTCTGATTAACATCTTCTTTCGCGTTTTCAATGCTATCAATTAACATTTTTTCAACCTCCTGATCTGTGAGACCATAAGTAGGTTTTACTTCTACTTCCTGTTTAACTCCGGACCGAAGTTCTACCGCTTCTACAGTAAGTATCCCATCCGCATTAAGACGAAAATTGATATCGACTTTTGGAAAACCAGCAGGCATTCCCGGTATACCTTTGAGGTCAAATTCAGCAAGTTTCCGATTCTCTTTGACGAGATCCCGTTCACCCTGATAAACGGAAATTTTCATATTCGCCTGCCCATCAATGGAAGTTGTATACTGTCTTCCAGCTTTGCTTGGAACTTTGGCATTTCGGGGGATGATCACATCCATCAGTCCGCCCATTGTTTCTATTCCAAGTGACAGAGGAGTTACATCGAGTAATAAGATGTCTTTTCTATTGCCGGCAAGCACATCCGATTGAATAGCAGCACCAAGGGCGACAACTTCATCGGGATTTATTTTGTCATGTACGTCCTTCTTAAAGAACTCGGAAACGCTGCGCTTGACAAGGGGAGTTCGGGTTGAACCTCCGACCATCACAACTTCCTGAATGTCGGATACAGTTAATCCAGCATCGGTTAAGGCATTCTGACAACATTTAATCGTTTCTTGAATTTTAGGATAAATTAGTTCCTCGAACTTGATTTTAGTAATAGCGCAGGGAATTTCATTCACAAAATCATTCACCATGTTTTGTGTGCTCAGAGCTTTCTTAGCCTCCTCAGCCTTCAAACGCAGTGCCTGGCGAAGGGCGGTGTCTATATTTTCATCAAGTTCATTGGCCTCAATCCAATAATTTACGATTGCCTGGTCAAAATCATCTCCCCCTAAAAAGGTATTGCCATTAGTAGACAGAACTTCGAAAATTCCATTCTGTATCTTTAAAATGGAAACATCGAAAGTGCCGCCTCCAAGGTCATAAACCGCGATAGTTTTTTCTTCCTCCGGATTCAGTCCGATTCCATAAGCAAGGCTGGCAGCCGTAGGCTCGTTGACAATGCGCAAAACGTCTAAGCCTGCCAGTTTGCCGGCATCCCGTGTGGCTTGTCGTTGACTGTCATTAAAGTATGCTGGAACAGTAATCACAGCTCTGTTAACTGCGGTTTTAAGAGCATGTTCAGCACGATCTTTTAATTCTTTTAAGATCATTCCTGAAAGCTCAATAGGGGTGTAGTATTTTCCTCCAGCATTGATTTTTACCACGCTTTCAGTATTATCATCAATGATCTTATATGAAAAAATATCGTTGTGTGCTTCTATATCCTTATAAGAACGACCAAGAAGACGTTTGACAGAAAAGATTGTATTTTGAGGATCAGAAATAAGGTACTCTTTTGCTTCGTTACCAACGATGACACTTCCGTCAGGCTGAAAATGCACTACAGACGGAACAAGCAGTCCTTTTCCAGTATCATTGATTACTTGTGGATTCCCTTCCGGATTTATAAACGCGACCAGACTGTTGGTTGTTCCCAGATCTATCCCAACAATGATTTCTTCTTTCTGAACCGAACCCGTAGCGAGATTAATAGATACTGTAGCCATAATGGGGGCAAAGGTACTGAGTTTACAAGCAATAGAAAACCGTAACTAGGTTTTATTACACTAAGATAATAATCGCGTACTTACCTGCTGAACATTAGTCTTTCACCTCTGACCTCATTGTTATTACAACCATTCTCATAAGCTATTTTTCCTGAAACGATGGTAGTGTCGATTGAAGCGCTGAATATCAATCCCTCGAACGGGCTCCAGCCACATTTTGATAAAACGTTATCTCTGCTGACTTCAGTCGGTTTAGCCAGATCAACCAAAACAAGGTCAGCCCAATATCCCTCCCGAATGTAGCCGCGCTTCTCAATCTGAAAACATATTGCTGGGTTATGTGCCATTTTTTCGACTATCTGTTCAAGACTGATCTTTCCCTGTTCGAAAAGTTGAAGCATAGCAAGTAGTGCATGTTGAACAAGCGGACCACCCGAGGGAGCTTTATTATAAGGCTGTGATTTCTCCTCTATAGTATGTGGCGCATGGTCAGTAGCGATGATATCTATTTTTCCATCCAGGACCGCCTGAAGGATGGCGTCGCGGTCTTCGCCGGATTTTATGGCCGGATTCCATTTAATCCAGTTACCTTTTTTCGGGTAATCTTTGTCAGAAAACCATAAATGATGTATGCACGCTTCGGCTGTAATACGTTTTTCTGCTAAAGGTGTGATGTTTTCGAAAAGATGCGTTTCCAATGCCGACGATATATGCAGGATGTGAAGACGTGTATTATGTTTTTTTGCTAACTCAATTGCAAAAGAAGAGGATTTATAGCACGCTTCCGCACTACGGATTTGCGGGTGCATCTCAGGAGTAAGATTCTCGCCATATAATGCTTTGAAGTTCTCGGCATTTTTACGGATTGTGGCTTCATCCTCACAGTGGACGGCTACAAGGATAGGTGCTTTACTGAAAATACCCTCAAGCGTCTTTTCATTGTCTACCAGCATATTGCCCGTAGATGAACCCATAAAAACCTTTATTCCGCAGACCGTTCGCGGGTCTGTTTTAAGAACCTCTTCCAAATTATCGTTCCCTGCTCCCATAAAAAAAGAATAATTGGCTGCTGATGTTTTCGAGGCAATGGCATATTTATCTGCCAATAATTCTTGGGTGAGTGTATTGGGTACCGTGTTGGGCATCTCCATGAAAGATGTTATTCCCCCGGCAACTGCAGCCCGGCTTTCAGTAAAAATATCTGCTTTATGTGTCAGTCCCGGTTCACGAAAATGCACCTGATCATCAATACAGCCCGGCAGAAGATGGAGCCCGGCGGCATCAATAACTTTATCTGCAGACTCGTTAATATGTTCGGCGATCTTTTTGATTATTCCATCTTGAATAAGTAAGTCGCCTTCAAAAGATTTCCCTTCATTGATAATTGTGGCGGATTTTATAAGGATTGATGGCATAACAATATGATTTTGTGGTAGAGCAAACTTCGGAAATTATCGTCATACCCTTACTTTCCTATTCCAAAAAGAATAAAATCTACAATCTTGTCCAGAGAGCTTTTATCCGCGATAAGCAAAGGAGTAGTACTTAACGGTAATTCCAATCCCCCGAAAGCAGCGATCGTCCAGCTGCTGAAAAATCCAATCTCATCCGCCGGCATTTCCCTGAACTCGCCTGATTGAACGCCTCCGGAAACAATTTCCCGTATTATTTCTATCTGAATGGTTTCAAATTCCGCCCTGATACGGCAAATTTCTTTGAAATTATCAAATATATCGTCGTGAATCACTTGACTCAGATTATGCATTCTTTCTTTTAGCTGCAGGCGCAGTAACAAGAATGCTTTCAATTTGCCTGTAGAGGATGATTCTTCGTTTATTGCTATGCGGATATTTTTGACAATCTTTTTTAACTCATCCTGAACCACAGCTTCGAAGAGCTCGGTTTTGCCAGTGTAATAGTAATATAATGAGCTCTTGCCCTTGCCAACAGCCCGGGCAACATCATCCATCGTGGTTTTCTTAAGACCGTGCTTTGAGAACAACTCCCGTGCAGCCTCGAGAATCTCTCTAAGCAATAATTCATCTTTTGGAATTAGTTCTGGCATTCGACTATTATTTGCTATTATTCTAAAATTACAAATTAAAATTCGGAATGTTTCTTTTTTTGCAATCTAAATCTTCGTTTTAGAGGAGAAGTTCCCCGAATACTCTATTATATCGATTTAATGCCTCATTTTGTCACTATTTGGTAATGTTTGTGTAATGTGAAAATAATATGGTCAGTAGATCAGATGGTTAAGAAAAGCTCTCTGCCGATATGCTAAAAAGATTTTTGCGCTGAAGAATTTTCGACTAATTTTGTATTGTAGTCGAAAGAATAAAGACTACTTAATTATAAACTATACAATCATGAAAAAGTTAATTTTATCATTAACAGCAGTAGTAGCAATTGCATTAAGTGCAAATGCACAAACCGAAAAAGGAAAATGGATCCTTGGCGGAACAGCATCTTATGAATCAGTAAAATCGGATGCATCAGGAGCTAAAGCTTCTCAAACACTATCAGTAATTCCTAATCTTGGTTATTTTGTATCTGACAACTTCGCTCTTGGGACAGGTGTTGGCTATACCTATTCTAAAACTGGCGTAGCTAGCGCAACCGGTCAGAACGAAGCAATCGCAGTAAGACCATTTGGAAGGTATTATGTAGGTCTTAGCGATCAATTTAAGTTCTTCGGGCAAGCAGCAGTGCCATTGTCATTTGGCACAGTTAAGTCTGTTGATGCAAGCGGAAATTCAGGTGCGAAAGTAGGTAGTTCTACTTCAGTAGGTGTGGCACTATCTCCGGGATTTGCTTATTTCCCTACTAAGAAGATAGGAATCGAGTTCGCGTTCAACGGACTTTCATATAATGACTACAGCGTAGAAGATGCAGGTGGAAATGATGTGGCTGGTGCCGGTTCGGAAAGATTCTCAATCGGAACGAATTTCTTTACACCACAGATAGGAATTCAGTTTCATTTCTAAGATCAGTATCAAAATAGAGAGAGGTGCGTCGAAAGGCGTGCCTTTTTTTATGCGTCTGCAAAAACTGATACCTGATAGCTAATGGCTCACAGCTCGAACCTAATCCCTACCTTTGCGCAATGTCAATATCTTTTGAAGACTTTAAGCTTAATCGCCAGATCCTGAATGCTGTTTCAGATGCAGGTTACACTTTACCAACGCCCATTCAGGAAAAAGCGATCATGCCTATTTTGTCAGGACAGGATATTATGGGAATAGCACAGACAGGGACGGGTAAAACCGCGGCGTTTGTGTTACCGATGTTAATGAAGCTAAAATATGCGCAGGGTGTCGATGCGCGCGCTTTAATCATAGCACCCACCCGAGAGCTGGCAATGCAGATTGAAGAAAACGTTCGCACATTTGCTAAGTATACCGATCTGCGCACCGTTGTACTATACGGAGGACTTGGGCCAAAAACGCAAATTGCCGAATTAAAAAAAGGAGTCGACATAATTATATCCACCCCAGGGCGGTTTCTCGACCTTTACCTCGCAGGTAATATCAATACTCAATACCTGAAGTTTTTGGTGATGGACGAGGCCGATAAAATGATGGATATGGGATTCATAGGATCAATTCATCGTATTTTAGAAGTAGTTCCAAGAAAGCGGCAAAATTTACTTTTTTCAGCTACAATGAGCGAGCTGGTTCACAAAATTTCAGGCGATTTTCTGAAGCATCCAACTGTTATAGAAGTTGCCGCGCAAGCTACTCCTGCAGATACCGTTAGCCAGGTTCTCTATAAAGTGCCGAATCTGAAAACAAAGCTTAATCTTCTTCAGCATTTGCTGAAAGACACTGAAGATTTTACCCGGCTGATCATCTTTTGCAAGACGAAAACGGTTGCAGATAATATATTTCATTTCCTCGAACGCCGGTATGGCGCAGAGCAGGTTAGGGTAATTCATGCTAATAAAGGCCAGAACACTAGGATAAATTCGATCAGTGCATTTAAAGAGGGAGATATCAGGATTCTTGTTGCTACAGATGTGGCTTCACGTGGGCTGGATGTTACTAACGTCAGCCATGTAGTAAATTTCGATGTGCCTATAATCATAGAAGATTACGTACACAGAATTGGCCGGACTGGCAGAGCCCTGCAAACCGGCGATGCGATCACTTTCTGCAGCCCGTCTGAAGAATATTATGTCCAAAAAATCGAGAAGCTGATCCGTCAGCAGATTCCCGTAAAGGAAATGCCTGAAGCCGTATTTGTGGACGATACACCCTACGAAGAGCGTCAGGACATCGCCCGCGAGATAGATCTTCAAAAACGACGTGATGATCCTGAATTCAAGGGAGCTTTCCATGAGAAAAAGGCCAAGAACTCAAAAGGAATAAAACCTGCCGTCAAAGCTGCGCCAGTGGCAAAGGCAAGGAACAATAAACCGGGCGGAGTGAGAAAGAGGAAAAGTGTCAAGTTTGATGCCGTTCATAAAAAGGACAAAAAGAGAAAATGAAGCTGCGTTTAACCCCGCTAAATATATTATCGTCAGTTCTATTAGTCAGCCTTGCTTACCTTTTAATATTCCCTGACGAAAACGGCTGGCGTTACCTGGGGGCACTTCCTTTAGCGCTTATGCTTCTCATTAGCTTCATTTCGGATTTGATATTCCGGAGATTGATTGTGAATCTGAAACGAATTTGGTTATTTGAACTACTATTTCTCATCTTTGTCGCCATACTTATTCTTCTGATTAAGATAATATTTAATTAAGTAAAAATTCACGGTTGAAGGGCCTGAAACCTGATACCTCACACCTGACTCCTTAGCATGAAAAAAGCCGAAATAAAATTAACAATAGACCTTGACGACCAGAATGTTCCGGAAAATATACTTTGGGAATCAACAGACTCCCAAAATAAGGAAGCATTGCCGGTAAAATCAATGATGCTTGCTCTTTGGGACCACAATTATAAGAACTCTCTTCGTATTGACCTGTGGACGAAAGATATGCCGGTTGATGAAATGAAACGGTTTTTCTACGAAACACTTCAAACTATGGGCGACAGTTTCTTACGCGCAACAGGTGAGGAAGCAATTGTAGAGGATCTTCGCGATTACTGTGCTCATTTTGCTGAAAAAATGGAGCTTACAGACGGGAATGCCCCGCAGTCTGCGTTAAAAGGCTAGATCTAATCATGACAGCTAAAAACTACACCGGTCTTTTAGGAGTTATCCTTGTGATAGTTGGGGGTATGTGCCCCATGTTACGAGTGCCAATTTTAGGTAACTGGAACTACTGGGATATAGATACGGTTCTTGCATCAATAGTTTATACCTTATGTGCTATTGCCCTGCTTGCTGCCGTGACTAGAAAGCAAGGCCTCCTTCGCTTCTGCGGATGGTTTTTACTGTTGATGCTGATATTCACCCTGACTGCCGTTTATTTCAAGGCTAATGATTATTTCAGCTTTATCCCCCTGAAGAAACTTGCAGCTGCTGCGTCGAGGATGATAAAGTTTAAATGGTTAGGATGGGGATTGATGTTTGCAGGCGCTTTGATAGTAATATTGTTTTCGGGAAAGGATAAAGTTGTTGTGAAAAACGATTCTAAAATTCCAAACTAGCCTGACCAATACCAAGCATTTTTGCTTCGTGATCAAGGAGCCATTTTTTACGCCATAAGCCACCTCCAAAGCCGACGAGATCGCCATTGCTGCCAATAACGCGGTGGCAGGGGACAACTATCATTAAATTATTTTTGCCATTAGCTGATGCAATAGCCCGGATAGCTAATGGATTGTTCATTTGTTTTGAAAGGTGAGCATAACTAATTGGCTTACCGGCTGGAATTGTAGTTAATTCTTTCCAGACCGACTGCTGAAAATCAGTACCAGGCTGTTTCATAGGGAAGTCAAATAGCCAGAATTTGCCGTTAAAGTATTCTCTGAATTGCCCAATAGCTTGTTTCGATATTTCATTTTCCTCTGCCTCCATAGGCTCCGGTGGAAATCCTGCGAAAAATACTTCCTCGTCATTCGCCCTGATTATGAGCTTTCCAATTGGGGTTTCCAGAGTGGAAGTATACATGCTCGAATTTACAAAGATTTAATGAGTGCTGGAAGCTTCTAAGAAAGGCGGGTTAGAAACGCGAAGTAAACCCGGAGGAAACGCGCACGAAACGCGCACAAAACGCGGATATTCTCCGTGTTTCATACGCGTTTAATCTGTGTTTTATTAGTGTTTATCCTGATACTTTAACATAAACATCTCAAAGTCGATAATATCATATGCATAACGCATCATACTGCGGCGTGAAGGTGATCAAGTCTTTTTTAAAAACTTATATTTGCTTCCAATGACCCTCTTCCACCAGATCAAATTCCTCATCCGTAAGGAAATCATGCTCGAATGGCGTTCCAGATACGCGCTTAACGGAATTTTACTGTATGTGGTGTCTACGGTATTCGTGTGCTATCTGTCGTTTAGGGAAATTACCAATCCACCGACATGGAACGCTTTGTTCTGGATTATTATGCTTTTTGCATCGGTGAATGCTATTACTAAAAGCTTTATGCAGGAAAGCCGTGGTCGGCACTTGTATTACTACACTATTACTGGTCCTCATGCCATCATCATTTCCAAAATCATCTATAATGTTCTATTGATGCTGTTGCTGTCAGTGATAGCCTTAGGTTTTTATACTCTTGTATTCAAAAATCCGGTAGGGGATCCACTATTTTATATGCTATCCGTTTTGTTGGGGAGCATCAGCTTTGCGTCTGTCTTCACAATGATCTCTGGCATTGCTTCTAAAGCGGGTAACGGGGGCTCTCTTATGGCTATCCTGAGCTTTCCGGTAATTATACCATTACTGCTGGTTCTCATAAAATTATCTAAGAATGCTTTAGACGGCTTAGACAGATCAGTTTCCCTCAATGAAATAGCTATTTTATTAGCAATTAATGTGATCGTTATTACTACATCATTACTGCTGTTTCCATATTTGTGGAGAGATTAAGTTTGTCGTCAGTTTTTTACGAAAAATCCATCCAACATATATTACATTTGCTCACCAATATTATCTTATGAACAAAAGCTGGTGGAAAATTCTGGCCGTAGTGCTGGTCCTTTTTTCAATCATTGGCGGGTTTCTATTTCAAGTGCCTGCGAAACCTATTCTGAACGAGTCGATTCGAAATATTCATTTTCATGTGCCAATGTGGTTTGCGATGATCGCTATGCTGGCTGTATCGTTTGTTTATAGTATTAAATATTTGAATAAGGGTAATGAAAATGACGACCTGATGGCGGTGGAAAGCGCTAACGTGGGCATAATTTTCGGGATATTAGGTTTAGTTACTGGCATGATATGGGCCAAATATACATGGGGTGAGCCCTGGAGTAACGATCCTAAACAAAATAGCTCTGCTATTGCACTTCTTATATATATGGCCTATTTAGTTTTGCGTAATTCAATGGAAGAAGAGCAGAAAAGAGGCAAAATATCCTCAGTTTACAACGTGTTTGCTTTTCCTATAATGGTTGTTCTGCTGTTCGTTCTGCCACGTATGACCGATTCCCTGCATCCCGGTAACGGTGGTAATCCAGGGTTTAATACAAAGGATATGGCTCCTGAGTTGAGGCCGATATTTTATCCTGCTTGCCTTGGCTGGATTCTAATAAGTGTATGGATCACCACACTACGATACCGGATACGTAAACAAGAAAACTTAATTAGTTGACAGTCAAGAGTTACAGCGGCGATGCGGTAACAATGCCGATTTTGATCGTTAAATTTATCGCCCCTTCTCGTTACTAAATACTATTTATTACATACTAACTACTTAATACTAACATATTATGAAAAAATTCCTTCTGACTGTCTGCTTCCTGTTTTTGGCGTCGGTTGTAACCTTTGCACAAGAATCCAATGGCGTCGAAATGGCAACAGCGCTCCGCAGCTCAGGAAAGATATATGTTGTGGTTGCTGTGTTAGCTGCAATTTTCATCGGACTGGCATTCTATTTGTTCTCTATCGACAACAGGCTAAAAAAAATCGAGAAGCTGCAGAAGTAAAAAATCTGCCTTTGAAATCTTTCTGTTAAGTTTTTTGAATTGGTTTGAAATACGTACTTGGTACACTAAGTGATTTTCATTTTTAGTATCAATTAATTTCTTTCAACTTTGCATAAACCAATTATTAAATAATTTATTTACAGTATGGCTAAGTCTATAGACGCAGCGCACTCCGAAACATCCTTTTTTGGAGACGTCTGCCAGTTTTTTGATCATGCAGCGCAATTTACATCACATC
>JAZKIH010000041.1:0-2071 GCA_040384965.1 Bacteroidota bacterium | reverse complement strand
TCCATTTGCGCCTTATTAGCTGTTGGATCTGTCCAGGTTGCAGCACCACCTTCGCCTCCGTTTTCTTTAGGGTAGATAATGCTATTGCTGTTGGTTGTACCCTGTGGCAATAAATCAGCTAACCATACACGGTTATAAGGCTGCACGATCAAACGTTGGCTTGCATCCTGTATCCACGGTGTTGCACCTGGGAAGTTTACAGCGATGCTCATGTCGCCCACAACTTTTAGCTCGATACGCTCATCAACTGCTCCCTTTGTGTGGGCCAATCCTTTCAGCATATCAGCAGCGCCTTCGATGGCCTGCGTAAGGCTGTCGTTAAAGGATATAGCTTTACCGTCGGTGGATGTGCTGTTGAAACGGGCTTCAGACAATCCTTTTTGTAGGATTTCATTTGCCTTGATAGTAGCGGCAAGGTCAGCTTTAACTTCAGCAAATTGCTCGGCTGTTACGCCTTCGGCCTTCACCTCTTCTACTGCTTTTGCAATAGCTTCATCGGTACGGGCTTTGCTTTCTGCATCCATATCGGCGGCCTTAGCTTCTGCCAGGGCTTTAAACAATTCAAACTGCTCTTTGATCTTATCAGGATCGCTGATCACATACTCATCGTATGCTTTTTGGGCCGCTTTGATTTCGTCGAGGCGGGCATTTTTTTCTTTAAGTAGCTTTTCATTAAGCTCCTTAATTTCTTTTTCAGTTAGCCCTTTTTTGCCGTCACTTTTAAAAGCCTTGCCAGCAAAATGGGGAACATGAAACCTGCGATTAACGCCGTTCATGAAGTATAGATAATTCTTTTTCATTTTTAATGAGTTTGTTTTTAATTATTGAAGAATCCTGCCCATCCACTGGCTCCCGGCTGAACTTCAGTGAGAGCGGTATTGTATTCGGCAATAAATGTTTTTGTATTTTCTACCTCGTCAAGAATACCTTTGATACACTCATCGGAAGCGTTGGTGTTCCGGCAAAAGTTTTCCAATGTCACTAAATGCGCTTTCGCCATTTTCAAATCGCCGCTATTCCATTTTAACTGGCTGCGTAAATCTCCAATAGCGTCAGCCCTACGGCTTATTTGCCAAGAAATCCAGGTATATAAATCGCTGTTTACGTCAAGGGTTGCAGAAATTCTAACCAAATCCTCCAAAGTCGTTTGATCATTCCCCATAATCCTTTTTAATAAAGATTGCTCATTGCTTGATAGCGCCTTTATTTCTGCTAAGGATTTAACAACACTACGAACGCCCGCCGATGGATTACAAGGTAATTTGGTCAATACGCTGGTTTCAATATGGGCAACTTCTTTCAACTCCCTAACCTTACGGCCCTTAACAGTTATTTTATTTGCTTTTTTGGTAATGTATCCGAATGATGCTTTTTTAATAACCCCTTCATCCATCATGGTCAAAACATCATTACCCAAAGTATGAGTGCCTAACCAGGCTTTTGTATAAGCGGCGCTGCCGTCTTCGTAAACGTCTACAACCTTGCCCGGCGCTTGCTCGTCGTTGTGGTTAAGGTAGAAATTTATATCTTCTTTGCTTTCGCTCCAAGATTTTGTAAACATCCCCTTTCGTGAAATATCTTCGGCTAAATCAATGTTATCATAAACGGCGTGCGCTATGATTGCTGTCCGCTTAGATTTATCTAAGTCTTTCAGTTCAAAGTTTATTGCTTTTCTTTCCACGGGTATAAAAATAAACTTTGGTAATGTCAATGCCTTTGTGTAATTTCACTACTTAATACTACAACATGAATAAAAGGAAGGAATTGGTAACAACGGAGCCGGTAAGGATCGGTGCAGAGGCTGTTATAAGTGTTCGCAAACGTGTTGCAGAAACCAGGCAAACTATTCGTGGCTTTATAGAATTAGCCATTGAGGAAAAGATCGAAAGGGAAGGAAAACCAAAGAAGTTTAACCCTAATTACGAAACTAAATCATGAACAAACTAATCATCACCCGCCTAAACTTAAAACTATTCGACGCACCTTCATGCAAATACCCGGTGTGGAAAATGCCAGACGGTACAATATGCTCACACGCCCGTATCGGTATTGACGGCGATGGTACGAAAGA
>JAZKIH010000040.1:0-38580 GCA_040384965.1 Bacteroidota bacterium | reverse complement strand
TAAATATTAAATTGTATTTATTGAATAGTTGATAAATGAATACCTTCGAAGAACTGAATATTAAAGGTTTTATTGATGAGCCAATTGATCCGGCGCTGGATCTTTTTCATGAAATAGACCGATTAAAAAAAGAAAAGAATGCCGTTATCCTGGCGCATTACTACCAGGAGCCGGACATTCAGGATATAGCGGATTATATCGGTGATAGCCTTGGCTTATCACAGGAGGCAGCAAAAACAGATGCTGACGTAATTGTATTCGCGGGAGTTCATTTTATGGCAGAAACAGCCAAAATATTGTCTCCGGATAAAAAGGTTTTACTGCCAGACTTAAAGGCAGGTTGTTCTTTATCAGATAGTTGTCCGCCAAAACTGTTTGCAAAATTTAAGGAGAAATACCCTGACCACCTGGTTATAACTTATGTCAATTGTACGGCTGAACTTAAGGCATTGAGCGACATAGTTTGTACTTCATCCAATGCGGTACAAATTGTTGAAAGCTTGCCGAAGGAGCAGAAGATAATTTTTGGACCAGACAGAAATTTAGGTGCGTGGGTAGCTAAGAAGACAGGCCGGGATCTTGTATTGTGGAATGGAGCATGTATGGTCCATGAGATATTTTCTCAGCAACGAATACTTAAGCTCAAGTCACGTCATCCTGAGGCCAAATTTATTGCCCATCCTGAATGTGAAGAAGTAGTATTGCAAATGGCAGATTATATAGGCTCAACAACGGGTTTATTGAAATATACTATCAATGATCCCGCAAAGGAGTTTATTGTTGCTACAGAAAGCGGAATTATTCATCAAATGGAAAAGGCAAACCCGGGCAAAGTTTTTATTCCGGCGCCGCCAAATAATGCTTGTGCGTGCAATGATTGTCCGCATATGAAAAGAAATACTTTGGAAAAGCTTTACCTGTGTCTAAAAAATGGACTTCCGGAAGTAACTGTTCCTATGGATATAATTATAAAAGCTAAAAAACCAATAGAACGTATGCTTGAAATATCAGCTAAACTAGGTTTGTAATGATATTTAAGCGCTCGGAATTTTTGAAGAATTACAGTAGTATAATTTTACTGTTAATTGGGATTATTTCCGGAACCATCTTAGGTTTATTGCTGGGCAAAAAAGTTGAAATATTAAAACCTATCGGTGATATTTTCTTGAATCTGCTTTTCACAGCTGTTATCCCCCTTATATTTTTTGCTATATCTTCTTCAATTGCCAACATAGACCGAACCAAGAAAATGGGCAAGGTTATGGTTATTATGTTCGCTGTTTTTGTTGGAACCGTAGTAATATCAGCTGTATTAACTGTGGTTGCGGTATGGATGTTCCCGCTTCCTCAAAATATTGAAACAGTAGCCAAAGTAACTGAGGAATTAAAGCCGCAAAGCTTTGGCGATCAGGCTGCCAGCTTATTAACAGTTAATGAATTTTACGAGCTTCTGTCGCGTAAAAGCATGTTAGCCTTCATAATATTTTCATTTCTCATAGGTTTTGCAACATCACGCTCAGGTGAAGCCGGCGAGCCGTTCAAAAAGTTTCTTACTGGTGGTGATGAAGTGATGAAGCAACTGCTTATGCTGATCATGAAGCTCGCACCGATTGGCTTAGGCGCGTATTTTGCCTATCAAATAGGGGTATTCGGACCTCAGTTATTTGGAACTTATGCACACTCGATGGCCATTTACTACGGCTTATGTACCCTGTATTTTATATTCTTTTTCAGCTTCTATGCTTTTATCGCGGCCGGAATTCCGGGTGTTAATATTTATTGGAAAAATAATATAATCCCGTCTTTCACGGCTTTAAGTACATGCAGCAGTGTAGCTACAATCCCGGCAAATCTTGCTGCTGTAAAAGCGATGAAAGTGCCGGACCATATAGCGAATCTCGCAATTCCGCTCGGAGCTCCGATCCATAAAGATGGGTCGAGTATATCATCAATTATTAAAATTGCTGCCGTCTTTGCAATAATGGGGCGGGATTTTACAGACCCCTACACAGTTCTGGTAGCACTTGGAATTACGATAATAGTAAGCACCGTAGAAGGAGGTATACCAAATGGTGGTTATATCGGTGAGATCCTGGTTATGACGGTGTATGATTTTCCGGTTGAAATGCTGCCAGTTGTGATGATTATAGGAACGCTTGTAGACCCGATGGCTACCTTATTGAATGCATGCGGAGATACCGTTTGTGCGATGATGGTGGCTCGATTTACCGAAGGAAAGAACTGGCTTAAAAACGCTACTAAGGCATCCAAATGACGTTTTTGTTTCTCATATTATTCACGATCTTTTTTGATCAGTCGCATGATATTCATCAGCGCATGAAGACATCCCAGCTCGTTGTGGTGACGACTACCGGCTGGAATAAGATCGACGGTAAGATGACCAGCTACCAATGGAAAAATAATAAATGGGAACCCGTTTTAAAGGATATTCCGATTGTTACCGGAAGAAGCGGATTGGCATGGGGCCGTGGCCTTCACTACAATTCTTTAAACAAAGGCAAGCTCAAAAAAGAAGGTGACGGAAACGCACCAGCCGGAATTTTCTATTTGACCGGCTTATTCGGATATCAGAATATTTCATCCAAAATGAAATCGCTGAAAGTGGATCAGCAGACTTTTTGTGTAGATGATGTTAAATCAGCTTACTACAATCAGATAGTTAAGTCAGACACAGTTAAAAAAGACTGGAATTCTGCTGAAACCATGCGCATGAAAAGCGACGTCTACAAATACGGAATCTTTGTAGATTACAATGTTAAGCCCGCAACACCTGGTAAGGGTTCTTGCATTTTTATGCATATCTGGAGTAAAAGTACAGCGCCAACCGCTGGCTGTACAGCTATGACGGAATCCAGTATATTAAAGCTCATTGGCTTTCTTGATAAATCTAAAAACCCTGTTCTGGTTCAGGTTCCTCAATCTGAATATCATAAAATGAAGCTGCTATATAAATTGCCCTAAGCTTCAATAGCTCTTCTTTGAAATTTTAGCACCTTTGTACCTTAATAACGGATTATCATGTTTGAAAATAAAGGACGTACAGAAATTGAGCAATTAGGTGAATTTGGTCTGATAGATCACCTGACTAAAAACTTCGAAATAAAAAATAAAACATCTGTCAAAGGGATTGGTGACGACTCAGCTGTATTAAGTTTTGAAGGTAAAAAGACGCTTATTTCAACTGATCTTTTGCTAGAGGGAATTCACTTCGATCTTGCCTATACACCGCTAAAGCATTTAGGATATAAGGCTGTTCAGGTCAACCTCAGCGATATTTATGCAATGAACGGAACAGCAACTCAGGTTACTGTATCAATCGGATTATCAAGCAAGTTTCCATTGGAAGCTGTCGAAGAGCTTTATCAGGGAATCAGCGTAGCTTGTGAAAAATATGAAGTAGATCTTGTTGGTGGCGATACGTCTGCATCGAAACAAGGTCTTGTTATTAGCGTAACCAGTGTTGGTTATGCTGATGAAAAGGATATCTGTTATCGGAACGGAGCTAACGAGGGCGATCTGCTATGTGTTTCCGGTGATTTAGGAGGAGCCTACATTGGCCTGCAGCTGCTCGAGCGCGAGAAAGGAATTTTCCTTGATAATCCGAATATTCAGCCCGATCTGGAAGGCAAAGATTATATAGTTGAACGTCAGCTTAAGCCAGAGTCCCGTAAGGATATCGTTGAAGCTTTGAAATCAATGAAGATTAAACCGACGTCAATGATTGATGTTTCTGATGGTTTGGCTTCAGAGATCCTCCACATCTGTAAACAATCTGACAAAGGCTGTAACCTTTACGAGGAGAAAATTCCGATCGATCCAATGACGTATGATACGGCTCGTGATTTTGGTATTGATCCGACAGTTTGTGCTTTAAACGGCGGTGAGGATTACGAACTGCTTTTCACAATTAAGCAATCTGATTTTGAAAAGATCAAAAATAACCCCGATATTTCTATTATCGGCCATATAACAGAGGCTTCCGCCGGATGCAACCTCATTTCGAAATCAGAGAAGGTGCACCCGATAAAGGCTCAGGGCTGGAATTCATTAAAACATTCCGCAGAGTAAACTAACCCTAAACTCGTGAGACATCAAATAATAAGTGCTTTTATCCTCGCTGTCTTAACTACGGGGGCCATCGCGCAAAAGAAAGATGTCGCGGCCCCTAAGCCCGTTTATCCGCTTCCAACAGCACAGCAGATGGAATGGCATGAAATGGAAACAAATGCATTTGTACATTTCACAACCAATACGTTCACTGGCCTGGAATGGGGATACGGTGATGAAAAGGAATCGATTTTTAATCCAAGCGCTCTTGACGCCAATCAATGGGCTAAGGTGCTGAAGGAAACCGGCTTCAAAACGCTGATCCTAACCACCAAGCATCATGACGGATTTACATTATGGCCAAGTAAATACACGGAGCATTCCATCAAAAATAGTCCGTATAAAAACGGTAAAGGCGACCTTGTAAAAGAAACCGCCGATGCTGCACGAAGGAACGGATTGAAATTTGGTGTTTATCTGTCTCCATGGGATAGAAATCATCCCGAGTATGGCAAGCCAGCCTACCTTGAATATTATAGAAACCAGCTCACAGAATTGTTCACCAACTACGGCCCTGTATTCGAAATGTGGTTTGACGGTGCCAATGGCGGTGACGGCTATTATGGAGGTGCGAAAGAAACCAGGAAGATCAACGCCGCGACTTATTACGACTGGCCAAAAACGCTCGATATCGTCAAAAAGATTCAGCCGAACGTTATTTTCTTTAGTGATGCCGGACCAGGTGTCAGGTGGGTTGGAAACGAACGCGGACTTGCCGGGAAAACTAATTGGAATACTATTTCAACTGATACCCTGTACGCAGGTAAAGCGGGAATTACCGGTATCCTAAACTCTGGAGCGTCGGATGGAGATAAATGGATCCCGGCAGAAGTCGACGTGTCTATCAGACCAGGCTGGTTCTACCACGCTAAAGAAGATGAAAAAGTTAAAACTGCAGAGCAGCTGTTTGAAATCTATTTAAGCTCAGTTGGACGCGGTTCAACACTACTGTTGAATATTCCGCCGGATCAGCGCGGGCTCTTTCACGAAAAAGATGTGGAAGCTCTGCGGGGATATAAAAGACTTCTCGATACCGAGTTTGCAAACAATGTGGCAAAGAAGGCAAAAGTAAAAACGAGCTCGTTTCGCGGAAATTCGGCTAAGTATTCCGGTTCTGCTGTTACTGATGGAAACAAAGAAACTTATTGGGCGACAGATGATAATCAAAATAGCGGCAGCTTGGAAATTGATCTGGGAAAAGAGACTGCCGTGAAATACATAGTTCTTCAGGAATACATCAAACTGGGTCAGCGGGTAAAATCATTTTCTGTCGATATCTGGAAGAACGGAAACTGGGAAAGTGCCGCAGAGGCAACCACAATTGGATACAAACGTATATTAAAAATAGATCCTGCGCTCACATCAAAACTCAGGATTAACATTACGGATTCAAAAGCATCTCCGCTCATCTCAAATGTGGAGGTTTATTAAACCTGCAAAATGAAGAAGATAATCTTACTCCTTGTTATTTGTTTCTCTGCCAGCATTGCTATCAGCCAAACGAAAAATACTCCCGTTAAGGCAGTCTCAAAAGAAACCCTTCAAATTGTTGACGCCTCCTGCGGAGAATGTCAATTTAAAATGAAAGGTAAAACCTGTGACCTTGCAGTGCGAATCAATGGCAATGCCTATTTCGTCGACGGAACGAAAATCGACGAGCATGGAGATGCTCATGCCAACGACGGTTTTTGTAAAAAAATCAGAAAAGCTGAGGTTAAAGGAAGTGTAGTGAACAACCGTTTCGTTGCCACACATTTTAAACTTCTTCCCGAAACCGAAAAGAGTAAAAACTAGTTTTTCCCCGATTTCAAAAATTAACCTTAAAGAAAACCTAGGGCGAAAAACTTGATTTTAAAGGCCTTAAAAATCGCTTTATTTCTTCAGGTTCTCTTCGACAATAGTTCGAGAAGTGTTCGGGACAGGTTCGGGAAGTGTTCGGGATTTGTTCTGCTTTTCTTCGACATTTGTTCGACGGGATGGCATCTGGGCCGAAGGGTTGTCGAACACTTGTCGAACAGCTGTCGAACAAAGTGCATTTCTGTCCCGGTCGTGTCTGCCAGCATATAAGCACAAACGTGTTTTAAGGGTTTTAAAGCAAGTCCGAAGCTCCGCTAATGTCGTTGTGCGGCCATGTGGTTTTAATCCAGCCATGCCCATCAAAACAGTCTTAAATCAAAAGATACTGTACCCTATGTTGTGGCATAACATATAGACCCTTTTTATCAAATTATATTTTAGGTCTGCGTCAAAATTAACTATAAACTAATGTTCAGGTAGAACGATGCTTCTATTCATCTTCGCCAATTATCCGCTGGTCTAATTGCTTACTGGTTTTAGCTCCAAGCTTCTTGATTTTCTCGGCGGTGATTGACAAATTCCCCCGGCCGCTGGACAGCTTGTTCAATGCCCGGTCGTAGGCATCCTGGCTTTGCTTTATATTTTTTCCTATACTGTCCATATCGGCAATAAAGCCTACAAACTTATCATACATTTCACCGCTTAGTCGGGCAATTTCCATGACATTGCGATTCTGTCTTTCCTGTTTCCACATACTCGCAATCGTGCGCAGTGTTGCCAGCAAGGTGGATGGGCTTACAATAACCACCCGTTTATCCCAGGCGTAGTTAAATAACTCTGCGTCTTTTTGTACTGCGATGCTGAAGCAGGATTCAATTGGGATGAATAGCATGACGAAGTCAGGGGAATTGATCTTATAAAGCTCGCTGTAGTTTTTTGATGAAAGATCATTCACATGACTTCGGATAGAGGCAATGTGCTGACGAAGGAACAGCTCGGTCTCTTCATCATTTTCACAATTCACAAGTCGTTCATAAGCAATTAATGAAACCTTGGCATCAATTATAAGGTGCTTGTCATCCGGAAGGTCAATGACCACATCCGGCTGAAACCGGACACCTTCACCAGTTTGCAGACTTGCCTGAATCCGGTATTCCTGATCCCTGACAAGGCCAGACCTCTCAAGTACTCTTTCGAGGATCATCTCTCCCCAGTTCCCCTGCTTTTTATTATCACCCTTGAGTGCTTTGGTAAGGTTTTGGGTTTCCAGGCTCATCAGATTGGATTGCTCAATAAGCTGCCCGATGTGCCCCTTTAATACGTTACGTTCATCAGATTCTGCCTTATAAACGCGGTCAACTTTTTCCTCAAAAGCTTTAATGTTTTCTTTAAGCGGATTTAACAGAATATCCAGATTGGCCCGATTCTGTTCGGTGAATTTATTCGTCTTTTCTTCCAGGATGCGAGACGCTATGAGCTCAAAGTCCTTGTTGAATTTCTCCTGATTGTTCTTTATCTCCGATTTTTGTTCTTCAATTTTTTCCTGTTGCGCTTTAAAGTAAGATCGTGAGCTTTCCAGCGACTGCATGGCATCGGATAGTTTTTCTCTTTCCAAAATCAGCTGTGACTTCAGGTATTCCACTTCGGTTCTCATATTTTCAGCACGTTCCTCTGCTTTCGCACGGCCGATTTTTACTTCATCGTTCTCTGTTTTTAACTGCGTCAGTTCTGCGGGAATACCCGCTTTGCCCGTAGTTTTTGAGAAAAAGAAAAGGATGATCATCAAAATAAGCGCCGCTCCAAGAATAATAGAAATATCCATTGCTAAAAATTTTATCAAAAATACAAATTTTGGAAGCGGAATTAAATAGATGCGAGCTCAGCAACCTGCTCACCGAGAAGACTGCCCATTGCAATTCCCATCCCGCTGCAGCGAACGCCGCAATACAATCCGGTGTGGATCTCCTTTACTATCGGACTAAGCTCGGAACCAAACCCCATTACACCGCTCCAGCGATGTTCGATATTTATATTTTGTCCGGGGACGATGGTTTCTCTGAGAAGAGTTTCAAGCGCCGTTTGAATGATATCTGTCAGACCAGGCTCGCTGGTTTGCTCCTCCTTGTAGTTGAGATCACGAAGTCCGCCGAGTAAGATGCGGTTATCAATGTTCCGGAAGTATGTGTAGCCCCGGTTATAATGGAAAGCTCCCTTTATTTTTAAATTCTCTATAGGCGATGTTACCAAGACCTGGCCCCGGCCGGGAACAACATCTAGCTCAGGAAGCAGTTCGCTGGCAAAAGCATTTGTAGCTACAATAACCTTCTTAGCATCAAAATTGCCCTGATTAGTTTTCACGGTATGATGGCCAGCTTCCTGCTGCAGACTATCGACCCGGCATGAGTTGAAGATTTGTACGCCGATACCAGCCGCTTTGGCTATAAGGGCGGTCATCATCTTTCCCGTATCGATCTGGCCTTCGTATCTGTTTTCAATCAAGCGGGTTATTCCCGAAAAGCCAAACTCTGCTATTTTAGCATTAGACACTGCATAAATGTCATGCTTTCCAACTATGGGGCTTATTAGTGCATTTAGGTGATCTATCTGATCAATACACTCCTGCGCAAAGGCTTTCTCAGACTCCTTAAAGATTTCGTATCCGCCGTATTGTTTGAACCTGATCGCAGAGTCACCCAAGTTTTTTCGAAGTTTCAAAAGGCCCTTCCAGCGCATCTCAACTAGCTGGAGGAACTTGTCTTCTCCGCCTGCATTTATCTCGTCAAGCGCTTCAGAAACACTCCCAAAGCATGCGAAACCGGCATTTTTGGTGCTGGCACCTGACGGAAGAAAGCCTGATTCAAGTATACAAATGCGAAGCGCCTGGGTTTTTGTTTTCAAATGGAGCGCAGCACTTAGGCCGACTATGCCGCTGCCGATTATGATCACATCAAAACCTGTAACAAACGAACCCTTCTCCCAGTATGAAAAATTATACCCCATCGATGTTAAAGGTAAATTATTTGTGATTAATTTTATTCGGAATAGTTATTGAATATACCTTGCTAAAAACAACACTATGGGACTAATATTAATGATTGTTATTGCTGTGATCAGCTTTGGAGTTCAATGGAGATTCAAAAGTAAATTTAAGCAGTACTCCGAAATGCCGCTTGGATCAGGTATGAGCGGAAAAGATATAGCGGAAAAAATGCTCAACGATAATGGGATCGCAAATGTAAAAGTTATCTCGGTTGAGGGTCAGTTAACGGATCATTACAATCCGGCCGACCGGACTGTTAATTTAAGCCCTGATGTGTATCATGGGCGGAGTGTTGCAGCAGCAGCAGTTGCAGCTCACGAATGCGGCCATGCGGTTCAGCATGCGACTGCTTACAGCTGGCTGAAGTTCAGATCAGCTGTAGTTCCGGCGGTTAATGTTGCTTCGCAAATTACTCAATGGACGTTAATGATAGGTGTCATGATACTTATATTTTCAGGCAACATCATGGTTCTCGCAGTCGGGGTAGCCGCACTGGCATTTGTAACTTTATTTGCTTTCATTACCCTTCCGGTGGAATTTGACGCCAGCAACCGGGCCTTAGCGTGGCTGCAGAGCAACAGAGGAATTATGCAAACGACTGTTGAGCATGACCAGGCCAAGGATGCATTATGGTGGGCCGCAATGACTTATGTAGTTGCAGCACTTGGCTCACTTGCAACTCTTGTTTATTACGCCAGTATGTTGGTCGGCAGAAGAGATTAATCCTCATTTAAGCGACTAATTGATATAATTAAGCCAGGCAAATAGCCTGGCTTTTTTTATTATTAAAAACTCGCGTCACGTTTGTTTGTTAGGCGTATAAGAATCCCGGAGCCCTTGTTATGACCAACAAATCAAGTCTGTTAAATCCAGCGATCAGATACGACAATAATCCAATAGTTACCAGTGCTGAAGTTAACAAGGCGTGGGTGGAGCCGCAGTTACAAACTATCACAGTTCACAATGCAGGTGTTACCGAGTATGATGGTGAAGTTCTGATGCTTTTTAGGTCTCACCTCCGGAACGGAATTTCTGTGCTTGGAATCGCGCGAAGCAGTAACGGCCTTGATAGTTGGCGAATTGATCCGAAGCCAGCCCTGACGCCTTGTTCCAGAGCTGATAAATTTGCTGAAGGAGTTGTTATAGAGGAGTTGATAGAGAATGAACAAGGCGGTTTGGAAGATGCCCGGATAACAAAAATCGCTGATACATATCTGATCACCTATAGTGCCTACCATGCATCAATAGCACATCGCGTAAGAGTTTCGCTTATAAGCACAAAAGACTTTAAAAGTTTTTTAAGACATGGGCCCTTGCTTGAAACGGACATGAGAAATGTTGTAATATTCCCAGAGAAAATAAAAGGTAAATACTATGGGCTTTTCCGGCCTAATGATCACACAGAACAACATGTTGGTGGAATTTTTAAACAGATCCAAATCGGTGTGGTTGACAATTGGGAAAGCACAGACTGGCAGATAAGAAAGGCACCTGTTATGCTGCAAAGTGACGGACCAAGCAGTTTTTCAGATAAAATAGGTCCGGGCGCTCCGCCAATAAAGACAAAACATGGATGGATCAACATTTTTCATGGGGTAAGAAGTACGATGGATGGTAATCCTTATGTTCTTGGAGTTGCGTTGCATCAATTAGATGATCCTGCTCAGGTAAAGGTTTCAAACATTCCGATTCTGTTTCCTACCAAATCAGATTGCAGGGTTCCGGATGATGCATATGTGCATGTTCCTAATGTTGTATTCTGCTGTGGAGCTTTAAGGCGAGAAAATGGAGATATCTACATTTACTACGGAGGGAATGATACAGTTATGAACGTGGCTGTCTCCCATGAGGATATTCTTGCAGAACTATGTTCAAATTACGGACAAAACCCAACCACAGGTCTGGCTTTGTATAAATTACTGTAGCAGGAAAATCGCTATTAATTAAGCTTGTACGGTGCTATAAGGTAAAACTCAGGAATATTAACGCTGAATTTGGCTCCATCAACTATTCTTTCCATTTCATAGGATCCCTTCATACTGCCCATATCAGTCTTAAGATTGCATCCGGAAACATACTCATGATTATCGCCTGGTTCAATCACAGGCTGCTGGCCAACTACGCCTTCGCCTTCAACTTCTCGCTTCGTTCCGTTTGAATCAAAAATATCCCAGTGGCGGTTCAGAAGCTGCACACTGTTTTCCGTGAGATTTTCAATATTTACCCGATAAGCGAACATAAAGTGCTCATTAGCCGGGTTTGAATATTCTGGCTGGTAAATAGTTTCTACCGATATTTTTACGCCATCAGTAATTTTGGTTACCATATTAAAATAGGTTTGATAAGGGCAATATAAAAATAAACCCAATAATTAGGCCATTTCTATTTGGAAACGTTCGTTTATTTCGTCGAGTGTTGAATGAATATCAGTAATGCTTTCGAGTGAGACGAGCTTCATTCGGTACTCTTTGAAATCTGGTATGCCTTTGAAATAATTGGAATAATGGCGTCTCATCTCAAAAATGCCCGTTTTTTCGCCTTTCCAGAGAATAGATTTTTCGAAGTGCGTTCTGCAGACCTCCACCCTTTCTGTTATGGTTGGTTCAGGAAGATACTCCCCGGTTTTGAAGAAGTGTTTTATTTCGCGAAAAATCCAGGGGTAACCAATGGCAGCTCTGCCAATCATGATCCCATCTATTTCGTATTCCATGCGCCAGTCGGCAGCTTTCTCGATAGAATTCACATCGCCATTACCGAAAATCGGAATTTTGATCCTTGGGTTTCGTTTAATCTCGCGGATGAGCGACCAGTCGGCTTCACCTTTATACATCTGAGCTCTTGTACGGCCGTGGATAGTGAGGGCCTGGATGCCGACATCCTGTAAACGCTCAGCAACTTCATAAACGTTTTTAGTATTATCATCCCAACCGAGGCGGGTCTTAACAGTCACGGGAAGATGGGTAGACTCAACAACGGCTTTAGTCATCAATACCATTCTGTCGATATCCTGCAGAAGGCTTGCACCCGCACCGCGGCATGCTACGTTTTTCACCGGACAGCCGTAATTTATGTCGATAAGGTCTGGATGAGCAGCTGAAGCGATTTTTGTTGCTTCGCGCATTGATTCGATCTCACTTCCAAAGATCTGGATCCCAATTGGACGCTCATATTCGAAAATATCGAGTTTGGCTACACTTTTAGCGGCATCCCGGATCAGGCCTTCTGATGAAATAAATTCTGTATACATCATATCCACCCCATTTTGCTTACAAACAAAACGGAAGGGCGGATCGCTAACATCCTCCATAGGAGCAAGCAATAGCGGGAACTCACCTAAATCTATATTTCCAATCTTAACAGACATTAACTATCTTTCAGCCCTTGTAATCAGTGTTAAAACGCAAAATTACAAATAATTAACCAGTATGCTAAAACCCGCGTCAACACAGCGTCATCCTTTCGTTTCCTTGCTTTTACTTGTACTGCTGATGTGTGCAGGAGCAATTGTGTTTATGATTCTGGCTTTAATAGCGGTAATTGCTATTTATGGAATGAAGGAGATGGCAAGTATCTCTGGCGGATCGGGCTCCTCTATTGAGATCATTAAACTTCTTCAGCTGTTCATCTCCACTGGCATGTTTGTGGTACCAGCCTTGTTTTTTGCGAAGCTGGAAAGCAAAAACTGGACTGAGTATTTAAAGCTAAGAGGGTTTCCTATTATGCTGATCTTGCTCACCGTGCTGATTATGTTTAGTTCCGGACCTATGCTCGAACTTTCCGCGCAAATTAACAAAAGTATGAAGTTACCTGGTTTCCTTGAGGGGCTGGAGAAATGGATGCTGAGCAAGGAATTGGAAATGGCTGAAATGACTAAGCAGCTGCTTAAAATGAACTCTATTGGCGTTCTCGCATTCAATCTTCTGATGCTTGCCGTAATCCCGGCGATTGGAGAAGAATTAATATTCAGGGGTTGCCTTCAAAAGATCTTCGCGAAGTGGACGGGGAATAGGCACGTCGCGATTTGGGTGACAGCAATTATTTTCAGCGCAATACATGTGCAGTTTTATGGGTTTCTCCCCCGTATGTTGTTAGGCGCTCTTTTCGGATACCTCCTCGTATGGGGTGGCACAATCTGGATCCCCATTTTGGCTCACTTCATGAACAATGCGGTGGCTGTAATTACGGCTTACGTTTATCAAAGACAGGGCATTTCTCTAGAAAAGCTTGATCAGCCTGATCCTGTAGCGTTTTATGTTTATATTATTAGCTTCATGGCATGCGGCGCGTTACTTTGGTTGTTTTACACAACTTCATTGAAATACGGTGTAAGTTTATCAAAACGAACGGATGGAAGCAGGCTGGATTAAAATTTATACCTCGCCGGATTTTTTTAAGTCCGAACTTGTGAGGCAGGTCTTAATAGACAACGAGATTGAAGCGATAATAATAAATAAACAAGGCTTTCCGTACCGCCTGGGTGAAGTCGAGGTTTATATTCATCAAGACAATTTTCAAAAGGCGCTTGAAATAATTGTTAAAAACGAGCTTTAATGAAAACAAGGGCAGTAACCGGATTTTTCTTTGTGGGTGTAATGCTCGCCTCTGTGCTTCTTGGCGCATATGCATTCACTCTGTTTTTTTTAATACTTAGTACTCTTTGCACTGAGGAGTTTTATAAGCTTGTAACTACTGCAGAAGTCAAGCCGCAAAAGCGTTGGGGCCTGGCGCTGGTAATTAGTATTTATCTGCCCCTAAGCATGTATTTTTTCCAGGGCGAGCCGCTAATAAACATGCTCATTAGCGTTCCGGTTACCATTATGATTATTGTAGCTGAACTTTACAGAAAACATCCTTTCCCTTTTCATAATATTGCTTATACCATTTTTGGTGTCCTTTTTTCAGCGGTTCCCTTTTGCTTCTTTTACGCTACTGCATTTGTTGATGGTACTTATTCTTTCCATTATCCTCTGGCTTTCCTGCTGCTTTTATGGTCCAGTGACACGGGTGCTTATCTCTTCGGAATTAAATTGGGAAAGCACAAGTTGTTCGAGCGGCATTCACCTAAAAAGACCTGGGAAGGGTTTGCCGGTGGAATGTTTACCAGCTTACTTGCAGCATTTATTATTTCTATTTATTTTCATGAATTGTCGCTGATCCAGTGGATGGGGATGGCTGTTATTATTGTCACCGCCGGAACGCTGGGTGATCTTTCAGAATCCATGCTTAAAAGAAGTCTTTCAACCAAAGATTCAGGGTCCTTGCTTCCCGGTCACGGCGGATTACTGGATCGTTTTGATGGATTATTACTTGCCGCGCCTCTCGTATTTGTATATTTGCAGTTCGTACAAACTTTCTGAGCGAAATAACGTACCATGATAGGAAGTTTCTTGATCGAAGCTTTCACAAAATCCGTATGATGGAAGAGCCGATTGATTCACAGCAAGAAATTAGTGAAGGAGATATCAAAAAAGATAAATCTCTGCTGTATATGGGTATTGGCCTGGGGGTGATTATCCTTATCATGGGATACCTGACACTTTTTGTTGATAATTTAAGTGGACTGTTTTCTAAGAAGCAGGAAATTGTAAGTGTTATTGACGATGACAGTTCAGATGCTCTTAATGAAAATGCGAGCATGACCGATGCCGAGGTTAGAACTTCACTTATTAAGTTCATTGAGGCATTCTACACTGATCAGCGACGTGGATATTTCGATCCGCCAAGTTACTTTTCTCCAATTACACGCACCTATTTTAACTTCCATAATCTAACCTATAAGCGTTTAAAGGATTTGTATTATAAGCGGAGCAGTGAGATGAAGAATTTAAATCTTCAATGGATCGTTTCTTCATTAGATTATGACAGAAGTGGTGCCGAGCTTATTGCAACATATTGGGCTAGAGTAAATTATGTTAAGAGCTCCGTAAATAAAGAAGAAAGTGCTGACGTGAAATATGAGATGGTGATTAACGAGGAAGGAAAGATCAGCTCATTACGGGAAGTTGAAATTAAAAATTTAGTGTCGTTTGACCTTGGTCTTCAAGACAGTATGGCAGGTGAAGAGACCGGCTGGGAACCTGATCCTGTCGACGCCGCAGACAAGCCATTAACACCCAGTACTCCCATTCCTGTAGAAACAGCAAACCCGGATGGCCGCTATGAAGGAAAGTTATATGATTTAGGTAGCGTTGAGTCAGCTCCCGAATTTCAGGGCGGGTCACGAGCGTTGTCACGGTTTCTGGGGTCTGCGTTGCGCTACCCGGTAAAAGCAAGAGAGAATAAAACGCAGGGAAAGGTTTATATCGGATTTATCGTGGAAAAAAATGGATCTCTTACGGACTTTAAAGTAATTAAAGGAATAGGCAGCGGCTGTGACGAAGAAGCGATACGGGTATTGAAGCTATCACCGGCATGGAAGCCGGGAATGGCAGAGGGCAAGCCGGTACGAACGTCTTATGTTCAGCCAATTACGTATCAGATCGCTGAATAACTGCTTCCTCCAGCGCAATTTCCTGAAGCATTTCTATTGCCATATCCAGCGTATTAACATGCTCAATCGCTAATCGCAATGAATTTTTGACTTCTTTTAGATTACAAATTCGGGGATGTGCCTGAACAAATGCCAAAACGCGGCCGAACTGTTCTGTTTCGTAATATGCAGACTGCTGATTACTGATAAAATAGCCTCGTAAAACCCCTTTTTTGAATGTTATTTTTTCAAAACCAATGATTTTGCCGAACCACTGCAGACGCCAGGTATTTATCAACTCCTCAACTTGCTGGGGAACGGGGCCAAAACGATCAGCTAGTTTTTGCCGGAATTCATCCAAAGCCGCCTCGCTTTCAATGCTAGAAAGCTCAGTATACAGGTTGTATCGCTCTGCGATGTTGGTTACATACTCATCCGGAATCATTACTTCCAGATCGGTATCAACATGCGTGAATGAAATAAATGGACGGGGTTTTTCTTCCTTGAACAGATTTTTAAACTCGTCATCCTTAAGTTCCTGAATGGCTTCGTCCAATATCTTATGATACATTTCAAACCCTATTTCTGCTATGAAGCCGCTTTGCTCAGCGCCAAGCAAATTGCCGCTTCCGCGGATATCCAAATCCCTCATTGCAACGTTAAACCCACTTCCTAGATCTGAAAACTCTTCTATGGCACTGAGTCTTTTGCGGGCTTCATTAGTCAGAGTTGACAGCGGAGGGCTTAACAGATAACAGAATGCTTTTTTATTCGAGCGACCAACACGACCCCGCATCTGATGCAAATCGCTCAAGCCGAACATATGTGCGTGATTTATCAGAATTGTATTTGCGTTCGCGATATCAAGACCTGCCTCAATAATGGTGGTCGCAACTAAAACATCATATTCTCCAGAAACAAATTTCAGCATGACGTCCTCGAGAGCATCGCCCTCCAGCTGTCCATGAGCAATACCAATCCTCGCTTTTGGCACAAGTGTATTTATGAGTCCTCCGAGCTGCATCAGATCCTGTACTCTGTTATGAATAAAGAAAACCTGCCCACCGCGGTCAATTTCGTATTCCACGGCTTCTTTAATAAGCTTTTCATTAAAGACATGTAATTCGGTAAGAACGGGCTGCCTGTTTGGTGGCGGAGTGCTAATAATACTAAGATCCCGGGCGCCCATCAAAGAGAAGTGAAGCGTTCGCGGAATCGGGGTAGCTGTGAGAGTCAGCGTATCCACATTAGCTCGGAATTGTTTAAGCTTCTCCTTTACACCCACACCAAACTTTTGCTCTTCATCAATAATTAATAAACCGAGATCCTTAAACTTGACATCCTTGCTGACAATCCGGTGCGTCCCGATAATAATATCAACTTTTCCGTCTGCAAGTTTTTGCAGCGTTTCCTTTATCTGCTTAGCAGATTTAAACCGATTAATATAATCTATGGTGCATGGGAAATCAGCCAAGCGGGACGTAAATGTTTTGAAGTGCTGCAAAGCCAGAATTGTAGTCGGAACCAGTATTGCTACTTGTTTACTATCCGCAACAGCCTTAAAAGCCGCCCTAATTGCGATCTCTGTCTTTCCGAAGCCTACATCGCCGCACACGAGCCTGTCCATCGGATGCGGTGATTCCATATCCTTTTTAACATCGGCAGTTGCTTTTACCTGGTCAGGAGTATCTTCATAAATGAAAGAAGCTTCGAGTTCGGTCTGTAAATACGTATCAGGCAGAAACGCTGTCCCGGTTTGGGCTTTTCTGATCGCGTAAAGCTTGATCAGATCACGCGCTATGTCTTTAACTTTTTTTTTAGTTGTTTTCTTTAGCTTTTCCCAAACATCTGTACCGAGCTTATTCATTTTCGGGATGGTTCCATCCTTTCCTGAATATTTAGAAATCCGGTTCAATGAGTTGATGTTCACATACAGCAGGTCGTTGTCAGCGTATACAAGCCGGATCATTTCCTGCGAACGTCCATTGACATCTACCTTCTCCAGCCCCGCATATTTGCCGATACCGTGGTCTATATGAGTGATATAATCACCTGGTTTTAAGTCACGAAGCTCCTTCAGCGTAATGGCCTGGGAGCGCGTGTATCCTTTTTTTAATTTATACTTATAGTACCGGTCAAATATCTGGTGATCGGTGTAGCACGCAAGCTTCTGGCCATGATCTATAAAGCCCTCTCTGAGCGAAAGATTTACAGGCTTAAATTTTACCGAGGGGTCGATATCCTCGAAAATGCTGTAGAGCCTTTCAATTTGTTTTGACGAGTCGGTGAAGATTAGGTTTTCCAAACCTGCTTTTTCGTTCTCTTTGAAGTTGTGTATGAGAAGACTAAAATCTTTATTAAAAGATGGCTGTGGTTTAATATCAAGGGATATTGTCGAAGTGGGCTCGTAGAAAAACTGCTTGCCAAATTCTACTATGGCAAAATCCCTAAGCTGATCCGCCAGCAATTTCTCATCCGTAAAATTAAATTTAGGATCTATCCATTGTGGATTTTGGTTCTTATCTTCTGCAGACAGTGCCTTCCAGAATTCAACTGCCTTTTTGAAACCGGTTCTCACCACATCCAGTGTAAACTGAACATCCTTAAACCAAACCAGAGTATCTTTTTCTATGTATTCAAGAAGCGAGATGTTGTGTTCGGTAAGAAATTTTGATTGAACGTTGGGTACTATTGTAATACTTTTAACCTGCTCAACAGAGAGCTGATCTTCAATTTCGAATGTTCGGATGCTTTCAATGTAATCACCGAAGAATTCTACCCGGTAAGGAAGATCGTGTGAAAACGAAAATATGTCAACAATCCCGCCTCGTACTGAAAACTGACCGGGTTCGTAAACAAAATCGACACGATCAAAATCGTATTCTACTAAAAACTCATTGATAAAATCAATACTCAGCTTATTTCCGGTTGCGATTTCCAGCGTATTCTTTTCGAGAGCGTCGCGGTCAATTACTTTTTCGGCCAGAGCTTCGGGATAGGTGACAATAATTTTCCCAAACTCACTTGAGTGAATGAGTTCATTCAAAACCTCGGCCCGCTGGAGTACATTGCTGCTGTCAACCTGGGTAAATTCGAATGATTTGCGGAATGATGAGGGAAACAGCAGAACTTCTTTTTCAAGAAGATTCTCAAGATCACTCAAAAAGTATGCGGCCTCTTCACGTTCCGGCAATACAAAAATCATGTGTCTGTGCTGAAGGAAGTACAAAGCTGTCGCAAGCACCGAATCGCTTGATCCGATGAGACCTCGTAAGTGAACCCTCTGATTTCCGCTGCCTTTAAGGGCATCTGCCATGCTGGCTACACGGGGATCCGCCTTATACTGATTTAAAATATCCCGGATAGTCACGCGCTGAATTTCGAATGCAAATATACAAGTAAACAAATAAATCAGCGGATCAGCTTTAATTACTGCCTATTGTTTGCTTTACGTTTATATTAAATAAACTATATTTAATGGAATTAGCTTGTTCTTTAGAGTTAAAAAATAATTGGTGTGAGCGGGACTTGTCCAAAACAGTTGTAAGATTTTGGTGTTAGATATGCAGTTAAACATATATTAATCTAAACACACAACACAATGGGAAACGCAGCAAAATACGGAATAATTATAGGTGTTCTAAGTGGTATCTGGATCCTTATCATGCACTTTTCAGGGGTTTATGCAAAGGACGTACCGGGGGAGGCAAATAACATGGAATGGATGGAGTGGGCTTCTATGCTAATTCCAGCAATTGGTCTTTATTTGGGTATTAAAAGTTACCGCGACCACATATCCGGAGGAAAGATGGAATTCTTTGAGGGTCTTTTCGAAGGTTTCAAGATTATAATCATCGGAGGCGTTATCGCAGCATTTTTTGCAATTGTTTATGTACAGTTAAATATCAGTGTCATGAATACGGATTATATGTATCGTATCAGTGCGGCGGTTCTAATAGGTATTCTTTTCAACCTGGCTATCTCATTAATATTAATGAATAAACAAAAGCATTTGTAATGCTTAAAAAATGGCCCCTTGAACTTATTATTTGGTCTGGGGCCGTTTTTTTGCTTAGTATTTCTTACCCCAAAAGCGTAAATCATTTTTCTTTTTGCCCTGTAGACAATATGGGATTTTCGTGGTGTCCCGGATGCGGATTAGGGCGATCTGTTAGTTATTTCCTTCATGGAGAGTTAAGATTATCTCTTGAACATCATTGGTTTGGTATCCCGGCCTTGTGTATCCTAATTTTTCGTATCGTGCAATTATTTAAAAAATTCGCTTTAAATTTAATGAGGACAAATAACCTCTATTATGGAAAAAGATCTGCTCATTAACTTAAGGGGCATGAGCCCGGAAGAATACTCATACCTTCAGCAGGTAATGACGGGTATGGATGACCGCCAGGCTCAAAACTTTATAATGTTTTACTCTGGAAAGCGTAAAAGTCCTCAGGATATTTTACTATTCACAATTCTGGGTTTTTTGGGCATTGCCGGTATTCAGCGTTTTGTTGTTGGTCAAATGGGCATGGGTATTCTTTATATTTTAACTATGGGGCTGTGTTTCATCGGAACGATAGTCGATGTCATTAATCATAAATCAATAGCAACAGATTATAATCAAAAGGCCGCTTATGAGAGTCTGCAAATGGTTAAAATGATGGCGCCCACTGTATAGCATTCATTCATCAGCTTTGAGGTATCAGAGAGTGACGCTTAAAGATATCTCAGTTCGTGAATCCTAACATCTCAGCAATAATAGATGCTGCGTTGTATCAGACATAAATATTAACATTATCAGGATTGGCTCACACCTGAAACCTATTAACACACATGAAACTCCGGGAGCTCACCAACTATCTCGAAACACTTGCCCCTCTTGCATATCAGGAGGATTACGACAATTCAGGTCTCATAATAGGTGATCCTGAAAAAGAAGTTCATGGTGCCCTTATCTCGCTGGACTGCACTGAGGCTGTTGTTGACGAAGCAATAGCCAATGGTCTGAATCTGATCATTTCACATCACCCTGTAGTTTTCCGCGGCTTGAAGAAGTTTAACGGCAAAAACTATGTAGAGCGGGTGGTGATGAAAGCGATTAAGCATGATATTGCTCTGTATGCTATTCATACAAATTTTGATAGTGTTCTGTCTGGAGTGAATAAGAAGATCTGTGACAAACTGGGGGTAAAGAATCCGGCCATTTTGAAACCTAAAGAAGGCTTTCTAAAGAAACTCGTCACTTTCTCTCCCGTTGCCGATGCCGAAAAAGTTCGCACAGCAATGTTTGATGCGGGTGCGGGTTGGATCGGGAACTATTCAGAATGCAGTTACAATACGGAAGGATTTGGAACATTTAAGGCCGGGGAAGGAACTGATCCGCATGTTGGAGAGGTTGGCCAGCTGCATCAAGAACAAGAAGTCAGGATAGAAATCATTTACCAGACCGACATCGAGCGCAGAGTTATTGCCGCCTTAGTTGAGACGCATCCCTATGAAGAAGTTGCTTATGACCTTTATCCGATAACAAACCCTTATGTGCAGGTGGGCTCGGGGATGATAGGAAATCTTGAGAATGACCAGGATGAGGCGGAGTTTTTAAAACACGTTAAAGAGCAACTTAATGCCAAGGTAATCCGGCACACCGCTACTCGCGGAAAAAAGATAAGAAGAGTTGCAGTTTGCGGCGGTGCTGGAAGCTTTCTGTTAGGCAATGCCATTAATGCTGGTGCTGATATTTTTATCACGTCAGATTTTAAATATCACGAGTTTTTTGATGCGGAAGGAAAAGTCATCATTGCTGATGTGGGACATTTTGAAAGTGAGCAGTTTACGCAGGAATTATTGTTAGAATTAATTACAGAAAAATTTCCTAACTTTGCACTCCGTTTAACAGTACAAAATACAAACCCCATAAATTATTTGATTTAATGGAACAAACAGTAGAAGAGAAATTAAAAGCGCTATTCGAACTTCAAACCCTTCATACCCAAATTGACAAGATCCGTCAAACACGTGGCGAGCTGCCAATGGAAGTTGCTGATCTTGAAGATGAAGTTGCTGGTTTAGAGACCCGGATACAAAAGATAAAAGCTGAACTTGACGAACTTGAGGATTCAATAGTAACCCGCAAGAATATGATCAAAGAAGCGCTTGCTGCAACCAAAAAGTATGAAGTTCAGCTAGGTGATGTTAAGAATAACCGCGAGTATGATGCGATTTCTAAAGAAATTGAGATTCAGGGCTTAGAGGTTCAGGTGTCTGAGAAAAAGATCAAGGAACATACGTTCGAGATCCAGAGCAAGACTGAAGTTTACGAAAAAGCTCTTGCGAATATTACTGAGCGTAAAAAGGACCTTGAGATTAAGAAAGCCGAGTTAGATACAATCACGGCTGAAACAGAAAAAGAAGAGGCTAGCATTATTCATAAAGCAGATGATGCAGAAAAACATATTGAAGAGCGTTTATTAATTGCTTATAACCGTCTGCGTAACAACGCGAAGAACGGCCTGGCAGTTGTAACTATCCAGCGTGATTCCTGCTCCGGTTGTTTTAATCAGATTCCACCACAAAGACAATTAGATATCCGTCAACGCAAAAGAATTATCGTTTGTGAGCACTGCGGACGAATTATTGTTGATGAGGGCTTTGCATTAGAAGAAGCACCGAGCGTGTAAGGTAAAATATAATTATAAAAAAGGCGGTCAGAATTCTGACCGCCTTTTTTTTGCTTTTTAGCAGGCCTTTTTTCGGGATTCGTATCCTCCGCATGCTTATACGGAACAGACGTGTAGTTTAAAATTGATAGACCATCGCATTAATGTTCATTCCAGCTCCCACTGAAGCAAGGACAACCCGATCCCCCGGATTAAATTCATGAACCTTCATTTGCTTTTTTAGAATCAGATCAAGGAGAGTTGGAACGGTAGCAACCGAACTATTTCCGAACGTACTGATCGTCATGGGCATTACATCATGCGGGGTCTCACGAATTCCGTAAAGTTTGAACAACCGTTTTAGAATAGCCTCGTCCATTTTTCCATTTGCCTGATGAACGAGTACTTTCTTTACTTCTGTAATGTCTGTACCCGATTTTTGAAGCGCCTGCTGAATAACAAGCGGGACGTTCTTTAGGGCATATTCATAAATCTTTCGGCCGTCCATTTTGATATATTGCTCGTCTGAAACAAAGGACGGGTTACTGGATTTACCAGAATACAGGTAGTAAGCTTCCTCAGACGTATGAGTTTGAGTTTTGTGAGTAAGAATGCCTGCTTCGCTATTTTCACGCCCTTCGAGAATGGTTGCACCGGCACCGTCTGCGAATATCATGCTATCCCTGTCATGGGGGTCGGTTACCCGTGAAAGAGTTTCGGTACCTATTACTAAAATTCGCTTTGCATCCCCGGAACGGATAAAATAATCAGCCTGTATCATTCCCTGAAGCCATCCAGGGCAGCCAAATGGAAGATCATACGCCACACAATCAGGATTTTTTATACCCAGCCTGTGTTTAATTCGTGAGCCTAAAGTTGGAATCACATCCGGACGGGTACTGCCGGGTGCAATATCTCCGAAATTATGAGCTACTATAATATAATCAAGAGTTTCCGGATCAATCCCTGAAGATTCGATCGCATTTAAAGCGGCCAGGTATCCAAGGTCTGATGCTTTATGGTCCGGATCTGCATATCGGCGCTCTTCTATTTCCGTAATGTCCTGAAATTTGGAGATTATTTCGCTGTTGTCTCTCAAGATAGCATCTCCATTTTTTTCGAAGAAACTGTGTCCTAAAAAGTCATTATTCGGCACAATGTTAACCGGTGTATAATTACCGGTTCCAACAATAACTGATTTGATATTAGAATTCATTAACAGGTTTTATACTGAATACTATAATGGTTTAGTGTATTAAAGGTACGCTATTTCATTCAATTACAAATATCCTGCTAAAATAAGTCCAGTTGTTTTCCGCCTGACGGACTAAAGTGAGTCATATTGAGTGGTCTCATAAAGCGGCCTTTCATAAACCTGTTAACAGATATTCTGAAGAGATGATGAATGCTTTCCGCAACCTTACCGTCACCGCCCATTCTCTTTCCCCACCGACTGTCATTCAACTTCCCTTCGTGACAGCTTGCTATCATATGAAGTACTTTCTCAGCTCTATCTGGATAAGCTTTGTAAACCCAGTCCGTAAAGATCTCCGCAATTGCGCCGTTCAGCCTTACAAGGGTGAATGTCGCAGCAGAAGCACCTGCATCTGCTGCTGCCTTTATAATCTGGGGTATTTCGTCGCTATTTAAGCCGGGAATTATCGGTGCGCACATCAGCCTGACGGGAATATTAAGTTCTGCTAACTTTGAAATAACTTTCACTCTGCTTTGACCAGTTACCGTTCTGGGTTCGAGCTTTAATCGAAGAGACTCATTCAGGGAATTCAAGGTTACTGCAACATGCACCAGATCGAGCTTCGCCAGTTCAGAAAGTATATCTGTATCCCGCAAAATCAGATTGTTTTTGCTGATAAGGCTTACCGGGTGTTTGTATTTCAAAAACACTTCCAGCAGAGATCTGGTGATCTTCAGTTTCCGTTCTATTGGTTGATAACAATCGGTATTTCCTGACATCATAATATTGTCTGGAACGTAACCTTTTTTATTAAAGAACTTTTCAAGAAGCTCTGCAGCATTCCTTTTGACAATTATTTTGCGTTCGAAGTCCAAACCGGGACTGAAACCATAGTATTCGTGGGCATTCCGGGCATAGCAATACAAACAGCCGTGTTCGCAACCCTGATACGGATTTATGGAAAGCATGAATGGTAAATCAGGACTGTTAGATTTACTGACTATATTTTTGGGATGTTCTTCAAAAAGTTGGGTAGCGGTATTTTCCAGCATATATTCGTCGATCCCTTCCAGGTGATCTGAGACATATTTGCTTTTGAGAAATTTGTTGTGTGTGTTGATTTGTGCACCCCGACCTTTAAGAAATTCGTCATTATCTACATGAGTCATACAAACAAAAATACTAAAAATATTAGTATTTTACACCGCTTGCATTGTAGGGTTTGAATTAAATCAGAATTCGAATATTTTCTTTTTTATAGCGTATAAAACCAGGCCTACGCGCGTTTTTAGATCAAGTTTAGCAAAAAGATTATCGCGGAAGGTCTCGACTGTCCGGGAGCTAACGTTCATTTCAAGCCCTATTTCTTTATACGATCTCTCAGTACAAGCAAGTTTCAGAAAGGTAATCTCACGCTCTGTTAAATGAATATCTGACTTTTCATGTTCGGGCTTTCCTGCGTCATTAATGGACTTGATTACTTTGTTGCTTACGAGATCATTGAAATGATATCCCTTTTCTACGACTGACTCCATTGCAGACTGTAACTCCGCAGGATTCGTATTTTTAAGAAGATATCCTTTGGCACCGGATTTCAACATTTTAATGATAGCATCTTCGTCATCCATAACGCTTAAGGCAATCACTTTTATGCTGGGATGATTAACACGCAACCAATTACATGTTTCATATCCGTTCATGTCAGGCATTGTAACGTCCATTAACACCAGGTCGGGCAAAGCAGAAGGCTTGAGCTTTTGAATGAACTCACGGCCATTTCCCGCTTCGAAAAGCACCCTGAAATTTGAAAAACTATTGATCAGTGAAGAAAGTCCCTGTCTTATTAATTCATGGTCATCGATAAGCGTAACGTAATACATGCTGGGACTTAAGATTTTAGGCTGAAAGATACGGTAGTTCCTTCATTAATTTTGCTGGTAATAGTTAATTCAGCATTAATCATAATAGCCCGTTGCCTTAAATTCTGCAGGCCTATTCCAGGAGAATTATGGGTAAGGTCAAATCCGCAGCCATCGTCGGTAATCGATATAAGATCCGTGTTATCGTCACCATGAAAGCGAATTATAACCTTGGCTGCCCGGGAGTGTTTGATAATATTATTCAATACCTCCTGTATCATTCTATATAAAATGATTGTTTTTTCGGGTGATATTTCCCTGAGATCTCTCTCAGCATTCAGGGTAGTATGAAATATCCCGGTCCTTTCGAGCTGATCAAGCTCTGTCTTTATTGATTCGGTTATTCCTATCATCTGCACACGATCGGGGTTTAGGCTCTTACTAAGCCCTCGCAGATCATCAATTGCCTTTGTAACCAGTCCGCTCGTAAACTTTAGTTTGTCCTGATCAGTGACGACGACCGTGTTTAGATTGAGCGATACCAGGCTTAGTACCTGGCCAATATTATCGTGGATCTCACGGCTGATATGACGAAGAGTCTGTTCCTGGATTTCGAGCTGAGATTTAAGCAAGGTTTGTCCATACTCAAACTGAAGATCTTTCATTTGTTTTAAATGCTCGATCTTTCTCCGACTATACTGAATGAATAAGAGATAAAAAAAAATAAGCAGTACGCTTAAACTGGCAGTCCCTATAAATATTAACCAGATCGATATTTGTGAGGGTACCATAAAACGCCGATAATAATCAGGATGAATTTAATGATGTTTGAGACATAACTAAAATTAAAAACCAGATTTTTATCGCTTGGACTTAACTCGAAGGTATACTTATAAATAGTTGCTATTAAAACATTGAGAACCGAATAAAACAGGAACCCTGACACTATCCAAAAAGCTGGGCTTTTCTGAAAACTCATTATCTCCTCGCTTCTTGAAAGGAATAAAAAGTAGTTAAGGGAATAGATTATAAGCAGAAGGTATGCGATGCCGGAAGAATTGCTGTTGAATCTTAAATAGCTTTCGAAAAATAATAAGTTAATAATCCAGAAAACCGTATAAAGAGGTAGTATTAATTTAATAACCGATGTTGAATCATTAGTCAGTTTCCGTATATAAACTGAAAAGAGCGCAATTTCGATTAACGAGTAGGCATGATAAAGGTAGCTGTTGTTTATGTATCTGTCAGCCATGAAGTTCGACAGAAGCATTATTAAAAACGTGAGAAGCAAATACAGGGGAATGATTTTGTCCCTCCCCCGTATTTTACGAATTACTGGCGCATAGGCTAAAAGTGCCAATAAAGGCATAAAAGTATCAGAGAGCTGTAATAGCCGTCTAATCATTAGCTATTCAATTCGTTTCCTGTACCGCAATCCTCAGGACAAGGCCTGCCTTCTTCAAGGGAATCACCTAAGAACTGAGAATCTCTGCCCACTTGCGATGGTACCACATCATTGTATCTGGCTCCATCTTTAACGCAGCCCACAACATGAAGTCTGGGAACGAGTTTGCCCTGTATTTCTTCCAGGCCAATATACGCTCTGATGCCATTTAGCTTGGCTCCGCCCTGATTTAAAAGCATATCAAGATCTTCTTGTGTAAAGAGATACGAGATTGTCATTTTATCTTTGGGTATGGGGTAGGATCTGATCTCATCCCTGAACCTTTTGCATTGTTTAACAGCTTTCTCCCATTTAGGGCTCAAGCCTTCAGTCTTAGTTTCCATGATAATTAATTTAGGTTTATTGGAAAACAATATAATTTCAAACTCCCCAATTTTTGCATGGAATCTCAAATTAAATCTCAAATAATGTCTGAAATTCGTTTAAAAGAGGATAGGTTGTTATCTTAGTGTTTATTTTGCTAGTTTTACACCCGTTATTTAACGGATATAGAATTAGTTAAATAACGGATGGACTTTTAACGGCTCTCACCTTAACTTGTCCCCACAAATGTTAGCAATGACTAAGTGATTAAGTTAAAAAATCGACACGTATGATTGGTACAGGTGCAGTTTTGCAGGAGGAGTATTCCGAACATTATACTATATCCCCAACCCGGTATTTTCAGGAAGAGAAACAAGTAGAGGTTTTAGGTTTCAGCGACCTCGACCTGTCAATTACAGATAGCGAAACGGGAAAACCAATTTCCAAAGCGATGATAAGTATTGATACGCAAGGCCGGACTGCAATTTGTGACGCTGTTGGTAAAATCAGATTGCAGAAAGTTTTGTCGGGAAATTTTGTTCTGGATGTAATTGTGCCAGGCTATATTGCCGCCAGCATAATGATTTACCTTTCTGCAAAGCAACAGGGTAGTTTGAAAATAAGAATGGTTAGCAATAGTTAACGGATTCTACGCCTTTCATCTCTTTTTCGATCAGCATATCCCAAATCTTAATCAGAATAGATTGTAGTTTCCTGAACTTTCTTATCCTTCCATTAGAAAAACATAAAGCTCTTTTGGGCCATGGGCACCCAGAACAAGTGTTTTCTCGATGTCGGCAGTTCGGCTTGGTCCGGTAATGTTCGAGATCATAGTAGGTAAGGATTCGGGATATTTTTGTTTTAGAAGCAAAAACGCATCCTTTAGGTCTAAAACCAACTGGGATGTATATGCTATTACGATATGAACATGGGGATAAATACTTAATCTCCTCCCTGCTGAATTGCCATTGGTAATCAATATGCTCCCATTTCGTGCAATGAGAGACTCACAAGCAGTTATACCTACATCTGCATTTAAAAACTCGGTGTCAGTGCTATAATAGGGAAATTCATACGTGTTTAGCAGGTTTTGCACTTCCGTTTCCCAGCAGTAGATTTTCCGCCAGTTCTTTTCTTCAGCAAGATTCAGCAAGTTTTCTACAAGCTGGATTTCGTCCTCACAGAAAACAAAATTGCCCGCAACCGAAGTTAGCTGTTCTGCAAAAAGTAGGTCTATGTGGTCGGTGTAAGGTTCGTAAAGAGGAGTATCTTCGAGATTTGGGTAAGGATTATCTCTTTTATCAAGAAGAGCCCTACGAATCTTCTTGAGCATTTTCTCTTTAGAAGTGGTGTCTTTCATAAATACCGGATTTGAAACACGGGGCTTGATCGCAATAATCAAACCCCGTGTTTAATGGTATTAAATATCAATCTTGTGTCGATCTGTTTTCCGGTAGATCAATATTGTGGTCTACAACGCCTTCATGCTGAAGCGTTTCTTTAGGAATATCATTTGACGGTTCTATGCCGTTTACAAACTCATCGTATGTTGTGCGATTATCAAATGGTCGTTTCCCTAGAATTTCTTCAAGGTCAGATTGGAAAAGAATTTCTTTTTCCAAAAGTTTCTCAGCCAATTCTTCCAATCCCGTGCGTTTGTCGGTCAGCAACTGTTTAGTACGCTGATATGCCAGATCAATCTGGTTACGTACTTCAATATCAATCATTTCGGAGGTCTTTTCAGAATACGGCTTATTGAACTGGTATTCTCCCTGAGTATCGTTGAATGACACATTACCCACTTTTTCGTTCATTCCGTATATCGTTACCATAGCATAAGAAAGCTTGGTAATTCGTTCCAGGTCATTCTGAGCCCCTGTTGATATCTTATTAAACACAATATCTTCAGCAACACGTCCACCGAGTGTCATACACATGCCGTCAAGTAACTGCTCAGTGGTATAAAGGAACTGCTCTTTTGGAAGATATTGTGCATATCCTAAGGCAGCCACACCACGGGGAACAATAGATACTTTAACCAAAGGATCTGCGTGTTCAAGGAACCAGCCGGCAATGGCATGACCAGCTTCGTGATAAGCAACAATCCGTTTTTCCTCTGGTGAGATGATCTTATTCTTTTTCTCCAAACCACCAATTACACGGTCGACTGCATCCTGAAAATCCTGCATGTCAACAGCTTCCTTGTTGCGACGAGCTGCGATTAATGCGGCTTCGTTACATACATTGGCGATCTCGGCGCCAGCAAAACCTGGAGTTTGTGCTGATAGTTTTTTTGCATCGACGCCTTCTGCGAGTTTCAATGGCTTGAGGTGAACCTTAAAAATTTGCTCACGTCCCACCAGATCGGGTTTATCAATGGAAATTTGTCTGTCGAAACGACCAGGTCTTAATAATGCTGTGTCAAGAACGTCTGGTCGGTTAGTTGCTGCAAGAATAATGATTCCCGAATCCGTCCCGAATCCGTCCATCTCAACAAGTAATTGGTTAAGGGTATTCTCACGTTCATCATTACCGCCTACGATGTTATTTTTTCCACGGGCACGACCAATTGCATCGATCTCATCGATAAAGATGATACATGGGGCCTTATCTTTCGCCTGTTTAAACAAGTCACGAACCCTTGAAGCACCAACTCCGACGAACATTTCAACGAAATCTGAACCGGATAAAGAAAAGAACGGAACCTGCGCCTCACCAGCGACAGCCTTCGCCATAAGCGTTTTACCAGTACCTGGTGCACCTATTAATAATGCACCTTTTGGAATTTTTCCACCCAGATTAGTATATTTTTTGGGGTTCTTAAGAAAATCTACGATTTCCATCACTTCCTGCTTTGCTTCTTCCAGCCCGGCTACGTCGTTGAATGTAATAGTTACCTGAGATTCTTTATCGAACAATGTAGCTTTTGACTTTCCAATATTGAATATTTGTCCGCCTGCACCGCCACCAGCGCCGCCACCCATACGTTTCATGATGAAAACCCAGAAACCAACCAAAAGAAGAACTGGCAGTATAAATGACATCAACCATCCAGCCCAGGGGCTTTCACGGGATTCTGTTACAATAGATACATGCTGATCGACAGGCAGATCTTTTTCCGCGTCCTTTATTTTTGTCTCGAAACTTTCAAAAGTGGCCTGTGTGAAGTAGAACTGCGGGCCCGTAGAGGTTCCGGTAATACTATTCTTACTCTTTAAGTCTTTATACTTAGGCTGAGCCAAACGATCTTTCTTGATGTAAACGTCGACATTATACAGGTCTCCGTTTTTATAGGCAACAAGCTTTTCTACATCTCCAGCTTTGAGCATTTCGTTCTCAAACTTCTGGTAGTTAATCAGCTGGGCACTATTGCCGCTAAACATATATTGAACCACGAAAAGACCAAGAATTATTATGGCGTAAAGCCACATTATATTGAATTTCGGTGTTTTGGGGACTATTTTTTTACCGGGGATTTTTTTTAAAGGTTTCTTGGTATCTGATTTATCTTCTTTCATTTCTGTGCAAGGTTGTGTAGTAATATCAACAAAACGTAAACCTATATGGTTTATGCGCTTTTAAAAGACTGCATTTCTGCGTCGCCCCAAAGATCTTCTATGCCATAAAACTCACGTTTATCTGTTTTGAAAATGTGGACTACAACGTCGATATAATCAAGAATGATCCAGTCAGCATTTTGCAGACCTTCTTTTCTCCATGGATCTAATTTAAGGGCTTTAAAAACTTCTTCTTCGACACTCTGGGCGATAGCTTTAATTTGGGTGGATGACTCGGCGTGACAAACTACAAAATAATCGGCCACTGAGCTATGTATATTTCTGAGGTCCAAACGGACAATGTCATTTCCTTTTTTTTCCTGGATCCCGTGAATAACGAGTTCTGAGATTGATGTTGATTCTTGAGCTATTTTATTTTTTACCATTAAAAAAAATTAGTTTTGATAATTATATAAAGCAAATCTTAATTGCAAAATAATACTTTTTCAGGACTATTTGTAGGACAAAATCTTATTACTTTAAAAGAGGTAGCCTCAACAAATACCTTTCTAAAGGATGCTTTGTCAAAATCTACGCCATTATTAGAAGGCACTGTAATTATGGCAGAAAAGCAGTTTGCTGGCAGGGGGCAAACAAGCAATGTCTGGCTTAGTGAAGAACGAAAAAATTTAACTTTTAGCGTCTTACTAAATCCTTCATTTTTGCGTGTAGATCAGCAGTTCGAATTAAATAAGGCCATTAGTGTTGCTGTAAATGATGTATTAACTCAATACGCGGGAAGTGATGCTTTAATAAAATGGCCGAACGACATCTACTTTGGCAATAAAAAAGTAGGCGGAATGTTGATTGAGAATATTGTCAACGGCAATAAAATCCGTCATGCCATAGTCGGAATCGGACTAAATGTAAACCAGACTAATTTTCCAGTAAACCTTAAAAATGTTACATCTCTAAAGCAAGGATTACATAAGGATTACGACTTATATGTTTTGTTAGGCGAAATTTGCAGCGCCATCGAAGCAAGGTATCTTCAGTTGAAAGCAGGCCGTAAGGAGAAGATCAGTTCCGATTATATGGATAAATTATATCTCATAAATCAGTGGGCAAAATTCAAGACGTCTGATGGTGTTTTGAATGGCAGAATTATCGGAGTCAGCGTGTCGGGGCAGCTTGAAATGGAGACAGCAGAAGGAACTGTGTTTTTTAATAACAAGGAACTTGAGTTTATTAACTTGTAATAAGTATATGAAGAAATTACTGGCAATAGTTGCCCTATTTATCGGTTTTAGTGCACGTGCGCAATTCGCAGACCCTAATGCAAAAATTGAGGACCCGGTTCGCTGGACTTACAAATCTGAAAAAGTTAGTGAAACAGAATTCGATCTTGTTATCACTGCAACGATAGAAAAAGGCTGGCATGTTTACTCTCAATTTATTAACGATGGGGGGCCAATACCAACGTCTTTCAAATTCACACCTTTAGCGACCTACAAGCTTAAGGGTGCAGTGACAGAATCACCAAAGGCCGTATCCGCATTCGATAAAAATTTTGACATGCAAATTGCCTGGCATAAAGATAAAGTTGATTTCAAACAGCGTATAGTTTTAACAGGCCAGACAAATACCATTAGCGGCATGCTCGAATTCATGGTGTGTAATGATACGAAGTGTCTGCCGCCAGCCGAAGTCAAATTTCAGATAACGGTTAATGCGGGTAAGGAATTAATAGCGGGTACCGGTACGAATGCTGACTCTATTGTTCCGGGCGATACTGCCGCAATCAACAGTGCTGTTGCGAACGATAAGCCGGTAATTAAAAGCCCGCTAGTTGCAGCAAGCGAAAGTGAAGGATCTCTTTGGGGAATTTTTCTGGCAGGTTTCATCGGTGGTCTGGCCGCTTTTTTTATGCCCTGCATTTATCCGATGATTCCGCTTACCGTGTCGTTCTTTACAAAGAAATCTGGCTCAAGATCGAAAGGAATTCAGAGTGCTATTATTTATGGTATATCTATCATCCTCGTCTATGTTGCTTTGGGCTTGTTGATCACGCTGATATTTGGAGCGTCGGCATTGAATGAAGCTGCAAGTAGCGCAACCTTTAACTTGTTGTTCTTTGTTGCCTTAATTCTTTTCGGAATTTCCTTTCTGGGTGCTTTTGAGATTACTCTCCCCGCATCATTAGTCAATAAAATGGATGAAAAATCAAATCAAAATGGATTTGTAGGTTTATTTTTCATGGCTTTTACCCTGGCTTTAGTTTCTTTTTCCTGCACCGGACCAATTATAGGGACACTACTGGTGGATGCGGTTTCGAAAGGATCCTATTTGGGCCCTGCTATAGGTATGTTAGGATTCTCGTCAGCCCTGGCAATCCCATTTACACTTTTTGCAATTTTCCCATCCTGGTTAAAAGAGATGCCGAAATCAGGAGGCTGGCTAAATACCGTCAAGGTTTCGCTCGGCTTCCTTGAAATTGCGTTGGCATTTAAATTCCTTTCCAATGTCGATCTGGCGTATCATTGGAATATTCTGGATCGTGATATTTTCCTGATCATCTGGATTATCGTGTTTGGTTTCTGGGGATTATACCTTTTAGGAAAGGTCAGGCTGGCACATGATAATGAAGTAGGGTTCTTATCCTTGCCTCGATTGTTTTTTTCAATGATCGTCATCGGATTTACTATTTATATGATCCCCGGCCTCTGGGGTGCGCCTCTGAAGCCGCTTAGCGCATGGCTTCCGCCGCAGGCTACACAGGATTTTGACCTTCATTCAAACAGAAGTTCCACGGGATCAGAAGTTGAAACTCCTGGAAAAAAATACGCCGGACTGTTCCATGCACCACATGGATTGGACGCCTTTTATGATTACGAAGAAGGTCTTGCCCACGCAAAAAGTGTAAATAAACCTATTTTAATAGACTTTACAGGATGGAGCTGTGTGAATTGCCGTAAGATGGAGGCAAGTGTTTGGCCAGATGAAGGGGTATTAAAGCAACTTAAAGAAGATTACGTTTTGATATCTTTGTACGTTGACGATAAGACTGAACTTGCAGATAGCGAAAAATATACATCCTCTTTTAGTGGAAAGGATATTAAAACTATTGGACAGAAGTGGAGCGACTTTCAGGCATCAACTTTTGGCACAAATTCGCAGCCATATTATGTTATCGCAGGTCATGACGGAAAGCCATTGGTAACACCTCAGGCTTTTAATCTGGACATTAATAATTACATTGATTTTTTAAAGAGCGGCAAACTCGCTTTTGGCCGCAAATAACAACATGACTAAAAAAACTATTAAAAATATTGGGGTTTTTACATCCGGGGGTGATTCTCCGGGAATGAATGCAGCTATTCGTGCCGTTGTTAGAACGGCATTGTTTTACGATATAAAGGTTACCGGTATTTTACGCGGATACGACGGGATGATCGGTGGTGATTTTTTAGCAATGGAGAGAAAGTCGGTTGCAAACATCATTCAGCGTGGAGGTACGGTTTTAAAAACTGCCCGTAGCGATGAATTCAGAACCAAAGGAGGACGAAAAAAAGCATACGACCAACTGAAGTCGAAGGACATAGACGCTCTGGTTGCTATCGGTGGTGACGGTACCTTCACCGGGGCTAAAATATTTAGTGAAGAGTATGAAATTCCAGTCATAGGATTGCCGGGAACAATTGATAATGATCTGATTGGTACCGATTTTACAATTGGGTATGACACAGCGATAAATACTGTTATCGATGCCGTCGATAAGATTCGTGATACTGCCGAATCACATGACAGATTATTTATTGTAGAGGTAATGGGCCGCGATTCCGGCTTGATAGCACTACGAAGTGGAATAGGTACTGGAGCTGAGGCTATTCTTATCCCTGAGACAAAGACTGATATTAAAGCACTGCTCGCCCGTTTGGAAGTCAGCCGGAAGGATAAGTCATCTAAAATTATTATTGTGGCTGAGGGTGATGATGCCGGCGGTGCCTTTGAGATAGCTAAAAATGTGAAAGAAAGGTTTCCGCTAATTGATACCCGGGTATCAGTTCTCGGGCATATCCAGCGTGGCGGCGCCCCAACATGTATGGACCGAGTTCTGGCATCAAGATTAGGCGTGGCTTCAGTAGAATCTTTAATGGAAGGCAGAACCGGTGAGATGATAGGGATCGTACATGGTAAAATTCATTTTACCCCGTTCGGGCAGGCTATCAAACACAATGTAGACGTAAATAAGGAGTTGTTAAAAATAGTTGAGATACTGTCACTTTAAACATTTATCGCATGAGAAATTTCTTTTTTGCTATTGCATTGGTGATAATAACATCTTGTAATACCAGTAAGCCCGTTAATAACGCGGAAGCCCAGGCTTTTATCGATGCCTATACAACGAAGTATGTCCAGCTTTACACAGCCTCTTCAGAGGCGCAGTGGGCTGCTAATACCAGGATTGTAGAGGGAGATACTACAAATGCAAAAATGGTGGAACGTACCGGTGAGGCGTATGCTGCATTTACAGGAAGTAAGGAAAATATAGAAAAAGCTCAGGAGTTTCTGAAAGACCGGTCGAGTCTTAACGCTCTTCAGGAAAAACAACTTGATAAGATTCTTTATTTCGCAGCAAATAACCCTCAAACAGTTTCTGATGTTGTTAAAAAGAGAATTAAAGCGGAGAATGCACAGACAGAAAAGCTTTTTGGTTTTGACTTTAAAGTAGATGGAAAATCTGTTTCTGCTAATGATATTGATAATGTTCTTCGTGACGAAACTGATCTTGCCAGCCGATTAAAGATTTGGGAAGCAAGCAAAGAAGTGGGAGTCGGATTGAAGCCAGGACTTCTTAATCTTCGGAAACTTCGAAATGAAACGGTTCAGGCTCTGGGCTACAAAAACTATTTTGATTACCAGGTTTCTGATTACGGAATGTCAACAGGAGAGATGATGGATCTTATTCAAAAGATTAACCAGGAACTTCGACCGCTTTACCGTGAACTTCATACCTATGCACGCTACGAGCTGGCAAAAAAATATAATGTCAAGGAAGTACCTGAATATTTACCAGCCCATTGGCTTCCGAATCGGTGGGGACAAGACTGGAGCTCAATGGTGACCGTAAAAGGCATGAACCTGGATTCTGTTTTAAGAACGAAGTCGGCGGAATATATTGTCAAAGATGGTGAAGACTTCTATAAAAGTTTAGGATTTAACGCCCTGCCAGCTTCATTCTGGCAAAAATCAAGTTTATATCCTGTGCCTGCAGGCGCAAATTTCAAAAAGAACAATCATGCTTCCGCCTGGCACATGGATCTCAATGCGGACGTTCGAAGTCTCATGAGTGTTGAACCGAATGCTGAATGGTATGAAACTGCCAACCATGAGCTTGGTCACATTTACTATTACATGAGTTATACTAATAAAGACGTTCCTCCACTATTGCGAGAAGGTGCGAACCGGGCCTATCATGAGGCGATGGGTAGCTTAATGGGACTTGCATCTGTCCAGAAACCGTTTCTCGAAAAGAAAGGTATTATTCCTGCCGGAACTCAGTCTGACGAAATTCAGGCGCTCTTGAAAGAGGCGTTAAATTATGCGGTATTCATTCCGTTCTCTGCCGGTACTATGACAGAGTTTGAAAAAGCGCTGTATGCTGACAATCTGCCTGCAGATCAGATTAATGCAAAATGGTGGGAGCTTGCTAAGAAATATCAGGGTATAGTACCGCCGAAAGTACGCGGTGAAAACTTTGCCGATGCGGCGTCCAAAACTCACATTAATGATGACGCAGCCCAATACTATGATTATGCTTTGTCATTTGTTATTCTCTTTCAACTTCATGATCACATTGCTAAAAAAATCCTTAAAGAAGATCCGCGGGCTACTAATTACTATGGTAATAAAGAGGTCGGTAAATTTTTAAAGGAGATTATGACCCCGGGAGCAAGTAAGGATTGGAAAGCAGTTCTAAAGGAAAAAACAGGTTCAGATCTAAGCGCGAGGCCGATGTTAGATTACTTTGAGCCCCTAATGAGTTGGCTTCGGGATCAAAATAAAGGCAGAAAGTATACTCTTGCGGAAAGATTTTGATAGTTACCGATGGAACATATTAAAAAACATTTCAGCGAGGCACAAGACGCACTAGCGAAATTTATTAGCAATCCGGATTCTTTTAAAAGCATTGATGCTGCCGGCCGCATGCTGGTTCAGGCCATCGAAAATGGGAACCAGATAATCTCATGTGGCAACGGCGGTTCGATGTGCGATGCCATGCATTTTGCAGAAGAACTTTCCGGAAAATACAGAAATGACAGGCCCGCCTATCCTGCGATATCGATCTCCGATCCGGCATATATTTCATGTGTAGCTAATGACTACGGTTACGAATTTGTTTTCTCCAGAATGGTTGAAGCTTTGGGTAAAAAAGGAGACATTTTGTTTGCGATAAGTACTAGTGGAAACTCAGGGAATATTCTTAACGCAATTAATGCTGCGAAAAAGAAAGGCATGCTTGTTATTGGTCTGACCGGAAAAGATGGGGGGCGAATGGCCTCTTTATGTGATGCGGAAATCCGTTCGCCTGACTCAGAATATGCTGACAGAGCGCAGGAAATACACATCAAGGTGATCCATAGCCTTATCGACTATGTAGAAAGAAAGCTTGCCACGCGTTAACGAATGACAAGCTTTATAGAACGTGTTGAAAGATAAAACGGCGCTTTAAGCCGTTACAGCGTCTTCCAAAACTACCGCAGTTCCGGATGCACTAACCATCAGCATACTGCCATTGCTTCCCAAGGTTTCATAATCCAGATCCACCGCAAGTATTGCAGTAGCTCCAATGCGGAACGCCTGTTCCTGCATCTCGCGCAGCGCAATATCTTTTGCTTCGCGAAGACCCTCTTCATAAGAGCCAGAGCGGCCGCCTACAATGTCCCGTATGCCGGCAAAAAAATCTTTAACAATATTGGCACCTATAATAGCTTCACCGGAAACTATGCCCAGGTATTTAACTACTTTTTTTCCTTCGATGTTATTTGTTGTTGTTACTATCATAGTAATGTAGGTTAAATGGTTTGTTGTTTGATTATCAGAAAAAGGAAAAGTTACAGCAGCGAAGAGAGATTGACTAGAACTCTAAATTAATTATTTGGAAAGCAGCTGCTGTGAGCCTTGGGTTCGGGCAGCCGGGCTCTACGCTATAGCTTTTGCCATGATAATCTGACCTAAATAATAATATCGCTTTGAGCAAAAGGCTACCGCTTCGATCCCGTTTAGATTGCATAGATAGTGCAAATATTAATGTTTGCTGAATTTTCGTGCCGGCTTTACTGCGAAAACTTCCAAAATGCTTCTGTACTGAGGAAAATAAACGCGGGCGCAGCAAGTAGCTTTGGCCAAGAAGAAATTTTAATAAAATCAAACATTTTATGGCCAAACTACTTCGAAGCACGCGACTGAAACAACCCAAGAGAGACAGGCCCTGCTTTTCAAATTATTAGTCTCCTTAAAAACAAAAAAATCAAGAAGTAAGCCTACATAATATAGCAACCAAAGCAATATTTAAACCCTCTGCCATTACAGCAGCTTGTCCGCCACTTCTTTCCACGTATTCACCCTCTCATAATCAGTAAGCAGCATGTTATGAGGCGATGAGAATAAAAGCTTTCTCCCATCATAATCCACAAAATTCTTGATGCGGTCGTCTATCATGATATCGGTTTTCACAATCTTGTATCCGCAAAACATAATATGCTGCCAGCCAATAAATGGAAAATGATCAGCCAGCCATTCATGTTTATCCTGTAACGAATTAGGAAACTCCATGGCGGCAGATACGATGAACACTTCATACTTTTTCTGGAGCTCTTTCATAACTTCAACACTACCAGGAATTACGTCAAGGTCGCGGAAAAAGCCTTTCTCGTTAATGTATTCACGAATTTTAAGCCGTGCGTGTTCCGGAACATGCATGGCCATCTCATTTCCCGGTTCTATTTTCATGTCCAGCGGAACGTCGTAATCGCGGTTATAAAGTTTTATAAATTTGGCAATTGGATCAGCTATTACTTCATCCATATCAACGGCAATGCGGAGTTTTCTTTCAGACATGCCTCAAAAATAGTGAATTGAGTTTTTTAAATCCGATTTATTTGTAT
>JAZKIH010000039.1:0-20034 GCA_040384965.1 Bacteroidota bacterium | reverse complement strand
TACTTTCAGAAAAATAATGGCAGAGAAAGCTCAAACATTAAGCACAAAACACCTCCTTGGTATAAAGGATCTCACGACAAGAGATATTGAATTAATTTTTGAAACTGCCGATACATTCAAAGATGTACTTAATCGCCCGATTAAAAAGGTTCCTTCCCTTCGTGACGTTACTATTGCCAACGTCTTTTTCGAGAACTCAACCCGCACACGACTCTCATTTGAACTGGCGCAAAAACGGCTATCAGCAGACACCGTAAATTTCGCCGCTTCTTCTTCCTCGGTAAGTAAAGGGGAGACTTTGATTGACACGGTTAATAACATACTTTCCATGAAAGTGGATATGGTCGTAATGCGACATCCCTATGCAGGTGCTGGAGTATTCCTCAGTAAACATGTGAATGCCCAGATCGTCAATGCTGGAGACGGAGCTCACGAACATCCTACACAGGCCTTACTCGATGCGTTTTCCATCCGTGAAAAGCTGGGAGAAGTTGCCGGAAAGAAAATCGCGATCATTGGAGACGTACTTCATTCGAGAGTTGCGCTTTCAAATATCCTTTGTCTTAAAAAGCTAGGGGCAGAAGTAATGGTTTGCGGCCCCAGTACATTAATCCCTAAATTCATTCATACCCTGGGCGTTAAAGTAGAGCATGACCTGATAAAAGCTTTGAATTGGTGTGATGTAGCTAATATGCTGCGAATTCAGTTAGAGCGGCAAGACATCAAATACTTCCCGTCCCTACGCGAATATTCTATGATGTACGGGCTGAACAAGCAAATTCTAAACTCACTCGACAAAGAGATCATTGTGATGCATCCCGGACCAATTAACCGGGGTGTGGAAATCACAAGTGATGTGGCTGACAGCAAGCAATCTATCATTCTTGAACAGGTTGAAAATGGAGTTGCTGTTCGTATGGCCGTCCTATATCTCCTGGCAAGTCAGAGGAACTAATTAAGTTTGTCATCTGAATACCATCTGGAAATAAACACCGTTTAATATTCTGTTTTCAACAGTTGTTAATTACTAATGTGAATGCCTAGTTCCCATTACCTTAATTTAGCGTTAACTATTTTGGTTACTTATGCTCAGAAATTACATATTTACATCGCTCCTTCTCGTTTTAGCCACATCGTCTGTCCTAGCTCAAAATACCGCCTGGTTTGAATTAAACCAATCGTATAAAAGCGGGATCGAACTCCTTGAGAAAGGCAAGTATGCTGCCGCATCCGGGCAGTTCCTCCAGGTTGACCAATCGTCAACGAGGTCCTCTGCCAATGTTGAACTCACTCCGGAAATTAGCCTTCTAAAAGAAAATGCTCAATATTACCTTGCTCTTTGCGCACTTGAACTTGGCAATGACGATGCCGAGGGAATGTTCCTTAAATTCATAGCTCAGCATCCGGTCAACAGCAATACTAAGCTGGCATTTTATCAGGTTGGTCGCTCTTATTTCGCCCAGAAGAATTATACTAAAGTTGTGGAATGGTTTACCAAGCTTGATAAAAACAGTTTATCAGGTAAAGCTTCAGCGGAATATCGATTCAAGTTAGCTTATTCCTATTTCGAGCTGAAGGATTATAAAAATGCGGAGCCTTTATTTGCACAACTAAAGAGCGAACAGAATATTTATAATGAGCAGTCTATATATTATTACGCTTATATCAATTATCTGAATAAGAACTATAAAGTTGCCCTAACGGAATTTGAGAAGCTTAAAGGGTCAAAGGCATACGAAAACAGCTATCCATACTATATATCTGCGATGTATTTCCTGGATGAAAGGTATGATGAGGTTATAAAATATGCGGTTCCAATTTTAAAATCTACCAAACAGCTTTACGAAACAGAAATGTTCCGCATAATAGCAGCTTCATATTTTGCGAAGTCAGACTATACCAACGCAGGAATTTATTATCAGAACTTCCAGGAAAAAGATCTTGGCAAAACTCAAAACAATCAGGATAACTATCAGATTGGGTATACGTGGTTCAAGCTTAAGGATTATAAAAAGGCCATCGTAGAATTGGAAAAGCTCTCCTCTGCTGATGAGTATTTCCAAAATGGAATGATTGCTCTTGGCGAATCATTTCTGAAAACGAATAATAAACAAGGTGCCCGGAATGCTTTCTTTAAAGCTTCAAAATTAACGGTCGACAAAGAATTACAGGAAGAAGGCTTGTTTAACTATGCGAAGCTTTCGTATGAGCTGGATTTTCACCAGGTTGCGCTTGATGCTACTCAGCAGTTTATAAAAACATATCCAAGGTCGAACAAACTCGACTCTGCTAAAACCCTGCTTGGTGAGATTTTGCTGTCGACCAAAAATTATAAAGACGCAATAGAAATTCTCGAATCTATTCCGAATAAGAACAGAGAGGCAAAGGAAGTTTATCAGAAAGTAACCTATTATCGTGGTTTGGAATTTTACAATGAACGCGCTTTCCAAAACGCCATTTCAGCATTTATGCGTTCAAATGCCAGCGTTGTCGACCCGGATGTTGAATCACTTTCCACATATTGGCTTGCTGAAGCGATGTACGAAGTTCGGAAATTCGGCGAGTCAGTTGATAATTTTGAGAAATTCCTTGATCTGCCAGCATCCCGCAAAACGGATGTTTATAATTTCGCCAATTACGCCCTGGGTTATGCGGCTTTTGAACATGAAGCCTATCGTAAAGCTGCCACATATTTCAGTCGTTTTCTACAGGGAAATGAAAAAGATCGTAATACAATCAATGATGCTGTTCTGAGACTGGCAGATTCGTACTTTGTATTGAAAGATTATGGTGATGCCCTCACTTATTACAATCGTATCGTGTCATCACGCGCAACAGGAGAAGATTATGCGCTTTTCCAAAGAGGGATGATACAGGGCCTCCAGGGGCAGAACGATGAAAAGATCAATACGCACAAGTCTCTTCTTCAGCAATATCCAAAATCCAATTATGCTGATGATGCCGGATTTGAGATCGCGTATACTTATTTTATCAAGAATGATTTTGATATCGCGAAAAATGACCTTAGTGCGCTGATCGCAAAATACCCTCGCAGCAGTTATGTGCCGCGCGCGCTGATCACAATCGGACTTGTCCAGTTAAATCAGGATCAGGACGATGCAGCAATAGAGACATTCAAAAGGGTTGTGAGTGAATATACAACGACTGATGAAGCCAAACTAGCCCTTGAATCCATTAAAAATATCTATCTCGAGAAGAGTGATGCAGCAGGATTTCTGGCCTACGCAAACACAACCAGTATAGGGAACTTAAGTACTTATGATCAGGATAATATTACTTTCCAGGCAGCGAACAACCGTTTCTTGAGGGGAGATTACCAAGGCACATTCGAATCAGTAAACGCCTATTTCGACAAATTTCCTACCAAGCCAATACATGACAAGCATGCTAAATTTATCCGGGCCGAAAGTCTTGTTAAGCTGGGTCGGCCAAACGAGTCGATTCCGGATTATGAATATATCCTCAACGACTGGACAAGTGATTATACAGAGCGCGCTTTGATCAGTATTTCGAAAATCTATCTTTCACAGAAGAAATATAATGAGGCTGTTGTGCATTTGAAAAAGCTTGAGCTGACATCAGAATACCGTGCCCACTATGGTTATGCTATCAATAATCTGATGGAATCATACGCTAATATGAACCTGCCCGATGAAACACTGCAATACGCGCAATTCGTTAGAGATTTTGAAAAATCATCACAAGAAGAAAAGCTCAGGGCTGATTTGTTTTCCGGCAGGGCGAACCTTATAATAGGCGATAAAGCTGAAGCTTTAAAGTTTTTCACGCTGGTTGCTGATAAAACGCAGACTGTAACTGGTGCTGAAGCTAAGTATAACGTTGCTAACCTGCAGTTTCAAAAGGGTGATTTTAAAACTTCACTCGCTACCGCTTTCGATCTGACAAACAAAATGCCATCCCACGATTACTGGGTGGCTAAAACATATATCCTTATCGCTGATAACTATGTTGGATTGAAAGATAATTTCCAGGCGAAAAGCACGCTTCAAAGTATCATTGATAATTACGAGAGTGATGATGATGATATCCTTGCAACTGCAAAAGAAAAATTGGCGGCAATAAAATAAATTTAATAAGATGAAGATCCCATTTTTACGATATACGATTCTACTGAGCTTCTTAGGGCTGGCTTTAAATTCATTGGCTCAGGACAAGCCTAATCCTACTCCTCCATCAGGAACCCTTACTGAAGAAATTGAAGTTGTAAGGCCGTACAAACCAGTCCTGGCAGATGCTGTGAAAATCCGCCGCAGTCCTGATCTTAAAAATGAGCAGCCATACAAGGCCGCGCTGACCTACACAATAGTAGATAAAAAACTGGAGCTGAACTCGAACATCAAGGAACTGGAGGCTCAAAAAATGGCTGACGAACAGGATGTTGTACTTAGTAATAATTATGCTAAAGGAGCAGCGGGAAGCTCAGGGACTACACTCGGCGAGCTGTACGTGAATACCGGACGAGATCAGGCTTTGCAAGCAGGAGCATTTTTCAAACATCTTTCTCAGCAGGGAGATCAGGACAAACAGCAGTTTTCAAATCAGCAGTTAGGTGTATTTGGCCGTAGTGTGTTAGATTCATACTCGCTGTCAGGAAAATTAATGTATGACAGAAGGTCGACCTATTTTTATGGTTTTAATCCGACTTCGTCTGCTGTAATCAATATGGATAAACAGCGATTTGGCACAATCATCGGTGAGGCAGAATTGATGAATAATTATTCTGAGTCCTCACCTCTGGATTACGCGTTGAATTTGAAAGCTTATCAGTTTAGCAATATCGACGACGGCAGAGAGAGTTCCCTTATCCTGGGCGGGTCCGTAAATAAAGCAATGAACCTCCTAAACATTGGACTAAACGCTTCTGCCGATTTCACTGCTGTTAAAGACGAGGCTTACAAAATGGGGAATAGCATTCTAAGAGCTAACCCTTATGTGAAGCTACAGGGGAAAGGCTTTTTAGTTAATATCGGTGCCAATATTGTTCAGGAATTCGGAGACAGGAGCAGAACAAACGTCTTTCCCGCGGTATCTGCTGAGATACCAGTAGTAACAGACTATGCAATTCTTTTCGGCGGGCTAAACGGTGATGTATTGAAGACTTCCTTAAGAGACCTTGCACTCGAAAATCCTTATTTGAGTAAAAACATTTCGATAAATAACTCCATCGAGAAAATGAATATCTATGCTGGTATTAAAGGTAATGCCGGAGCAGAATTTGGTTACAAAGTCTTTGGTTTTTACAAAACTGTAGAAGACCTTTTATTATTCGTGAACAATGCGACTGCAATTAATCGTTTCGATGCAATATATGATAATGGTAACAGCAATATATTCGGGCTTAATGGCCAGGTAAATGTCAAAGCATCGGAGGTTCTTAGCCTGACTGGAAAGGCAGAGATTTATAACTATGAACTTGCAAGTGAAAACGAAGCATGGTTTAAGCCTACTCTTCGCCTTACGTCAAATGCCAGATTTGATTTGAATGAAAAAGTGATTATTGATGGGGAATTATTATTTCAGGGCGAGAGCTCTGCGAAAGTTCCAGGTCCGGCATCCGCTCCTGTTAGTATAGTGAATATCCAAAGTTTTGTGGATGTAAGCGCTGGCGCAGAATATAGGGTCAATAATAAGTTTGGTGTATTTCTTCGTGCCAATAACTTGCTTGGGAAATCCTACCAGAAATACCTTTACTATTCCAGGCTGGGCCTAACCTTGTTCGGAGGAGTAAATTATTCATTCTAGTGCTTTGTTTTGCTGCTTGCGAATTAAAAATTAACTTTACCGACGGATGGATATTGGGATTTATATTGCAGATTTGTTGCGGAATCAGGATGAAGTAAGCCTTCCCGGATTAGGCACATTTACTAAAGAAAGAATTCCCGGCTCATATGACAGCACGAGCAATTCTTTCATTCCCCCTTCTTACCAGGTTTCTTTTTCAGACAAATTATCTGATGCCAGTCCTTTACCTGATTACATTAGCTTCAAAAAAAACCTGTCGCTATCATCTGCCGAATATTTTGTCAAGAAATTCATTGCGGGCATTTTAGACGTATTAGAAACTTCTGGTATTGCAGAAGTTAAGCCATTAGGTATAATCAGGCAAAAAAGTGAGGCTCTGATATTCGAACCGTCGACAAACTATAATGTTGCAGGTAAATTTTACGGGTTAAAACCCATAGCTGATCTTAAGAAAGCTGTTGCTTCACCCGCAGATGAACAGGTTACACCTACAACTACCCGCGTCGAGTCGATTGAAGATTTTATCAACTATCAAAACAATGATGAGTTAGAGATTGAGGAGGAGGAATATGTTGAAGAGGTAAAAAGCAATCGCTTCCTGTTATTAATTCTTGGCGCTTTCGTGATTGCAATCCTTGCCGCAGGTCTGCTTTATTTCTTTAATCCGCGAGCCCAAAACTTTGTTAATGGCATGTTATCGGAATCTGCTTCAACTACTGCTCCTGATTCGACAAATGTTAAAAATATTCCTTTGCCTGTGACAACTGATTCAGCCACTGTCAATCAGCCTATGATTGTTCCGGAGACGACAGAGCCCGATTCTTTGTTAAGTAAAGAACCTGTGATCAAAGAAGCAGAACCTACAGTGACGACCACTAGTATTGAAATCATAGGCGCGGCGTTCGGAAAGCGCAGTGAGGCGGAAACATACATAAGCAATATGAAGAAAAAGGGGCTGGATGCACGAATCCTTGAGGATATGCCCGGACCACTGTTCAAGGTTAGCCTCGCATCATTTCCGAATCTGCAAAGCGCTCAAAACGAATTAATCAGAATTAAAAAGGACGTGGAAAAGGAAGCCTGGCCCACTACATATAAATCAAAGAAAACCCAATAACAGATGTTTTTACTACAGATCGATACCCTTACTCCTATTCAAGATACAGCTACAGCGGCGGCAGCAGCTGTTCAGACCATGCCTACAGCCGAAGAATTGAGATTTATTGACCTCTTGTTTAAGGGTGGCTGGGTAATGATACCGTTGGGACTGCTTGCCTTTATAGCCCTTGTTATTTTTGTCGAAAGATATATCACTATTAGAAAAGCCTCCCGGGACGAAATGAATTTGATGTCGCAAGTACGCCAAAATATACAAGCTTCGCGCCTGGAGTCTGCTGTAGCGTTATGCCGCAACAGCAATACCCCTCTTGGACGAATGCTAGAAAAAGGCCTTGTCAGAATTGGGCGACCTATTAAAGATATAGAGGGTGCTATTGAAAATGTTGGTAAACTAGAGGTTTCCAAACTTGAAAAGAATATTGGCATACTTGGTATTATAGCTGGTATCGCCCCGATGCTTGGATTCGTTGGAACTATTGTTGGTGTAATTACCATCTTTCATGAAGTATCGGTTAAAGGTATTATAGAAATCGGGACAATCTCCGGTGGTTTATATACCAAAATGATCACATCAGCAACCGGACTTATAATCGGTATTATAGCTTATGTGCTTTATCATATCCTCAATATTATGGTAGATCGAATAATCCTTAAAATGGAAACCGACGCTATCGAATTTATCGACTTGTTGGAGGAACCAGGGAAATGAATTTCAAGAAACGAAAACGCGGTAATGTAGAAGTACATACATCGGCATTGAATGACATCATGTTCTTTCTGATGCTGTTTTTTCTTCTGGCATCTGCCGTAGCTAACCCAAACGTAGTAAAACTGTTCTTGCCAAGATCAAGCTCGGGTCAATCTATCCCGCAGAAAACAATCAATGTATCAATAACAAAAGAGCTTGAATATTTTGTTGAGAAACAACCTGTCGCTCTAGCTGACCTTTACAAGAGTATTGAAGTTTATCAACGGTCTTCCCCTGATTTAACAATAATTTTGTACGCTGATCGTACTATAGCTATAGAGAACGTGGTAGAGCTGACCGACATAGCCAACAAATTAAAGGTAAAGCTTGTTTTAGCTACTGAAACAAAGAAATAATGCAATACCAAAGACAGGAAGAGAATAATTATCCAAAAGCCTTCGCTATATCGACAGGTATAATGGGGGTATTACTGGCTGTTAGCTTCCTCATTATCGCGAGTAAGGTTGAACCTGAAGAAATTGGAACAGGTGGAATTATAGTTAATTATGGTACTTCTGTAATTGGTATGGGCGATGATTATATGAGCATCGAGGAACCTTCAACAGCTCCGGATGCCAATAACACTCCGCCTGATAAAGTTACTGAAAATCAGGAAGTGGCAGATCCTGTATCTGAGGTGACTGATAAATCTATAGTAACCCAGAATTCCGAAGACGCTCCCGAGATTGCAACTAAAGAAAAGTCGACAGCGAAATCACCCTCTGTAAGCGCGCCTACAAAAGAAAGTAAGCCAACGGTTAATCAGAATGCTCTCTATAAGGGCAAAAAAAATGATGGCAAAGGTGCCGGTGACGGAACAGGAGATGTAGCTGGAAATCAGGGAAGCAAGGATGGTGATCCTTTGTCGCCAGATTATGGTGAAGGAGGTTCCGGGTTTGGCGGGGTTGCTCTCTCATTGGCAAACAGGAGATTCACTAATCTCAATATTCCTAAAGATGATGGCCAAAAGTACGGGCGTGTAGCTGTGAGGATCTTTGTGGACAAAAATGGCTTGGTCGTAAACGCCATTCCGGGCGTAAAGGGGACGACACTGTCCGATAAAGCAATATGGGAAAAATGCCGGCTTGCAGTTATGGGCGCGTCCCTCAATAAACTTGAATCAGCACCTGAAACTCAAATTGGTGTGGTTATGTTTAATTTTAAAGTAAAATAAGCCTGTCCCAATTGGGAAATTAGCATGGCGGCGAATAACTTTAATTCTTCCAGGCCCTTCACCCCGTTCCAAACTTATCAGGAAACGCTGGATTATTTATATACCCGGCTTCCCATGTTTACGCGGATAGGTGAAGCAGCTTTAAAAGCTGATCTGACAAACACAATTGAATTGTGTGATCGTGTTGGCAATCCCCAGGATAAGTTTAAAAGCATTCATATAGCCGGGACAAACGGAAAAGGTTCCACATCGCACATGCTTGCTGCAATTTTACAGACGGCGGGATATAAAACAGCCTTATATACATCTCCGCATCTAAAGGATTTTCGTGAACGTATCCGCATTAACGGCCTAATGATATCTGAAAACATGGTCGTAGATTTTGTAAATAGTCAGCGCGAGAGCATAGAGGAAATCGACCCTTCATTTTTCGAGGTCACTGTTGCAATGGCTTTCCAGCATTTCGCCCGGCAAGAAGTCGATATAGCCGTTATAGAAGTCGGTCTTGGCGGACGATTAGACTCAACTAATATCATTAAGCCTTTAGTTTCGGTAATTACGAATATTGGCTTCGACCATGTAAATATTCTTGGAGACACCCTGCCCAAAATAGCGTCCGAAAAAGCGGGTATAATTAAACCCGGAGTTCCCGTAGTTGTTGGAGAAAGACATCCGGACACGGCGGAAACATTCATTAAAAAATCAATAGAAACCCAATCTGAGCTGATCTTTGCCTGCGATGAATGGCTAATCCGAAAATCCGGCAATCCGGAGAGTAAAGAACATTTAAAACTCCACGTTCAAAAAACCGGAACAAGTTATTCCGATAGTGACTCCATTGATCTTGCTTTAGACCTAACTGGCTCTTATCAGTTAAAAAATCTGGCAACGGTATTAAGCGCTGTTTCTGAACTACGAAAGGCTGGCTTTTCCATTTCGGCAGATCACGTCAAATCTGGGTTAAAACAAGTTAAAGCGCTGACCGGACTGCAGGGACGCTGGCAGGTTTTAGCAAGCAGCCCGCTTATTATTTGTGACACAGGTCACAATGAAGACGGAATTCGTGAGGTCTTGAAAAATATCGCTGATCAGGAATACAAGATGCTGAGAATGGTTATCGGCATGGTTAAAGACAAGGATGTAAGTAACATTCTAAAAATGCTGCCTAAAAATGCTGTCTATTATTTTTGCAGTCCGGATATTCCGAGAGCAAAGCCGGCAGCAGAACTACGAGATGAGGGCAATGAATTTGGACTGACAGGAGATAGTTATAACAGTGTATCTCTGGCCTTGACAAAAGCTAAATCTGATGCGTCAGCAGATGATCTCATTTTCGTAGGTGGAAGCACATTCGTTGTCGGAGAGATCATTTAAAGTCCCAGACCGCAGACAGCTCCAATTACATTCCTGGTCTTTATCTTAGGACCCTGTTGTGGAATTGGTCCTTTTTTATCATCAACTATATAATTAACCTAATAGCTGAACTGATGATAAATTTCAATCAAAATTTATACACGACCCAGTGGCTGGATCTTGTATTCCAAAACCGAAACAAATCGTATGGTGCTTATCAATTAAGGAAGCACAATAACGAGACGACGACGAAAGCCTTTTTGTACGCCTGTATTTTACTTTCGTCGGTTATTGTTATACCGTGGTTATACGGTCAAATGGCTCAGAACATGCCGGCAAGTGAAATACCACAACTTGCGGATCCGGTAGAAGTACGATTAGCTAATATTCATGATCCACAACCTGTTAAACCACCCGTCAAATTACCCCCTGCGAGAGAAATACCGCTTAAACAGATCCAATATACAAAGATGGTGGTAGCACCGGCAGATCAGGCGAACATTGAACCCCCAAGTCAAGTAGACATCTCGACCTCTGTGGTAAGTTCGGTGACCACAAATGGAGCGGATGCAAAAGGTTTAGATCCGGTTGAAATTCCACAAGGAGTTGCAGCAAGTGCAGGTGCAGTTACTTCCTCAGATTCTGATATATTTTCTGTAGATGCAATTCAAAAATATCCTGAATTCCCCGGAGGTCAGGAGGCTTTCATCAAGTTCCTCCGTAAGAATTTGAGATATCCCGGGATGGCGGCCGAAAATGGTATTCAGGGAAAAGTAATACTGAGTTTTATAATAGAAAAGAATGGGAATTTATCGCAAATCAAGGTTATCAGAGGCATTGGAAGCGGTTGTGATCAAGAGGCTGTCCGCGTTCTCTCAAGATCCCCGCAGTGGGACCCAGGCATTCAAAATAACCAGCCGGTAAGAGTAGCTTATACTCTTCCTATAAATTTCTCGCTTTCTAACTGAACGGGGAAAGAACAAAAAGGCCTGAATTAAGTTGATTCAGGCCTTTCATTAATTATAGATTTCAGTTTCTTATGAAGTCTTAGTTTCAGTGGCTCTCCACAAATAATATATAGGTACACCGCTGAGCATAATTCCCAATCCAACCCATACGAACTCCTGTTTGTAAAGAATTAGCAGAGTACAGAAAGCAATACCCATAACTATATATAATGCAGGCAAAAACGGATATCCAAATGCCTTATAGGGACGCTCAGCATCAGGCATTTTTGATCGCAGAATATAGATGCCCACAATAGTTAGGACATAAAATATTACAACTACAAAAGATATCATATCCAATAGTTGTCCATATTTCCCACTGAGACAAAGGATAGAAGCCATGACACACTGGATCCAAAGTCCAAATTCAGGGACGGCATGTTTATTCAGCGTGGCGGTTTTCTTAAAAAATAAACCGTCATTAGCCATAGTATGATATACCCGCGCTCCCGCAAGAATAAGCCCGTTGTTACAACCAAATGTTGAAACCATGATCATCAGAGCAATAATGATAGTGCCTGCATTTCCGAATATTACGCTGGATGCGGCTACTGCCACCCTATCCTTATCTGCCGTCGCAATTTCCGTAAGAGGGAGAACAGCAACATAAACCATATTAGCAAGTACATAAATTACTGTAACTATCAGAGTTCCAAGAAAAAGGCTCAAGCCAATATTTCTCTGAGGATTTTTAACCTCTCCTGCGATGAAAGTAATATTGTTCCAGGCATCGCTGCTAAAAATTGAGCCGACCATGGCAGCCGCCACAGCACCTAAAGCTGCTGCTATTGTATAGGATTCTACAGAACCGTCGCCATTTAGTTTTTGCATACTCCAGGCATTTGTCCAGTTGGCATCCCATACCTCTGGCTTAAGCATAATAAATCCAAAAATTATTAAGCCAAATAAACTCACCAGTTTAGTCAAAGTGAAGGTGGTCTGAATCATCTTGCCCCCTTTCACCCCTTTCGTATTAATATAGGTTAGCAGAATTATTATAGCTATTGCCAAAACCTGCGCGGGTGAGATATTAAGTGATCCGATATTGAACAGGACTAAATCCTCGCTCACACCAGGTATCAGATACGCGGTGAACTTTGAAAATGCAACTCCAACAGCGGCTATAGTGCCTGTTTGGATGACAGCAAAAAAACTCCAGCCGTATAGAAATCCTATCAGAGGGTTATAAGCTTCTTTAAGATAAACGTATTGGCCGCCGGCCTTGGGAAACATCGCGCTGAGTTCACCGTAGCTTACAGCAGCTATGAGAGTCATAAGGCCTGTTATCAGCCATACTGCTATTAACCATCCAGCCGATCCCACGTTTCTTGTAATATCAGCCGCTACAATAAAAATTCCCGACCCGATCATACTTCCTGCAACTATTAAAGTTGCATCGAGAAGTCCGAGCTCGCGTTTCATTTCTGTTGGTTCTAAAGTTTCCTTCATTTTCTAGTTTTGGGTTAGGTAATTGAGAATAAACTTACATTAAAAAATTATTTGAAAATCAATAAAATTATCCAAATCACATCTGGGGCTTTTCGCTATTAATAAAGTGTTGTTTTAGCATAAATAAATGAAATACACAAAGCCCTCATTATCAACACATAATGTATGAACCAAAAAGAAATATCACTGAATATCACAACATTATAGTGCTCCGTGTTTGATTAATAGAATAAGCCTGCTATTTTTGCGGTCACGTTAAAAAAATAAGCAATCTAAATAGAGATTTATTCATGGAGTTTTTACAGGAAAATTTAATTTACTTAATACCGGTCCTAGGTGTTGTAGGGATCATAATCATGGCTATCAAATCAGCCTGGGTAACGAAACAGGACGCCGGTGATGAGAATATGCAGCGTTTGTCAGGATATATTTCTGATGGGGCTATGGCATTCTTAAAAGCAGAATGGAGAGTTCTTGGGTATTTTTCCGCTATAGCAGCGATTTTATTAGCCTACTCTGGTACTCTTGTTGAAACATCAAGCTGGGTCATCGCTATTTCTTTTCTGATAGGTGCATTTACTTCTGCACTGGCAGGTTACATCGGGATGAACATAGCTACGAAGTCTAATGTTCGTACAACACAGGCAGCCAGAACAAGTTTATCAAAGGCATTGCAAGTATCGTTTACTGGCGGAAGTGTGATGGGTATCGGTGTCGCCGGACTTGCAGTTCTTGGACTTGGAAGCTTATTCATTGTTTTTTATCACATGTACGTTGTTAACGTAAACGGAGATATCAACGGTATTGAGATGGAGAAAGCACTTGAAGTGCTTGCCGGATTCTCGTTAGGGGCTGAGTCTATTGCATTATTTGCTCGTGTTGGTGGTGGTATTTATACTAAAGCTGCGGATGTTGGTGCCGATCTTGTTGGAAAAGTTGAGGCAGGAATTCCTGAGGATGATGTGCGTAATCCTGCAACAATTGCCGATAACGTGGGTGATAACGTTGGAGATGTTGCGGGTATGGGAGCGGATTTGTTCGGATCATATGTAGCGACTATCCTGGCTACAATGATATTAGGACGTGAAATTAAATCAGTTGATAATTTTGGAGGTATAGCGCCAATCCTTTTACCAATGCTTATTGCAGGGATCGGACTTATTCTTTCTATAGTAGCGTGTTCATTTGTTAGGATCAAGAAGGAGACAGACAGTGTGCAAAACGCTCTGAACATGGGTAACTGGTCGTCCATTATTATGACAGCAATCGTTTCATTTTTCGCTGTTAGATGGATGCTGCCCGAAGAAATGATGATCCGTGGTTTTGAGTTCTCAAAAATGGATGTTTTCTACGCCATAGTCGTAGGGCTGGTAGTTGGAGCACTTATGAGCATCATTACAGAATATTATACAGCTATGGGAAAACGTCCTGTGATGAGTATCATTAAGCAGTCGTCCACAGGACATGCAACTAATATAATTTCCGGATTATCAGTAGGTATGGAATCAACCGTATTACCTATACTGGTCCTTGCAGGAGGTATTTACGGATCTTTCTTTTTTGCCGGTTTCTATGGCGTTGCAATTGCAGCCGCTGGGATGATGGCTACAACAGCTATGCAGTTATCAATCGATGCATTCGGACCGATAGCTGACAACGCTGGTGGAATAGCTGAAATGAGCGGCTTGCCCCCTGAAGTTAGAGATCGTACGGATAATCTTGATGCAGTAGGTAACACAACTGCTGCTACAGGTAAAGGTTTCGCAATCGCTTCTGCAGCCCTAACCTCTCTGGCCTTATTCGCTGCATTCGTAGGAGTGGCAGGAATCAATGCGATTGATATCTATAAAGCAGATGTTCTTGCAGGCCTGTTTGTTGGAGGAATGATCCCATTTATATTTTCTGCTTTGTGTATCTCAGCTGTTGGCCGGGCTGCAATGGACATGGTCAACGAAGTACGCCGTCAGTTTAGAGAGATTCCTGGAATAATGGAGTACAAAGCAAAGCCAGAGTATGACAAATGTGTAGCTATCTCAACTGAAGCTTCAATACGTGAGATGATGCTTCCCGGTGCTATCGCGCTAATCGTTCCAATTATTATTGGCTTCTCTTTTGGTGCTGAAGTGCTGGGTGGTCTATTAGCTGGTGTAACTGTTTCCGGGGTTTTGATGGGCATGTTCCAGTCAAATGCTGGCGGTGCATGGGATAACGCTAAGAAGTCATTTGAAAAAGGTGTCGAAATCAACGGTGAAATGTTCTACAAGAAATCAGAACCGCATAAAGCTTCGGTTACAGGCGACACCGTGGGTGATCCTTTTAAAGATACGTCTGGCCCGTCTATGAACATTCTGATCAAATTGATGTCGATTGTTTCGTTAATCATTGCTCCGCACCTTTCTGCAGGCACATCGCATATCGATGGCAAGATGGAAGTTAAGAGGGATATTAAGACAATAGCCGTTGATTCTGCGGGTAACACAACTATCGATACGATTACTAACAAAATAGATACTATCGCGCGATAGTTCAAAAAGCTTATAAATTGCAAAAGGGGTTTCTTCGGAATACCCCTTTTTTTATGTCGAAACCCTTGTAAAAGGTTCATAACCCATCTTTTTATTAAACCTGCAGAGAGTGGATTTTTCACAAACAAATGCCGAAACCAGTTTCATTTTCAAATAAAATTAATTACGTTTGAGATCAGTTAAATGATAAAAACGTATATAAAACATTACTAAACCAATTGTATGTTCCACAAAAAATCTATCGAGCAGTTGATGCTCGAATCAGCTCAAACGGGTGAAGGTACTTTAAAGCGGTCATTAACCAGTTTTAACCTTGTTGCACTCGGTATCGGGGCTATTATAGGTGCCGGCCTCTTCTCTTTAACGGGGATAGCGGCGGCAGAGAATGCAGGGCCGGCCGTAACTATTTCATTTGCTCTGGCAGCTTTTGCCTGTGCATTTGCAGGATTATGCTATGCTGAATTTGCTTCTATGATACCTGTAGCTGGAAGCGCTTACACCTATTCGTACGCTACCATGGGCGAATTCATGGCCTGGATCATTGGATGGGACCTTGTTCTTGAGTATGCCTTAGGTGCTGCAACTGTAGCTGTTAGCTGGTCAAGATACCTTTTGGAGCTTCTCCACAAGTATAATATTAACCTTCCGCACGAATTCATTGTATCTCCATGGGAAACTATGAAACTCGGTGATGGAACGGTTATAGAGGGTGGATTAATTAATCTTCCTGCGATTTTCATTGTCTGTGTGTTGTCTCTCGTACTAATTCGCGGAACACAAGGTTCAGCCAGCATGAATAATTTTCTGGTAGTTTTAAAGGTTACCGTAGTTTTGGTGTTTATTGTCTTGGGATGGAGTCACATTAATCCGGATAATTATGTACCATATATCCCTGAAAATACCGGAAAATTTGAGAATTTCGGATGGAGCGGTATATCCACAGGTGCGGCAGTCGTATTTTTTGCATTTATAGGATTCGATGCCGTGTCAACTGCGGCGCAGGAAGCCAAAAATCCACAAAAAGGTATGCCAATAGGGATTTTGGGATCTCTCATAGTTTGTACTATCCTTTATGTGTTATTCGCGCACGTTATGACTGGTCTTGTTAACTATAAAGATTTTGCAGGCGATGCGAAGCCCGCTGCAACAGCGTTTGCCATGACGGGATATAGCTTTCTTCAGGATGCCCTGATCATCGCTATCCTTGCGGGTTACACGTCAGTTATTCTGGTGATGCTAATGGGCCAGTCGAGAGTATTTTATACCATGGCGAAAGATGGTCTTTTACCAAAATTCTTTGCCGTATTGCACCCGGAATATCGTACCCCATGGAAAACAAACTTATTTTTCCTTGTGTTCGTCAGCCTTTTCGCAGGATTAGTTCCGGTATCTGACTTAGGCCACATGGTTAGTATAGGTACTTTATTTGCATTCGTGCTTGTTTGTATTGGTATTCTGGTTCTTCGTAAAACCCTTCCTGATGCAGTGAGACCGTTTAGGACTCCTTTAGTTCCACTAGTTCCAGTTATGGGTATCCTGGTTTGTATTTACCTGATGTATTCATTACCTGCAGAAAGCTGGGTACGTTTGTTCATCTGGATGGCCCTGGGAGTTGCAGTATATTTCAGCTATGGTAAAAAATACAGTAAAGTCCGTGAGTTAAGAGATGGCAAGATCATAGAAAAAGACAGATAATATCCGAACTTATCTTTTATAAAAAAGGTTCCGGAGTATTCTGGAACCTTTTTGTTTTTTACGATTATTGTACAATTAATTATTACGTAAAATGGAAAGCCTCAATTTAAATTACAATCAGATCCTTTCGGTAACAATGATCTTGTTTGCAATCATTGACATTCTTGGGTCAATTCCTATTGTCATATCATTGCGTAATAAAGCCGGTCATATCCAATCAGGAAAGGCTTCTATTGTTGCTTCGGTTCTGATGATATTGTTTTTGTTCATTGGTGAACAAATGTTAAGAATCATTGGACTAGATGTTTCCTCGTTTGCGATAGCCGGGTCGATCGTGATCTTCATTATCGCGATGGAAATGATCCTGGGTATTAACCTGTTTAAAGAAGAGGTTTCATCGAGTGTATCTATTGTTCCCCTAGCATTTCCACTGATAGCTGGTTCTGGCACTTTAACCACCCTTTTATCACTAAAATCAGAATACGCTACTCCAAACATCATTATCGGCATCATCTTAAACATGCTTTTCGTTTACATTGTATTGAAAAATACCATCTGGCTGGAAAAGATCCTGGGAACTACCGGTCTGGCTATTTTGAGAAAAGCATTTGGAATAATTCTTCTGGCAATCGCGATTAAACTTTTCCGTCATAATACAGGATTATAACAGTATTGATATTACGACGCCTCGGGCTTTATAAGCCTGGCAGCAAACATGGTATCTGCTTTATTTTCATAGCCCGTAAATATTTCCTGCGCATCCAGGTGCAAACCATACTCGGAGATAAGATATTTAACAACATCTTCATTCTCTTCTTTAAACACAGAACAGGTAATATAGATCAAAGGTTTACCTGGCTTTAAATACTTAACAACGTTAGACGCTATTGCCTTCTGGAGGTTTTGGAAGCCCTGAATCTTATGATCGAGAAACTGGGAAATCATTTCGGGGGTTCTCCCCCATGTACCAGAACCACTACATGGAGCATCCAGAATTATGCCGTCAAATTTATAATCATGAAGAACCTGATCTGGATTTTGGGTGAGATCAAGCACTTTCTTTTGATAAGTCCGCAGGCCGGCATTTATAAATCGCTCATCAAGGTTGTCAAGAACGCTTTCGCGGATATCAGACACAACCAGCTTTATATCCGGCTGTTCCGAAAATAATAGTAAGGATTTCCCTCCCGATGCCGCGCAAGCGTCCCACCAATACTCGTATCGGTTTGGTTTAAAATATTTGAGTGTTTGCTGAGAAGAAAGATCCTGGATCTCGTAAGGTTTTGTCGGAAATACATCGTCTGAAAAAATCTTACTGAGATTTGTTCCATTTGGTAAAGCAAGGGTATACTTGTCAATTTGCCTGAAAGGTATTACCGTTTCAGCAAACGCTGAGATAACAATATCTTCCTTACCCGGATGTATTCGTATATAAAGATCTGGTTGAAGAAAAAAAGATTTGAAAAATGCGCTTTGATCAATACCATCAGAAAGATGTGCGAATGGGAACACATCATCTAGCTTGAACCCATTTTCATTTGCGAGGTATGATATTTTCTCATCGAGCGATAAATAGATTTTCTCATTGAGGTCGGCGCGGAAATGCTGGAGGAAGGGATTGTCTACCGAAGTACAAAGAAACTCAGCGATAAGTAATCTTTCCTCGATGGGCTTATCCGCAACAGCTTTTCCAAGCCGGTAATAATTATATAGAAGCCTCGAAGCCGACCGACGGTCGTTAGACCCCATTTGCTTATTCTTTCTGAAAAATTCGGGAAGAAACTTTCCGAGAGGGCGATCCTCGGGATAACTTTCTAGAACACGCAAAAAACTTCTTAGCTGCTGTTCTGACCTCATCGTATAGGTTGTAATTCCATAGCACGATAAGTCAACAGCATAAGTTCGGTATTTCTGTATCCAGATGATGGATCTTTGGAGAAGCGAAAATCGTTATGAAGTCCAGTGTAAGCTTCTGCTGTTATGTGGCGCGCATAATCTTTCCCGTATTTCTCAAGTAAGCCACCCAGGTAATAACCGATATCAAAGCCCTTGAACGAGAACTCAGATGGTTCGAAGCCAAATTCATCCCGATATCTGGCAATAAAATGCTTTACATTATTAGCTTTATAATCAACAAAATAAGATGCACTCAGCTTTGTTTTAAGAGCCTGCATTTTTGACCCTTCAAGGAAAGTTGCTTTGGTCCAATTCGGATGTCCAAAAAGCTCCACTTTATAATTTTCAGTTGTCAGTTTAAACAGCTTGTCAATCGTAGGTATTAAAAATGCCCTTTCAGAAGATGAAAGAATCACGATGTTAGTTTTGGATGTGCTAAGATATGTTTGCAAGCCAATAGCGTTTGGTCGTTCGATAATCTTAAGTCGCCCCTTCGATAGTTCCTCGATGTACTTCCTTAACGGAGCAGCAAATTTTTCATCATCCGTTTTCCTGGTATTTACAAGTACGACGTTTACCTGTTCCGGTCTATAGTTACGGTTGATGTAGTCAGCGATTTTCCAACCGTGCTGATCAACGCTATTGTTGATAGTTACCAGATGGGGGTTTTTGAATTGTGCCGGCATTGACGCTGCCAAAGGGGAAATAATAACCTTCGAATTATCCTCCTCAAAAAACTCGGAAAAAGTGCTTAGTGCATCAGGAAATACCGGTCCCACTATTACATCATTTTCATTCACGGATGCTGCCCTTGCAAGATTGACGATACGTGCTTCCTGCTCCTGAGTATCGAAGACCTGCAGTTTATAATTGTGTCCGTTTCTGGACAGCGAATCCAGCGCCAATTTAAATCCCTGGTAAAAATCAATAGCCATTTCAGATTTACCAATCTCCTTTGCTCCTGCTGTTCTAAGATTGATTGTATTAAGTTCAAAAGGAAGCAAAAGAACCATCGAATGGTTAATATCCCTTTTTACAGCAGGTACTTCCTCGGCTTTCTGACCTACCGGAGGAATTTTAACACCCTCGGTTTTAACCGTAGTTATCTTCTTCGAACATGATGACAGAACGACGATGAGGCATAAAATAAGTAAATACTTATTCCCACTCGATCGTTGCAGGCGGTTTGGAACTAATATCATACACTACCCTGTTAATTCCCTTTACATTATTAATAATTTCATTAGAGATCTTGGCCAGAAGCTCATAAGGCAGATGACTCCA
>JAZKIH010000038.1:0-13920 GCA_040384965.1 Bacteroidota bacterium | reverse complement strand
ACTTACGCAACCGATGTAGAAGCCGTAGACGCATTACATAGTTCCTATAAAGACATCAGAGACGAGATCGCACAGGTCATCGTTGGTCAGGACGAGGTTGTTAAGTCAGTTTTAATATCAATATTCAGCAATGGCCACTGCCTGCTCGTTGGTGTGCCTGGATTAGCTAAAACGCTTTTAGTTCAAACCGTTGCTCAGGTTCTGGATCTCAGTTATAACCGTATCCAATTTACGCCAGATCTGATGCCATCAGACATAATAGGCTCTGAGATCCTTGGCGAAGACAGGACTTTCAAATTTATTAAGGGCCCTGTATTTTCAAATATCATCCTGGCCGATGAGATCAACCGGACGCCGCCAAAAACGCAGGCTGCGTTGCTGGAAGCAATGCAGGAAAAGGTTGTAACAGTAGGGGGCAAAACGCATAAGCTTCCACAGCCGTTCTTCGTTCTGGCAACTCAGAATCCAATTGAACAGGAGGGAACATATCCTTTGCCTGAAGCTCAACTGGATCGTTTTATGTTTAACGTCTCTTTGACGTATCCAACATTTGAGCAGGAACTGCAGGTCGTTAAAAATACCACCACTAACCGTGACGTTAAGCTGAAGAAAATATTGAATTCAGCGGAAATAAGCTATTTTCAGCAATTAGTGCGGAATATCCCGATTACCGATCATGTACTGGAGTACGTGGTTTCTCTGGCAGCAAAAACAAGACCTGGTACGGCTACGGCAACCGAAGATGTAAATAAGTTTTTGAGCTGGGGAGCTGGCCCAAGAGCATCACAATTCCTGGTTCTGGGTGCAAAATGCCATGCTGCTATTTCAGGGAAATATTCTCCGGACAAAGAAGATGTTCAGGCAGTTGCTGAGTCAATTTTAAGGCATAGAATAGTGCGGAATTACAAAGCCGAGGCAGAAGGTATCAGCACTGAAAAGCTTATCAGCAATCTGCTTTAATTTTCTATCACTTCGATATTGGCTATAAATGCATTTTTATGCTCATCTGCATAAGGACCGTAAGCATCTATCATAATTCCTTTATGCCCGTCTTTGCTCTCGATAGCGTAGATTACTGAATTGTCTTCCGGGTCGCTCATACCTTCGAAACGATAGTACTCGGTTATCTTTAGATCGCTGGCACTGAACTTTTCATCTATTTTGTCGCAAAACAAGCAGGCATTTTCATAATTAAAATCATGATCATATCCTCTGCTTCGTAAACCGTTTACAGCTTCAAGAAGATTTCGATAATTTTGGGGACTGCTCATTGGAGTCGTAAGTAATAAGTTATAAGTATTAGTTTTCGAAGAACGAATATACTAATTCCTTATGCGTTGGGAAAGAGGCTTATAACCTATAACTTATTACTTATCACTTAGTCAGCAGGTGAAAACAACTCTACTATTACGTTCCATTTAAAACCCTCCTGCGATTCCCAGACCCGTACATAATTGTACTTAGTTGTTTTGTTGTTTTTTGTTATTTGTGCCGTACCATAAGTGTAAGCCAGATCGCTGCCAATAGACCTGTCAGCCTCAACAGGCTCGCTGAAAATTCCAATGCCCTGATCTGTGAAGTATTTAATGATATTGTGTTTGCCAATTACAGGTTCTATGCCTGGAAATATTAAACGAGCGTTATCCCCCAGAAACGTATCATAGCCAAGGGTTGAGCTTTTAGTAAGAGAACTGGCCAAAAGTTTGTCTGATGCAATTATCATATCTCTCCTTTGTTGCAAACGCGCCGGAGAGATTTGTCGGAAAAACTTAGAGTTTTTTGGATCGATAAAATCCAGGGCTGGTTCATTAACCGGACTTGAATGCGGTGTTCCGATGTCTAATGCTAATTTCCAAACACCTTTTTTATTCGCGCGCCAGATAGACAAATACTGCCCATATGATTTAGAACCTTCATCGTTTGGAGTGTAAATATATGGCCCTGTAGTAAAGCCCCAATTACCACTTCTGGAAATCCTGGCCAAAGTTGGCTCCCAGCTTAATTGCCCGGAATCAATTTGTTTTTTGTCATAAAACGTCTTCGCTTTTACAGGATTCGGTCTGAAAACCAAGGTTTCATCGTCCGACACCTTTAAAAACCCATCTCTCAGACCATCCTCTTTAACTGTAGCCGCAAAATAATTTTCTGCTGCTACCAATGAACTAACCTTACCATTGCTGGCTTGCCCGAAACTGTTTGACGTTGCGAATAATAATAAGGCAATTATAGTTTTTAGCGGTTTCATTTAAATTAGATTTTCATTCTTTTGGACATTAATGATGCCATAATATTACAACGCATCCCCAAGTTTTAACACCGTGACAAGCGTGTGGAGGATGGTGGCAGGGAAGTGGTGAGCAGGGCTGGTTGAATAATTAAGTTGCTATAACCAATTACTTAAGCCCTATTCCAGGTAGTCACGTTCTCTTTATTGTCTTTCAATTGTATTCCGAGGGAATTTAATCCAATCCGGATTTTGTCAGATGTTGCGTAATCCTTATTTGACTTAGCCTCAGACCGCAATCCGATTATAAAATCCATCAACTTACCAAGATCATCGGTTTGATGATTCTCTTCTTTAAGCCCCAGAACTTCTATAACAAAATCATCCATGAGTTTTCTCAATCCATCGATGTCTGATTGTGTTGCGGCAGATTTTCCGTCATAAATACTGTTGATATGATGTGCTGCTTCGAATAACTCAGCAATCAAAACGGGACTATTGAAATCATCGTCCATAGCTGCATAACAGCGTTTGCTGAGGTTTTCCAGATCTATAGTTGAATTACCTGCAGGAGTCAGCTTATCGAGAAGACTGTATGCGTTCATTAAACGTTTGAAGCCTTTATCTGATGCCTCCAGCGCTTCATTAGAAAAGTCTAATGTACTTCTATAGTGAGCCTGAAGCATAAAGAACCTCACTGACATAGGGGAGAACCCCCGACTAAGAAGCGGGTGGTTTCCGGTAAATAATTCCCCTGGAAGAAAGCCGTTTCCTTTGGACTTGGACATCCTCGCTCCGTTTACAGTTAACATATTGGTATGCATCCAATATTTCGCTGGCTGTATGTGATTACAAGCCTGAGATTGCGCAATTTCATTCGTGTGGTGTGTCGCTGCCAGATCCATTCCACCGCCGTGTATATCGAAGCTATCGCCCAGATATTTACTGCTCATAGCAGAACATTCGATATGCCATCCCGGAAAGCCAACTCCCCATGGAGATGGCCACCTCATGATATGCTCGGGTTTAGCTTTTATCCACAATGCGAAATCCAATCTGCCCCGTTTTTCATTTTGTCCACCCAGTTCTCTCGTGTTCTCGAGGAGATCGTCCAGTTGCCTGTTCGTAAGGATCGTATAGTTATATTCTTTACAGTATTTTTCTACATCAAAATAGACAGTTCCATTAACTTCATAGGCATACCCATTTGCAATGATTTGTTTAACCATCTCTATTTGCTCGATGATATGTCCTGTTGCTGTAGGTTCAATTCCGGGAGGAAGAGCATTGAACAAACGCATAACATCATGAAAGCCAAGTGTATATTTTTGGACGATTTCCATCGGCTCCAACTGCTCAAGCTTTGCCTTTTTGGCGAATTTATCATCACCCTCGTCCATATCACCTTCAAGATGGCCAGCATCGGTTATATTCCGAACATAACGAACCTTATAACCTGAGTGGAGGAGATACCGATAGATCAGGTCAAACGAAACAAAAGTTCTGCAATTACCCAAATGTACATCGCTGTAGACAGTAGGTCCGCAAACGTACAGGCCAACCAACGGCGGATTTACAGGCTCGAACTTTTCCTTGTTTCTTGTTAGGGTATTATAAATGACCAGGTTGCTATCCATCCTGCAAACATAAATATTGAAAATCGATTTTTGGGATACAGGACGTTTATTTTAATTCCAAATCCGTCCTTACGGGATAATGATCAGATAGTTTCTTCTTCACTATCAGATAATTCTTGAAAGTGAATTCAGGGGATGCCACGATGTAATCGATCTGAAAATTGGGGAAGTCACCATTGTAAGTAACGCCAAACCCGCTACCTTTTTCATGGAAACCATTTTGCAGACCTTTGAATATAGTTTTGGCGGTATACGAGATAGGAGTATCATTAAAGTCACCTGCGATTATATATGGCGTTTTACAACTGTCTGCGTGTGATCGAAGTAGTTTTACCTGGTTAGCTCGTTTGACAAATGCATTTTTTAAGCGGCTTACAATTTTCACAGAAGATCCGACATCCGTATCTATATCTTTTTTAACCTTGTTAAGATATTGATAGTCTTCTGGCTGGAAGCTTATGGACTGGAAGTGCACATTATAAACACGGAAGATCTTTTTTCCCGTATTAACATCCACGTAAACTGCTTCATTCCAATTCATCTTTTTTGCGAACAGAACCTTTCCGCTATTGACGATCGGATACTTAGAGAAAATAGCAGTACCAGTTGCCTCATATCCATTGTCAGTGGTGGGCTTAAAGAAGTAATGATTGCTTTTCATAATTTCAGTAATAAGCTTTCTGAAATTATACTCACCCCGCTGCCGGCTAAAGAATTCCTGAAAGCAAAGTACATCAGGCTGCTCCTTCCGGATAATATCCAGAATCTGGTCTTTTGTGAATTTGTCGTTCTTGTCTCCAAATTGCTTGAAATTGTGAACGTTATACGTCAATACTCGAATAAAGCTCTCCGACGACTTCGGCACCATTATTCCGGAGCTTTCCCGAAACCCTATGTAACTTGATAATACGTTCCATCCTGCTAATATTGCTATCAAAGAAAGGAGTGCGTATCTGGGAAAGCTTATAAGCCAGTAGATTATAAATATGAGGTTGATCAATAAAATAGCCGGGTACGCTAATCCAAAAAACGCGGGTGGCCAGAAAGTGCCAGGGCTTATAAAAGATGAAAGATATGCGATTAGGAGAGATACGACAGCGAACATATTAGCACCAAGAACTAACTTGTTAAAAATATTCAAACCTGATCGCTTTTTTGTCCTGCGCATTATTTTTTGCTTGCTTTGAATAATTGCTCTTTCTCAGTTTTTGTGAGACTATCATATCCTGAATGGGAAATTTTATCCAGTATTTTATCGATAGTTTCCTGATTTGGTAACGTAGCCGAGGCGGTACTTGCTGACTTATTTTTTACAACCTTGAGTTTACTGGTGCGCTTAAACATATTGCTAAAATCATTGCCGCTGTTCATTTGCTTAATATAAATGAAGCCCATCAACGCTCCGCCGATGTGAGCAATACTTCCTCCGGGTTCTGAGCTGATGCCAATAATATTCAGGATAAAATAGGCCAGCGCAAGATATTTTAATTTCACTCCGCCAAAGAAGAGCATGCGAATTGTAAAATCAGGAACCAATGTAGCTGTTGCGAACACAACCGCCATCACACTTGCCGATGATCCGAGCAGGATTGATCTTTCAACAGTGTTACTAAATACCGGGATCACATTATAGGCGATGAGATATAGTACAGCTCCCATTATGCCCCCGGCCAGATAAGTAAAAATGAATTGGCGCTTGTTAAGAAAATCAAGAAAAATAAGCCCCAGCCAGTACAGCCAAAGCATATTAAACAGCAAGTGGAAAAACCCTCTTTGGGTGAACATATAGGTAACTATAGTCCAGAATTTATAAGGGAGTGATTTGTAATATGCTGGCATTGCCAATTGTGATTCAAGCCAGTTTGATGCTGAACCACTTCCGTTTGTTAAAAATTCGCCTACACCTAATAAATTAATAGCCAGGAAAACAGCGACATTAATCCCTATAAAAAGATAGAGCGGGTTTCCCGATTGGAATACTTTATAATATAAGTCACTGAAAATGGATCTATTCATAAAAACGATCGTTACGGCGAAGTCCCCATAATTTCACTAAGATAAAACCAAATAAAGCTCCGCCCAAATGCGCGTAATGAGCTACGGAATCACCTTCGATTTGCTTTACGCCCAGGAAAAGCTCCAAAAGTATATAAGCTGGAACTATATACTTGGCTTTTATTGGAACGGGAATAAACATGATCATCAACTCAACATTTGGGAAGAGCATTACAAAAGCTATTAATAACCCAAATACAGCACCTGAAGCACCTACCATGGATGATAAATAGATTCCCAAAAGTTTTGATGCCTGCTCCTGGTTTATAGAATCGGAAAAGCTGATTGTCCTTTTTGCACTATCAATTATAAAAGAGCCGTCGTTAACAATGCTTCCCGTAATGCTGTACACTTCAAATGCCTGCACGATCATTTGTAAAGCAAGCGCTCCAAGTCCTGTAAGGAGATAAAAATTCAGGAATCTTTTGGAACCCATAACATATTCCAGTGCTGTTCCGAAGGAATACAAGGCAAACATGTTAAACATGATATGAAATAATGATTCATAACTATGCATAAACATGTACGTCACTACCTGCCAGATCCGGAAATCGGGACTGTCAAAATAATGTACACCAAGGAGAGTGGTCATTCCTTGTGCACCAAACATCATCATTGCGATGTAAAAGATGACGTTAATTATAAGCAGGTTTTTTACAACCGGCGGGATATTAGCTAATGGATTCATATCGGCGCTTCTGGCTATTTCTCAAATCGTTGTATCAGTTCTTCAATTGTAAATGTACTTATAATGGGTCTTCCGCTCAGGGATATATTAGGCATTTCACATCCAAACAGCTCATCTATGAGGGTATTCATTTCGTCTGAGGAAAGTGAAATCCCGGATTTTATCGAGGTATTGCGGGCAAGGGCACGTGCAAGACTATCCCTTTTATTCAACTTTAATGCGCTCTGATTATTTTTGAAACCTTCTATAAGATGTTCTAACATTTCCAGTTCACTAATATTCGGGCCAATGTCAGCCGGGATACCTTCGATGATCAATGTGTTCTTACCAAACTCCCTGATTTGAAACCCCAAAGACTGGATATCCGGCAAAAGATCTTTCACCAATTCAAAATCTGATCCATTTAGAGTGACGGTCTGGGGAAACAAGCTTTGCTGGCTCGCACCCTGTCTGCTCTCCAATTGTTGCGCAAAGCGTTCATAAAGAATTCGCTCGTGTGCAGACTGCTGATCGATCAGCATGAAACCTGATTTAATCTGAGAAATAATAAAACGGTTATGCAGTTGAAATATCTGCTTACCCGTTGATTGCAGGTTTTGATCGCCAATTTCAAGGTTTCTTGATCCGGGAAGTTCAAACTTTTCCTGCCTTGGTTCCGGTTGAACTATTTCGTACAGTGATCCCCAGTTTTTAGTTACACTTTGGCGGCTGTCTCCCGAACTTCTTAAAAAAGGTATTTCCCGGTCATTGTTACCCGAACTAAATGGGTTAAATTCAGGATTAAAAGCAATTTGGGGAGGAACAATATCCTCGTGAGCTTTTGGCGTTATCATTTGGCTGAAGCCAGTTTCCTGGTTAAAGTCCAGCGTTGGGCTTATATTATATTTCCCCAGAGACCTCTTTACGGCCGACCGGATTATCGCATAGATTGCTTTCTCGTCCTGATATTTAATTTCGGTTTTTGTAGGGTGGACGTTAATGTCAATTTTTGACGGATCAATGTCTATAAAAAGCACATACAAGGGGTAGCTATCCGGTGACAAAACTTCCTCATATGCATTAAGCACAGCATGGTTAAGATATGGGTCACGGATATATCTGTTATTGACAAAGAAGAACTGCTCCCCCCGTGTTTTTTTAGCAAACTCCGGTTTACCTATGTATCCTTTCAGATCGATAATGCTGGTGGCCTCTTCAACCGGCACAAGCTTTTGATTGTAGGCGTTGCCGAAAAGATGGATAAGCCTTTGTTTTAAGCTGCCTGCCGGCAAATGATACACCTCATTTGCATCGTGATGCAGAGTGAAAAATACTTCCGGATTGGCTAACGCGACGCGCTGAAATTCATCGTTTATATGGCGCATCTCCACCGGATTGCCTTTGAGAAAATTTCTCCGTGCGGGAGTATTATAAAAAAGATTCTTTACGCTTATGCTTGTCCCCGGCATAGCAGAAACAGGCTCCTGACTTATAACTTCTGAGCCTTCAATTCTAATGCAGGTTCCGAGCTCATCTTCATGCCGGCGGCTTTTCAGTTCGACCTGGGCGATGGCAGCTATTGAGGCCATTGCTTCACCCCTAAAGCCCATGGTTCTAATCGCAAAAAGATCTTCTGCTTTGCGAATCTTTGATGTAGCATGGCGCTCAAAGCACATGCGCGCATCGGTCATGCTCATTCCGCACCCATTGTCGATTACCTGAATCAAAGATTTCCCCGCATCTTTAATAATGATTTGAATCTTATCGGCACCGGAATCGATGGCATTCTCGATAAGTTCTTTTAAGGCGGATGCTGGTCTTTGAACTACTTCTCCCGCAGCAATTTGATTTGCTACCGAATCAGGTAAGAGCTGTATTATATCAGACAAATTATTTCCTTTTGTATTAGGTGATCAATGAAAAGCTGCACATGTGCCGCCGCGACTATCTAGACGAAGATTTCGGTACAGCTTTTCAAAGCCTAAAGATAAGGTGTTTTAATCTTTTGGACGGATTATTGGCCGAAGGATTTTCAACAATATAGTAGCATTTCAATCCGGTGAAGGAGTAAATGCCGAGGATTCAGCCCGGTTAGTCTAAAAGTGCTTACAGCCACGAACTAAGTGGTTAGTGCGAACACATTTACTAAGGCGATACCTGAAATCTTACTTGCTGAATTTTGTTACCTCGTTCCTGATTGGTTTCACAGTACGCAGGTAGGCATAAATTGCTTTTAGATCTTCGGTTTTCATCGTGCTAAACCTTGTCCATGGCATTACCGTATTAAATTCACCATCTTTGACGTCAATGGGTTGATATGCACTGTCAGAATAAAATTTGAAGCGCTGCAAAAAAGCTTCCTCATTCCAATTTCCAATCCCGGTTTCTTTATCAGGAGTAATATTTGCAGACCGCGCTGTACCACCATGAGGCATGGCAAATTCAAAACCGCCAGCTAACTCCATTCCGGCCACCGGTGTTCCCTTTTCTTTTTTTGTATGGCAATCCCCACACGACGCAGCTGTAAATAAATATGCACCATATGCAACCGGGTTCGCAGGGTTCGGAATCTTTGTAAATTCTGCTTTTTGAGGAATAGTATTTATGATAAAATTCATAGGGAAATCCGGTTCGGATTCGGGTACAAAGTTTTCTATTGGAGTTAATGTCCTTAGATAAGCGATGATCGAATAGATATCTTCACGGTCTAATTTGCCAAAATTTGGATGAGGCATTAGGGGAAATAACGCTTTGCCGTTTTTATTGACGCCTGCTGTTACCGCTCGCAGTATTTCGCCATCAGTCCAATCCTTCAATGCGAAAGGAGTTATATTTTTAGCGAAAAATTTGCCCGGGAAACCATATTTTTGATTGAATTCTTCGCCTCCCTTACCCATTGTGCCTTCAACAAGTGGTCCTGCGAATTTATTCCAATCACGTTCCGAGTGGCAATCTGTACAACTCGAAACACTGTTAGCGAGGTATGATCCACGTTCGATCCTTTTAGGTGTGATCTCAACTTTTATATCTTCAGGCTCACCGACATCAGGTAAGGCAAAACTCACATAGCTCAACACACCGATTATTATGGCAATGAGCCCTAAAACAACATATTTAATTCCAGATTTTACTTTTCGTTTCATAGTCTTTCGATTAAGAATTTATTTTTTGACGCAATATTTGATTGCATATCAATTTAAAAGTTACTGTGCGAGAAAAAAACATGGTAATAAATATATATAATAAGCTTTGAATTAACCGCCTTGTATTTCTTTTTTCTGATCTATATTTGCGCATTAGCTAATCAATTGTCTAAATATCATTATGAAAAAAGCTTTCCTGTTTGCACTGCTGCCTTTGCTGTGTTCGTGTTCTGCACAGCAAAAGGCTGATCTTATAGTTCACAATGCCCGGGTTTACACAGTTGACGAGAGTTTTTCTGTTGTGGAGGCTTTTGCAGTCAAGGACGGAAAGATTATTGAAGTAGGAACTTCTGCAGAATTGCTTAAAAAATACTCAGGCGAGGAAATCGATGCAGGTGGGAAAGCCGTTTACCCAGGAATTATTGATGGGCATTCTCACTTTTATATGTATGGCAGCGGACTGCAAAATGCAGACCTGACCGGCACCAAAAGCTGGGAAGAGATATTGACAAAACTTCAGGATTTTTCAAAGGATAATAAAAGGGAATGGATTGTAGGAAACGGTTGGGACCAAAATGACTGGGATGTTAAAGAATTTCCTGATAATCAAAAGCTGAATGAGCTTTTTCCTAATACTCCGGTAATATTGTCCCGCGTAGACGGACATGCGGCGATAGCCAATAAAACAGCTTTAGATCTGGCAGCCATAAAACCTGGACAGGTTGTTAGCGGAGGGGAAATTGAAACTGTTAATGGGAGATTAACGGGTATTTTAGTAGATAATGCCGAAGGACTCGTTTATTCCAAAATTCCAGATGCTGACGAAAATCAAATGCGGGAATCGCTGTTAGATGCTCAGAGAAATTGTTTTGCAGTTGGCTTAACGACCGTAACAGATTGCGGCATTAGCCACAGTCTAATCCCGATAATCGACAACCTCCAAAAAAACAAGCAGCTCAAGATGCGTATCTACGGCATGCTGCATGACAGTAAAGACAATTACGATTATCTTTTTAAGAACGGCGCATTTAAAACAGACAGGTTAAACGTTAGTTCATTTAAAGTTTATGCAGATGGTGCTCTGGGTTCTCGGGGAGCGCGTTTACTGCAGCCCTACAGTGATAAACCTGGGTCGTCCGGATTTTTGTTGAGCGATAAGCAGCATTATGCTGAAGTCGCACAGAAGATTGCTGATAGCGGCTTTCAAATGAATACTCACGCCATCGGAGATTCCGCGAACCGGGAGATATTAAAGGTCTATGCAAAAGTACTCAAAGGTAAGAATGACCGAAGGTGGAGAATTGAGCATGCGCAGGTTGTAAATCAGGATGATTTTAAACTCTTCGGAGAGAATAATATTATTCCCTCTGTCCAAACTACACATGCAACTTCTGATATGTATTGGGCAGGTGATAGATTAGGGCCTGAGCGGGTAAAAGGTGCGTATGCTTTTAAACAGCTGCTAGACCAGAACGGCTGGATAGTATTGGGAACAGACTTTCCAGTAGAGAATATAAATCCGATGTATACCTTTTACGCGGCTGTGGTTAGAAAAGATATGAAAGGCTATCCTGCCGCGGGTTATCAGGTTGAAAATTCGCTCACCAGAGAAGAAGCCCTGAGGGGGATGACTATTTGGGCTGCGAAAGGAAATTTCGAGGAAAAAGAAAAAGGCAGCATTGAAAAAGGAAAGTTTGCGGACTTTGTAATCCTGGATCAGGATATCATGAAAGCCAGGGAAGAACTACTGTTTAAGACAAAGGTTTTAAAGACCTATATTAATGGTGAAAAGGTTTTTTCGAAATAACTTTTTGGCAATTGAGGCCGCCACAGCGACTTATTCTGCTACAACTATTTGCAGCCATGATTCTTGGTACTTAATACTGAATTCTTTCTACAGCATTCTTACATAAGATTAACATTTATATCCTTTTAATCAATTTACTTTGCATCACTGAAATTTGTTTTCCAGAGAATTAGTAACTATTGGAAAACTTATCTCATAGAAAAGAATTATAAAGGAATGAAGATAGGAATTGTGTGTTACCCCACCTTTGGAGGTAGCGGAGTTGTAGCTACTGAATTAGGCAAAGCACTGGCAGATAACGGACACCAGGTGCACTTCATAACATACCGGCAACCGGCACGACTAGATTTTTTCTCGGCAAACCTGTTTTACCACGAGGTGTCGGTTTCCAACTATCCGCTATTTGATTACCCTCCTTACGAACTGGCACTTGCAAGTAAGCTGGTCGATGTAGTCCGGTTTGAGAAACTGGATCTTCTGCACGTCCACTACGCTATTCCGCATGCGTCAGCGGCTTTTATGGCTAAACAGATTTTGGCCACTTACGGTCTTCACGTTCCTGTAGTAACAACACTGCATGGAACCGATATTACCCTGGTTGGGAAAGATCCAACATATAAGCCAGTGGTAACTTTTTCTATAAATCAATCTGATGGTGTGACGGCCGTTTCAGAGAATCTTAAAGAGGATACTTACAAGCATTTTGATATTTGTAAAGACATTAAAGTTATTCCAAACTTTATTGACATGAGCAGATTCAGCTTAAAAGCGAAAGACCACTTCAAGATAGCTATAGCTCCGAATAACGAACGAATTATTATTCACACGTCCAACTTTAGAAAAGTTAAGAGAACTCAGGATGTGATTCACATCTTCGAAAAAATACAAAAGGAAATTCCTTCGAAGCTGCTGATGGTTGGTGACGGTCCAGACAGAGTTTATTGCGAGCAATTATGCAGGGACCTTGAGATTTCGGATAACGTCCGTTTTCTTGGTAAGCAGGATGCTGTTGAAGAAATTCTTTCAGTATCGGATCTATTTATCATGCCATCGGAGTCGGAGAGTTTTGGTTTAGCAGCTTTAGAAGCCATGGCTTGTAAAGTTCCTGTGATCACATCGAATGCTGGTGGTCTGCCGGAATTGAATATAAATGGAGTAACGGGTTTTATGGATAACGTTGGAGATATCGATGCGATGGCTGAACACTCGATTCATATCCTTAGAGATGATGAGCGTCTGGCGGAATTCAAGGAGGGAGCATTAAAACGTGCCCATGAATTTGATCTGGGACTGATATTGCCTGTTTATGAAGAGTATTACCGGGAGGTTATAGAAAATAGTAGCGTTAAGAGTTAGATTTCAACGGCTAGCCCACTATTTAACTCATTTAACACTGTAAAAACTTTGCCTGTCGGCCACACATTAAAATATTAAACAAAAGAAAGCCCTTTCAGATTTCCTGAAAGGGCTTTCACATTAAAGGCTTTTTTACTGCTGCGGCGCTGTTGGCATCATAACAGAACCTCCTTTTGCTGGAATGATGTTGATCATCTCAAGCTCGAAAACTAACGGTGTGAATGGTGGAATACCCTGATTCCCCTGTTCGCCGTAAGCTAAGTTAGAAGGTAAAACAACTGTTGCTTTTCCGCCCTTCGGTAATAAAAATAAAGCTTCTTCAAATCCTGGGATTGAACCTTGCATACCAACTGGCATTTTAAGCGGCTCGTACTTGCGACCAGGGTTGAATGTTCCACTCTTTTTAGCCACTTCAGGAAGGCTGCTATCAAATACTTTTCCGCTTAGGAATGAGCCAGTATAATGCACCATGACAGTATCGCCAGGGTTTGCTTTTGGACCGCTTCCTTCTTTGGAGATCACATAATTCAATCCGGATGGAGTAACAGTTGGCTTTAAGTTCTTCGACGCGACATATCCTTTGATTTTGGCAGTCTCGCCAGATTTAGCCAAATCCATTTCTGCTTTCAAAAACTCATCGATCTTTCCACGGAACAAGCTGTCTGTCAACTTTCCTTTAGGTATTACTTTATCAATTTTGATAGTGTAGATCAGGTATTTTGCAGTGGAGTCAGCAGGTTGCGGACGGCCCATTTTCATCACCATCGAATCAATATTGATCTTAAATGTTGCACTATCACCTTCGCTAAGAAGTCCTAAAGCTGCAAAAAGATCACCTTTGAATACAGATTTTTCCTTTACAAGCAGAGAAGGACGGTCATAGTCATAAGAGCTGTATAGAACCGAATCACCTTCTGTTTTTTCGATAGCTTTAAATGCCACGAAGTCACCTTCTTTGATCGTCTCACCACCTTTATCGGTGTGGATCTTGTACATCATATCCCCTTCACCTTTTTCAAACTTGTTACAAC
>JAZKIH010000037.1:0-77470 GCA_040384965.1 Bacteroidota bacterium | reverse complement strand
CCCTTTATGGCTATGTCCATTATCCCGTCGATATTATTCTTCGGATCAATAACGTGACCGCCCTTTATAACAAATTTATAAGGTTTTGCAGAGTCTGCAGCCAGTTGCTGCGCCCGTACACCAACTGTTAAAAACAGCATCGCTGAGAATAATAATAAACTTCGTTTCATTTTTAGGATTGAGATTTCTTAAGCCAATATACTTTTTAAAGGAGATGAAAGTGAAGAGTGACAAAAGAGTTACATGGTGTGATTTGGCTTAGAAAAAGTAAAGTGAATTTATTTTTCAGCTTCTTTTCCCGCACATTAGTCGTCAGCCCTGAACTTCGCAAGTTCAGTCTCTACCTTCTTGTTCCAAATCTCCTGAAATACTTTTGAAGTCCCATGAGAAGTTTGCTCATCATATTCCTGCTGAAGTTTGTTCATGTCCCGGTAGGACTCGATATACTCGAAATTTATTATTCCCAAATAGTTTTCGACCGTTAATTTTTCCGAAAGCAGTTTCTTCTTAAAACGTTCAGCCACGATCTTTACAAGTTCAAAATGCTTTTGTTCATGGTCAAGATTATATTTGGTCCTCGACGCCGCTCCAACCCAGGACGCACTCTTCACCATATATACTTTAACCAGGAGCTGAATGTCTATGATCCCGCCTTCCATTTTAGTGGTCTGGTCATAGCCAAAAGAAGGAAACACCGAGGCGGCAAATTTTTCTTCTGAACGTTTTTCACGAAAGTCATCCCAAGTTAGAGGACGTGATGGGCTATAGTAAACAGTGTCGTCATGCTGCTCGATATAATCCCGAAATGTCAGCCTCACCCCTTTCGCCAGCTGGGGGTTATTTGGAGCTTGTATATCAATCCAATTATTTACGAACTTTAAGCTGTTGACGAGAACCGTCTGCAACGCAGGTTTTACAGAGCTCAAATCTGATAGGTCACGTGTATATTTAGTGTGGCTTTTATATGGAGTGAGAGGAACCAAACCACTTTCGGTAAGAAGGTCAAACATTAAGATCAAACTTATTTCCCCACTTACCCGGTCTTTTCCGGTTAAAATTTCTGTGATGCTACACTCTTTAACACGAATACTTAATGGTCTCAAAGAAATATCTTTTGCGACCGCTGCTAACAGGGTGCTCTTAATCCCTTTGAAAGTAGCGCCCTCCAGAATAATTTTATGAGTTACAGATTTTCCGTTTGTGCTGAATAATAAGGTACCGGTTGAATCGGATACCATTCTCTCATCAGATATTGAACTTATATAAAAGCCGGCCGGCACTATTGTGTTCTGTTTGGTCGCTGGCGCTGCCAAACCCTGTGCCATGACCTCCGTTGATAACGAAACGAACTGCCAAAGGATAAATAAAGATGCAAAAATGTATTTCACGCTAATTCAACGCCAACTATAAGTAGTTGTTGTAAGTTAAGATAGTGTAATATCAGTTAAAGCTTATCTTTATTTTCGTGCACCTTCATTACTGCGCTAATCACATCGTCCATATCTTGCCTGGTTCCCATTAGACAAGATGACCCTGGCAAAACAACCATCTCTTCATTGCAAACCACGTCGCAGTTTGGGCAGCCCATCTCGTCGCTATATTGCTTCATCCGGCTGGAAGAATACATGTTCTGGTATTCCTTAAGGCCTTTAATATGACTAATCCACGGTTCTATGTGTAGTCCTCTAGCGATATAGGGACTTAAATTAACTCCTTCAGCAGCAACCGCTTTCAAAAATTTACTTCTTTCAGCATTATTAAAATGTTCCTTGTGGTAACTCATCGCGAAGTGATAATATCCCCCACTTTCTGTACCTGCGTACTGCTTTTGGGGAACAAGTCCTGGAAAGCCTTTCAATTTCGCGATCAGGTAATTAGCATTGTCGTTTCGGCGTTGAAAACGATCTTTAGCTGAGGAAATTTGCGCCATAAGTATTGCTCCCTCAAACTCGTTCATTCGATATTTTGGACCGATTGTAACATTGCTCCCTTTACGATTCGTTCCATGATTCTGAACGGTATAACATTCGTCCATTAATGCGGCATTATTCCCTATAATAGCACCTCCTTCGCCACAGGCTATTTGCTTACTAGCCTGAAAGCTAAAACATCCCACATCTCCAATCGTGCCCAACTGCTTTCCCTGGTAATGTGCAAAATTGGCTTGACAGGCATCTTCAATTACTTTCAGATTGTGCTTTTTCGCAATCGCCATTATCTTATCCATTTCACAGGGCATACCCATCATATGAACGGGAATAATGGCCTTTGTATTTTTGTTTATCTTCTTTTCGATCAAAGACGCGTCTAACTGATAAGATGAACGGTCCAGGTCGACCAAAACAGGTAAAGCCCGGCTCGTAAGGACCGCAGAAATTGTCCCGAAATCGGTGTACGGTGAAGTGATGACCTCATCCCCTGGCCCAATATCCATCGCTTCAACACAGGTAGCTAAAGCTTGAGTGCCTGAACCAGTGCCTATACAAAATTCCGTACCCATCAATTTCGCGTATTCCTTCTCAAATGTAGCAACCGTACCCGTCGGCGACTGTATCCTACTCCAAATTCCACTTTTTGTAGTCTTCGAGATAGACTCCATCATTTTCTCATCAGCCAGCATTGCGGGCCACTGCGGCCAGGATTTTGCGCGCACAGGGATACCTCCCAGAATAGCCAGTTGCCCCGCATTTTTAGGTGATTGGATAGCAAATGATGGAATGTTATTCGTTACCGCTGTTACCACGGTCGTGGTTGTTAAGGCAGTTATAAATTTCCTTCTTGAAAGATCACTAAACATAATTTCATTTTTTTAGTATAAACTTAATTTCAGATAATGAGTGCGGTTTAAAAGTGTCCGTTTCGAAAAACCTTCTGCACTACATGTCAGATGGCATTTCTATATTATTTGGAAACAAAGTTGGCGGGTATTAAATCATGGATGCCAGACATTATTATTTCCTCAACGTTCGATGCAAAAGGTGATGGCTTGTGATAGTAATACATAGAACTGACAGCCTCGTAACCATATCTTGGCTCCTTTAACGCACGGCTGGACGAAATGTAACACGGAACATCATTCGAATAGCCGTTAACCCACAGCCGTTTCGTGTCAAATTCCTTTTTTATCCGAAGTGAATAATCTGAAACAACCTCACCTGCCAAGAAAACCATTGCCAGGTCCTTTCCAAAAGTCCAAATCTGTATTGGATAAGTTAAACTTGGTGATAAAGCTTTGCCCCGGGCGATCTCGTTTAGGGTCAGCCGATAATAATATCCTTTTACTGTCTTATCATCTGTTTGGGAAACCATTTCTTTAACCGTTGGAACGTGGGCATATGGGAGTTCAACAACCTTAATTTGACCACTGGGAACCTTGTTCAGAGGCTGGAAATCAGTGTTCAAAAGCCTTTTCACTTCGTCTGCTATCAGCTTAGCATAATGATCTACCAGCTGCATTTGACTTCGCCCCGCCAGCCCAGTTAATGTCGGATTTGCATCAGCACCACAGCCGACGGCATGAAGGGCGGTAACACCAGGATGATTTAGTTCGATAAGACGTTGCGCCTCGCCTACCCAATCCCCATGATACTTATTATTAGATCCATCTAGCGTAACAGCGTGACATGAATAATTCAGGAATAATGCTTTTACTTTGCCAGACGCGTCAGTAACTTTCAATAATGGAAGTGAGTGATCCACAGGTCCGTCAACTAGCCGGCGATTTTTGGCAAAGCCTACCTTTCCCTGTGTCCATGATATATATGACGGCTTACGAGCTTGTAATGCCTCCAACGCTACTTTTTCAAGCTTGTCTGTCAGATGTTCAACGTAGAGTGAGATTCGGTTCATTTGATCTTTCGGAATCAACGAATCACTAAAGGCTGTGGCACTTCTGTACTGTAAGATATTTAACAGATCACCCAATTCCGGACCTGAATGAGTATGTGACGCACTAATAGCAAGTTGTTCCGGTTTAAGACCAGCCTTAGCTGCCAGACGTTTTGCAACTTCTTTCGTCACATTCCAGGGAATACCTATAAGATCAACCGTTATTAAAACAGAAGCCCCTTGTTTGTCATCTCCCAAAGCAAGAGCTTTTGCTTTTAGAGGCAGTAACGTTCCTTCGGCTTCTGCTTTACTGCGAATAGCAAAACCAGCAAGTCGTACAGGCCATTCCGGAGTTATATCAACATCGGACACGCCCGCATCAATAGCTCGATGAGCGGGTTTTGTCTGTTGCCCGCTGGCCACTACAACAAAACTTAGAATAAAAGCTATAATGAAAACGCATGCTCTCATAGCAAACAACTTTTTAGTGAGACATTTTTTTTGATATCGATCCGGAAATCAAAGTTTTATTTTTGCAATAATTTTCGAATCGCTTTCATCAATATGTCTTCAGCTTCTGCTGTAACTCCAGAAGCCTGTCCTGTCTCATATCCCCCCTGTCCATATGCGACAGCTGTACCGATATAACCGACTCCATATTCTCCATAACCGGCTACAGCCACAAATAGATCAGGGCGGACGGCCTTGGCAGCAAGCTGATACTCAACAAATGGTTCTCCAGGTAAATGAAGTATTCTAGCCTTACCCAATGATAAACTTGATATATCAATTTTTTTTCCTGCTCGCAGACGTCGCAGCCAAACCAGCTTAGAAATATTATTGGCGATGAATACTGATGTCTCTGTTTTTAAACCTGCTTCAAGCTTTTCAATGCCTGCGGCTGGAAGTAATGCTACTGATTCTACATCCCATAGAACTGAAGCGGGCGTAATTGGTTCACGTGTTGTACTTTCCCAGGCACGCTTCATACCCTCGGCTAGTCTTTCGGCCAATATCAGCCGGTTTTCCTTTGCACCATCGTTGTATTTGCCAGCAGTAATATTTCCGCCTGCGCCATTAAAGTGGATATGAAGAGCGTCAGGAACGGCAAGCTGGCGCATAAAACGCGAAACACCGGGAAAATCCGGATTTGCAACTCCCGTTCGATAATAGCTTTGCGGATGTGAAGCATAATAACTTAGAACTGCCAGAGGCTTATTGTTACTCCAAAAACTTACTAACGACACCATTGGATCTATTAGTCCTTCAGGTTCCGCCCGGACAAGAGAATCTTTGGTCGCTGAAGTGCGTGTTGATTTTACCTTACCGTCAGCACCTAGAATTCGGCGATTTGAAGAAACCTTGAAAACTTGTGCCTGTCCTGTGCCTACATGAGTCAATGGTACAGCGGCAATCACGGATTTTTTTATCGCGATTCCTAAACGTTCGATAAGATCTCTTGTGTAGGAGCCTTCAAATGCACCAGGCAATACCCCTGCAGACTTCATTATAACTTCAGCGCCCAGATCCGACGTTGGTGCATCATGCTGATGTATGGTATGTACGACAACGCGTGAAGGAATCGTGTTCGCCGCTAAAGCCATCACTCGTTTAAATTCGTCCTGGCTTTCATTTGAAATTCCAATCCAATCTACTGAACACATAACTATCGGCTGACCAGCACCCACAATAACGATCCCTTTGGCTCTGAGTCCCAAGTCCCAGTTATTTATCATGGGATCGTATGTTAGCTGACTTCCGACGGGTGGTGTGGCATCAATATCAAAGGTAGCCAGCTTTAGATTGCCGGACATGGTTTGAGCAGTAACAGTGGCCGACGATAGAATAAAAAGACCACCTATTATCCAAACGCACAGTTTCTGACTTAATACATCTAAACTTCTCATCGTCTGTTAGAGTTTTTCCCGATAGCAGAATTCATTATTTTGCCGCCAAAGCTTTTTTAAACATGGATTCAATGGATACTGACGTTCCGTTATTCTTCTTGCTTTCATAAGCTGCTTCCATAAAGGCACATATCTCCAGAGTTTCCTGAGCACTCACCGGCGGGACACCTGTTTCAAAAAACTCTATGACTTTCACAAGGAGCGGGTCATATCCACCGAAATTTCCGATCTCAGAAACCCCTTTATCACCGAATACTGTGCCGCCATACACCTGTTTGCCTTCATGAATTCCGCGGAACGTACCCATCCTGCCATTATCCCAGGTTCCAACAACAAGATCTGTGTTCGGGGAATCAATCTGTACCACTGATTTACAGCCGGTACCCATTACCGTGAAAAGCGTTTCAACACCATGAATTCCATACCAAAACAATTCAGTATGAGTTTTTTCATATTTAGACGGACTATAAGTATCTGCCCCGAGTACTTTGCCAACTTTGCCTTTGGCAATTTCCTGCGCTCCTGTGGAGAAGCGGAGAGACGAAGAAGAAAATACCGGAACTTTATATTTTTCAGCAGCCCTGAAAATTGCTATTGCATCTGCAAGAGTAGCCGCGACAGGTTTGTCAATAAAAACTGGTTTACCGGCCTTGAATACCTCAATTGCTTGCTCCAGATGTAAGCGTCCATCATTTGTTTCCAAAAGTACAACATCGACTTTGCTCAGAAGCTCTTTGATTGAACCGCTAATCACAACTCCAAGTTTCTTGACATCTTCTATGTAACCCGGAATTCGTTCTGCGCTGCTTTGTATGTCTTTACTGCCATATGGATATGCAGCCACTACGGTATAGCCTTTATATTGGCTTCCAGCCCCGGGAGTGTTCAGCGTTTTCGTAAACGCGACAGCATGAGATGTATCGAGTCCAATTATTCCGACTCTTTTGCCTGCAGCCTTTGAACCCATTCCGTAAGAACTAAAGGGTATAACACTTTCGGCAATACCCAGACCGATTCCCGCTATTGCTGCTGTTCTGATAAACTTCCTGCGGTTGAAATCTTGCTTCATTTCTATGATTATGTTTGATGAATTATTAACGTTTACGTACCCGAATATACTAATTGTTTTAAATCCCTGCTTATTGTGTTGAAAAAAACTGGAAATGTAAAACCTTACAACTAATTCCGATAGAAATCGGCATTCTCTTTAGTAAGAATATCAATTGGCATAAAATGTATCTTTTCAACTGTGGATCCGAAAGCCAAGTGCTGATAAAGCGACATCACGCCTCTATATGCCTGCTGTTTAGGTTTCTGGCAGATCAAAAAATCAATCACTCCTTTCTTCAGATACTCCACATTTTCAGTTAGAAAATCATAGCCAATTAAAATGATATCATATTTTGATTTCTCAATAAAGCGGGCAACCTTTGAAACCCTGGAGTTGGTTACAAATACAACTTTAATATCGCCTGAATCTTCAAAAGCTTTAGAGATACTTTTTTCTATCGCTTCATCCGCCACATCTTTAATATCGAGTTTTACGATATTTTCATTCCGGTTGTGGTCCTTGAAATATGCCCTCAAACCTTCCTCTTTCTTTAACAAGTGATGCTGGTTATCAATTTCCTTAGAGATGTTTACAATCAGCATCTTATCACCTTCTTTAGTCAGATAACTAATTAAATGACCGCCCATATAACCGCTATGATATAAATTGGGACCAATATAACTAAGACTACTTTTATTAGGTAAATCCGAATCCATGAGAACATACGGTATGTTTAATTCCTGGCATTTATCGGTGAAAATTACAGATTCGTCTATAAAAGATGGTCCAAACAAAATCCCATCAGGTTTACTATCCAGGATTACTTTCGTTTGCTTAACAAAAGAATCGATTGAGTTTTGATCGTAGAAATATTTGTCGAGTACAATACCAAATTGCTCTATTTCTGAACCGGCCTGCTCAATTCCTTTCAGCGGAGCGTCCCAAAAACTGGTTTCTTTAGAACTCTCGGGAATTAATGTTGCTAAACGAAGGATCTTTCTCGAAGCGAGCCGTTGAGCAAGCAAGTTTGGTTTATAGTTTAATTCATCGATGAGTTTATTAATTTTCTCCTTCGTTTCAGCTGAAACCCCTTTCCTATTGTGTATTACTCTGTCGACAGTAGCAATAGAAACATTTGCTCTTCTCGCGATCTCCTTTACACCGGTAAGCTCAGTAACTCTTTTTTTCATCTATATAATAACATTTATCAACTGACATGCTAAAACTGAATGTGAAATGTGAACTGCTTTTGTTTTAAGGAATTCGCAAATACGAATCAATTTGCTCGTTACAACAATAATAACTTATATCTATGGTTTTTCATAATTATCAGTTGATAGTTAATGAATTACTTAAGGCGCCAGTTTGCTGTCTTCTTAGTCGTAATTATAAACTTAAAAAGACACCCCATGATATTCCGACGTATCCAGGTTTATATCAGATCGATCTTAATGATAACTTCTCAATAAATTTCGCAATTGGATTCGTTGGGGAGGAAAATTTAATAAATTCGTTAACGCACACGATACCTCATTTAGTTCTGGTAGTTAAAGAAAGAATAGAAATATGAAAAACGAAAGTAATGGCAGAAGAGAGTTTATTAAGAGGAGTTCATTAACAGGTTTAGGTGCTACTCTTGGGTTGGGTATATCCCTTCCGGCGATGTCTCATGAAGTGAATTCTATTAATGTGGGCGCCACTAACGACAAAACTTTACATATACACCCGCGGTATCATAGGTGGCACGTGAATACCGGACAGGAGTGGCTGGAGACAAATACTGGCTATGCAAATTTGGATTGGAAACTTCCTGTTTCTCAAACTGCGCTCGTTTTGCTTGATGTCTGGCAGCGGCACTATATCAAGGAAACCGAAGAACGCGCGGAACAGATTATCAATGAAAAATATCTACCGCTTCTAGCCAGGGCAAGGAAACAAAATATGCATGTTATCCATGCACCTTCCCCCGAAGCTGCTGTGAAGCACCCTAATTGGGTCAAATTAGTTTCCCCTGCAGAATTGCATCCGAAAAAAGATTCATGGCCGCCAGCCGAATTCCGTAACCTAACCGGCCCCTACAAACAATTCAGACGGCCGACAGAGCCCCGCGAAGCTGAAAGGCAGGCTTTGCCTGAATTAACCTTTCACCCTAAGGTAGTGCCCCAAGCAAACGAAGCCGTGGTAGCAACGGGGGAAGAATTACATCGCTATTGCAAACAGAATGGCATATTATTTCTATTGTATGCTGGTTTCAATACAAATGCCTGTATTATTAGCCGTGATTACGGAGCTACCCAGATGACGAACCGAGGTTACTCGGTCACGCTTCTCAGAGACTGCACAACTGGCATGGAAACTAAGGAAACACAGGCTGAACTATTACAGACTAACGGAGCGATACTGCTCTTGGAGATGTTTGGCCAATATTCTGTAACATCAGACGAAGTTATAAAAGGTTTCTCGACGTAATAATGGGTATTTAAAGTAATCCCAGCATTTTCTTTGCATTGCCAGATCTCAGCATCTCCTTGATATTCTCATCCGCCTCAGACGGGTGAAGCGATTCAATTCGAAGCTGGCCTGTAAGATAATCCAAAATTGGAGAGTGGGTGCCAAATGCAAATTTGTTGTTGCCATATATTTTGAGGAATTCGGACATATTAGTGATAGTTCTGCCGGACGTATCAAATATCAGATCGGTGTTTTTTACTAAAGTCAGTTCATCAGGTGTTAATACGGTAGCGTTCGCATAATTTAAAATCATGTATTTAGCATCGGGAACAGCCTTCACAATCGGGAGAATATCCTTCAAGTTCCACTCACGCTTGGTTGTTCCAACAATATAATCAATATCCATCCATGACCGTTGCCTGCTATCAACCATTCGGTATTCGAAAGCCACAGGCAGCCCATAATCGCGGACCCGTTTTACAAGCTCAATGCAGGCAGGGTCAACAATACTAAAATCATGGTATTTAGGATAAATTCTTACTCCTTTCATACCCATTTTTTCAACAGAAGCTTTCAGGTCATCTCTCCACCCGGCATATATTGGGTTTATCACAGCAAAGGGGATAAAACGATCATTGAATTTCCGCAGTGACCTTAACTCTTCAAACAATTCCTCATTTGCTGATTGGGTGTTTTTGTAGAAGATGCCGTTTAGATTGCTGATCACCGAAATATCTACTCCAAATTTATTCATCCGTTCCAACAGCAACTCACAGGTGTTATATTTTAATTTCTGAAATGGCCAATTTCCTATGTACGCGTTAATATCAATCAACATTTTTGCCTCCTTTCCTTAATATGTCGTTAAAGTTTTCGAAAAATATTTTCCGTTTTTGAGCTTCACTCAGGTTAGAGGCCAGTATTTTCCCTACACTCTGGTAATAGCAATTATCTGAGCCAAAAATAACCCTGTCCTCACCAAGATGTGCGACGGCAAAATCAACGAGGTGTTCTTCATTATTGCTACCGGAAGTATCCACGTATACATTTGGACTATCTTTTAATGTTTTGCACATGTATTCCCAATCGCCACCGCCACCAATATGTGCGTATTGAAATACCGCCTCCGGATATCTTTTTGCTATATCCACAAAATCCTCCGGCACTGACGTGTTTTTTGGCTTAAACCCATTGTACTTCATTCGGTATCCGCCCACGCCTAATTGCGCTTCAGCGTGGCTGTGTATAATCATTTTGAGGTCGATCATCTTTTCTACAATTGGATAATAAGACGGGTCGTTAATCTTCGTTTGATAATAAATTTTAACATTCGTCATACCCAAATCCACACAGCGCTTGATTTCATCCATTGATTCTTTGAGATGGACCGGATTAAAAGTAAAACTACCCATGAAGAGATTGGGATGTAATTTCATTACCCCAAGCACAATGTTATTATTCCTTATGAAAGCTTCAGGACTACCATCAGGAACGCCATTTATTAGTCGCGTCACGGGGTTCGACAATACCAGTTTTTGAACCTTAAGACGCTGCGAATAGTCAACCAGACTTTCAGCGAATTTTTTTTGAACTTCAGGGTCTGTACTCCCAAGATTTACATGAACATGAGAGTCTATTTTACGGTATTTCATCACATCGTTCATGATATTGTACTTCCTCTGCAGGGAAGGTGAATATGAACTGTGGTTTACTTCTTCGGGAACTCTCAACGCAGCAAAAGTCCCCGCCGCGGCCACCCCACTTGCAGATAATACAGTACTCGTGATGAAATTTCTTCTTGATAACGCGGACATATCAAAATTTATTTAAAGTAAAACTTAGGGCAGGATGCTATTGCCGGATTTCTTCAGGATGTTGTTATAATTTTCAAAAAAGACTTTCTTTCTTTGGTTCTCAGTCAGGTCTGAAGCCAATATTTTTCCAACGCTCTGATAATAGCAATTGTCAGATCCAAAAAACACCCTATCTTCACCCAACTGCTGAACAGCGAAATCGACCATGCCTTCCGGATTATTACTTCCCGATGTATCTACATAGATATTATCCAGGTTAGCAAACATTTTACAGGCATATTCATAATCACCTCCGCCTCCGATGTGTGCGTATTGGAACATTGCCTCGGGATAGCGTTTGGCGATGTCGGCGAAATCTTCTGGTATGGATGTATTCGGGCGTATCCCCGAATCATATTTCATTCTATATCCTCCTACTCCGAGCTGGCAGTGCGAATGCATATGGATAATCATTTTCAAATCAATCATTTTTTCAACGACAGGATAAAATAAAGGATCATTTATCTTCACCTGAGTATAGACCTTTAACCCAACCATGCCCTGGTCTACACGGCGTTGTATTTCCTCTAAACATTCCTTTTTATACTGTACGTTAACTGTAAACTGTCCGGTTAGCCTATCCGGATATTTTCTCATTGCGGTCAAGATCAGATCATTGTAAAGACGGAAATCTTTAGGAGTTCCCTCTCCACTCGTGATTGGCCTGGAGATAAACATCTTTTCTATTCCCAGTCTGTCCATAAACGCAATATTATTTTCCGGCGGTCCATCGTACAAATCTGAATGTACATGAGAATCAATCTTCCGATATCTCATCACATCCTTCATTAAGTCGTAAGGACGCACATTTCCCGACTCTGACGCTATTGAATGAGAATCAGAAATATTAGAACCCGAGGCTTTATCCGCTAACATAAATCCTGCTAGGGAAAGCGCTGAACTGCTTACAAATTTCCGGCGATTTATAACGTTTGACATCTGTTCAGGTACGGCTTGATTTTTCAAGCTCTTAGGGAATAAGATTATTCAATGTATAACAAACCAGTCTGTTATCCAGAGCTTGCCCCTTCTGGGTGGTAATATCCCCGAGTTTCAACTCATAAACATAACCGGCCTTCAATTCGCTTAAAACAAGTGAAACTTTCAATCCATCCGCCGATACTATAATATTTTTCACAGGTATTGTTTGCACATCCTGCTGATCAGTAATGTCGGCCCCAGCGTTCTTAACTTTTCGCTGGTACTTGTAGAAGTAATGCCTGAAAATATAATTACTGGCATCCAGCGCCTGGGCTTTATTGACAGGCTGTGTAAATGTTATATCGAAACCAGTTTTGGTAAGGTTCATCATTTGAATATCAGCTGGCGCATTTCCATTGAAAACAATTCTTTGTATTCCCTGATCACCCGCCCATCCAAAAGCTATCTGTCCGACCCAGAGACTGCCATCCGGGGCAAATGCAAGGCGATTGTTGCCTTTTCGAAGGCCGTGACCATCGATAAACGGAATAGAGGCGCCTTGAAGCTCTCCAGCCACTGTCTCGAGCATTACCCGTACGATTCGATCGCGATTCATCTCGCCAACAAAAAGTTGCCCTGCGAACGGTCCAAATTTACCCAGTGTGATATCGCAAAGCGGCTGAGAAGGTGAATTTGCCATTATTCCCTGGGGAAATAACACGGCTGCTTTGGTCCGGATCTTGTCAAGCTCAGCCACCGGGCTGATAAACGGGTTTCTACCCTCCCACTCCTTTTGCCAAACTAAGCTTGCGGGATGACCATAAAATTTACCCTCCTGAACATGGTATAAGGTACTCGTCTCGACCCAGTCGCTTTGATTGTCAGTTACAAAAAGATTTCCTTTGAGATCGAAGCCGAGACCGTTGGGCGATCTCATTCCGGAAGCAAATGGCTGAAGTTTTCTGCCACTCGCCGGCAGCTTCATTACCCATCCCCGATAGGGAACAACTGAATACATTTCATAAATTCCCTGAGCCATATCACGGCCTAAGGGATTAAGAGTTCCCCTAACTTCAGGCCGCACACTTCCGCCCTGGGAAGCGGTATTTAGTGCGATATAAAGATTGCCGTTCGAATCCTGAACAGGACCATAATTGAATTCATGATAATTGCCGGAGATGCCGAAATCATCCGTCAAGGTTTCATAATAATCAGCTACTCCATCTCCATCAGAATCTTTTATTCGTGTTAGCTCAGGCCTTTGCATTACGATGAGCTCTGAATCATTAACTGCAAGTATGCCCAGGGGCTCATGTAAGCCTGTAGCAAAGACTTTCCATTCCCTGGTATTAGGTGTGTAGATCATCACTTCACCCCGAATGAAGCAAGCTGCAAGGCGCCCGTCCGGTAAAAATGCAAGTCCGCCCGTCTCAGCCATGAGGCCATGTGGCATCTGAATATTTTGGACGCTATATGAAGATGCTGAAACGGTTTGGGCTATTAAAATCTGAGGTCCAAACAAACACACGAAAAAAATCAAGTACCCTATTCTAGTTTTCATCATTTTTTCTTTCTCCTGGTGTTGAAAAGCAGCGAATAATTTGTCATTGTTATGCTGAATTCGCGGGCCTCCTGCGGACTCAGTTTTAATTTACCATCTACCCACTTACCCGCTGAAGATGAATAATCAACAGACTCGTTTACCGTTTTAGAATTGAACCAAACTGTACCGGAAGCATTTGGAATGCGGAAATTTCTTACAATGCCATTACCGTCTTCTTTTTGCTTTATAAGCTCGTAAACATCTACACCATTAAGCTGATAGTGAAACTCGGGGTATTTATTGATAAGGTGATATCCTTTGAACTTTGTGACAGGCACTTCATCGGCCTTACCGATTATCAATGGGAATTCCGACGCTTCCCGGTAAAACACGGTGCCCAAAATTTTGGCATTTGCATCAACATGACCTTTCCAGATCGCAGTATTATCTAAAAACCCACCCGCCCAGGCGTAACGCAGCCTGCATGTACCCGTGTCCCAGCAGTATGAAATATCCTGCGGTAAGCTGACAGCTATTGATGCCGGCCCGGAATCATCCATAAATATCCGATATAAAAATGGTGCAACAGTTTCGTAAGGGTGATTTACATTATGTTTTGGCGCTTTTGCAACAGCAGATTGAGCAATCTTTTCCTGCCGAAATGCAGGGGGTATATTCAAATCTGTCTTTAAATCCGGCATATTTATTTCATTGGATACGTACATCACGCCGTACATAATAAATCCATGACCAGGGTAAGTGCATACGTATGGGTAAGCACCCGGTTGTGACGGAGCGATGAACCTAAGAGTTGCTGTTTGATTCGTTGCGACAACTGGGAGAGACCATAACACATTCTCAGATTTAGGTATATAATTCATCTCGGGGCCTTTTTCGTCCAGTTTCAGAGCATCATCAACTACCTGGAGCCTGGTGCCTGGTTTAGTTATCAGGAAATTATGGCTCATATCGTCGACATTAGAAAAATTGATCGTTATTTCCGCCCCTGGTCGGACACTGAAACGAACAAGATCGAACTGCATCCCACTTACAGCATTTATACTAATCTCAAACTTGTTGATGCTGGCTTGTTGCGCACAAAGACGGGAAAAGGTGCAAAGGAGCAAACATATCATTAAACATCTTACGCATTGCACGTTCATCGAGCTCGAATTTTTCAATAATCCAAGATAATAATATTTCACGTTTACGTACACGTAATTTCTTTTTATATTTAGACGAACTACTAAAATCGATTATGATCCGAATTACCGAACAACCTTCAAAATACCGGCACTTAGAAAAAAAGTCGGTGGAGGAGTTGACGTTCCATATTAATAATGAAGACAAGCTGGTAGCGTCAGCTATTGAAAAAGCGTTACCACAACTAAACATACTTATTGAGGCGATTATTTCTAAAATCCGTAATGGCGGACGATTGTTCTATGTGGGTGCAGGAAGCGGCGGACGATTGTCAGTTTTGGATTCCATTGAGCTACCTACCACATTTGGCATTCCCCAGGGACTTTTCAATGTTGTTCTGGCTGGCGGAAAAGAACATCTTATTGAAGCGCCGGAAGAGAAAGAAGATGATATCAACGCTGGATGGGACGAGCTTCAAGAAAAAAATATTTCCGGAAAAGACATAGTCATAGGTATATCTGCAAGCGGTACAACGCCTTTTGTGTTATCCGCATTGAATGCTTGCAAAAAAAACAATATCACGACAGCGTGTATAGTGAGTAATTCAGATTCCCCTATCGCTGTTCAGTCCGACATTCCGATAGAGGTTATTACCGGACCTGAATTTATTTCAGGGAGTACGCGAATGAAATGCGGAACAGCTCAGAAGATGATATTCGATATGATAAGCACAACTGTCATGATCCAACTTGGACAAGTTCTGGATAATCAGATGGTCAATGTGAAACTTATAAACGACAAAATTACGGATCGGGCAGTGAAAATGTTAATGGCTAATATTGGTTTGACAGACTACGAATCTGCCAAAACAATGCTTCTCGAGTCCGGAAGTGTGAAAAAAGCAATTGATAATTACAAGGATCTCAATTCTTTATAGATGACAGCACAAAAGTGTCTATCGGGAATTTACTCATTAGATGCGGTTAGATTATTCACTGCGTTTCATATTAAAGCCTAGTTATTCTTCTCAACCAGCTCTTTGTAGTGTTCAGATGTGTCAAAAATCCCCCCACTCTTGTCGTAGAAGTCTTTATTTAATTCAAAAACGCCATTTCTACGGTGAAACCAGGATGCGTCGGATGCCGGATGGTATTTTACCATGGAATTCCAATTCGCGTAATTCATGTCGCCGTTTGTCTCCATCAAACCCATGTTTATAATAGGAAAAGGAGCTAAATGAGCAGCAAGGTTTTTATGCCAATCAACTAAAATTGGATTCACCGTCAGATCTGCGCACATGCAGGGAACATTTCTTTCGGCGGCTAACCTGGCAAGCTTAACTGACATACTAAGAGTTTTGGCGATACCTTTCAGGACAAGAACATTATACCCAAGATCTAATCGCTTTATTGCCGATATTTCATCGTGAGCACTTTCATCAGCGCCAATTCTTATACCGAGGTCTGATACATTCTCCTGATTTTTTTCATTCAATGGCTCTTCATACAACAAAATTCTATCAAATGCACCGATCTTCTTTGCGTGGTCAAGATACCTTTGGAGTGTTTCCTTTTTCTCATACCTCGCATTTGCATCCATGGTGTAAATAAGCTTTCCATCAGCAGTATGTTCGGTTCGAAGGTCTTTTAGCGTCTCATGGATTATTGTAAGCCTATCCATATCACCTTTCAACATTTCTGATTGACTGCCTGGAAAACCCGTTTTTATTTTAAAAACAAAATAGCCCTGGCTGGCTGCATTTTTCAAGTCCTGCATCGGCATTCCATACGGAATTTGATACATGATGGCTATTTTATCGTTGCGGTGTGACAACGCATGCTTATACTGTTCCGGTATCATTTCTTCGAATGTTCTGAAGTGATTTTCTTCCGAATAAACAAGCCATGCAGCATTGTCAACGCTGACAAGTGCATTGTAAACGAAATTAATATTCAAATCCGATTTCCCGGTTATTTTCTTCCCTTCGGCCACAACATCCGGCAAGATTCTATCAAATAATTCAACAGGCGTTTTGAATGAATTATTCTTCACAAGGTCAAGAGCCTTTTTCGTAAGAGAATACATCAAATGGTTACCGGTCGCTTCAGAATTAAGTGTAAAAAGATCGGCATCTCCATAAAGAACGCTTTGCGTTGCAAGCCCAATGTTACTTACGCCCGACGATGTCTGCATCTGTGAGGCGATTTGCCACAGTTCTGTTAGATATCCGCCTTTAAAACCGAATGGTCGGAGAAGCTTTTCCCGTTCAAAATTGGACCGGACATTTGTTACCTCGATAATTTTGGACGCATCATCCGAAGCCTTGGCCATATTAGAAAAATCTAGTGAACTAATTGCCGCCATTACACCCGCGCTTTTTACAAATTCCCGTCTGTCCATATAACCTGCAGCCTAAATTTATCGGGTATTATTATCTTTTCGAAACGAGCAAGTCTTTTACGAACTCATCATCAGTGAGTTCCGGATAATCATTGCAGACCCGGTTAATTTCTTCCATTTGTCCTTCTGACAATTCCTCTTTTGGATTAAGACACCAACGCCCTTCCAGAAGTCCCTGCCGACGCAATACTTCGTGGATTCCGGGGATGCATCCATGAAAGCTGTGCGCCGGATCGAAAATAGCAGCGTTCATATCTGTCACATCGATACCTTTAGTGAGAAGTTCCGCAATTCCGGCATTTCCATTTGCTTTGCACGTTTTAACTTCTTCAAGTAGCGCAACAGCCTTTTGTGTCCAGACTGCCCAATGTCCCAACAAACCGCCCACGAATTCCTTCTCTACTAATTTACCGTCTACTTGAAAACTGTATCTTGTTAATAGATCGGCAACAATATTATCATCATTACCAGTATATAAATCAATTTCGTTAACCCTGCTTGAAGAACAGACAGCCCGTACAACATCCAGAGTTTGGTATCTATTGAAAGCAGCGATTTTAATGGCTTCAATATTTTTGATCTCGGCAAATTCTCTCCAAAAATTATAAGTGAAAATGCGACCACCCACAGATGGCTGCAAATAAAAACCTATAACAGGAATAACTGCAGCAACATCCCTAACACGTTGAAGAATCTCATCTTCAGTCCAGCTCTGCAGGCCGCCCATGCTCAGCAGGCCCATGTCATATCCGTATTTCAAAGCTAATTCAGCTTCTGCGACAGCCTGCGCCGTTGGCCCGCAAATTCCAGCGACTTTTATGAATGGACGATCGAGCCCCGCGGCGTCAATCTCTTCTGAAGCTACTCTCAAGACTGTATCATACAGATTTATCGCCGGATCTCTAATCTCAAATTGAGTTGAATGCACCCCTACTGCAACGCCTCCAGCTCCTGATGCCATATAGTATCTCGTCAGGCCGCGTTGCCGCGATTCGTCAAAATGTCGTGATTCGTTTAATGCGAGCGGATGTGCTGGTATAACAGTACCGCTTCTTAATAAGGACTTAAGCTTCGGATTTAATATGTTCGATGGCATAAATGGTATGTTAATACAATTAGAACTGGCCTTTCCGTTCCTGAAAATGAGTGGGTTTATTAATCGTTTTACCGCCAGCCTGAAGCCAGGCCACAGTCATTTCGATCATTTCACGGACAGTTACCCGTGGGTAGCCAAATAATTTGTGTGCTTTTGACGCATTATTCAATAATGCCATAGGCTGTATTTCGTTTACAAATTGAGGTTTTTTATCCAAAAGCAAGCCGAATTGCTCCGCCAGCCATTTTACTGAAAGAGTCTCAGGTCCGGTTACGTTTAATATGTTAGCAGGCACGTCGCAGTGGAGAAGAGACCTGATCGCAATTTCATTTGCGTCACCCTGCCAGATTACGTTTACATTTCCAGTAGTCAGATCTATCGGCTTATCTGCCATAACTGACCTAGCAATTTCCAGCATAACGCCATAACGTAAGTCTATTGCATAGTTCAGCCTGTAGATAAGAGTCGGAATTTGATATCGCTCTGAAAAATACTGAAATACGCGTTCTCTCCCTAAACATGATTGCCCATATTCTCCAACTGGAGCCGGAGTGATTTCTTCGGAGAGGCCGCCCGAGTTAATAGGCACAAACGGATATACATTACCTGTCGAAAAAGCTACAATACGGGAGTTTTTATATCGCTCAGCCACTCTGCCCGGCAAATACGAATTCATTGCCCAGGTAAATGGCTCTTTACCTGTAGTTCCAAATTTCGTACCTGCGAGGTAAAGAATATTCGGGGCATCTGGTAAAGATGCTAACTGCCCCTCATCAAGCAGATCCGCTGAAATAGTTTCTATTCCCTCATCCTCAAGCTCTTCACGCGTTCCTGCTTCCGAAAATCTTGAGATCCCAATTATACGTTTTTTAATACCCGCCTTATCAATAGCCTTACGGGCAAGCTTAGCCATGCTTGGCCCCATCTTTCCACCCACTCCAAGGATTATTATATCCCCTTCTATCTTAGCAACATCTGCTACCAGGGCATCAGATGGCTTTAATAATTCTTGTTCTAAAATATCTAATTCAGTCATTTAAAGAATATTATGAAATGTATTCTGGTTATCGATTCGATGCAATTATTTCTTTTTCGCCATTTCCAAAGCTTGCGTTGTTGTATAATATTTCGACAACATATTTGGAACTTCCCACGATGGCAACTGCTTGGTTTTAAGGTATTCAAGGTATTTTTTTGCTACTTCTGCAAAATGATCCTCGTGGCCCACTTTTAATTTTTCGGGTATCACTATCTCCCAAAGGCTACCAGTTCTTTTCACGGAAACCCCTGCGTATTTGGTTTGCAGCCGTGCTATAGCATCCTTAACGGTCTTCTCTGAACTTTGCAAAGGATCGATATATACTACTGGCTTGTATGATTGTTCTTCTCCTTGTTTTATTAGCAAGGTCGCCTTCGTTCCTCTCATTTGTGCGAAATGTGTATCTCCAGTTCCTTGAGGTGATTCAAAATTCCATTGAATTGAAACTCGGGCATGGATATCTTTCAGAGTGTAATTCATTTCCCCGTTTGACAACACTTCAAGCTGACCATCCTTTACATACTTCTTCAAAAAATCCGGGAACTGATCCTGCTTTGTCGATTTTAGAAATTGCGCAGAACTGATTACCGTTGGCCATTCTTTCGCGGCCAACATCCTGACGTCTTTTTTGTAATCAATAGCTACATCCGGAAAGGCTTGCCATTGGATCATATCAACCATGTGCGTGGTTATATCCACCAAACCATGACCTTCTTGTTCTACATCGAAAAACCAAACCGGCCTAACAAGGGGCTTTCCGGAAACATTTTTATAAAAATGATGAACGCTCTGCTGCATTATTGCCGGACTTTCTAGGCTCCCCTTTTGCAAGGTCCCGAACAGCTCGGTATCTCTGCTCAACTCCCGTTGCAACATATAGTAGATATTGTACCTCTCAGTCATTATATCATACAAAAGGACTTCATTCTTTTTTGCCGTCTCAAATGCTCGCTCGAGTGAATTAAATCCTTCCTGATCTATAGCAAGCGGCTTATCAGCAAGAACATTTAAGCCGGAATCGATTGCCATTTTAATATATTTCGATTTGCTCTTATTATTCCCTGATATGATGACAACATTCCCTGCTTTGTCCTTGAACATTCTCTCCAGATAATCGTTGCCTTTATACATCTCGGTTTTCCATGATGTAGGATTGTCAGGTCGAGTATTATAGCTTTCCACTAATTTCATGTGGTTATCTACTTCCGAACCTTCTGGGGCATATACATGTACCACCGAATCAATTTCATTGTACATCGATTTCTGCAAAAGTGCCGCGTGAAAATGTCCGGGATCGAGAGTTATGATACCGATCTTTTCATGACTTTTCTCCATAGGTTCAGTTTTAGTATTACAACCATTAGTCAAAAGCACACTTGCAAAGCTAATGGCCAGTATCGTGGATTTCAGAGAGTGTATGTTTTTGCTGATATGCATATAATGAGGTTTAGTTTTATTGGCTGTGAGTTTTATAATTCACGAATTTCAATATTTTTAAAATATGCTTTATTTCCGTGATCTTGTAAGCCAATGTTACCTTTGGCAGACATACCATAATCAGGAGCATCCTTCCATTTGCTTGCAGCTTTTCTGCGCTTCCAGTCCTCGCTCCATGCTTTGAATTTTACTATTTTCTTTCCATTCAACCAATGTTCTACATTCCCATCTTTGAATATTATTTTACTGGTATTCCATTCCCCAACTGACTTAAGTGTCTTATTGCTACCTGGCAGATGCATATCATAATCAGCTCCTGTAAGCTGAGATGGTTCCAGTTTTGCTGGATAGGATACGTCATCAATGATTTGGTACTCGGGTGAGGTCTCAATGGCGCGTTTATATTTTGAATCTTCAACTATATGATAAAACACACCGCTATTACTACCCTTATCTACTTTCCATTCCCAGCGTAGTTCAAAATTACTGTAAATCTGATCGGTAATGATGTCGCCAGATCCGCTAGGCCCCTTCGCTCCAAGGCATACCAAAGCTCCGTCTTCAATTTTCCAATTTTTGATTTCGTTTTTATTATTGAAGTGATGCCAGCCTGTAAGACTTTTCCCGTCAAAGAGTTTAATCCATTCTTTTTTCGGTTTGGGAGCGATGGTAAAATCGGAAGCATAACTCCCTGCTATTACACAAGTCAGTAGTAGAGTAAAGAAAGTTCTGATCATAAAATAAGCATAGCGGTAACGTACACGTAAATATAGAACTAAATGTGAAATTAAAAAAAGCCTTATTAAAAGCCACGATAAAATTTACCTGTTTTTCAAAGCTCCTGCTTCGCCAGCAAGACGGAAAATCTCGTTTAATATCCCCGCTTCGATGCCAGTTTGCCATTTAGATGGCAAACCGTAAACTACATGAGCAATGTCGCCCTCATAGCCCCCCTCTTTCAGGATAGTTGCTGAAGGAATATAATTCATTACATCGTTTGAATAACCGAAGACAAATGATTCCGCTCCAAGCATTTGCTTTACTTTTATCGCATACTCCACAACAAGCTCGCCGCCAAGACTGACGACAGGCAATTCACCGATGGTCCAGACCTGTATGGGATAAGGATATGAAGCAATCATTTTTTTACCGGCACGGGTTTCAACAAGCATCCGTTCTGCCCATCTTTTTTCGTAGGCATTCGCTGTTTTCGCTGATGTGTTTAGCAATTCGGCTTCTTGAGGAGCGGGCAAAAGCGGAAGCTGCAATTCAGAATAGGTGGTCATTAATCCCGGACCAACCCGCTTCATATCTTCCTCTAAAACACGCTCAACAGCGGCGGCAAGCTCGCGGCCATATTGACGCGCGAGCGGAATTGTGTTACGCGGCAGAGGATTTTGATCTGCACCAGCGCTTTGAAAAAATAAAGCAGTAGTGCCCGGATGAGCTTTCTCGATCTCTAACTGGGTAAAACCAGGATAATCTCCTGACCACTGGTACCCGTTCAGCACAGTAGGATGACATGAATACCCAAATGCCACCGCTTTTAGATCACCCTTGGCATTCATTATTTTTATCACAGGAACAGCATAATCGTTGGGACCCTGCAATTCGGATAATTGTGTCAACAAGGCAGCGTTATTATTACGGCGATTTACCTGGAATCGCGTTACACCATTCTGTGCATAAACTTCGGCGGGCTCCAGATCACGAATTGCATCTCCAACCATCTTCACAATCATGTCTTCCAAAGATTCTGAGTACCTTGTAATTCTGTCAAGCTGTTCCTTATCCAAAACATAAATGTCCGAGAGTGCACCACCCAACACCGGACCCGAGTGGGTATGGGAGCTGTTCAGTAATATCTGATCTTTGCTTAAGCCATACTTACTTTTCAACTTATTCCGGATGTTATCCGAAACACTTTTAGGAAATCCCAAAAGGTCGCTGCTAACCATTACAGCCCTCTTACCTTTAGTGTCTTCGAATACAAGGGCTTTCGCCCAAAGATCATGAATCATTCCTTCAGAAGAATGAGTTCGCGACGCAAATCCGGCCATGGGCATGGATTCTTTAGGAGTGATAACTACTCTTGACACACCTACCTTCCAAACGCTGTTAGATGCGGATGTGGCAGTTACATTTTGAGCATGAACCGTTGCTGAAATTATCAGCAAAGCAAAAGGCAAATAAATTCTTATTATTTTCATCATTAGGCTTATCAAAGGTTATGGCTTCATTTTATTTCCGATATTCCTGGAGTGTGCCCTAAAATTTTGTCTATAAAAGCGTAGGCCTCTTTCCGACTCGCAACTGGGAAATCATGTTCAGCATCAGGATACCGAACCTGCAGCATTTCGCTTGCGCCATATGCATCATACGTCTTTCGGGCTAATTCGATTCCAGCACGAACACCCTTAATATCAAAATTAGCATCATTAATTGGAGACACAGAAAAGAAGGCTCTGGGAGCGATGGCAGAAATTACATCATCAAAATTAAATGGTATCCGATTTCCATCGAGTTTATACTTGGTTCTAAAAAGAGGCATATAACGAGTTTGGGCCCAGGGACCTAAACGACCTCCGTATCGTTTAATAGCATCTTCACCAATGTTATAATATTCAAACTGTGTCCAGCCACTGGCTGAAACAGCTACCTTGATACGTTCGTCAAAAGCGGCAACAAACATTGAATTATGACCGCCAAGTGAAAGACCTGCAACGCCAATTTTGCCGGGATCTACATCATGCCTGCTTTGAAGTAAATCGACACAACGCATATGGTTAAATATCCCCTGCATTGTTGCGGATTTATATCTGTCAGTTTCGAAATTATAATCCTTCATGTCTCCGAAACTGGGATAATCTGGTGCGATAACTATATAACCTCTTTCCGCCAACTCCCTTGCATGAGCCCGGTTTGGTTTCCCTCCCTGACCATCAACAACACCTTTTCCCAAAGGATCTGTGCCATGAAGCACAACCAAGGCTGCTAATTTCACAGGGATGCCAGTTTGAGATGGTACATAAAGGTATGCCGATAGTCGTTCATTTTTTGCCACGCTAAATGTCAAATTATATCGCGTAAGACTTCTTTCCCTTACACTGTCAATAATTTTAATGTCTAGTGGCACTAGAGAACTGCGGTCTGGCAGTCTACCCATAACCTCTTCCATGTTTTTGAGGATATGTTTTCGGTGCTTTACTCTCGGATCCGATTCAAATAAATCATGTTTGCCTGCAGAGTGAAGGTGACTTTGACTATTATAACCAATCGGCAATAATGAAAGCGGATTCAGAATAATTGATAAGAACAGAAGAGACTTAAATATAAGTGTCATAGATGTTATTAATTTTCTATCGTAAAAACTCAGACGACAAATGCAGCAGCACTCGAACAAAAATATAAAGCTTATTAACAATAAAAGGATTAGTCTATTAAATTAGACTAACCCTCTTATTTCAGTAATTTAAGCACAAAATTATGGCGTAATCGTCAAGTTGATCTCTTTAACCACTCTTTTGTCGCCATCAATAGTATTGTTAGATGCAATAAATACAGCCTTATAATTGCCTGGTTTGGCATAAGTATAAGAGTGCTTAGAAATTGTAGGATTAGGAAGCCCCTTCAAGCCGGTTGACCAATCCGGTCCCAGATCTACTTTATCAATCATTATAGCTTTTGAAACCGCCCAATGTTCAGTTGCCGGATCGTTAAATGGACTAGCCGGGTTAAATGGAACGAAAGGCTTATAATTTAACACCGCCGTAGGACTAAATAATGGCGAATTAGGATCGTAAATGGGGTTTTTTAAATCGAACACGGGATCACTCGCATTAAATTGCGGTAATCCTGCGTACAGATAATTATTCCCTTGAAGTGTTACCCTTGTAGCGCTGACCGACGATAGTGCTTTTGCATCATTAGCCACATTATCATCCACAATCCTAAAACCTGCACTTGCCTGATCTACAATTGGAAGATTGATTGTGTTATCTAATTTAAGATTGCTATTTATGGCAAAACTCTGAAAAAACCACTGACGGGCTACACCATTCGTTGCCTGAGGCTTTGTGAGATATCTGAAAGCAATATATAGCGGCTTACCTGCTACAACAAGATCCGATAAATCCTTATTCCCTGATGCAAGTAACGCTGTACCCGTGCCTAACGCAAACCGGCTGGTTATATCAGTCCAGGTAGCTGCTTTAACTTTAGCAACGCTGCTGTAGTCTCCATTGAAATTTGAGGAAGCTAAAATAGCAACTTGATTAGTTTGTGCGCCCAATTGAACACTGCTTGTAAAGGAGGCTGTAATTCCAGATTTTGAAACGTCAATAACACGTCCGTCTTTGGAAGCATAATCTTTCAAAACCTCACCTGAATAAAATGATATCATGTGAGCCTCACCGCCAGTAATATCGAAATTTACAGCTTCGCCAGCTTTATAGCTTGTTTTGGCTGTTGTTACGTCGAAAGCAGGAGTCGATATCTCCAGATTCTCTTTACAGGATGACACTAACAGCGCACCCAGTAAAATTGTATAATATTTGAATTTCATGTTTATCGTTATAAAATTGAGTAATTACCAACCTGGGTTTTGTGTCATTTTCAGGTTTGTCGACATTTCGCTGTTCGGTATCGGCATCAGAAGATCCTTTGCGCTGGCGTTTCGATACCAGCTCACGTAAAATGCTCCCGGGCTGTCTTGTTGCAATCTGTCAGCCATATCCTGATAAACTGCAAGGAAATTTCCCCAGCGAAGTAAATCACCCTTTCTCAAACCTTCGAAAGCCAGCTCTCTATATCTCTCTTCCTGTATTGCAGTAAGGAATGCAGACTTGCTGGATGTTTTTGAAGCGGCCAGGTTAGCGTCGGTCTGCCGATAAATAGTTGTTGTAGCTGCTGCTCCGCTGCCTCCTCCTCCACTGATAGTAACTGTAGGTGCTGTAGAATAATCACCTTCCTGATTAAATTTAATTCCCGTATCGTCACGATTCAGTGTTATAGCCGTAACACGACCAGCCGTAATTACAGCCGTACCGGTAGCTGTATTTCCCCCGATTCCGGCTGAAAATGTCACTGTAGGTGCTGTTGTATAACCATTACCGCCATTTGTTATTGCGATAGTTTTTACACCTGTTGACCAGGCTCTTCTCCTAACCCTATTAACGGCCTCAATAGCAGCAGCACTTGGAGTACCGCTGATTTCATTTTCAGCCTCGGCCCACATCAATAAGATATCACTGAATCGCAATAAAATCACATTTTGTGGTGTAGTCGTCGCTGCTCTTGGCAAAAGTGTTTCAAACTCTCTTCTATATTTTCCCACCGTTCTGGAATTTTTAGTTGCTCCTGTCGTTGGAGCCGCAATCAGCGCTTTTGTTCCAACTGGAACTGGTGCTGTAGCTGAACCAGAATAGTTAAAATGAGGAATATTCCAAAACTTACGGTTGTCGCCATCTTCATATGCATCATAAAACTTCGATGTGATGCTCATGTAAGCATCGGCCCGTGCTGGGGCATTAGCAGATGACGGTCCGTTTATCCATCCATTGTTTGTTGTTTCAACAAACTGATCAGTTCCATTGCCCCAGAACTCAACTTCCCACAGACTTTCTTTAATATCGTACTTATCCTGAGCTAAATTGATGAATATTTGCGGGTAGTTCGTATTAAGACTATGGCCTGCTGTTGCGTCATCAATTACCATTTTTGCCCATTTACTGGCTTCGGAATATCTGGTTTTATCTTTTAATGGTTCGCCAGCCATATGTAAGTTAACTCGAGCTAAGAAACCCCGAACTGCAGATTTGCTGATGGCTCCTGAATAACCAAGGCTAGCAATAGATGGTACCAAAGGCTCTGCTGTAGTCATATCTTTCAATATCTGGTCATACACTTCCTTAAGAGTGTTACGCGCGATATCTACATCAACAACAGATGTTGTAGATGCCGTCTTGATGGGAACGCCGCCAAAATACTGAGCAAGCATGAAATAATAGTATCCTCGCAAAAACAGCATTTCTCCTCGAATCGCATCGCGCTTTGCTTGTGCGATACCTGTATTCTTGTCAAGATTTTCAAGTACGACATTTACCCGGTTAACGCCGTTGAACAGATTGAGCCACATTCCCGTCAAATACTGGTCGCCAGTGCTATAAAAGTAATTCCATGGCCCTGTTGTTAATGTGGCACGGTTCATATAGCCTTCGTCAGCCGAGAAATTTAGCAGGTAGTTTGCTGTAGTTCCCCAAAGGTTACCAGCACCCAATACAGAATATGCTCCGGCACGCGCGAACTGCAACTGTGCTTCTGTTTCGTAATAATTATCAGGATTCAAAAAGTCGGTAGGCTCCGTTTCCAGAAATTTCTTACACGAGCCAAGACTTAACAATAAGACGATGGCGAATATATAATGTTTTGTTTTCATTTCTTTCGAATTAGTTTAGTCTAGAATGATGCTTTTATACCAAAAGCCACTGTCGGCGACTTAGGATAGGATGAATAGTCATAGCCTGGCGTTAACACGTTATTACGCACAGAAACCTCAGGATCCATACCTGAATAGTTCGTCAGTGTCCATAAATTTTGAGCTGCTAAATTAAAACTCAGGCTGCTCAAATATGCCTTCTGAATTAATTTTGCTGGCAAGACATAGTTCAGTGCAACAGTTTTCAAGCGCAAAAATGAACCATCTTCAACTACCCGTGAAGAGAAAAATCCAATTGGTCCCTGACCACGGGTACGATAGTTTTCATTTGTCTGGTTATCTGGTGACCAACGATTCGAATAGCTTGCAAACTGATTAATATTAGCATATCCGTTACTATTTCCTTCAAGTAATAACCTGTTTGCATTATAGATGTCATTGCCATAAGACCATTGCATGAATACATTCAAGCTAAATGCCTTGTAGCTGAAATTGTTCGAGAATCCACCTGTATGTATTGGCTGACCACGACCGATTATTGCGAAATCAGCGTCGGTCATTGTTCCATCACCATTCAAGTCTTTGTATTTGATATCGCCTGGAAATACTGCATTCCTGGCTGCTCCATTAGTAGATACTGTTGGCTTAAGAACATATACACCAGGCGACGTCTCGTCGAAATCAGAATATTGATAGTTGCCGTCCCAAACATATCCGATCATCAGTCCGGCAGGTTTTCCGATTTCGGCTGTGTACAAGGCTCTCGTAAATTGAGAAACATAGGCTACAGTTGAATTCAGGCTTTGCTGACCTCTTGTAAGCTGCATTACCTTGTTCTTGTTAAAGCTGATGTTGATATTACTTTCCCAACCGAAATCTTTCTTGTTAATATTGACTGTGTTCAAAGTAAATTCAAGCCCGTCGTTTCTCAGGCGGCCAATATTTTTTATAGCTGAGCTATAACCAGTAGTCGGCGGAAGGGTGGCGTTGAGCAAGAGGTTTTCCGTGGTTTTGCGGTAAACGTCTACCTCAAGACCAACACGGCCTTTGAACAAACCTAATTCATAACCCATATCCAACAGGTTGACTTTCTCCCATTCTAATTCCGGATTACCAACGGCAGACACGTTTATCGATCCGCTTGGCGAGCCATTATTGAAGGAATAGCCGTCAAGGGTTTGAGCTAAACGCCTGTAAGTATCGAAATCACCAACTCTGTTATTTCCGTTGCTACCATAACTTGCTCTAAGCTTGGATGTTGAAACGCCCGGGAATGTCCTGGCGAAAAAACCTTCTTTCTGCATATTCCAGGCAACGGCTGCTCCGGGAAAATAACCCCAGTGATTGATGAATTTAGATGAACCATCGGCTCTGAAAAGAGCTGTTATAAGATATTTCGATTTGTAACTGTAATCCCATCTGGTTGCGTAGGATGCAAGTCTGTTCCTGCTTGAACTTGAGACTGGATTGTAGGAGACACCTTCATCTAATCCATCAATTCCCAAATTCTCGTTTGGCAGGAGCCGTCCGCTGTATCCGTCGTTCGCTGTATTAATTGTGTTTATAGAGAAAAGTCCAAAACCAGTTACTGTATGATCTGTGTTGAATGTTTTCTTGTAGTTAAGGGTGTTCTCATTTGTAAAACTATTCTGCAAAATTGTTCTTACAGAACCATTTACTCCGTTTGTGTTACTCGGACTTGGACCACCCTGAGACGTTTTAGAATTATAAAATCGCTCCTGAAATTCTTTATCCAGACGCACGATTGCTGTTGACTTGAATTGAAGGTCTTTTGTTATATCATAAGTGATAAATCCATTACCATCAAGGATGTCATTTTTAACAATCTGATGCTGATTCTCCAAATCGATAAATGGATTAACCCGAAAATCAGATGCATTTACAGCATCCGGATCAAGGACTTCTTCTAAAAGATCAAGACCCGATTTTGGCGTTATCGGACGATACATCCAAGTTCTGGCTAATACATATGCCGTTGGAGTGCTTTGTATGGCACCCTGATTAACAACCTGTCCGGTCTGTGAAAATCCGCTGAAGTTCCCTGTAACACCTGCTTTAATTTTGTTGCTTATAGTTTGATCCAATGTTACCCGACCTGAATAACGACTTGAAGCGGTATTGACTATAGTGCCCGATACATCGGTCAATGAACCTGATATAGAATAACGGCTCTGCTCAGTTCCTCCCCTCAGAGCGAGGTTATTAATATTAATTCCACCAGTCCGCAAGACATGATCCTGAAAGTTAATTCCTTTCACATCACGATAATCTTCCAGTGTTTTGTTTCGACCAAGCGTCGGATCATATGCGAAATAGCCAGTGGTAGTTGCAATAGTAGGATTTAGTTCCTGTTGATATTTGATGAACTCATATGGGCTCATTAAGTCCATCTTCTTTGGGGTACTTTGCAAGCCTAATGAACTTGAGAAACTTAATACCGGCTTGCCCGCCTTTCCACGCTTTGTTTGGATGAGTATTACTCCGTTTCCAGCCCGGGACCCATATATAGCTGTAGAGGATGCATCTTTAAGGATAGTCATCGACTCAATTTCCTCAGGATTGATACTTTCCGGAGCCAGGCCCTCGATAGGCATTCCATCTACTACATAAAGTGGCGCAGTGCTCTGCGTCAGCGATCCGGCGCCTCTTATCGTGATATTAACTCCACCACCAGGCTGACCGTCTGTTGCCGACACCTGAACTCCGGCCACACGTCCGGCTAGAGCGTCCGCAAATGATCCAACAGGAGCTTTAGTCATATCTTCAACCGGTACAACGGCCACTGAACCCGTCAGATCGGGCTTTCGCACCGTGCCGTATCCAACAACTACAACCTCGTTCAGAGAAGAAGTCTCCGTTTCAAGAGCAATATTTATTGAAGTTCTTGTACCAACAACAACCTCTTGTGTCTTCATACCCAAAAAACCGATCACTAGAGTTTCATTGTTCGACGCCTGAATTGTAAAAGTCCCGTTCTGAAGCGTTGTAGTACCCCTCGTCGACCCTTTTACCTTTACCGTCGCCCCAGGAAGTGGATCGCCGGCGTCGGTGACACGCCCGCTGACGGTCTTTAAATTCTGCGATAAAACCTGCACAGGCAGATTGAATAGCAGCGTGATGAGCATTCCAAACCCTGCAAGCGAAGGGAGGAGCCTCTGTTTTTTGAAAATCATCATGTAACTTTTTAGCATAGTTTATAAATTAAAATCCAGATTAAATGAGAAACGAGAACATCACGGGTACGTGCCCGTCATGTATTAAATAAAATGTAACTTTTAACAAAATGTGATTAAAAAAATACCTGTTGATTTGATCATTTGAGCAAAATTCTAAAAGTAATTTGCACCAGTCGAATCTATTCGAACTTTAAAGCGGTTAGCCTTCAAATAAAAATTTTGCCTTATCCAATTTTCTGAATTATTTACCTTCTGGCTAATTGTTTACGTAACCGAATATAATAAATAAAATAATTACAAAAAAAAATTTAACATTAATGTTTAAAAAAACATTCCCATTAGTCGACAATTTCTTTGAACGGGTTTTCAATTTTGATCAAATCCGTCCGTGTGCTGCCACCCTCTGAGACTCTTGCAAGAGAGTAGATAGATCCGTCCAGTCCGATAGCAATTGAATTAACATACGTCGGCCGGTCTCCGTTAGCATAAAAGATGGGCCCATGATCGTTGTATTGTTTCTTTTTTATGTTGTAAGTTATAAGGTGCAAGTTCTCCAGGCCCCTGGCGCCACCTTTTGCTATTCTGTCGACACCAGTAATTCGTTTGCCATCCACATATATCGGGCCGCCTGTCAGGTAATAAATAGTCTGACCATCCTGTGCGAGCTGAAACCCAAGGTATCCGTAGCTAAACTGATCAAACAATCCGCTTTTCATGGATAGTTCGGATGTGATTCGCCTAACAATCTCCAACTTAGAGTTCTCTGGTTCGAAACGAAACAGATATCCAGAATTACCATGAACTCCGTATGCAGCATTTTCGGGCTTGTACCAAAATATTTTCCGCCAATTATAGCCCATGCTGCCTGGCATGGTCGGGTCGTACTTCCCGAAATAATCAAGTCTTAGATTGACATTTTCAAGTTTCGATGTTTTAATTTCTTTTCTATCATAAGTGTAGATATCACCCTCAGAGGTCGAAAAATATACGCTCCCGTCTACTGGATTTACCAGCAATGAGCGACATAGAGAACGAAAATCTTTACCTGGTGTTCCAGCTTCGCCATTACCGGATAATTTCCCGAGATTATGGAGAACATTTTCCTTTACATCGTAATGGATAAAATGACCCTTAGGCCAGCTAATTCCATATATATGAGCCCGGTCACAATCCATTGTCATCGAAACCATCCCCTCACCTTCCGGAAGTATTGCCAAATCCTCAAACTTTTTTGTGGTCAGATCAAACGATAAGATATGTCCGCCGGGATAAAGTTTGTATCCCTCAGGAGGATTAACAGGCATACGGTCCATACCATCGATCAGTTCGTAGAATCCAACATGGGTTGAGAAATACAGCTTTCCATTGCATTCGTAAAAGCGCGTATGGCTCTTGCCCTGAGGAATTAAGTTTAAACCTTTCTCACCGCATATTTCAGTTAAATCTGCCAGAAGCTCCGTTTGATCAGTTGAGGGATCATATACGTACATTTTGCCACCAGTTTCCACGATGTCTGAAGAGAGAACGTAATAAATTTTGCCATCACTCGCAGCTGATAGCGCATTGTATGTATCATGTGCTTCCGGAAATCCGGAATTGTAAGTTTTCGCTCTTAAATTTCTCTGAAGTTCTGAAGACGGCAACAAATCTGTCATTTGCTGATCCTCATCCATTTTGCTCATATATTATCTTGATCATTAATATTTTGTATTCTTCCTAGACGCTAATCATTCTCAGAAGTTATTTTTTCATCGAGGTTTTAATTGCACCAGCATTTTTATGGATCTTATCTATTGCATACGCTATAGAATCCATGTCCTCCCTGCTTCCTAACAGTAGATTCTGCGTGAACCATACTGCTTCCGAGCACAACTGGTCGTTCTTAGGACATTGGTTTCTCTCCATATATTTGGTATAATCCAACAACTCTTTTGGATACATTTTCTTAAAGTTTTTGGAAGCAAATGCATCTTTAAGAAATTCCTGAGTATTTAAAGGTGTATAACCACTAGAACATGGAACTCCTTCCGCTCTCAATGCCGTTAGGAAATCGGCTCTTGATAAGCCCTGGAATTGCTCTTGTTTATATCTGAAAGGGAATAGGTGAAATGCAGCTCGTGTTACACCTGGATATAATTTATAAGGTAAAATTCCAGGGATCTTCTCCATTTTAGATTTCAGGTATGCAGCATTTTCATTCCGGGTGACAGTCTGCTCTTCCAGGCGTTTTAATTGCGCTAGTCCAATTGCTGCCTGATATTCCGTGAATCGCACTTTAGTACCTAGCCTGATACTGCCAGTTGTGATAGTGCCTACTGCGCTGCCGTATGGCAATCCTAGATTCTGGTATGAAACACATCTATCCATAAATGCGTCGTCGTTACTCACTACTGCTCCGCCCTCGCCAATCGCAATATTTTTTGAATTCTGAAAGCTAAAACATCCGGCATTACCAAACGTCCCTACACTTTGCTTATTGATTTCTGCTAAGGGCGCCTGACAAGCATCTTCCACTACCAAGAGATTATGTTTTTTTGCAATAGCCATTATCCGAATCATATCTGCAGGCAGACCCATAATATGTACTGGCAAGATTGCCTTAGTTCTGGGGGTTATTTTTGCTTCGATCTTATCTGGATCAATCTGAAATGTCTCAGGATCCACATCTACAAAAACAGGCATTGCGCCGTTAGCCAGAATGGCCTGAACCGTAGCAATAAATGTATACGGCGGCACCAGAACTTCGTCACCACCTTTTATATCTAACTGGTTTAAAGCAACAACCAATGCATTGGTACCGTTTGATACTGTCAAGCTGCGTTTAACTCCCAAAGCTTTCGACCATTCACGCTCAAATTCATCAACTTTCGCTGCGCGAGACCATACACCACTGCGTAATACATCAAGAACTCCTTTTTCATCCGCTTCAGGAATCCATATGGGCCATTTAATCCATTTTGCTTTGTCCCATGCCGATGAGCCGCCAAGAATTGCGGGCATACTTGCAGGATTCAGCCCGGCCATCAATGTCGAGGTCGCTCCCATGGTCATAATTGTTGCCATCCCAGCTATCGAACTTTGTTTGATAAACTTCCGTCTCGATGCATCAGTTTTCCTATTTTTCATTAGAATGCGAATTATTTTGAATGTATGCGGAGCTCATATAAGTCTCCTGTCTTCACTACGTTTACGTACCCGAAAATAATAAATATTTTCGCTCAAACAATAAATGTTAATAATATAATTGAGTACGATTAAGTTTAAACTCTACTCTTTAATAGTTCCGATCATATCAATCGAAATTCCCGCTCCGTTCAAACCGATGCCTTTTAACATCGCTTTTGAGGCCGCAGGCGGACGTTTAGGATCATAAAATTTAGGTCTAAGATCACCTAAACTTCTACTAATTTGATCATTGCTGACATAATAAGTAGCCTTCAAAAGATTGTTAAAGCCGGAATTACTGGCTTTAAGGATATTGCCCATACGAACAAACAGACTATTTACCTCAGCATCGGGGGTCATGGAATTAAATCCGGAAAGGCCTGATAAATAGACTTTCTTCCCATAATTAAGTTTGGACACTTTACTGTAGACGGGTGAGGATATCATTCCAGGAGGTGTAAGGTATTCTACTTGCAGATTTTTCACGATTTCCTCCCGTGAAGATGCTATCAGTTCGATCTCTATAACAGGGTCAGCACTGATCCAGTCAACAAATACCAGCGGCGGAACTGTTTCACCTTCAAAAAAATCGTTGAACTGTTTTTTGACAATATGCAGCGAAGACATCGGCGTTAGGAACGATTTTATCTGTACAATATCTTTAAGACTGAGCCCCAATGAACTCAGCGTTTCTTTTAATTGTAGCAATGTAGCTTTGGTAGCCTCCGATAGCTCCCCTTTTGCAGCTTGCCCTGAAACATATACAACCGGACCCGCAGGAAGAATTGCTGCAGACGTCTCTCGACGTATTGATGCATATTTAACATGGTCAACGTTAGACTTTGAGATAGCAATCACATCCACCGAAATCAGCGCATCTGGATGAGTCAGTTCTCCTATTGCATACATTACCGCTGGTTTTCTACTTTCCTCAAACTTCTGACTTATCATCGCCTGCACATCAGAAATCAGATTTACGCCGGTAAGGAAAACATTTACCTTAATGATCTGATCTGAATCTGATCCGGATTTGTTAAGGCTTTCGGAAATATTTTCAAATACCTGATCCAGCTGCGATCTTAAATTGCCTTTGATCGTACCATTTTTATCAACTGGCAAAAATTGCTTCGTATGAACTAAAGGAACATTATCCACTATCACAGCGTCAGAACTGCCATTTGAACTTGAACCAATATAACTAACGCTTGCTTTTTGAGCCGATTTAATTTGGGCTGCGGCATTGATGCCGCTAAGAAGAACCCATAAAACGATCAATGCTCTCATGAATGAAATCATTTAAATTCTAGTTGCTTATTGGTGCCCAATATGCACAGTAGCCTTCGGGACGAACGGGTCCTTTAAATAGCATACATCCCCCGCAAGGTTTATCTTTCGCGGGAGGAAGATAAAGGGTGCAGTTACTGCAATGACTATCGGGGATAGGCGTCTTATTAACATAAGCAAGCTTCTTGCGTTTCTCTATTTCTTCGGCACTAACACCAGTAAGATCATCGCAAGGGTTTTTCTCCTGAGCTGTTGGTTGCTGTTTTGGAGCGTCACCTGGATTGGTTTTGATCGTATCCTGGCGCGTGTTTGGTTCACTGACTGGAGCCGATTCAGGAATATTATTTGCAACTGATTTCAGTGAAGTACAGCCTAGTAAAACACCACCACCTAATAACACTGTACTTGTATAAAAATATTTCCCTATAAACTCTCTGCGGGAGTATCTTTTCTTCATCTCTTTCATTTTGTCAACACTTAATACATTTTCTTTAAAGCCGCAATAGCTGACTTCACTCCCTGGCTACTATCAGTATTGATGGAACCCAATATTTCTTTCAACGGTAAATCTGATGCTTCATTTTTACTCAAACCTGTTTTCAGTCCTTTTACTAACGCAACTTGTAACGTTTCATTGCTTAATGCAGTTTCGCTTATGACATCTAAAAATGATCTCACTTGCGCTTTATTATTACGTGATCCGATTACAGTTGACAAATCCTGAAGAAATGAATTCTTCCAGTCTCCTGCTTTGCTCACAAATGAGGTGCGCTGGCTCAAAACCTTTAGCAGCTCAGGAGAAGAGCCCGCTTCAGAGCTCAGTACAGCACTTCTGAACCAAATATCTTCTCCATATTTTTCTATAACATTAGCCAATGCAACAATGACTTCTTTATTATTAAAATTACCAATACTTAATGCCGCCTGAAATGCCACCCGCTTGTCAGCATCATTTGTTTTCTGTATCATCAAAGGCAAGCTTTCAGCAAATTTCTCCGCAAGAATTAAGGCGTTTTCACGAACTCCCGGAGAGCTGTCCATCAACGCTTTCATTATTACGTCGCCAGTCAACGAGTTTAAGCCTTCCAAAACATATAACGCGTGCAACCTTGCTCGTGGATCCTTAGTACGGCTTATCAAGTTTTTTACAACGGGAATAACAGATTTATCCTGACGTTCAAGCAACAAACGCTGAGCCTGCAAACGCCACCAGCCATTATTTCTCTCTAAAACTTCAACCAGTTTTGCACTTGTCATGCCCTTTAAATCTACCGCTGCAGTTTTATAAGAAGAATTAGATGGCAATATGCGGTATATTCTTCCTTTATCGCTTCCAGCCATAAAATCCATGTCCGCTTTGAGGTCGTCTGGAATTGAAACAGGCGTTTCAATGTGTTGCCTGTAATAGTCTAAAACATACAAATATCCATCAGGTCCGACCGAAGAAGTAACTGGACGGAACCAGCTGTCAGTTGAATAAATAAATTCTCTGTCCTTTTCATTATCGCCACGTTTTGCCAATAATACGGGACTTTTTAGATCAGGGGTAAGAATATCCCGGTGCACCAGATTGCCCGCAACATCCGTGGTGAACAGATTGCCATAAATTTCTTTCGGAAGCGCATCACCATTATAAATTACACCACCAGATGCGCCGGTGAAGCGATCTTCTGCATATTCCACACGGTTCATATTATTTTCTTTGTACATTTTGTTCCGCTGATTGGTCCTCTCTGCTCTCCAATATGGAGGAGCTGTTTCTTGAAACATAATTTCCTCATGATCAGTGATCGTCAGATTGAATTTCGATGTTGGAAGGAATGCGTGACGGTGAGTATATCTCCATGGTATAACTGCCTGCTGGAGGTGAATAGAATTCTCAGTAAAAAAACGATGACCCCAGTCATCAATTGTTTGCCCAAACTGACCTGGCCCTGTTTCGAGTTCAAATAGATTCCGGTCAAGTCTAAAACGAAAGTCAGCACCGCGAACTTCTACAGGCGCTTCGCCCGGGGTTTTGCTGAACGTAACTTTACCACTCTGTCCCCGGTTATTTGCATAAATCCAATTATCTACTCCAAACCTCAGACTTGTTACCTGGGCTTCTGAATTATTTTGAAAAAAGCCAGAGAATAAAATCTCTGAAGTGTCAGATTTCCCATCTCCATTTGTATCTTTTAGGTATAGGATATTGGGAGCAGCGGTAACAATTAGCCCTCCTTTCCAGGGCAAAATGCTGGTAGCTTCCGTTACATTTTCAGCGAATATTGTTGCCTTATCGATACGACCATCGCCGTTCGTATCGGACAACATTTTTATTCTGCCGTGACCTTTTCCAGGTTCAACTTCGTAAGGATAATCAGGCATCTCGACAACATAGGCGTTACCGGCTTCATCAAACTCAAGGGCTACGGGATCTAACACGAACGGCTCAGCTGCGTATATCTGCGCGAAAAAGCCAGGAGCAACGTTTAACTTCTTAAGGGATTCTTCCGGACTTAAAGGCCCTGCATAGCGCTGAGCAAAACTATCAGCTGAAAACAGGGCTAATGTTAGTAGAAGTAAATGGGTGAATTTACAATGTGAATTAATTTTCATTACTGACGTTCTAATTTTAAATTATATGTTCTGATCATTTTTCTGATGTCAGAAAGACTAATTATTAACACAACGGTTACGTACCCGAAAGTAACCAGTAAATTCCATAAAGTCAAATAATATTTGAAATGAATAAACCTCTACCCTATGCTTACAGTCAACGAAAATGACAGGCTTCTTTTTATAATACGTCCACTGACAAATTTCCAGAGTAAACTTCAGCGCAAGTAGTTATTTATTACCCCACTCAATTGCTCGCCTTGTCGAAAGAAAAAATTAAAAGACATATGTAATTAAAATATTTTATATTTATGGGTACGTACACATAAGCACTATGCGAGCAAAAACGATTATTTTTCTTGTTTTAAATATTCTCTCATATTCCAATGTTTTCTCTCAAAAACCTGTGCAGGTAATACCACTGGAAGACAGCACGGGGTTTACAGTCCAAACATTGACACAAGATCTGGGAAACGGTTTTTACGACCATGGTGTGGCTTCTCCAATTAGCAATCATCGTGGTGTTGTGTCAACTGTTGATGGAAACGGGCGAAACGTTGTCCTGGTGTGGCTCTTTGATCATCGTGGCGGGTACGCGCTGCTTATGATCGACGCGCAAACGGGTAAAAGCGAAGAATTTCCTATTCAATTCGATCCCAAGCAAGATACCCCCTACTCGTCAATTTTATCCAGTGATAATAAATTTTACACGCTTTTCAGAGATCACTTTACGGAATTTGATCCGGTGAAGAGAGCTTTCACCTTTACCAGCGGCACAATGCCCCAAATGGCTATGGCCATGACTGAGGATGACAGTGGAAAAATATGGGCGGTTACTTACCCAAACAGTGGTATCGTTTCCTTCGATCCTAAATCAAAGGTATTAAAAGATTATGGCTACGTGAATAAGGAGAATTGGCGCCAATATCAGCGCGCAATCGCTGCAGATGACGCAGGATGGATTTATTTCGGATTGGGAAATGCAAATAGCCAGATTTTTGCCTTTGACCCAAATACCGGTGTTACCAAAGGAATTCTGCCTCCAAATGAACGCAAGTTGGGACAGGCTTTAGTCTATCGAGATCTTAATGGTAAAGTTTATGGTCAGACGACTGGCACAATCGACAACGAGTGGTATGAATTGTATAAGGGCGAGAGCTTAAAAATTGGCCTTTATAATGACCGGAAACCTAAATTCGTAAATACCGGCAGTCAGACCTTATTTCATAGAAAATTTCCTGATGGCACAAACTTAAAAAGCCTTGACCTGGTAAACCGTGTTCTGATAACAGAGGACCCCGAGACGAAAAAAAGCACGACAGTGTCTTTCGACTACACAAGCGATGGAGCCATAGTTATGGGTGTTGGTACAGCACCAGACGGCACGATCGCTGGAGGAACAGCATTCCCAATGAGATTTTTCAATTACGACGTTTTAAAAGATAAATGGGTAAATCGGGAAGCTTTAGGCCAATTTAATGCGCTTACTACTCAAAATGGTAAAGTTTATTTTGGAGTTTATAGTGGCGGGCATCTTATCGAATGGGATCCGGCCAAAAACTGGGTAGCTACCGTAAAAGATAATAAGCACTCGAATCCATTATATCTCACAACAGTGTTGCCTGAAATCATTCGCCCATTTCGGGTTGTTGCCTATCCGGACGGAAAAACAATTATAATGGGCGGCACTCCACAATACGGTGCTACGGGCGGGGGCTTGCTCTTCTGGGACAACGAGACGAAAAAGTCATTTTTGCTTAAAGATAAGGACGTAGTTGAGCATCAGAGCAGCATTAGTCTAGTGCCACTAGATAATGGCAAGCTGCTGGGTGGCACTACCACAGTGCCTGGTACCGGGGGTGAAAAGAAAGCAGCTGAAGCACTTATCTATATTATGGATATCACTTCAAAAAAAATTGAATGGCAGAAAGCTGTCTTCCCTGGTGCACAGGAATTTAGCGAAATGATCTCTGTTCCAGGAGGCATGGTTTACGGCATTGTCGATAAAAAAACTTTTTTCGTTTTTGACCCGGCAAAAAAAACTGTAGTACATCAACAAGATCTAACAGAAAAATTTGGCCCTACTACCGCAGAGCAAAGCCCCAGAATTTTTGTGAAGGGACCTAATGGCGAATTCTATATCCTTTTTGCCAAAGGCGCTATTGTAGAAGTCATGCCTGGCAATTATGAATTAAAACTGGTAGCCACTTCTCCAGGTCCGATTAAGGCGGGTGGTGATTATTCCAGGGGGCGAATATTCTTCGTTAGCGGATCTCATTTATATAGCTACGTTTTAAAGCCTGCTAATTAAAAAGAAGACATTAATATAACATATGAACATATGATTTTAGGAAGATCCTGCTTTATGATGGCAGTAACATTGCTTATTTTAAATTTTCAGGCGCTTGCGCAGCGGACACATGGCGGCTTTTATACCAAAGAGAAGCTGACAAATTTGCAAAGCAACTCTAATAAATTTGAATGGGGTAAAAAACTAAAAAGTAATGCAATAAACAAAGCAGCGTTTTGGGTTTCAAAGAGTGATGAAGAGCTGTGGAACATGGTACAAGGACAGAATTTACCCCGGGCAATTGACGTGACGTTCGACCGTGTCACGACCGGGCCCAAAATACTCGGCTGTTTAAAATGCGGTCTTGATGTCCTTAAATTCGGAAACTATCCATACGAACCGGAGTTTGAGAAAAAACCCTGGAAGTTGACCTGCCCTTCTTGTCAAAGTGTGTTCCCTACAAACGACTTTGGTAAATTCTTTAAAAGCGCTATCGACGAATCTGGCCAGTTTGATGCAGCAAAAGGTGATAAAAATCTGCTTTTCAATGCTGATCATCCAGACCCTAAGGATCCGCTTCACAAATTTGGAGTAGATGATGGGTTCGGCTATATAGATGAAAATGGCAGATCACATAAATTCATAGCTTACTACAACTGGAAGCATTGGGATTATATCAACAAAGCGCTAACCGAGCTGGGTGATGCATACATCTACACTGGGAACAAACTGTATGCCCGTAAAGCGGCTATTATGCTTGATCGCCTGGCTGATATATATCCCGCCATGGATTGGAATCCCTACGCGTCGAGAGGTTGGTATGGATCTGACGGAGGGACACTTATTGGAAAAATAGGCGGAAACATTTGGGAAACTATGCTTGTCCGAATATTTATAGATAACTATGATAAAATACTTAGCGGCACCGTCGATAATCCTGAGCTTTATTCTTTTTTGAAGGTTCAATCAAAAAAATATCATTTGCCTTCACAAAAAGGAACGAGAGCACTTTTTGTAAAGAATGTCGATGACGGGCTTTTGAGAGAAGTTTACAAAGGCGCGCTTTCAAAAAAGATTAAGGGAAATCAGGGTATGCACCAGCTTTCAGTAGCTATGGCTGCAATGGCCCTTGATTTGCAGCCGGAAACAACTATTTGGCTTGATTGGGTATTCTCACCAGAAGGGGGAAACATTTCAGGACAAATGATAAACAACCTCGACCATGATGGAACTACCGAGGAAGGGGCGCCTGGTTACACGTTTATGTGGGGACGTTTAGTTACCGATATTGCAGATCGTTTGGACGGATATAAAGGATATACAAAACACAATATCATAAGAGAATTCCCCCAATATGGAACAACATTTATTGCTGCTTACCGGATGTCAGCTTTGGGAGTTGCGCTGCCTAATGTAGGCGACGCAGGCTCTACGGGATTTGTCGGAAATTACATTGATCCTAAATTTATAGCTAAAGGCTTTAGATACACAGGGGATCCCGACTATGCCAAAGCTGCGTATCGTAGTAATAAAAACTCAGCCGAAGGGTTAGAACGAGATATATTTGCTAAAGATCCAGACCGGATATCACAAGAAATAAAAAGAATTGGCGAAAACGCAGGGCCACGGCCAATCGGTGGTTATTTAATGAGCGGGTTCGGCCTGGCTATATTAGAAAGCGGTAAAGGTGCATCCGGAATAGCACTGACCAATAATTATGGGCGGACAATGAAACACGCTCATCCAGATATGCTTAATTTTGATCTTTTTGCATTTGGAAACTGGCTGGCACCTGACCATGGTTATCCCGAATATGCTACGCCGATGCCCAGCAATAACGACTGGACGGGAAGCACTATTTCTCATAATACAGTATTCGTCAATGAACAACCGCAAAAAGAGATCTGGAGCGGATACTCGCGGATATTTAAACAACTTAAAGATTTCGGTGTGTTTGAACTTGATGGAAAAAAAGCTTATCCGGGCTTAGAAACTTATAAACGAACTATGTTTCTGATTGAGGATGGAACGGACAGCAATGCCTATGTTATAGATTTGTTCCAGGTCAATGGCGGCAAAGACCATGTCTACAGCTTCCATGGTCCTCCCGGCGAGGTTACGACAACTGGACTGCAACTCGCAGTTCAGAAAGAAGGTACGTATGCAGGCGAGCATATTGCTAAGGGGACTGGCGTTAATGGATTTCCGAGGGGGTATTCTTTCTTTTATAACGTAAAAAAAGACCCTAATCCTCCAGCTCAATTTATGATTGATTGGAAAGCTGAAACAGGCTATCGCACAATTAAAGCTACTGACAATATTCACTTAAGAATGTATTCGTTAACACAGTCGAATGACATCGCTATTGCAGATGGTGACCCGCCTCAGAACAAGCCTGGCAATCCAAAAAAACTCGGTTACGTACTGATGCACAAAAAAGGGGAAAATCTTAACAGCACATTTGTATCGGTTATTGAACCATATAGGAACAAACCATTTATAAAGAACGTTCAGCGTGTTGCAACAGCCGATGAGAACCAAATTGCGCTTCAGGTTGAACACTTTAATGGTGATGTAGATCATATAATGTATAATGCTGGCAGCAAGGACATTAGGTTGCCAAATAATATCTCAATGTCGGGCACAATCGGCTATATCCGGAAAAGCTCTGAAAAGATTAAACGCGCTGTCCTTCTGAATGGCACCTCACTGACAGACGGCACATTTAAGTTGAGTTCTTCGGGACAGATAACTGGTAAAGTCGTCGACATGAATAAAGAAACCTCGGGCGGAGGCTGGATCATTATTGACCAGAAACTCCCGGAAGGAAATCTCTTGAAAGGCGAGCAAATTTTCATTAGCACAACCGGGGACCGGGATGCCAGCTATACAATTCTTGACGTTAAGCGCGAGGGTGAGTTCAGCAAGGTGAATTGCGGGCCTATCTCATTCGTAAGTGGCCTGATAGCCGATGCACCTGCAGGCAGTACCAACTACCGATATGATTTTGAAAGAGGAGCTGCATTTACCATTACGTCGCACAGTGAATGGCCGTTAACTAATAAATAAAAACTTGATGGAAAAGAATTTTAGCAGAAGACAATTTGTTACCGCAGCAGGTTCAATTGCTGCTCTGAGCGCAGTGAGCCCTATCGTACTTGGAGCACCAGACTTAAATAATGAATTCTCATTCCCGACAGATAGACAAACCTGGAAAAAGATAGGCAATAAAATTTATGGTGCAAAAGCGAATGATCAGGGACCAATCGGCGGCGGCAAGGGATATACCAGGATAGTTACGAAAGGAGACCATGTCGCTGAAGATCTTGAAACGTTGATCGATGTGTTATCGAAAGCCACATCCGGGCAAGTGGTCTTTATCCCGGGCACAGCAGTTATTGATATGACTACCTTCATTTATATTGATAAGACAACATTAAAGATCCCTGAAGGTGTAACATTGGCCAGCGATCGGGGACACAATGGTTCGCCAGGGGCACAAATAACCAGCGACAGTCTCGACACTCCCCTCATGATACAAATTATGGGGCCCAACGTTAGAATAAGCGGTATACGATTGCAGGGGCCTAACCCTAAGCGATATTTGGATCATCACAAACGAGCGTTCGGCACAGGCGGCCCCGGTCATACCTATTATTATAAATTCCCAACGTCCAACGGAATAAATATTAAGTTTTCGAGCGCAGAAATAGACAACTGTGAGATCTCAGCGTTTGCCCATGCCGGTGTAAATCTTCCCGGGGGAAATAATCATCATATTCATCATAATGTAATTCATAAATGCCAATATAACGGACTCGGCTATGGTGTCGCCCTTGATAACTCATCGGCCATCATTGAATACAATATTTTTAACGAAAACCGCCATTCTATAGCTGGGACAGGAAGAATTGGATGCAGCTATACCGCCCGCCATAACGTACACGAAGACATCTCATTAAGCCATTGCTTTGACATGCACGGTGGACGCGACCGTAAGGATAACACTACGATTGCCGGGACCCTCATTGAAATCTACAACAACACTTTTTATGCTCCCCAAACAGCAGTTGTCATAAGAGGTGTTCCCCAGGATAAGTGTGAAGTTCGGCAAAACTGGCTGACTATGCATAAGGATGAGAAAGGGGCTGTCCGGGCAGAAGAACAAACCTTCGTCACCGACAATTTATATGGAACTAATTCGTCTAAGCCCTCATAGGGGGATATTCGGATGCGATATTTATTTCTGTGCCGACAATGTAGTTAATAAGAAAGGAGCCTTTTGGGGGCTCCTTTCTTGTATCTCAATTTTCGTTTAGTTAAACACTGGTCTGGTAAGGTTTTATAGCTTCATTTCAAATTAAATGACGCCTGTCCAACGCTGGACATATTTTACTCCTCTCCCCTGTTTATGACCCTGACAAGTGCCTCAGCAATAAGCTTGTGTCCCAGGTCATTTGGATGAGTCCCGTCTGGCAATAATGAATCAATACTTTTAGGATCTTTTCGGGTAAATTTGTAAAATAGCTTCCATGAATCTATAAAATACACCCTATTTGCTTTTGCTGAGCTTTTCGCCGCCTTTCTGTATTGAATTAACCGTTCATAACGAAAACGATCAAGCTTTGAGCCCACCGGATTAGGTGTTAACACAATGACTTTCCCATTATCCTTCTTGATCTTTGAAATAAAATAATTAAGGTTTTTTATGTAGTTCTCAACAGGTATCCGGGATGAAGTTCCCTCCCCCTTATCCTGATATGCGTCATTGAGGCCAAAATTCAATGTAACCCAATCTGCATGATAATTTAAAACAGCTTTATCAAATCGATCCATTCCATGTTCGATCTTCGTATAATCGTTGTCTTTCACAGAGCCCGAGTGGCTTCCGCCTATACCCGAATTAATTACTTTATTAGGTATACCGGATGCGTTGAGCAGGCTATGAATCCGAGTCGCATACACAGAATCAACACCTTTCCTCGGTGCAGTAGTAGAATTACCAAATGTTACGATAAGCAGCTCTTTCCCGTTTTGTGCACTGGCGCTTTTAATTATTAATGAAAATTGCACAAGAACAGCTAGCAGCGCAAGACCAATTGTTGAATAAACTTTCTGACGTCTCATATTAATTCAGTATCCAGATGATTTAAGACTGAGCAACCGCGTATACCATAATTTTATTAAGGTTAACACTTAGAAGCATGTTACCATTCTTCAATTTCTCTAACTTGATATCTCTTTTTTCATCACCAATTTCCGGGCTTAGCAGCTTAAGACCTGCAAGGTCAGGTGCACCTTTCTGTATCTCATACTGGAGTTCATTATTAATGATTTTTGAATTAATGCCAGACAATATAGCATTCCCTGGTACGTCTTTAACTTTTGGATGCGGAATACCCTCCATTTGAGAATTCATAAAATGAATAACCGCCTTATTCTTGTAAATCCGGAAACGGGCAGCCCATCCACTTCCGCCTGCCGTTTGCCGCATCAGAGGCGTAAACTTTCCGCGTTGTATTAGGTCTGTCAGAGGATTTCCTGTAATCGCCGAGGTTGTAATTATTGTTAGGTTCCTGTAATTAGACTTAAGCAGCCTGTCTGAAAGCGGCGATGTACGCTTGAAGCCTTTCTCATCATGTGTTCCGAATGGCAATGCAATCCAGGCGCTTCCACCTTTTTCAAGATAAGAAGTTATGGACATAAATTGTTTATCAGAAATGCACCCGGATCCATCAATTACTATGGGAGTCTTATCTTTCTTCAGCGCTACTGAGTCAGCAAGTTCTTCGTATCGAAGGAATCGATAACCTATATTAGCGTGAACAAAATGACCTGACCAGGCCCTGGCTTTCGACCAGTGTTCAATTCCATTTTCGTCTTTGAAACCGTTGTCTTTACACAGCTTGTTGTTCACGAGCCTTATCTCGACAATATCCCTTCCATCGCGGATGTCCAGATCGCTATGCTCTACTTCCCAATTATTAGTCGCGCTGATCACATCTTCCTGCTCCATTGCGTCTTCCGGATCCTTTTCCAGTCGCTTGGTGAGCGTACTACTCCAATTCGCTACACCCCAATAACGGCTTAGTGTCCATCCGAAATATCCTCCAATTTCGTATATCGTATAGCTAAGAGCCATGGCTACTGCGTCTCCCCGCCATTGTGCTACATCCTTTTGATTCATTGCTTCTGCGTCCATATGAACCCAGTCTACCCCTTTTGTGTTAGTTCCAACATTCTCCAGCATAAAGAAGTCAAGGTGCGGTGCCATTTTTTCCAGATCGAGGGAAATCGCGTTAAGCGTTACCGGACCAGTGCTGGAACAGCAGGACATTAGTGGCTTTTCACCCAGTATACTTTTAACCATTTTCACGTGGTCAACGATTCCGTCGGTTTTCATACGGATCCAATCTCTGAAGACGGGATTTTGATAATTGCCCCATTGCAACATTGGCTTACTTGTATCGCCAAAAAAATTCTTATCCGTAAATGCAGGTATTTCGTGCCCGTAGTCCTTTTTAAATCGTGTCCTGCAATGTGTACAACCACAGGTTGTCAAGCCTGCATAATCGCACATATCATCTACCTGCATTCCATCAAGTGGTACTTCTTTCAAAAGCCGCTGCAGATATTTTGCGTGCATATCAAGAAAATCAGGATTGTTGTGACAGAAAGACTCCATTTGATACTGGCGTGCATAGCCACGGGTACCGTCTCTTAAATCAACTTCGCATATATCATTGAAAAAATGCTTTTCATACTGAGCATGATCCCTTGCAAGCTCGTCATGAAACAGCAAAACGTGATGACGCTGACCTTTATGAAGTTTATCAAATTCGGCTCTGTCACGCGGTCTTTCTGTATGGTTACATGAATAATGATCCATAAGTTTGATGTCATACTTGTGGAGTTCATTAGCTACTTCTGCCATATAACCATGAAGTGCACCGAAGTAATTCGCAAAATCAAATCTGATATGCCATCCGAATATAATCGCCGTATCAATTCTGGCTTCAGCGAATGCTGCTGCTCTGCGCTTTATCTCGTCTCTGATCGCCTTTTGAGACCATTGAACTTCATTAATGGTAACCCACCAGCTTGCTGTTCGGCGAGGTATAAAGGGCAGGGACGGGCTTGATTGCCGGTATGATGGTATAAGTGCCGGTGATCTAATATTTTTAGCCGGACCAGCCTGAATATCAGTAAAAGGGCTGGCGAGACCGAGGCCTAAACTCGTTAATGAAACTTTTCTGATAAAATCCCGCCTATCGTTTTTCTCCTTCATTTTTTAGTATTTGCTCCGTTAGCTGGACAGTTTGCTGTGATTGTTTCTTAATTATAACCTGAATAGCTTCTTCGCGTTGTAATACAGGATCTTTCTTTCAATTTCCTTACTTGGAGAGAGCTTTTTTATAGCGGCAATTGTACCAGCGCCCTGGCATGCCGGCCCTGTGCCGATTTTATCATCGCAATCACTTCCGTATAATAATTTATCCTGATGTCGGTTTAAAAAGTCGCGGGCGTGATCCTCGTCCCGGCTCATAGAGTTAAGGCCAGAACCACCAGACATATCGCCATACATATTTGGATAATCTTTAAGAAGACGATCAGTTAAGCCTCCCGGGGTAACTTTTCCTTTCGGGTATAAGATATTCTGATCAAGATGGTTCTTATCAATATTGGCCCAGAACGTTTGAGAATGTCCAATAAAATTCACTTTAGGATACTTTCTCAGCATTTTATGGAATCGATCGTATCCCCTGTTATACATATTGTATTGCCAGTGCATGAGTACAGGAACATTGTAAGCCTGTGCAAGCTCATATATTTTTCGCATTTCCGGCGAATCACACTCAACATTGAACTTTAGTTCACCTATAACCTTGGCTCCAAGTTTTAGGTATTTCTCCAGTTCCGGAATTGCACCGGGGAAGTCAGGCACTTCACAGGCCCCGTAGGTAAATTCACTCTGATGCTGTTGCGCATAATTGTAGCAAATTTCATTGCCACCCGCTTTTACCTGAAGCCCATTACTCACACCATAATGTGTGGAACCATAGTTTAACGACCGGCCAGCAGGTAGAAGGATAGTTGTAGTGATACCCATTGCTCGCTGATGCGCGTGCATTTGTGCCTGAGTACGGCCAGCGTAATCAGTATGCTGATGAATATCTATAATAGGCTCGTCTACCAGAAAATCAGCGGCCTTAAGATCTAAAGCAAATCCGGCAAACAATGCGCCTGATCCTGCGATAAAATATCGTCTCGAAATTGACTTTTTCATATCTACGTTTACGTACCCAATATAGCATTTTGAGCTAACATATTAAATACCCGTATTTCGAAAATTAATAAATTCTACAGTTGGATGTAGCTATGAATTATCTCCGACATTGCGGAATTGAAGGATTTTCATCCTCAAGCCCAATATTTCCTGCCGAGATCAGACAGTATGGAAGGAGTTCGCCCCCCTGTTTACACAATTAATAATTGCAAATACAATTGGCATTACTTAACTTTGTATTTCAAAGTACTTTTTTCTATGCAATTGAAGATTCAGAGTAAGTATGTGGAATGCGCAATTGTACTCCTCCTGACCGAAGCTTTTATAGCACTATATGTAACTGATGATTTTGTTCGTCCGTATGTCGGTGATTTCCTCGTTGTAATTCTTCTTTATTGTATAGTGAAAAGTGTAGTGAATGCCAGTAAAACAACTGTCGCTTTGTCGGTATTGCTTTTCGCATACATTCTTGAGACGCTCCAATATTTTAAAATCGTTGAGCTTTTGGGACTGAATAATTATCCTTTGGCCAATGTTATTATCGGGACTTCGTTCGCGTGGATTGATCTGATAGCATATACGTTGGGCATCATAACCGTTTTAATAGTTGAAAGGAGAATCATCCAATGAAATATTTTGTCAAAGAAAATTCGATCGTAAGAAAGATTTGGGGAAATCCAGATACGATACTTTTTATTTTTGCTGGTGCTTCAGCCGAATTTGCTTTAAACAAGGCGGTCGACTGGCTTTACTTCACCGGACGTCTCCCGGCCGATCCGATAGGCAGGTTATTTTCAACGGTTGCTTACGCTAAAAAAATTGTTTTTTCAGAACATGAAGATGCCTTAAAAGCCATAGATCAGATAACAGCAATACATAAAAATGTTGAAGCCAACCGGGGCGCAAAAATTCCTGATTGGGCTTACCGCGACGTTCTTTACATGCTTATAGATTATTCGATACGAGCCTATGAAGTATTAGAACAAAAGATGACCGACGACGAAAAAGCTGAAGTCTTCAAAGTTTTCAATGCTGTTGGATTGAGAATGGGAATCAATGGTTTGCCGGAAAATTACACGGCCTGGAAAGAAAGCAGGGATCTCCACCTGAAAATGAATATGGCTTATGGCGCGTTAACCGCTGACCTTTATAAACAGTATCGGAAACATCTTGGCTTTATACGTTTTGCCATTTTAAAAGAGGCTCAGAATCTCATAACACCACCTGCTGTTAAGACTTTACTGTCTCTGAAGGGCGTCAGGTTGCTTCTCCCGGCCATCGCTGTTTACAAAATGTGCCGTCTTTTCAAACTCGAGGGTCCTATTAAAGATCTTATCCTGCCTACAAGATACAAAGCACAAATTCTGGCTCTAAAGGTTGTGTAATACTCGTAATAACTCTTATTTATGTTTATCATGCTGCTTCAGCACGGCAATAATTTGCTTTCTTATAGAAACAAATCGACCCAACATAATACCGGCAGATAAAGAAATTACAAAAGCAGACAGTTCATTACCGCTAAACCAGTGCTGAAAAATTGTTCTCTTAAAAATGGCGAAAATTATATACAGGGCAAGTATAACTCCGCTGACAATGTCCATTTTCACCATTACTTTGTTTGCCTCTTCGTGCCATATGACCTTGGACGCACTTCCCACAACATAGCCTAGAACCATTCCTGTTAAAAATGCTAGTGTAGCTTTAGCGATAGTGATGTAAGAATACGATATATCGTATAAACCGATAATCAGCATTATACTAAATAGTGCAAGGAAAAGTCGCAGTCGAAACACCAGCTTTTTGTGTACGAATTCTTTACTATATCTTCTTCGCTTCAACGCCATATAGGTAAAGAACACGAGGGCGCTGATATAGTTTATTGAAGAACGTTTTGAGACAAATCACCGTTAAATTAATTCCCGATTTCTTGAAAATCACCGGGAATGGTTGACCTTAAATCGTACGTGATTCAGTTCCTATAAGCTATCATCATTATTGATCTCTCTTTTATTCTTTGCAATTTGTCCTATTAATTTTCCAAATTTATAATTCAAGCTATATGAGATACTCCTGAAATATCCACTTCCACCCACCTGAAGTGTATAATTTTCACCTCTGATGTTGTTGGGGAAAAACATCAGCTTGTTGAATGGATTGTTGACCGATGCAGATATGGCAAGCTTTTCCTTGAATAAATCTTTGCTCATACTGGCCCCGCTGAAGAAGATCGCTATCCCCTCGCCTTGCAACAGAACTTCTGGTGTTAGCAGATAATTCATATTTGCATTAACGCGCCAGCCTTTGTTAAAACGGTACCCGCTATTTAAAGCAAAGTTTCCTTTGAAACCATCGTTTTGAGCTGGTTTATTGTCAACTAAACCCGTAACAAATACGTAGTTAAGGTTTGTAGAAAAATTCATATTCCATCGTGAATTTAACGGCTGCCCGAGGGTAAGATTAAATCCTGTCGACCTGTTAATGCCATTATTTGTAATCACCAGCCTGTTCACATTCGTCGCGCCATCCAAAAGAATAGCATATTGGATTGCGTTATTGGTGAAACTATGGCTTAGTCCAAAGCTGAGGCTGGTTTTTCCGGACCTGGTGTAAGTGAGCTGAAAGTTATTTCCTACTACCGGACGCAATTCCGGATTCCCGCTGCGCTCCAGCGTCGGATTAGACCGGTCTACAAAAGGATTCATATCCCAAATCCCTGGTCGTTGAATTCGCTGGGAATATCCTAAGCCGAGGCTGCTTTTATCTTTGAAATTGCGACTAAGCGAAACCGCAGGTAATAAATTCAGATATTGACGACCTAAAAGTGTATTTGATGACAGGAAATCTGCGGAAAGACTGGTCTGCTCGAGTCGCAAACCTCCCTTGAAGCCCCAATTCTTAGTTTTTAATTGCCATGAATTGTAAAAACTGTATACGTTCTGCTGATTCTCGAATTGATTTGTGAATTGCGGTATGAGAACATAGATGCCCGCGGAATTCATCGACTCGTAATGGAAATTACTATAGCCGGACCGAAATATTCCCTTCACACCGGTTTCCATACTCAGGTTTTTAAAGGGCTGGACATAGTCCAGTTGAAAAGTCTGTTCGCTTGTTCCTCCTTCATTGAATTGAACGTAATCTTGTAGTTTGTAATTTACGCGCTCACGTATTACAACATCATTTCCCCCGTTATTAAAATATCTTAAAAAACGGTAAGACATTGTTAATAGCGTCGCTTTGTTCTTTTTAAACCCTAATTGATAATTAACAGACGCATCCGTGTTATTCCTGCTACCCTCAGACCGGTTTATCAACTGATAAGTTTCTACCAATGCAGGACTGTTAAATGCAGAATTAAGGTAGCCGGAGCCTTCATATGCGCCGCGCCCATATGCAAACTGGGCACTTATCAAATTAAGGGTATCGAGTTCATAGCTCAGCTGAATCCTTGAATTGGCATTCCGGGATTCATAAACTCCGTCTCCGTTTTGTGTTAATGTTGATGGATTAGAGCCTGTTACTACTCTGCTATTATTGGTCGTCCGGCCAGGATCATAGAATAACATACCATTAAGGTTTGCAGAAATTCCCCATTTACCTTGTTTAAAATTGAAAGAACCACCCAGATTTGGCCCCCCGGATGGAAAACGCTGATTGAAATTCAGATTCCCATTATACCCGTTATCTATTTTTTTAATGGTAATTATGTTGATAATCCCAATCAGGCCCTCACCGCCATATTTTGATGGCGGATTAGTTATAACCTCAATGTTTTGGATAGTTGAGGCAGGCATACTCCTGAGTATATCCTTGGGGCTTTTCTCCAGCATTGCAGAGGGCTTTCCGTCAACCAGTATGCGGTAATTACTGCTCCCTTTCATCTGAATATTTTCTTCGTGATCTAGAGACAAAAGCGGCACTTTGCGCATAATATCCAAAACACTGTTCACCTTGCTTTCGGGGTCAGCTTGCAGGTCATAACTGATCTTGTCTACATCAATCTTCACGATCGGCCTGTCGGCGGTAACGACCACCCCCTGCAGGTCTGTCGACTGCAAAACAAGATTAATTCTACCCAAATCTTCGTCTTCTGTCAGCTCCGTGGCTATGATCCGGGTTTTATATCCAATAGCGATGATATTTAATTTATAACTTCCAGCGGGGATGCCTTTAAAAGCAAATGATCCGTCATCTTTAGTTAATGTGGTTTTCAATAATTCATTTTTGGCATTTTTCAGAGCCAAAGTTATATAGTCCAGCTTTTTCTGACTCGCAGAATCGACGATAACGCCTCTAATACCAAATGCAGTCTGAACCGGAAGCTGATTGTTCATAGCTGATAACTCATAGCTGAAAACGGAGAGCAAAAACCAGAGAGTTAGTGATTTCATAATTAAAATTTAGTCAAGGGTTGAGTAATAAGGCTGAAAAACAGTCTTTCATTTGGGGTGAACAATGATATTTCTTGTGGATTTTACGGACTGAACTCTGCCCTCCTGGTGGTGTAGTTTTTTACGTTGCTCCAGGGTTCAATAGCATATACCATCACCTGCATTCCGCCCGAGGCTGTTCTGCTAATTACTGTTCCTTCTCCTGATTTTTTTTCAACTGGGGTGTATTTCTGAACTTTCGTCCACCTATCATCTCCAAAAGCAACAAGACCTGTTACTGACCCTTCAAAGTTCCGAGGAAATGTCAAAGAAATAGCGCCCTCGGTGTTCAGGAAACTATTTTCCGATTGTCTTTGGAAATATATTTTTTTATTATTCCAGAGCGTGTTCATTACTAAAGCTTCATCTTTCATCATAATCTGGACGAAGCTTCCTTTATCACGTTCGAACTCATAGTACCCTAAATAATCATGGTAATCATGACGCTTAATCGATTTCATTGTACTGATCTTATCCAAAGCTGTTGCATGGAAAGGTATAACTGCGGTATAAATCAGAGCAACAACCGGGATGATGAACGCATATTTTAACAGATTTATGAGCGGCCTTTCCACGGCATTCATTCTTTCTATCCTCTGCTTTGGTTTGGAACTATACAGATTTGTTAGTGGATATGAATTTTGATGTAAGTAGGGCTTTATAATACTCCACTGATAAGCCTTTTTGTTGTAGCCTTCTCTAATGACCTGTTTGTCTGCAAGAAACTCCAGATTCATTCTTATAGAATCCTTGAGTGCAGTTACCATCGGATTACCTAATAATATGACGGACGCAATTTCAGCGGCAATGATATCCATACTATGAAACTGACTTGCATGAGCTTTTTCATGTGCGATTATCAAAGTGAGATCTTCTTCACCATATAATGTTTTGTTCACCACTATATGATTGAAGAATGAAAATGCCGGTATATTATCCTGCGGGTCCAGGAATGAAGTATTTCCATCATCAGTCCTTTCGGATGTTCTCACCAAAGCCATTACATTCGAAATTTGCCCGGCGAACTTTAAAAGAAAAAATAAAATTGCGCATAAATAAAATGCTATCAAGCTCGTCACGATACCGGATAAACGCATTAACTGGACCTCATCGTCAAATTTGCCTACCTCCCTACCCTTGATCAAACTCGCTGAGCTGGCTTCATTAAAGGCTGTTCCCATTATATGTGGAATTCCCTTAAACTCAAGATTAACAGAGATTAAAGGAAATAACGGTAAACTGAAAGACAATAACAGTATAGCAAGTAACATCAACCTGTTTAGTTTAAAATATAGCTCATTCCTCAAGGTCAAATAGTAGATACCATATAACAACGAGATTGTTATATGCACTTTAAGAATATACAGAGCTAACGCTTCCATAAGCTATTTGTCTTTTTCTTCAATCATTCTGATGACTTCCCGAAGTTCCTCTACAGAAATCTCATCCTCTTCGGCAAAGAATGCCACCACGTCTTTAATAGACCCGCCAAACATTCTGGAAAGTTCAGGTCTTATATACATCGATGTATATTCTTTTTTAGAGATCCATGGGTAATAACGGTACGTAGCTCCGAAATCTTCGTATTTCAAAAACCCTTTGTCAACCAGCCTTTTCATCATAGTTGATACTGTGTTGATGTGAAGCTTGGGTTCAGGCATTTCTTCACGCACCTCTTTGGCGAAAGCTTTATCAAGCTTCCACACACACCTCATAAGGGCCTCTTCTTTTTCACTAAGTCGTTTCATAAAACAAGTATAAAACTAATTTTGTAATTACAAAACTACAATTGTAGTTTTTTTTTGAAAAACCGTTGGTGAGATTACCATTTGTGGTAATGATGAGAACAAACAGCACCTAAGTGCCCTGAAATGAATTCTGAAAGAAAACTTGAGGGGTGGGGTAAAAGATAAATCGACATATTAGAAATCTTATATGCCGGCCGAATCTAAACTGAGTATCCTGTAGGGTTAACCAGCAGACAGAAAATAAGCGAGCAGGTTTACTCCTGTTTAAGCCAGTTTATCGCTTCATCGATATCAGTAAAAAATTGAGTGGTAATGTTCGACACATCCACATCTATGCTTTTCTTCGCTGATAGCTGACTAAAAACGCTTGGTGAAAAGATCCAGGCTAGTCGTTTTATCCCTTCCTTCTCCATCATCGGAAAAAACACCTCTCCGGCCCAGTCTGAGGCCTCAGACCAAGTCCCGAGAACATTACGATTATCATTTAATACGCTGGTGCATTTATGAAGCCTTATCATTTCTAATGCCCGCAGACAACCTTTCTGTACGGTATCAAAATTTTGAAAGCCTGTCCAGTCAAGTTCAATGCGCCGGTGAATTGGATCGTTGAGCATGGTAACAGTGCTGTCCTGATAAAAATGCTCTGTATTTTTCAACACTTCGTTCTTTTGATCAGAGCTTAGGGGAAGGCCGAAATAAAAAATAGACCCTTCGCCTTCTTTGCTCTCAATCCAGAAATTGCCCTTGTGTCGCTTCAAAATCTCAGAGGAGATAAAAAGGCCCAGGCCTAATCCTTCGAAGCGCATAGCGGTATTATCTACACGATAATACCTGTCAAAAAGCCTGTCCAGATTCTCCTCGGCTATTCCGATGCCAAAATCCTGAACTGAAACAACAATATTACCCTCTTCAACTTTACAATTAACGATGATTTTCTTGCCATCGGGAGAATATTTAACCGCGTTTGATACGAAGTTGTTCATCACAAGCTCCAATCTAAATTTGTCTCCGATATATTCTACATTCTCTACCCTTTCAATAATAATTTCGTGATCGGGAGCTGTGTGGCGTAAGATATTCACACTTTCACGTACCATATCGCCAAAATTAAACGGCTCCATTGAATATTGCATCTTACCTGCATTGATCTTGGTCACATCAAGCAGGTCCGAGATAAGTCTTTCGAGACGTAATATATGCTCTGAGGATTTCTGAACAAACTTTTCGATCTTTTCCGGGTCTTTAACTCGTTGGAGTAACTGATTAAAGGCTTTGATACTCGTCAAAGGTGTTTTCAGCTCATGACTGGCAATAGAGAGAAACTCGTCTTTTTTAATTTCATTTTCCTTTTGTATCTCAATATCAGTGTTTGTTCCCAACCAAAGTTTTGTCTCACCATCTTCGATAAAAGGAACCGCACGGGCAAGGTGCCAACGATAAACTCCGTCGGCAAACTGGAGGCGAAATTCGACCATATACGGCTTACCGGTTTCTAATGAATGTGCCCATTTTTCCAAGCATTCATCAATATCCTCCGGATGTATAAACTTCTTCCAGCCATGTCCAATAATTTCTTTAATCGTGTAGCCAAAATCATCACACACTACCTGATTTACATAGTCAAGTGCGCCATCAGGAGTGGATGTCCATACTTGCTGAGGTATTGCATTAAGCATAAATCGAAATCTCGATTCGCTGCTTGCCAACTCATCTACAGTGGCTTGCAACTGTTCCTGGGTAACAGCAAGCTCATCGTTAATAGTGATTTGTTCCTCATTGGCTGCTGCCAGTTCCTGCACAGTAGAGCTTAGTTCTTCATTAATTATCTGAAGTTCCTTCTGGCTGATTTCCAGTTTCTTGCGAGATTCTACAATTTCGGAGATATCAATAACAGTGGCCATAATGGCTTCCACTTCACCGTTGGCATCGAACAAAGGATCGTACGAAAAATCTATATAAATATGTTTATTACCGTGCGGCGATATTATATCTGCTTCAAGTTCGGGCATTTTAACAGGTTTGCCAGTGTCAAAAACACTCAAGAGAAGTTTTGGATAGGGCTGATCGGTAAGTTCCGGAAATATATCCATGAGCTTTCGCCCAATGACTTCTTCATGGCTATGATTCCATATCTCCAACATTGGCCCATTTGCAAGTTCGACCACCATATCTCGTCCCCGAAGAATAGTCATTCCGATCGGAGCGGTTGTTACCATGCTCCTTAAAAGATGTTCACTCTTTTCTACTTTCTGCCGGGCTCGTACCTGCTCCGTGACCACGTTAGCAGTCATCACGATACCAAAGGTTTGCCCGTCACTATCTTTCAAGGGCTGGTAGACAAAATTTGAGTACACCTCCTCTATTGCGCCATTATGTTCAATCAGGGCTTTAACTTCATCGCCATAATAGGGCACTCCGCTGGCATACACATTGTCAAGTAGACTCAGAAACTGCTGGCCTTGGAGTTCAGGCAGAGCATTTTTTAATGGTCTGCCAATGATGTTTCCATCCTTCCCCCATGTTTCGAGCATCATCTTGTTTGCAGCTTCAATTATCATATCTCGCCCGGTTAATAGCGCTATTGAGACCGGGGCATCAGCAAGCATATATCTTATTCTTTCTTCACTCTCAGCTAATGCCTTTGTTCTTTCTGAAATACGTGCCTCAAGTGTGTCGTTTGACGCGGACAAGGTCTCCTGTGTTTGTTGAAGCTCTTCATTTATGGCTACAAGCTCTTCATTCAAAGTTTGTTCCCGAAGCAATGCTGTTACCGCTTCGCTGACTTTATCAAGTATAATGTGCCGCTCAGAAACATTCGTAAGTGTATTCAGTATGGCATAAATCTCGTTATCATCGTTACGCAATGCTTTAAATGAGAAATCAAAATGCGATTCAACCCCTGCTCCATTTATATACAGTGTAACGGGTGTATCAGTAGCCTCATAATTAATTCCCGTTTTCCAAACATTTTTAATAATGCTGACGAATGGCTGGCCATTCAATTCCGGGAGCGCTTTTTCGAAGGGCAGACCAATTATTGATTTGTCTTTACCCCAAATTGCAAGAATTGGATCGTTGGCGAATTCAATTATAATATCTTCAGATACAAATATTGCTGACGGGAGAGGCGAATGTTTTAATATTTCGAAACGATTGTAATCACCAGGCTGTCCGGGTTTCAAGTTCATTTTAGGAGAGTGCTAAATAATATTTGGTGATGTTTAAATCGTCTGTAAAATACGAATTCGGTCTACCAAATTTAATGCCTGATATAATACATTTAAGAGGCGATGTTGTTTTACTGCCATTATTCCATTTCGGAATATGATGATTAACCTTAAACTTACTGACCTTCCAGCAGTATTTCTCTAGCTCGGTGAAGGCGATAATATGAATCCAAATTGTTATATCTGAAGCTTCGGGATACAAAGAAAAAGGCTGATCTTTAACTATCCTTGTGACAATAAATATATTAGAATGAAAAGACGAGATGTTATCAAAAGCCTGGCAATTTTACCCGTTTCCGGGGCCGTTGCTGGCAACCTGAATCCTGAAGGATTTTCGCCTTCGCAAAAAGCTAAACGCAAAAGTGTTTACGAGCCGCTTGGGGTTATACCAATGTTAAATGCTCGGGGCACAGTTACTGTAATCGGAGCAAGCAAAGTACTTCCAGAAGTTCGCGATGCAATGGATGCAGCGATTGATGAATATGTGCAAATAGATGAGCTGATGGATGGCGTCGGTAAACGGCTGGGAGAAATAATGGGGACAGAATCTGGTTGTGTTACCGCAGGTGCATCTGCCGCCATAACAGCAGGAACAGCCGGATGCGTTACCGGAGGAGATCCCGATAAGATCTGGATGATTCCGAATATTACAGGCATGAAAGATGAGGTAGTTGTACCTGCATACTCCCGTTCTGCGTACGACGCTGGTTGCAAGGCTGTGGGAGTACGGATGGTGGAAGTTGCTAATGTGGCAGAGTTGAAAAATGCCTTAGGCCCACGTACAGCTATGGTATACTTGCTTGCTGGTGCCGGTTCCAACAACGGCCCGCTGTCCTTGAAGATCATTTCGGAAATAACTAAGCCAATGGGAATTCCTATCTTGATAGATGCAGCAGCAGAAGGGCCGGAAAATCCAAATCCCCATATTCAACAGGGCGCCGATCTTGTAGCTTACAGCGGAGGTAAATTTATGCGTGGCCCGCAATGTGCCGGACTTCTGGTAGGGCGAAAGGACCTTATCATGGCTGCGCGCATGAACACTGGCCCTCACCATGGTTTCGGCAGGGGCTTTAAAGTAGGACGCGAAGAGGTTATTGGCATGCTCACTGCAGCAGAAATGTGGTTTAAACGTGATCATGTGGCAGAAAGAAAATTATGGACCAGTCGTCTTGAAACTATAGCACAAAAACTCAAAACTATTCCCGGCATCACAACCAATATCCGGCAACCTGCCGGACGTTCTAATCCTGCACCCGGGCTTTCAGTTACGTGGGACAAGGCGACAATTTCTTATATCGGACAAGATGTGGAAGACTTGTTATGGAATGGAACTCCGCGCATCTCCATTGGTGCTGCCGGCAGTTATTTTCAGCCGAACCAACGAACAAGTGTATCCGTTGACGCATCACAAATGGATGACGGCGATGAAAAAATTGTTGCAAACAGGCTTTACGAAATTCTTGCTAAACCTCAGGCCATTTCCCGCCCCAGCGGACCTCCGGCTGCCGATCTAAGCGGGCAATGGGATGTGGAGACGAAATATTATGCTGCTACAGTAAATCAGACATTCATGATTCAGCAAAAAGGAAACGAATTAAAGGGTACGTATATTGGCCATATTGGCTCCCGTGATCTGGTGGGAACGATCAATGGAAATGATGTCGTCATCAGAAGTACCTATGGTGTTGACGGAGCCAGAGTTCACTCTTTTTTCAATGGAAAACTTACAGGCGATACGCTGCAAGGTCATCTAAGTGTAGGAGAATACGGTGAGGGAACATGGTCGGCTAAGCGACATGTGTTTAAAATGTCGTAGATCTTATTCATCAGCGCCAGTTGTGACGCTAGCTAGATAAACTCAACAACTTATAAAGGTGATTGCCAAGAGTGAACTTGGCAATCACCTTTTTTTATAGCTTCAAACTTAATATTTGGCCAGCGTGATTTTTGGTATCAATCTCTCTGATCACATTATTAATAAAACCATCTTTATTGATAATAAAAGTGGTGCGCGTAGTGCTAAAAGCCTTTACGCCATTTCTTTCTTTTTCTGTCCATACACCATATTTTTGGTGAATAGATTTATCTGTGTCTGCAATGAGAGCGAAAGGCAAAGCGTTCTTTTCGATGAATCCTTTGTGAGATGCTTCATCGTCTGTGCTAACACCCAAAACGGTATATTCCTGTTTCTTCAATTCCGAGATATTGTCTCTTAAGCTGCAAGCTTGTGCGGTACAGCCGGAGCTGTTATCCCGCGGATAAAAGTACAAAACAACTTTTTTACCTTTAAACTGCTTTAGGGAAACAGATTTCCCATCCTGGTCCTTAGAAAGGAAATCAGGTGCTTTATCACCAGGTTTTAACACTATTTGAGCATTACTCACACCAGATAATCCCAGCAAAACAACGACGAAAATTGCAAACATTTTTTTCATATATTCTATATTAAATCAGGTCAAAGTCTCACTGAAATATCTGTTTAGTACAGTTCAACAATCATTTCGATCTCAACCGCAATATTATTTGGCAATGCATTCGTACCAACAGCTGAACGAGCATGTCTTCCATTTTCGCCCCAGATCTTTACCATCATATCAGAAAAAGCATTCATCACCTGTGGCTGTTGTGTAAAAGCAGGTGTACAGTTTACTAATCCGAATACCTTAACAACTCTCTTGATTCTGCTCAGATCGCCTATTTCAGCTTTTAGACTGGAAAGCAACGCTATTCCTGTAAGCTTTGCGGCTTCCTGGCCCTGCTCTAATGTAAGGTCACCCCCTACTTTACCGAAAATCTGGCCACCACCTGGTTTATCCGGTCCGTGACCTGAAGTATAAACCATTTTGCCGATTCTTACGGTTTTAACGATACTTGCTGTAGATGGTGCTACCGGCGATAATTGAACATTGAGCTCCTTTAATTTCGCTTCAACATCAACTCTGCCAGATGATTGACCTTGCGCTGACGGTTGTGATTTACACGAAACCAATACTGCTAAGATTAACAACAGAAAACTATATTTTTTCATAATAAAAGATTTAATTAAGCCTAAAGTTAGCTGTTAAATCCATAATGGTAAATTTCTTTCAAGAAAGATACATTAAGGTTATAATAAAAGCCTTTTGTCATTCCGTTAGAAAGAATAGACAAAAGGCTTTAGGTGGACAAATTATTTATTTGTTGCAGGACCTGAGCTCACTACCCTTGAAGTAAGTATTTTTCCGGCAGAATCCAATGTATATTCAAGCACAGCCCCAGAAGTGTCGCGAACACGCTTGACTACATTTCCCGCCGCATTTGTAGTTTGGCTGATAACCGGTAGCTCAAGCAGTTTTCCCACTGAATTTGAACTCACTACCTTGCCTGTAGTATCAAGGGTTTTTTCTACAATATTTCCGGTAGTGTCCAGAGTACGTTGAACGGTTTGGCCAAGGGTATTTATAGTTTGACTCAAGACACCACCTGGCGCCAGAGCCGTATTAGCAACGCCACCCACAGTATTAACGGTGTTATCTACGGTTTGAAGCAATTGGGTAACCAATTGCGGATTATTATCCAGAGTGGTCAGGGTTTTGTCGATAATAGCTCTCACATTATCAAGTCTAACTATAAGCAATACACTTGCCTGTACACCTTTGATCCCGATCTTCACCTTATCAATGCCGATATCTACGCCGGCCTTTAATTGGACCAGGCTAGCCACTCGCGCGTCGAGAGAAAGGTTTGCCTTAAGATTCTCTACTTCGACTGTAATTTCTTCAACTGACAGATGAGGAACATCAAGCAAAACGTCCGGCTGATCAGATCCGATTGGATCTGTGGGACGATAAGGGCTTGTAGGTATCGGTTGACGCTGATTTCGGGGAACATTTGTCTGCGATGTCGTTCTGATACTTGTGTTCTGATCTCCGCGGGTGTTTGTCCGTCGCGTACTGGTGTCCTGCTGTGCAAATAGTGAAGAGCTGCCCATCAACAGAAAAATGATGCAATAATTGGTTAATTGTTTCATGGTTTTAGTTTTAGTAGTTAGTTAGATAAAATACATCACCTATAATGGATTGTTTTACTTTTCCGCCCCTCTTTCCTTAAATGATTAAAAACAGGTATAAATTCCTTTCGAGCAATCAAATAAGCTCGAAAATCGAAGACCACAAATTTGCTTTAAACATTTCGATTTTTATCTCATAATTAATTTTAGAAAGAAATATATTTTAACTCCTTAAACTTTACAAAAATCATAGCGTACTTATCGATTCGTTTCATGAAATTTATATTTCCATAAAACGTTCGTAAGCATGACTTATACCAGAAAGGAATTCCTGCAGAATTCGGCCATTTTAATCGCAGCCTCAATCACAAGTTCATCGTTTATCATTTTGAAGGATAAGCCGCTCTTAGCTTTTTCTACGATCGCCTGCCCCGACTGGACGCTAAAACAAACAATTGATTTTGCGGTGCTTCATAATTACAAGGGTTTAGAGATTCGCGGTATAAATCGGCAGATGAATCTGCCCGAAGCAGTAGAATTCAATAGCCCGGAAAACATGGAATCAACACTGGCTACGATGAAAGAGAAAGGGTTGAAATTTGTCAACCTCGGTGCGTCAGCAGCATTTCACATGCCTGATGGTCCTGTGAGGGAGAAGCACATGCAGGAAGCGAAGTCTTTTATCGATTTGGCTCAGCAGATCAACTGTCCTTTCGTACGGGTTTTTCCAAATGAATTCCCCAAGGATCAGGACAGGAATAAAACAATAGAATACGTCGCAGATGGTTTGCGAACGTTAGGCGAGTATGCTAAAACCCGAAATGTTACCGTACTAATGGAAACACATGGGGACTTCTCTCATTCGGATGACGTTTTAAAAACTATGAAGGCAGCAGATCATCCGAATGTTGCACTAGTTTGGGACATTTCAAATATGTGGACCGAAACTAAAGAAGCGCCTTCGGTGGTTTATAAAAAGCTGAAAAAATATATTAGGCACACACATATCAAGGACGCCAAATTGCTCCCTGGGGATAAACTGCAGTATGTATTTCTTGGCGAGGGGGATGTGCCTATCTTTGAGGCAATAGACATCTTATCAAAAGATGGATACAAAGGTTATTACAGTTTCGAATGGGAAAAATTATGGCATCCGGAAATTCCTGAGCCTGAACTGGCTCTGGCAGATTATCAGAGAGCGATGAAAAAGCATTTTAAATACTAGGAAAATTGCTTGTCCTCAAATAAGGAGGGTTGTAATTGTGACATTCCAAACTTAAGTGGTTCAAACATTTTGCTATTTTTACCCCCAAAGCTTTGTAAAACTACCTTTATCTTTAAATGTCTGAAACAGCGAACAGCGAACAACAATTTTTAGCAGGCGGCGGCGCTATGGGCGAGTTAATTCGTTCTTTTGACTGGTCGGTTAGTCCGCTTGGCAGCCCTGATAAATGGCCTTCGGCATTAAAACAAACAGTCAGTATGATGCTGACAACCACTTTTCCGGTTTTAATATGCTGGGGCGACGATTACATTCAGTTATATAATGATGCATTCAGGCCTATAAACGGTGAGTCGAAACACCCGCAAGCCATGGGCGGGAAAGCAAGCACGACTTACGAGGAAATATGGAATACAATTGGCCCTATGTTTCATGGAGTGATGCAGGGACAGGCCGTCGGTTTTCCAAACTTTATGGTTCCGCTCAATCGGAACGGATACATTGAAGAATGTTATTTTGATTTTTCTTACAGCCCTATTCGGGATGAACAAGGCAAAATAGGCGGCATCCTGGTAATTTGTATTGAGACTACTGAGAAAGTTCATGCGATAGAAAACCTTAAGGCCAGCTGGCAAAATATCCGAAACATGGTTAGACAGGCACCTGTGGGTATGTGTATTATAAAAGGCCGGCCGTTGATGGTGGAAGAAATTAATGATCTTTTTCTGGACCTCGTGGGAAAAGAACGAGAAGCGTTTAAGACAAAACCGTATTGGGAGGTAATTGCTGAAGCTGCCGCAAGATACTCCGACATTACCGACAGAGTTTTAGAAACGGGCGAGACTTATCAAGCCAGGGAACATCAAGTCAACCTGATAAGAAATGGCAAAAACGAAATAGTATATCTGGACTTTGTTTATGAACCATTGCGGGATGTAGAGGGTAAAGTCGATGCTATTATGATTGTTGCTGTGGACGTAACTGAAAAGGTGCAGAGCAGGAAAATTCTTGAAGAAAAGGCGGCTGAATTCCAGTCGTTAAGTGAAGAGTTGGCGGCTGCAAACGAGGAATATGCAGTAACTAACGAGGAATTAGCAGCAGTAAATGAAGAATTGGCTGTTTCGATAGATGAGCTAACCTTAACACAGAATAACCTTCAACGCAGCGAAAAACTCTTTAAATCGATTGCTCTTAACATCCCGAAATCGCTCATCATAATGGTCGACAAAGACCATCGCTTTATTGCGGTAGAGGGCGACTTGATGGAGAAGATGGGGTATGATAGCCGGGATTACGCAGGCAAACATCCCACAGAAGTTGCTCCACCTGAACGTTATGAAGCTACCAAACATTTATATGAGCGAGTGATGGCTGGAGAAAATTTCTCCGCCGAAAGGCAGGCAGCTACAGGAGAAAACTTCATGGTACATTTTGTACCCATCAGGAACTACAACGATGAAGTAGAGGCTGGCTTAATGATCGCTCTCGACATCACCGATATTAAACAAGCTGAAGAAAAGAGCGCAAAACTTGCAGCAATCATCGAATCATCAGATGATGCGATCATTAGTAAAACATTGGAAAGTGTAATCACAAGCTGGAACGATTCAGCTGAGCGAATGTTCGGCTATACCGCAGACGAGATAGTAGGTGAAACCATCTATAAACTTATTCCACAGGATCGCCAGCAAGAGGAACCGGAAATAATTTCACGATTAAAAAACGGTGAACGTGTCCAACATTTCGAGACCAAGAGACTGACAAAAAATAACAAACTCCTCGATGTTTCTGTGACGATTTCGCCGATAAGAAACAACCAGGGTGTAATTACCGGAGTTTCTAAAATAGTTAGGGACATAACTGAAAAAAAGCTGGAAGAGCAGCGGAAAAATGACTTTGTAGCTATGGTAAGCCATGAGCTTAAAACACCACTTACAACAATCAATTCATATGTCCAGCTTTTACTAGCGAGAGCACAAAAGGAAAATGAGAGTTTTAGTATAAATGCGCTTACAAGGACTCACGTTCAAGCCAAGAAAATGACCTCCATGATCGACGATTTCCTAAGTGTCGCACGGTTAGAAGAAGGTAAGGTTCCGCTTCATAAAGTTCCTTTTAATTTCCATCAATTGGCAGAGGAAGTTGCCAGCGATCTGCAGTTTTTAACGTCGAAACATACGATTGAGCTTTTGGATTGCAAGGATGTGGACGTCAATGCGGATCGTGACAAAATTGGCCAGGTTTTAAACAACCTGCTCAGCAATGCTATAAAATATTCACCTGACGGCGGAAAAATCACCATAGAGTGTAAAACTCAAGGGGGAAAAGCTACAATCTCTGTTACTGACGAAGGTGTTGGAATTAGGCCAGAAGATCAAACCCGGCTCTTTGAGCGTTTCTACCGGGCAAATAACGACAAACTTCAAATGGTGTCTGGATTTGGAATCGGCCTTTATCTTGTCTCCGAAATCCTGCGTTTTCACGATAGCAAGATCGAATTAAAGAGCGAGGAAAATTTCGGTTCTACCTTTTACTTCAGCCTGAATATTCATCGATAAACACAATGATGGTCGTCCGCTAAACTTCCTTTCCTGCTGGCCTTACGACTTGGTTTTGATTCAATTCCCTCCACATTAGTTGAATAGTTACGGGAAAATGATGTAATTTAACTACAGATTTAATCCGTAAATATGAGTTACAGTCGCCGGAATTTCATTGAAAATAGCGTTACAGCAACTACGGCTTTATTTTTAACATCGCTTGATTTATTCGGTACCCCCGCCCAAACTTCTGAAAGAATATCCCCGGGGTTTTCTCTGAAAATAATGGCTCCTTACTGGGGATTTAACGGCTCTATAACTGATTTCTGTAAAAAGGCTAAACACGATGGATACGATGGGGTCGAAATTTTGTGGGCTGACAACATTGCTAATGAACTATTTGCCGCTTTGAAGCAAGAAAAATTAGATGTGGGCTTTCTTTGTCGTGGCGATGAGCCTGATCCGGGCATTCAGCTTGCTACTTTCAAACGAGTTTTAAAGGAAGCAGTAGATAATAAACACCAGAAACCTCTGTACATAAATGTTCATTCAGGAAAGGATTTTTTTAAATACGAAGACAACAAAAAATTCATTGATTCAACTGTAAGTTTCGCCAGGGAAACAGGAGTGCCTATATATCATGAGACTCATCGGTCACGAATGCTTTACTCGGCCCCGGCTTCACTGCCTTACTTGGAAGGAAATCCAGATCTGAGGGTCACACTCGATATTTCCCACTGGTGTAATGTAAGCGAAAGCTTGCTGGAAGATCAGCCGGAAACAGTTGACTTGGCAATTTCCCGAACGGACCATGTTCATTCAAGGGTTGGGCATGCTGAGGGACCGCAGGTGGGCGACCCGCGCGCTCCCGAGTGGAAGTCGGCAGTTGAAGCGCATTTCGCCTGGTGGGATAAGGTGGTTGCACTTAAAAAAACCCAGGGCAGGGCGTTGACCATGCTCACGGAATTTGGGCCTCCGAGCTATATGCCAACTATTCCTTTTACCAATCAACCTGTTGCGGATCAGTGGGCGATAAACGTTTACATGATGCAAGCCTGGAAAAAACGATATTTATAAGAGTGTTATAACTTATTCTGTTAAATCTTGAAACAATGGATATATTGGAAACCCTATACAATGAACTGATTGGCTTCTTTGGCTTTGGAGGTATAATTAAGATTGTGCAGTCGGGAGATTATAGCTCTTTGTCCACTTTTGATGGCATACGAAATATCCTTGGGCCTGTAATACCCTTGCTGCTTGTTATAGAACTTCTCAGAGGCGCTTTTTATAAACGTTTCAAGATTGATGAATATAAAATTCCGTTTCTCATATTCGTGGCGAATCGTTTTATATCAAGGTTTATTTCCATAGCTGCGGTAGCATATTGCATTGGTTTATTGGAACCATGGGCGATCATTACAACAACTTTTACATGGTACTGGATCATTTATGGATACATCGTATGGGAACTTGCCCATTTCGCATATCACTATTTTGGTCATAAAGTAAGAATTCTATGGTGTCTTCATTCTACACACCATGCACCGCAGCAGATGAATCTTTCCGTTAACTTCGCTCACTTTTTTCTGGAAGCGCCGTATGCCGATGTTGTAAGAACGTCAATATGCATACTTCTCGGAGTGAACCCCGGCCTGCTATTTTTCATCATGTTTATCGATGGCTTCTGGGGATCTTTTATACATATAGGGGACAATGTTCTCAAAGATGCCAGGCTTGGATTCTTACAACCAATATTACTCACTCCCTCACATCATCGTGTACATCATGCTAAAAATCCATTATATATGGACACCAACTTTTGCAATCTGCTAAATATTTGGGACAGGGTTTTTAAAACTTATCAGGATGAAAGAATGGACATGAAAATTGAATATGGCATCACCCGGCAGATGAATCCCAACAGTTTGTGGGATGTTTATTTCGGCGAATTTATTTGCCTCGGAAGAGATATTGCATCTGCACCGGGTCTGAAGAATAAATTTCTTTATTTAATAATGCCTCCAGGATGGAGTCACACAGGTAGCCACAAGACAGCAAAGATGGTTCGGGATTCTTACCTGGCTGAAGAAACAAATCCAATTTCGGCAGATCCTGCTTTGGTAGAAGTCAGGGCGTAAGAAGCGCTCTAGTTTATTTTACTAACACTAGTACCACGATTTGTTAAAAATGAAAAACGGCAGCCCTCATTTTCTGGAGCCGCCGTTCTACTATTAACTGAGAAATAATATTAGATCTGCGCTTTAGCTACTTGAACCTTTGCAGTTCCAATCTTCGCAAGATCAACATCTTTTGCAATTCCCTGCAGGTATTCTGAATTATCAACTCCTTGCCCATTGATGAAAAGAAGAGTATTTCCTTTGATATCATTGATTATATCACTGAATAATTCCATCGGAAGTGCGGGACATCCCTGGCTTCTTCCCAACCGGCCTGTCGAATTGATAACATCCTGACTAACATAATCAGCTCCGTGAACAACTATCGCTCTTTCTCTTGCTTTAGAGTTTAAATCTGCATCCAAACCGTCGAGTCTAAGGGAACGACCATGTTTGCCATTATAAACTTCTGCTGTACTGTAAAACCCAACACTGCTTTGGTTAGAAGATGGGGTATTAGAAAATGTTTCCGCCATCTTTTCTCCGCTTCCACGTCCATGTGCGACAAGGGTATTAAATAAAATCTTATGCGCACTCAAGTCAATAACCCATAACCTTTTGGCTGTACTCGGCATTGAAAGATCAACTACTGAAAGTATTGCCTTAGTTTCCGGTATCAAATTCAGGCCTTTAAGATTTTGATAACCAGTAAGACCTTTAAGGAAGACTTTGTAATCCAACCCGGTTGCTCCCAAACCTGTTAAATTGTATACTGACAAAGCGTAATCATTAAAAACCTCCTGAGAGGATTTAGTATTATTAACTTCTGAATTGCCTAATTTATTGGAATTAACATCATTTTCTGAAGTAGTATTTCTAAAGCTTAAAGTCGCAACAGTAAGCATTATAATTCCTAATATGGTGCTTAATTTCAATCCTTTTCTCATATGTCTATAATTTAGGTGTGTGCGTTTTTAATTACTCTTATATAACGCATAAATAACCCTTTAGGTGTGAGCTGATTTGAGAGATTACAATAGGAAGACAATGGGGAAAATCGCTTTTAAACACGCATTTTCTGAATTCTAACGGCATTTAGGATTGCTAATAAAGCCACTCCTACATCTGCGATTACAGCCTCCCACAGTGTGGCCACACCTCCAGCTCCAAGGGCCAGTACGACTAGTTTAACTGCCATGGCCAAGAATATATTTTGCCATACTACACTTCTGGTAATTTTCCCTATCAGGATCGCCGAAACTATCTTGGAAGGCTGGTCATTTTGGATTACAATATCAGCGGTCTCTATAGTTGCGTCGCTACCCAAACCACCCATTGCTATACCTGCATCTGCTAAAGCGACAACAGGTGCATCGTTAACGCCATCGCCCACGAATGCTAAATAAGATCCCGAGTTTTTAATATCCTCTACCTTTTTGACTTTATCCTCAGGCAAGAGATCACCGTAAGCAGTATCAATACCAAGCTGCTCTGCAACATTGTCCACCACACTCTGTTTGTCGCCCGATAACATAAAAGTTTTAATGTTCAGTCTATGAAGGTCCTGGATAGTCCGGGCGGCATCTTCTTTTATCTCGTCGGAGATGATTATATAGCCTGCATAAACCTCATCAACAGAAACTACAACTACCGTGTCTGTGATTTTATCGATTTCTGAGGGATAGTCTACAGAGAACTTATTTAAGAGCTTTACATTTCCTGCAAGAATCTTTTTTCCCTCCACAATGCCTGTTAAACCATATCCAGCTATTTCTTCTACCTTTTCAGCTTTGGCTTTCACGATATTCTGAGCATATTCTACAATCGCCTTTGCTACCGGGTGAGTGGAGTTATTTTCTAACGCGACAGTGAGCCTGATGAGTTCCTTTTCACCAATATCTCCTGCAACAACTGCCTGAACTTTGAATATGCCTTTTGTGAGGGTTCCGGTTTTGTCCATCACTACCACATTGACTTTAGTCATGACATCGAGAAAATTGCCACCTTTAAATAATATACCGTGCTTTGATGCTAACCCAATGCCGCCAAAATACCCTAGCGGAATTGAAACAACCAGGGCACAAGGACAACTGATAACCAGAAATACCAGCGACCGATAGAACCAGTCATTGAAATTGTACTCGGTTAAAAACAGATATGGCAGGAAGCAAACTGCCAGGGCTAAAAAAAATACGATTGGCGTATAAACTTTCGCAAATCTGGATATAAATAGCTGAGTTTGGGACTTACGTGCAGTCGCATCCTGAACCATTGATAATATCTTACTGAGCTTACTATCACTGAACAAAGCAGTCACTTCGACTTCCGCGACAGTGTTTAAGTTTATCATTCCGGCAAGTATCGACTCACCCGCATATTTAGTATCCGGTTTACTTTCGCCAGTTAAAGCGGCGGTGTTAAATGACGCACTTTCAGAGACAAGGCGACCATCAAGCGCGACTTTTTCACCCGGCTTTATCAGAATATGTTCTTCTAACTCTACAGTTGCAGGATCAACTCTCGATTCTATCCCACCCCTTAAGACAGTTACTTCATTTGGCCTAACATCTAGTAAAGCTTTAATATTTTGCTTTGCACGATTTACAGCAGATTCCTGAAACCACTCTCCAATAGAATAAAAAACCATCACTGCAACACCCTCACTGTATTCGCCAATAATAAATGCCCCAACAGTTGCAACGGTCATCAGAAAAAACTCATTGAAAATATCCAGGCGTCTGAGTTTTCTGAACGCAAGATCAAGAACCTCCCACCCTGCGAGTAAATAAGCTACACCATAAATTATAAGATTTGTAGTGTCGGGATATACGATAGCGAACCCATATTCCAGAACTAGCATTATGGTCAATATCGCGAGTGATGTCAGTAGTGTTAAATGAGATTTCCAGCCGGGTTCTCCATGACTGTGGTCATGATCATCATGGCCGGTATCCCCGAAAGGTTCAGCCGACTGATGTTTAACATTTTCATCCTGTTCATGGCTACAGCATTCAGCAGTCTTTGTATTTCCTTTCATCATTATACAAAGTAAGGGTATAACAGCATGCAATGGAATTGCAAACTTAGATTGAACACTTTTGACATATCCCCTTTACAAGTAAGCTCATTTCATTTTGTTTGAACCCTTCCGGCAGTGCAATAGGAGGAATTAGTGTTTTGGGAAGGCAATACGTTTCATTGCAATGACCACAGTGGAAGTGGATATGAAGATCATGATGAGGGGAATCGTCACAATCTTCTTTGCATAAAGCATAACGCGCAGACCCAGTTCCATCATCAATCGAATGTACTAAACAATGCTCTTCAAAAGTTTTCAATGTCCGGTAAACGGTAATTCGGTCGACTGGCGCGAGCGCCTTTTCGAGTTCTGTTAAGCTTACAGCCGATGGTTGTCTGCTAAGGTAATTGAGAACTAAATTCCGCATCGCCGTAGGCTTAACCCCCTTAGCTTCCAAACGCTGTTCTACTACCTGATTCATAGTCTGATTTTTAGACCACCGTTAATTACAAATCCATCTAAAGGTGCATAAATATCACGAAATACCGGATTTGAAGGGCTCCCGGAATATATACTATCAAAACGAGTTTGACGCGTATCCGTAAAATTCTCAAAATTTATATACATCGAAAAGTTCTCCCAAAGCCTCTCAGCCATAACACCGAAGATCCAATAAGGTTTACCATTTGTCCCGTCGTTTAGTATTTGCTTGCTGTAATGATATGCTTCCAAGCCCAGCTTCCATTTCTCCTCCACTTCATACATTAGCACATTATTTAGCCGATGCTTTGCTGTCAGTGGGTTTTGCGTCAAGATTTTCCCATTATGAATTTTCGCATCGGTGAGACTGTAGCCAATAAAAAGCTTGAAATCATTATAGGTTAACTTTACATTCGTTTCCATCCCTTTGGTATCCATATGCCCCGGGGAATTTTTAAACTGTAGTTGACCCGTTGTATTCTGTTCCATTATCAGAGGATTATTCAACAGGGTATAAAAGAAAAGATGGTTAATGCTGAAAGTCACCTGCTCTGTCAACGAAGTCCGATAATTAATATCCCAATTCACGCCATAGCTCTTTTCAAGTATATTAAGAGTGGAAGAAATAGGGAGAACATTTTGATATTGCAGCCGTTCACTTTCTTCAGTGAAAATAGTGGGTGTTTTATAACCCATTCCTCCCCCAATGCGCGAGGTAAGTTTATTATTTAGCTTCATCAATGCAGAAATGCGGGGAAGAAGAGAAAAACCATAATCCAGGACATAGTCTCCGCGTAAGCCTGATTCTAACTCCAGCCAATCAGCAACATGGATATTGTTTTGAATAAAACCTCCGAACGTGGTTTGCATGTAATCCCTTAAAGGAACAGCCGTTTTTTTCTGCTCTCGAAACTGATCGGTCCAAAGATTAACTCCTGCAACCCATTCTGCTTTTTCGCTTCCGGTAAAGAAACTAGCTTCTGAAAATGTCCCGTATTGTACTCCCTCAAAGGAATATCCTGGAACAGTAATTTTCCTGTTGAAAAAGCTTACACTGTTTTTAAAGGTAAACTCAGAGTTTTGACCTATACGGCGTTTAAAAGAGAGCTGGCTTGACAATCGATCTGTATTATTGGTTTCAAAAAAGCTGTGACTGGCGTCGCCTTCGCCTTTTATATAATGAAGGTCACCACCCGTACGGTCCTCAAAGCTGCTGTTAAGTCCAACATTCAACGAAGTTTTATCATCGAAATACAGGAATAGCTTTGGATTCAGAGTATATCGGGTAAATTGGGGTATTGCAGTGAAGTCAATATTTCCGGGAGCATAAGCTGAATTACTATTTCTCGCCGCGAAAACCGTCAAACCAACTTGCCCGAATCTTTCACCATAGAAACCATTCACATCTAATCCTCCCGCAGATGTTCCGTTAAAATGAAAGTTCAATTCTCGTTCCTCGCGCGGGGTTTTACTGATCAGATTTACAAGTCCCGCAATGGCTCCTCCTCCATATAATGTAGATGCAGACCCTTTAATTACCTCCACCTGCTTCAAGTCCAGGGGTGGCGTCTGCAATAATCCAAGACCGCTGGCAGCACCTGAAAATAACGGAAATCCATCTTTGAGTATCTGAGTGTATCGCCCATCCAATCCCTGTATTCGTATTGATGCATTTGCACTTGTTGCTGACGTTTGCTGAGTTTGAATACCCGTGCTTTCATTCAAAACCATCCGGATATCTCCAGGTTTCATATTACCCTTTTCATCCAGTTCTTCTCCGGCTATTACTTCAATACGGGTGGGAATATTGTCTATCGTTCTGCTGCTTCGGGTTGTCGAGACGATAATTTCGTCAAGTTCTTCTCCGTCATTTGGTTCGAGAGTAAAAAGTATTGGTTCAGCAGCCACGAGCGGCAAAAACACTGAATCTTGCCGCGTTACATAACCTATATAGCGTATTTCCAGAAGGTGCTTTCCGTCTGGAATATCTGAGAATGTTATCTGTCCTATTTCATTCGTTGAGGAAGATTTCCGGAGACCTGCAATATTAACGGTCGCGCCGATTAATGCCTCGCCCGTCTGTGAATCTTTTATGACTGTAGTAAAACTGTTTTGACAAAAAGCATCATAGGAAAACGCCAAAGCCAAAAGCAGCAAAAAAAACTGTTTCATTTTATTATTTTAAATGTAAGAAATTCGACTTAAATGATTTATTTAAGCAGCTTTTGGAGGTTGCCAAACAGCATTTTTCACATTCAGTGTAACTGATTCGGAGATATCGGTATATCTCTGCTGCGAAGAAGCGGCTTTAGGAATAGACGATATTTTAGACGGCAAGAGAATAGAAAACGGGCAGGTTACGCAGTGGCAAAAAGGGCTGCATATAGCATCGTCATTAGATGTGGTGCGGTCTTCCTGGCCCGAAAGCTCCGTATTACAGCTCTCTCCACAAGAATCTTCATCAAGACATAGATCAAAAGCCATCGCAAGCATGACTACCGATAAAAGGATTGCGAGAAATTTCACGGTACAAAGCTAACTTTTATTTCTGAAGTGAAATGCTACGATTGCATCTCCACAGGAACGAAACTAACGAACGTAAGCGAGTGTCACTCTTTCCTTGAATACGATACTGTGATGAGCTTTGGAAAGGAAATCCAAAATTGAATTTTTCCCTACGATTCCCTGCTTGGGTGCGGCTTTAGAGAGGTCAAACTACCAATTTTAACCGGAACGCCTGTATCAATACTTTGCCTTGCGGCGATTCCAATTAATACAGACATCGCTCCATCACGGGAGCCCGCACCTTGTTTATAAGGATCCGCCCCTGGATTAAACAATTGTTTCCGTAAGCGGGAATCTCCGCCGCCATGCCCTTCTTCGGTATTATCTATTCTGAAGTATTCGGTTTTCCCAAACATTTTCGTCACTTGTATCTCGTCGTATTTTTCCATTTCCCATGGTTGACGTTCATGTATCCACGCATCTAGTTTTCCTTTGGTTCCGTTAAATGAAAGTCTGTATCCCTCATACGGCGAATAAGTTGTTAACGAGTAACTTACCTGCACCTTGTTGGCGTATTTGATCTGAACGGCCATTTTATCAAAAATATCAATATCCTCTTTCCAGACACATCCGTCACGCAGATAGCCATCGTGCTTTTCATTATCAACATAAAGCTCCATTAAACGCGTGTTCTTGGTAATATCAAAATGAAATTTGCACCCTGATTTATGCGGACATGGCCGGCAGTGAGTGTGCCTGAACGAATTGTTTTTCCCATAAAATTCAAGCGAACCAAAAGCATGTACCTCCTGCGGATCGGAGTTTAACCACCAGTTCAGGAGATCGAAATGATGTGTTGCCTTATGCACCAGAAGTGACCCGCCAAACTCACGTTTTCTGTGCCAGCGCCTAAAATAATCAGCTCCATGAGAAGTATCCAGATACCAGTGGAAATCTACAGATGTTATTTTTCCGATAGCGTCGCTATTAAGCAGCTCATATATTTTTTGCCGGTGTGGGGAATATCTATAATTGAATGTAACGTATACCTTTTTGCCACTCTTCTTCTCTGCGTCAAGTATTAGCTGACATTTTTTTTCATCAGTTGTCATCGGTTTTTCAGTAATCACATCGGCGCCAGCTTCAAGCCCTTTCACTATTTGCTCGTGATGTGTGCTGTCCATTGTAGTTACGATCAAAATATCAGGCTTCGTAGCCTTAAGCATAGTATCTACATCCACATATGTCGGGCAATTAAGTTTCATTATGCGTTTAGCTGTCGCCACTCTCCCTGGGTTCTTATCACAGAGCCCTACAAATTGCACAGTGTCGGGAAACTCTTTGATTAGCTCTGTACCCCACATCGACGTACCGCGGATACCCGTTCCAACCATTGCCACTCTTTTACTTGCCATATTCAGGTCAGCCGCGAGCAGGTTGTCAGTAAGAAGTGCTCCTGTCATCACAGTCCCGGTTTGCTGTATAAATTTTCTGCGGTGCATATATTTTGTTTTATAAATAAAAATAAAACAATGGCCGGGTATATTTTAAGGTTGGAATAAACAAAATGTGCAATCGTTCTCGGAAGTAACATGCACCACTCCGTTATTTTCCTTAAATTAGTTTTACTATGGATCAAATCAAAAAAGAAGATATCAAACAAGAAGTGTTTGACCTTTACGATGACTATGCGCACAGCCGTATTGACCGCCGTTCTTTCATGCAGCAATTATCTGTTTATGCCGTCGGGGGGCTGACCTTAACATCGCTGATGAGTTTCCTAATGCCCAATTATCAGGATAATGTTCAGGTTAAACCTAATGATCGCCGCCTGAAATCGGGATACATTAACTATCCATCTCCAAAAGGGGCCGGCACCATTAAAGGATTGCTATCGCAGCCCAAGGGCGCGAAAAAGAAACTTGGGGGAATTATTGTTGTTCATGAGAACCGGGGACTGAACCCATATATTGAGGATGTATCAAGGAGAGCGGCTGTGGCTGGATTTATCGCCCTTGCTCCGGATGCGCTGACACCACTGGGTGGCTATCCCGGTAACGACGAAGAAGGACGTACTTTGCAAAGTAAACGTAACGGAGCTGAAATGCTCGAAGACTTTATAGCTGCCTACGATTATCTTAAAAATCACAAAGATTGTAATGGCAAAGTGGGTGTAGTAGGTTTTTGTTTCGGCGGTGGGATCTGCAATTCAATGGCTGTGCGCATACCAACATTGGCTGCATCAGTGCCTTATTATGGAGGCCAGGCACCAATCGGGGATGTACCTAAGATCAAAGCTCCCCTGCAACTGCACTACGCTTCACTCGACACACGTATCAATGCAGGATGGCCAGCTTATGAAGAAGCTTTAAAGGCAAATGATAAGGAATATGAAGTTTTCATTTATGAGAACGCCAACCATGGCTTTCATAATGATACCACTCCCCGTTACGATAAGGCAGCTGCAGAACTTGCCTGGAAACGTACAATCGACTTTTTCAAAAAGAAATTGAGCTAGATTCTGAAAAATGACATTGCATAAAAAAACACCTCCCAGTGGAGGTGTTTTTTTGTTTGTGACATTTTAGTCTTACCGTCCTGTAGCTGGATCAGGTGTCGGACCAACTGGTTGTCCGATACCGTCAAGGTCATAAACAACATTACCTGCTCTGATAGTCATTTCTGTTTGCAGTCTCTGCTTTCCGACAATTTTACCGCCCCGCACAGGCCAGCCATAATTACCGTCAGTAACTTTAAAGATGGCAATATCAGCGACAGAGCCTTGAGATAGATTTCCAAGCTCTTCACGTTTGATCGCTTTAGCTGGGTGCCAGGTGCTCGCTGCAATAACATCTTTCAACGGCATTCCTGTAGCGATAAATAATCCCATTATATTCTCCATGCTTTTCATAGGTCCGTTCATACTCCCGGTATGAAGATCCGTACTGATTGTTGTTGGATAAAAACCAGCTTTAACTGCTGGAACACCCTGGTTATAAAGGTAACTAGCGCCACCAAAGCCGATATCGAATACGATTCCCCGATCCCGGGCTTTGTAGACATAAGGCTTTACTTTTCCGTTCATGTCTACAATGGACTCTCTTCCGTCAGGACTAGCTGTTCCATTCCCCCCGAAGGCATGAGTGTAAATATCGCCAGGGCGAAATTTGACATTGAATAACGAGTCAAGAGGAAGGTAAGGATCTGCCGAACCGAAATCGACCATAATTGGAATATTTGCAAGTTTTCCGGCTTCAAGCGCACGGTCGGTAGGAACCCAGGTGCGGCCAGAAAAATGAGCCAGCTTAACGCCTACAATATCTTTTGGATATTTCCTGGCCATCTCAGCAGTCTTAATGGGATCCATTTCGTCTATGTTATTCTCACCCCGGCCATCCATACCCGTTCCCACTATATTCAGCATCGCCAGAACGCGAGTCTGCGAAGCATCAATAGTTTGTTTTTTATAAAGTTCGAAATCTCTCCAGCCAGTACAGCCCGCATCAACTACCGTTGTAACTCCTGTGCGGAAGGTAAAGCCGTCCGCCGGAAGAGCAGTTGCTGCATTTTTCAAATAGCTTCCCTCGTGTCCCCAGAAGAAGTGTACATGAAGATCTATCAATCCCGGAGTCACATATAAACCTTTGGCATCGATTATCCTGTCAGCCTGATCGGCAGGTATATTCTTAGCAACACGCGCCACTTTCCCCTCTATTCCAGAAACAGCTTCACGGGCAGGGATAGCAGGTCGTGCCGGACGATTACCTTCAGCGGGACGGGCTGGCATCGCCGGACGGGCTGGTTGTGCACGAGTGCCGGCTGTAACAGCAACGTCCATCACTTCATTTATATTATTTTTCGGATCGATCACATGGCCTCCCTTAATAATATAAGCATATGGTTTGCCTGAAGGCGCCCCGGGCTGCTGTGCCCGCGAGTTTAGCCCCATAATAACCAAGGCAGATAACAATAGTAGCTTGTGTTTCATTGTTTTATTCTTTGATTGAGAAATGAATATAGAAATAAACTTAGGCAGGAACAAGCTTGTAAAAATTCGCCGGAAGATTTAAATAACATACGTTCCGTATATATAAGGAAATCAATGCAATGTAGCTACACATATAACAGTGTAACAATACCATTATAACATAACAATTATACCCGTATATATACTTTCCAGCTCTTTCCTTCTTGACGTCGCGGGTAGATTCGAACTACCGTAAAAGGTTTTGCAGACCTCTTCCTAACCCCTCGGACACGCGACT